>NZ_JBXAQB010000014.1:0-194508 GCF_058806835.1 Roseococcus sp. GW821-FHT12F05
ACAATGCACCCATCACAGCCTCCTCGTCAGAGACTGTGAATCACAACACCATCCGAATTAATAGGTCCTGAGCCTAGGCGCCGCCCAGCCATATTGCATTTTGAGGTACAGAGTGCATTCTCCCGCCGCGCTCCGGGAGAGACCATGCAAGCCGATATCCTCCGCGGCCTCGCCGCGCCCAAGCCGCACTGGCCCGGAGACGCGAGCTGCGTCATCTGCGTCACCGTCCACATGGACGGGCCCGCGCTGGAGGTCGGCCGTCGCCAGGTGCCGCTCGGCATCCACAGCCGGGGCCGCTACTCCATCCGCCGCGGCATCCCGCGCCACCTGGAGATCCTGGCGCGGCACGGCGTCCCCGCCACCTTCTTCATGTGCGGCTACGATGCGGAGATCGCGCCCGGCCTGATGCGCGAGGTCCACGCCGCCGGCCACGAGATCGCCGCCCATGGCTATGTCCACGAGGGCTGGGAGCTCGGCGACGAGGAGCCGGAGCTGCTGGAGCGCACGCACCGCATCCTCTCGGACTGCGTGGGCGAGGCGCCGGTCGGCTGGTGCTCGCCCTCCGGCCGCAAGAGCGCCCGCACGCTCCCGACGCTGCGGCGCCTCGGCTATATCTACGACGCCTCCGAGAAGGACGACGACGCGCCCTATCTCGCGACGCTCGATGGTGCCGTCAGCACCGAGATGGTCATCCTGCCCAACAACACCGTCTCGCTGGACGACGTGCCCGCCTATCGCGAGGGCCAGGCGCTCGCCGAGGAGGTGCTAGAGAACTGGTGCCAGGAGCTGCAGGCCATCCATGCCGGCGCGGGCTACCTGCACCTCACCTACCATCCGCGCGCCGGCTTCGGCAGCGGCGGGCCGGCGCGGGCCGCCATCGTGGATCGCTTCCTGGCCAAGGCCGCCACCCTGCCGGGCGTGCGCTTCATGACCCTGCGCGACCTCGCCACGCATTGCCTCGCGACGCCGGAGGCCTTCCGCCGATGAGCCGCACCGTCCTCCTGACCGTGAACGTCCAGGGCCTCGGGCCCGAGGCGGCGGTCGAGCCGGCTTCCGCGCTGTATGGCCGCTTCGCGCATGGCGGCTACGCCTACCACCGCGGCCTCGCACGGCTGCTCGACGCTTTCAGCGCGGCCGAGGTGAAGGCGACCTTCTTCTGGCCCTCCTTCGAGGCGCACCGCGCCCCCGCGCTGCTGGAGCGCTGCCTCGCCGAGGGCCATGAGGTCGCCGCCCATGGCCGCGCCTTCGAGGACCACATGACGCTGGATCCGGCCCGGGAGGCCGAGATCCTGGAGGAGGCACACGCCGCGCTGACCGCTCGCTGCGGCGCCCCGCTCGGTTTCCGCGCGCCCACCGGCACGTTGTCCATGGCGACGATCGGCCTGCTGCGGGGCCTCGGCTATCGCTACGACAGCAGCAACGTCGACGACGATGCGCCCTATGCGCTGGCTGCCGATGGCGGTGCCGGCATGGTCGAGCTGCCGGTCAGCGAGGGCCTCGACGACTCCACGCATTTCGGCCGCCGCCTCACCCAGTCCCGCGCCGAGGCCTTTCTCCGGGAAGAGCTCGACGCGCTGCTGCCGGTGGAAGGCTTCGCCTGCATCACCCTGCATCCGCGCGCCGACAACGGCATCGCGCGCGAGGCGCGGCTGCCCGTGCTGCTGCGCCTTATCGACCGCGTCCGCAACGTGCACGGCGCGGACTTCCGCCTCTGTCGCGAGGTCGCCGCAACAGCGCTGCGGCCGGATGGCGGTGTCACCTGGAACGGGAAGGACCGTTGATGACTGGCCTATTCGGACGCCGTGCCACGCTGGGCGGCGCCCTGGCGCTTCCTGCCCTCCGTCTGCGCGCACAATCCCTGCTGCCTGACCGTCCCATCCGCATGATCTGCCCCTGGGCGCCGGGCGGCACGACCGACACCTACCTGCGCGGCATGGCGGCGATCGCCACGCGCCATCTCGGTCAGACGTTGATCGTCGAGAACCGGCCGGGCGCCTCGGGCGCCGTCGCGCTTGCTTGGCTGAAGACGCAGCGGCCGGACGGCAATGTCATCGCCGGCGTCACCGACGCCTCCTACCGCATCGGCCTCGTGCAGCAGGTGCAGTACGATTCCAGAAACGATTTTTCGTTCCTCGCCGCCACCAGCACGCTGAACTTCGGCTGGGCCGTGCGGAAGGACAGCCCGATCCGTGACCTGCGCGACATGGTGGAGCGCGCCCGCGCCCGACCCGAGGGCATCTCCTTCGCCGGCGGCGGCACGCCGACCAACCCGCCCTTCGGCATGCGGTTGCTGGAGCACCGGACGGGCGCGAAGTTCCTCTTCGTGCCCTTCGCCGGTGGCGGGCAGATGATCAACGCGGTCATGGCCGGCGACGTGGACCTGGTCTACGACGCGCTCGGTGCGCTCGCCGGCGTGATCGACGGCGACGCCTTCCGCGCGCTCGCCGTCGCGTCGGACGAGCGCTTCCCGCGCTGGCCCAACGTGCCGACGGCGCGCGAGCAGAGCTTCGACATCGCGGTGGACCTGCCCTGCGGCTTCATCGCCCCGCGTGGCATGGCGCCGGAGCTCGTGCGGATCTTCGAGAGCGCCTTCGAGAAGGCCGTGCAGGACCCCGAGCATGCGACGCTGCTGACGCGGCTGAACCTCGGCCCCTTCTGGCGTGGCGCCGCGGCCTATGACGCCTATGTGAAGGACAGCCTCGACACCCTGCCGGCGGTCTATCGCGCCGTCGGCATGATCCCGACCTGAGGAGCGCCACATGTTCACCCGCCGCTGGCTGACACGTGCAGGTCTGGCGGCGGGTGCAACGCCGGGGTGGATCGCGGCGGCGCTGGCCCAAGGGGCAGGCGCGTCGGGCCTGCTCCGCATCGGCATGGCGGCGCCGAACACCACGCTCGACCCGCATCTGCAGAGCAACGCGCCCAACAACGCCGTCGCCAGCCACATCTTCGACGCGCTGGTGACCAACGACGCGGCCTCGCGCTCCACGCCGGGCCTCGCGGAATCCTGGCGGCTGGTCGACGACGTCCATTGGGAGTTCAGGCTGCGGGATGCGCGCTTCACCGACGGCGCGCCCTTCACGACCGAGGACGCCATCGCCTCCATCCGCCGCGCGACGGAGATCCCGAGCACCGCGTCCTTCCGCACCTACACGCGCAGCGTGAAGGCGATGTCGGCGCCCGCGTCGAACCGCCTGCTCGTGGAGACCGATGGGCCGGACCCGCAGCTGCTCAACTCGCTGAGCCGCATCCGTATGATCGCGGCAAGCCGCGCCGGCGCCGGGACCTCGGACTACAACAACGGTGCCGCCGCCACCGGCACCGGCGCCTTCCTGCTCCGCGAGAACGTGCCGGGCAGCCACATCCGCCTCGCGCGGAATGATTCCTGGTGGGGTCCCCGCCTTCCCTGGTCCGAGGTCGTGCTGCGCATGGTCACCGACGACGGCGCGCGGCTGGCGGCATTGCTCTCCGGGGATCTCGACCTCATCGAGGCCGTGCCCTCGCAGAGCGCGCCGCGCGTGCGCTCCACGCCTCGATTCCAGCTCATCCGTGGCATCTCCAGCCGCTTCGTCTATGTCGGCTTAGACCACGACAAGGAGGTCACGCCCTTCGTCGCCGGGATGGACGGAAGGCCGCTCACGAAAAATCCCTTCAAGGATCTGCGCGTGCGGCAGGCGCTGAACCTCGCGATCAATCGCCAGGCGCTGGTGGAGCGGGTGATGGAGGGCGACGCCGTCGCCGCCTCGCAGTTCCTGCCCAAGGGCCAGCCCGGCACCTCCGATCGCCTGGAGGTCCCGGCCTACGATCCCGCCCGCGCCCGCGCACTGCTCGCCGAGGCGGGCTTTCCCGGCGGCTTCCGCCTCACCCTGCACGGGCCGAACGACCGCTATGTGAACGACGCCAAGCTCGTGCAGGCCCTTGCCCAGATGTTTTCGCGCGTCGGCGTCGAGACGCGGGCCGAGGTGATGCCCTGGTCCGTCTATGCCTCGCGCGGCCCGCGCGGCGAGTTCAGCGCGCATCTCTCCGCCTGGGGCGTGAACACGGGCGAGACGTCCAACCCGCTCAAGGCCATCTGCGCCCGTTGGGACCGCGAGGCCGGCATGGGCGCCGCCAATGCCGGCCGCTACTCCAACCCCGCGCTCGACCGGCTGTTGCACGAAGCACTCCGCACCATGGACGATTCGCGCCGCAATGCCCTGCTCGCCGAGGCCAGCCGCCTCGCCTTCGAGGACGCGGCCATTCTGCCTCTGCACCACGAGGTCTCCGTCTGGGCCGCGCGGCGCGAGGTGAATTACGAGACCCGCAACGACCAGTACACCCTCGCCATGGGCGTGGGACGGAGCTGACCGCCATGACCGACGCACCCCCGGCCGAAGAAGCCAAGGCCCGCGCCCTCTATGATCTCGGTCCCACCGCGATCTTCGCCTGCAAGGCCGATCCGCGCTTCCACTACGCGCTCTACGTGCCGCCCAAGGTCGGTCAGGGCGCCAAGGTGGAGCTGCTGGTCGCCGTGCATGGCACGTCGCGCACCTCCTTCCTGGAATTCCGCGACGGCTTCTCCGAGTTCGGTCGCTGGAACGACTGCGCCATCCTCTGCCCGGTCTTCCCCGTCGGCGTGCTCGGGGACGGCGCGCGCTCGGGCTACAAGTACATGCAGGAAGGCGACATCCGCTACGACGAGGTGCTGATCTCGATGGTCGACGAGGTCGCGCAGAAATACGGGCAGGAATGGTCGCGCTTCGCCATCTTCGGCTTCTCCGGCGGCGGGCATTTCGCGCATCGCTTCGCCATCCTGCATCCGCGCAAGCTGTGGGCAGCCTGCATCGGCTCGCCCGGCTCGGTCACGCGGCTCGACCCGAGTCGGGACTGGTGGGTCGGCATCCGCGACATCAAGGCGCGCTTCGGCGTGGAGTTCGACGGCGAGGCGCTGGCGCGGATCCCCGTGCAGATGCTGGTGGGCGACGCCGATCTCGAGACCTGGGAGATCACCCACAAGCCCGGCGGCACCTATTGGATGGAAGGCGCGAACGATGCCGGCGCCACGCGGCCGGAACGGCTGAAGGCGCTCGCGGACTCCTTCCGGAAGTCAGGCGTGAACGTCCAGGTGGAGATCGTGCCCGGCGTCTCGCACGAGCGCATGAAGGTGCTCGGCCGCGTGAAGGACTTTCTCGCGAAGGTGCTGGCCGGGATGCGCGGCTGAATCAGATGCTGCCGCCCGTGCGCGCCATGTCCGGCTCGATCGCCACGCCGTAGTAGCGGTCGAGGTTGTCGCGCCAGTCGGCATCGTCCCAGCTCCGGTCCGCGTCGAAGTCCGGCGCGCCGGAGAGCTGGCCCTCGGTGATCGAGGTCACATAGCCCTCCTTGCCCGGCTCGTAGCGCAGCTGCGACCACGGCACCGGGAAGAACCTCTGCCCCAGCCCGAGAAAGCCGCCGAAAGACATCACGGCATAGGCCACCCGGCCGCTCACCTTGTTGATCATGAGGCTCTGGATCGAGCCGAGCCAGGTGCCCGTGGGATCATAGACCGCGGTGCCCTCGACCTTCTCGGAGGAGATCAGCCCCGCCGTCTCGTCGCGCTGCGCGCTGGCCTTAAGCTCGGTCGGCCCTCTGGGGATGTCGCTCATGATAGTCCTCCTGAAGGATGCGTCAGTGACTGGAATAGCCGCCGATCACCGGCAGAACCTCGCCCGTGATGAAACTAGACATCTGCGGCGAGGCGAGGAAGACGTAGGCCGGCGCCAGCTCCTCCGGTTGGGCGGGACGCTTCATCGGCGTGCCCGCGCCGAATTTCTCCGCCTTCTTAGCATCGTCGCTGGGATTCAGCGGCGTCCAGACTGGGCCGGGCGCCACCGCGTTCACGCGGATCCCGCGCGGCATCAGGCTGCCCGAGAGTGCGCGGGTGAAGGCGTGGATGCCGCCCTTCGTCATCGAGTAGTCCACGATGGAGGCGCTGCCGAACATCCCCGTCACCGAGCCCGTGTTCACGATCGCCGAGCCCGGCTTCATATGCGGCAGGCAGGCCTGCACCATGTGGAAGTAGCCGTAGAGGTTGGTCTTCAGCGTGAGGTCGAAATGCTCCTCCGTCAGATCCTCGAAGCGGCTGACATGCAGCTGGAAGGCGGCGTTGTTCACCAGCACGTCCACCCCGCCGAAATCCTTCATGACCCGGCGCACCGCCTCGTCGCACCAGGCACGGTCGGTCACGTCGCCGGCGATGGAGATACCGCGCCGGCCTTCCTTCTCGATCGCGGAATGGGTGACGTCCGCATCCTCCTGCTCCTCGCCGAGATGCAGGATGGCGACGTCGGCACCCTCCCGCGCGAAGAGCACGGCGACCGCGCGCCCGATGCCGGAATCGCCGCCGGTGATGATGGCCTTCTTCCCCTCGAGCTTGCCCGAGCCCTTCCAGTGAGGCGCGTCGTACATCGGCGCGAGGTCCTGCTCCTCCTCGATCCCGGGCTTCTCCAGAAGCTGCTTCGGAAAGGGCGGCTCCGGATAGCGCCGGGCGCCGGCCTGCATGGCGCCCTTCATCTCCTCGGGCGGCCGCGCCTTGTCGGCCTTCTGCACCTGCTGCTGGACGGCGCGCTGACGCTCGACGATGTGGGTCATGTCATTCATGGCGGACTCTCTCACTTCACCTTCGGTTCGCGGTCCCAGAAGCGCAGCGCGCGGCAGGCCTCGACGAAGCCCGGCACATCGCCGGGGCCGTTCAGCGTCACGAAGCCCTTGTCGGATTTCATGATGCCGGCGCCCTTGAAGATCGCCTTCGCGGCGGGGGCGTGCGCGATGAACTTCGCGTGGGCGTAGGCATCGCTGACGAAGTCCTTCGCCGCGGCGTTGTCCGCAAGCAGGGCGGCGCCCTCCTCCGAAGGCAGCACCGCGACCGCATCGAAGAGAACGGACGGGCCGCCGGCGACCGCCTGATGCGCCGGTATCCGCGTGCCGTCGCTGGCCACGATCCCGCCGATCTTCGGCGCGATCAGCTCCAGCACCGCGCCTTCCGCTTCCACGGCCTGCTTGAGGGCGACGAGGATGTCGGCATCCGTCCCGTCCGTGACGAGCGCACCGACCTTGCGGCCCTCGAAGCTCGGCGGCGGATTCTTCAGGATGCTGAGCGCCGGCGACGCCGCCAGTTCCACCACCGGCCGCGCCGGCTCGGAGGCCTGCGGCAACAGCATGCCGAGCCCGTCGGCGATCTTCGCCGCCAGCGCCTCGTCCACGTTGCGCAGGTTCGCGACCAGGCGCTCGCGGATCGCCGGCGTCTCGACCTTGCTCAGCTCGAAGGTGAAGGCGTCGGCGATATGGGTCTGCTCCACCGGAGTCTGGCTCAGGTAGAATTGTCGCGCCTGGCTGTAGTGATCGGCGAAGAGGGCGCCGCGCTCGCGGATCTTCGGGCCGGCATCCTCCGCAGGGAAGGTGCGAAAACCCGTCTCCGGAGACTCGCGCGGCCCGGCCTCAGGCTGACTGTGGGAGTTCGGCTCGTAGTTCACGCGGCCCTTCGGATTGCGAAAGGCCATGTGGCCGTCCTGCTGGAAATGCGCGAAGGGGCATTTCGGCGCGTTGATCGGCAGATGCGTGAAGTTCGGCCCGCCGAGCCGCTTCAGCTGCGTGTCGAGATACGAGAAGTTGCGGCCTTGCAGCAGCGGATCGTTCGTGAAGTCCACGCCCGGCACGATATTCTGCGTCATGAAGGCGACCTGCTCGGTCTCGGCGAAGAAGTTGTCCACCACGCGGTCGAGCACCAGGCGCCCGACGCGGCGGATCGGCACCAGCTCCTCGGGGATGAGCTTGGTCGCGTCCAGCACGTCGAAGTCGAAGCCGTCCGCGAAGTCCTGGTCGAAGAGCTGGAGGCCCAGCTCCCATTCGGGAAAGGCACCCATGCCGATGGCGTTCCAGAGGTCGCGCCGATGAAAGTCCGGATCGGCGCCGTTCAGCTTCACCGCCTCGTTCCACACCACGGATTGCATCCCGAGCTTCGGCTTCCAGTGAAACTTCACGAAGGTGGATTTCCCCTCCGCGTTCACCAGCCGGAAGGTGTGGACCCCGAAGCCCTCCATGAAGCGGAAGGAGCGTGGGATGGTGCGGTCGGACATGATCCACATCAGCATATGCGTGGATTCCGGCATTAGCGACACGAAGTCCCAGAAGTTGTCGTGCGCCGTCTGCGCCTGCGGAAAACCGCGGTCCGGCTCCTGCTTCGCAGCGTGGATCAGGTCGGGAAACTTCATCGCGTCCTGGATGAAAAAAACCGGGATGTTGTTGCCGACGATGTCCCAGTTGCCCTGCTGCGTGTAGAGCTTCACCGCGAAGCCGCGGACATCGCGCGCCAGGTCCGGCGAGCCCTTGTTGCCCGCGACCGTGGAGAAGCGCACGAAGGCCGGCGTCTTCTCACCGACACGCTGGAAGATGTCGGCCTTGGTGATGTCGGCCAGGGATTCATGCAGCTCGAAGAACCCGTGCGCGCCGAAGCCGCGGGCGTGAACGATGCGCTCCGGAATCCGCTCATGATCGAAGTGGAACATCTTCTCCCGGAAGTGGAAGTCCTCCAGCAGCGCCGGCCCACGTGGGCCATAGCGCAGCGTGTTCTGGTCGTCGGCGACGGGGGCGCCCTGGGAGGTGGTGAGGACGGCGACGTCGCCGCCTGCGACCTGATGGGTTTCGCCTCCCGCGCCGCGCTGGGCGGGCGGCGGCAGGGTTTCGGCCTTCGCGGCAGCGCGACGGTTCGGCATGCGACAATCTCTCCTTGGGGCGCGCCGGAAAAACGTGCTGCTGCACAGGACGTTGCGCACCGATCGCAACATCGCGCCGCGGGATGGGAAGGTTCCCGAGGCAACCCCGCCGTCACCGGGGTGTTCCCTGTGGAATCGCCCCACAAGGACGTCCGAGATGCGCATCCCCCGGGCCTTGCGTTGGCTGATCGGGATCAGCCTGCCCATTCTTCTCCTGGTCCTGCTCTTCCGCTGGGACTGGCTGATCCCGATGATGGAATCCCGCGCCTCCGCCGCACTGGGCCGCCCCGTCACCATCGCGCATCTGCACGTCCGCCTGCGGCGCGTGCCGGAGATCACGCTGACCGACCTGCACATCGCCAATCCCGAAGGATTTCCGGCCGATCCGCCCTTCGCCCTCGTGCCGCGCACGGTGATCTCCATCGAGGTCTGGCCGCTGATCCGCGAAGGCCGGCTCGTCATCCCCTCGGTCGCGCTGCACCAGCCCGCGCTCGAGCTGCTGGGCAAGGAGGACGGCGCCAACAACTACACCTTCGACGCGCTCACCGGCGGTTCCGGCAGCGGCGCGCAGATTCGCCGCGTGAGCATCGTGGAGGGGCGCTCCCATGTCGCGCTGGAGGCGCTGGAGGCCGACTTCAACCTGCAGATCGCGACGCAGGAGCCGGAGGGCCAGGACCCCACCATCACCCTCCGCGCCGAGGGCACCTATGCCGCGCAGCCTATCACCGGTGAGCTGGTCGGCGGCGCGCTGCTCGCGCTGCAGGACGCCGCGCGGCCCTGGCCCGTGCGCGTGCAGCTCGCCAACGGCCCGACGCGCGTGACGCTGGAGGGCACCGTGCAGGAGCCGCTGGCGCTGCGCGGCGCCGATCTGCGCCTCACGCTGGCGGGGCCGGACATGAAGCTGCTCATGCCGCTCACCGGCGTGCCGATTCCGACCACGCCCGCCTATCGCGTCGCGGGCCGTCTAGACTTCGAGGAGGGCCGTGCGCGCTTCCACGAGATGCAGGGCACGGTGGGCCGCACCGATCTCGGCGGCGAGATCGTCGTGGCGCCGGGCGCAGCACGTCCCGCGACGGAGGTGCCGCTCGCGCCGGCCACGCGCCCCGCCCAGCCGCAGCGCACGGCGAACCGCCAGGCACCGCAGCCGGCTCCGGAGCCGCGCCCCGCCGTCACCCAGGCTCCGCCGCCCGGACCAGCCCCCAACCGCCGCAACACGCCACAGACCACCGTTCCCGCCGACCGACGTCCGGAAAGCACGCGCCCGCGCCCGGAGGTCACCGCGAATCTCCGCTCACGCCGCGTGGACCTGGACGATCTCGCCGGCTTCATCGGCGGCGATCCGCAGCCCGGCCAGAGCAACGCGCGTCCCGGCCGCACCCTGCCGGACGCGCCCATCAGCCTGCCGCGCATCCGCGCCGCCAATATTCATCTCGTCTATGAGGGCCAGCGCATCGAGGGGCGCAGCATGCCGCTCGACAACCTCCACGTGACCATGGACATCATCGACGGCGTGATCCAGCTCCACCCGCTCCGCTTCGGCGTGGGCCAGGGGCGTATCGAGGCCCAGTCCACGCTCACCCCGCAGGAGGATGGCGGCCTGCGCACCGAAACGCAGGTGACGTTCCAGCGCCTCGACGTCTCCCGCCTGCTGGGCGTCACCGGTGTCGCGCAGGGGCAGGGCACGCTGGGCGGCCGCGCGCAGCTCAACAGCAGCGGCAAGTCGCTGGCCGAGCTTCTGGCGCGCGGCGACGGCGCGGTGACGCTGTCGATGGCGGGCGGCAACGTATCCGCCCTGCTGATCGACCTCGCGGGGCTGCGGCTCGGCAATGCGATCTTCTCCGCGCTCGGCCTGCCGGATCGGACGCGCATCGAGTGCTTCGTGGCCGATCTCGGCCTGCAGCGCGGCGTGCTGAACTCGCGCACCGTGCTGCTCGACACGGAGGACGTGCTGATCACCGGCACGGGCAACGTGAACCTGGCGCGCGAGCGGCTCGACGTGAAGCTGCACACGGATTCCAAGGGCATGACCATCGCCGCGCTGCCGACCTCCATCGACATCACCGGCAGCTTCGCCGATCCGAGCGTGGCGCCTGATATCACGGAGCTCGGCATCCGCGGCGGGCTCGCGGCGGCGCTGGGCTTCGTGGCGGTGCCGCTCGCCATCCTGCCGACGATCCAGTTCGGCATCGGCGACGATCCGCGCTGCCGCAACCTGGCCGCCCAGGCGGGCCGGACCCGGCAGCAGCGCGCACAGCCGCAGAGCCGTCGCTGAGGCGCTCGCGCCACACGGCGCACTCTTGCCGCGCCGCCATGCAACCCCCTGCCGGTCCAGGCCGTTTGCCCGAACACCACGTTCACAACAGGAGGCAAACATGGGCCGCGGCATTCTTCTCTGGCTTCTTGGCGTTCCCATCCCGATCATCATCCTGCTCGCCCTGATCTGGCGCTAAGGCCATGTCGAGCAGCACCTACGACCCGCCGCATGTCCGTTCCGGCACTGCCGTGCTGACGGACCATGCGGTCACCGAGGCTTCCGCCGTCTCCTGGGCCGCCATCATCGCGGGCGCCGTCGTCGCCTGCGCGGCCTCCCTCATCCTGATCGCGGTGGGCGCCGGCCTCGGCTTCTCGTCCATCTCGCCCTGGCATGACGAAGGCGTCTCCGCCACGACCCTCGGGCTGATGACGGTGGTCTGGCTCATCGTCGTGCAATGGGTGGCGTCAGCACTGGGCGGCTACATCGCGGGACGGCTGCGCACCCGCTGGATCTCGGTCCATCGCGACGAGGTCTTCTTCCGTGACACGGCGCACGGGCTGCTCGCCTGGGCGCTGGGCACGATCGTCACCGTCGGGCTCCTGACCTCGGCCATCACCGGCGCGGTCGGCACGGCCGGACAGGTGGCGGGCGCGGTCGGGCAGGGCGCAGCGCAGGCCGCGGCCAGCGCGGTCGGCCCCGTGTCGGAATACGACATGGACACGCTGTTCCGTGCCTCGCAGCCCGGTGCCGCCAATCCGAACGGCGAGAGCAACGAGCAGGCCGCCCAGGAGGTCACGACCATCGTCGGCAATGCGATCACCACGGGCCAGCTGCCCGCCGGCGACCGCGACTACCTGGCGCAGCTCGTGGCCGCGCGCACCAACATCTCGGTGGACGATGCACGGACGCGGGTGGACCAGGCCTTCGCCAAGGCTCGCGAGGCGGCGCAGCGCGCGCAGCAGGCGGCCGACGAGGCGCGCAAGGCTGCGGCCAAGCTCGCGCTCTTCACCGCCCTGTCCATGCTGATCGGCGCCTTCGTGGCGGCGGCCGGCGCGGCCTATGGCGGCCACCTCCGCGACGACCCGTACTGACGGGCCGAGCCCGGACGAACGACGCGCCGGCGGGCCCTCCGCCGGCGCGTTTTTTCGTGCCTGCCGCAACCGCGGGAAACCTTCGCCGTTCCCTTCGCCATTTGCGGGAGACTCCATGCCCTCCTTGGACGACCTGTTCCTGGCGCTCCTCCAGGAGATCCATTTCGCGGAGCGCCAGATCCTGAGGGCCCTGCCCCGGATGGCCCGCGCCGCGCGCAACGGCGCCCTGCGGGAGGCCTTCACCCGTCAATGCGCCAACGGCCGGGTCCAGCAGGTACGGCTCGGCGAGGTGTTTCGGCGGATCGGCCGGCCGGCGCGGGCGGAAACCTCCGAGGCGATCCTCGGCCTCCTCCAGGATTGCGAGGACCTGCTCGGCGACGTCGCCGAGCCCGGCCCCGTCCACGACGCCGGCCTGATCGCCTGCGGCCAGGCGCTGGCGCATTACGAGATGTCGCGCTACGGCACCCTCCTGGCTTGGGCCGAGGCGATGGAGCGGCCGGAGATCGCCGCGCTCCTACGCCAGACGCTGGAGGAAGAGCGGGCCGTGGACCGGGCCCTGGCCCATCTGGCCGCGCGGACCGTCAACCGCGAGGCGCGGGCGGCGGCATAGCCGCCCTGCGATTCCTGACTCGTCCGTGAATTGCAAACGAATGGCAATCGCATCTACAAGGCTGGCTTGCAACGCGGGTCCCGCATGTCCGTCCTCACCCCCGCCGATCTCGGTGCCGCGCCGCGCGGCTTCCGCGGCCGTATCCTGGGCCTCCGCCCGCCAGAATCCGGTGCCCTGGCGCCCGAGGAGCTGGAGCGGCGGCTGATCGAGCTGGGCTTCGTCGAAGGCGCCCAGGTGGAGATCCTCCACCAGGGGCTGTTCGGGGGCGACCCCATTGCGGTCCGCCTGCAATCCGCCACCATCGCGCTGCGGCGGCGCGAGGCGGCCGCCATCCTCGTCGAGCCCCTTTCATGAACGAGCTTTCCCCCGCCCAGCGCGACCTCTCGGTCGCTCTGGTGGGCAATCCGAACTGCGGCAAGACCGCCCTGTTCAACGCCCTCACCGGCAGCCACCAGCGCGCGGCGAACTATCCCGGCGTGACGGTGGAGCGGAAGGTGGGCCGGCTGGCCACCCCGGCCGGTCGCCGCGTCCGGCTGACCGACCTGCCCGGCACCTATTCGCTCCGCGCCCGCAGCCCGGACGAGGCCATCACGCGCGACATCGTGCTGGGCGACCGCGAGGGCGAGGCGCGGCCGGACCTGTTGGTCTGCGTCGCCGACGCCACCAACCTGCGGCTCGGGCTGCGGCTGGTGCTGGAGCTGAAGCGCACGGGCGTGCCGCTCCTGCTCTCGCTCAACATGATCGACATCGCCAGGCACCGCGGCATCGAGATCGACCTGGAGCGGCTCTCCGCCGAGCTCGGCATTCCCGTGGTCACCTCCGTCGCCGTGCGGCGCGGCGGCACGAATGCCCTGCTGGCCGAGATCGACCGGCTGGAGGCCCGGACGTCCGAGGCGGCCACCTCCGCCTGGATGGCGCCCGATGCCGCCGGGCTGCGCACCCTCCAGCGCGAGGCCGACCGCATCGTCGCCGCCACCGTCCGCGTGCCGGACCGCCGCGACGCGCTGACCCGGCGGCTGGATTCCGTGGTCCTCCACCCGGTGGGCGGCATGCTGATCCTGCTGGCGGTGCTGTTCCTGATGTTCCAGGCCGTCTTCGCCTGGGCCGAGCCGGCGATGGAGCTGATCGACGACGGCTTCAAGCTGCTGGGCGACGCGGTCGGCGCGACCCTGCCGACGGAGGGCGGGCTCGGCCTGCTGCGCAGCTTCCTGCAGGACGGGCTGATCGCGGGCGTGGGCAGCGTGCTGGTCTTCCTGCCGCAGATCCTGATCCTCTTCCTCTTCATCCTCCTGCTGGAGGATTTCGGCTACATGGCCCGCGCCGCCTTCCTGATGGACCGCATCATGGGCGGTGCCGGGCTGCATGGCCGCGCCTTCATCCCGCTGCTCTCCAGCTTCGCCTGCGCCATCCCCGGCATCATGGCGACGCGCGTCATCGACAACTGGCGCGACCGTCTCGCGACCATCCTGGTGGCGCCGCTGATGACCTGCTCGGCGCGCATTCCGGTCTACACGCTGATCATCGCGGCCTTCATCCCGGACGAGACCGTCTGGGGCTGGATCGGCCTCCAGGGGCTGGTGATGTTCGGCCTCTACGCCATCGGCATCGTCAGCGCGCTGGGCATGTCCTACGTCTTCCGCCGGCTGCTCTGGCGCAACGTGCCGAGCGATCCCTTCATGCTGGAGCTGCCGGACTACAAATGGCCCCGCGCCCGCGACGTCGCGATCGGCCTCTGGCAGCGGGCGCGCGCCTTCCTGCGCCGTGCCGGCACGATCATCCTGGCGATGATGATGGTGATCTGGTTCCTCTCCTCCGTGCCGCGGCCGCCCGAGGGCGCGACGGAGCCGGCCATCGAGTACAGCTTCGCCTTCGCCATCGGCCACGCGGTGGAGCCCGTGCTGCGGCCCATCGGCTTCAACTGGCAGATCGGCGTGGCGCTGATCCCCGGCATGGCGGCGCGCGAGGTGGCGGTGGCCTCGCTCGGCACGGTCTATGCGATCGAGGCGGCAGACGATGATTCGGCCGAGCTCGGGAATGCGCTGGCCGGGAAGTGGTCGCTGGCGACGGCGCTGGCCTTTCTGGCCTGGTACGTCTTCGCCCCGCAATGCGCGGCGACCCTGGCGGTGATCCGGCGCGAGACGGGCGGCCAAAGGTGGATGTGGTTCACCTTCGGCTACATGCTCGTGCTGGCCTATGCGGCGGCCTTCGTGACCTTCCAGACCGCGAGCTTTCTCGGCGCGGGATAGTCCCCGCGCTCCTCAGGCGGGGCGCACGCCCCAGGGATAGGGCATGCTGCCCTTGGCCAGCCCCGTGATGCTGCGCCTGTGCGCCGTGCGGATGAAGAACTGGCCCAGCGGAATGGTCGCCACGTCGTCCTGCGCCAGCCTGTTGATGTCGTTCGCCAGGCTTCGCTGCCGATCCGGATCCGCCGCATCGAACCAGGCCTGGACGAGCTCTTCCATGCGCGGGCTCGTGTACCAGCCGAACCAGCCGGAAGCGCCCGGCCCCTTCACCAGGGAGGACACGGCGGGGTTCAGATAGGCCAGGGAGGAGCCATAGGTGTGGAAGATGCTCCAGCCGCCCTGCTCCACCGGCTCCTTCCGGACCCGGCGCTGCACGACGGTGCCCCAGTCCGTCTCCGCCAGTTCGACGTTCATGCCGATCCGCTTCAGGCGATCCGCGGTGACCTGGCCGTGCGGCCCGATGAGCGGGAAGTCGGTCGGGTTGATGATGACCACCTTCTCGCCCTTGTAGCCCGAGGCCTGCAAGGCGGCCCGCGCACGATCCAGGCTGCGAGGCGGGCCGTTGAGCTCCGACAGATCCTCGGTACCGAGCAGCGTGCCGCAGGGGAACAGGCTGTGGCATTCGCGCCAGACCGAGCGGTCGTCGCCGAGGATGGCCTGCATATATTCCGACTGGTCCACCGCCAGCGCGACGGCCTGACGCGTCTTCAGGTCGTTGAACGGCGGCTGCAGGTGGTTCAGCCGCATGATGGACATCAGGCCGGTCGGGTTCAGGCTGTCCACGACGATGTTGCGGTTGCGCCGCAGCGCCGGGATCAGGTCGGAGAGCGGCTGCTCGAGCCAGTCCACCTCGCCGTTCTGCAAGGCCGCGGCCGCTGTCGCGGGATCGGGCAGGATGTGCCATTCGATGCGGGGAAAATGCGCGACCTTGCCGCCCGAGGCCCAGTCTGAGGGCTCCTGCCGCGGCACATAGGCCTCGTTCTTCGCATAGGCGACGCGGCTGCCGGCGACGAATTCGTCCCGCAGGAAGCGATAGGGGCCGGAGCCGACGACCTCGGCGATCTGCGTGTTGGCATCGGTGCGCGCCAGGCGCTCGGGCATGATGAAGGCGACGTTGGCGTCCGGCTTGGCCAGCGCGTCGAGCAGCAGTGGGAAGGGCCGCGTGAGGCGGATTTCCAGCGTGCGGTCGTCGGCCGCGGACCAGCGCTCCACGACGCGCGCGAGGAGCTGCCCGAAGGCGTCGCGCTTCGACCAGCGTTCCAGGCTCGCCGCGCAATCCCGCGCGCGGACGGGCTCGCCGTCGTGGAAGCGCAGCCCGTCGCGCAGCCGGATGGTCCAGACGAGTCCATCGGCGCTGACGGTGTGGCCCTCGGCCATCTGAGGGTGCGGCCGTTGCGCGGCATCCACGGCGAAGAGCGTGTCGTAGACGTGATAGCCGTGCATCTGCGTAACGATCGCGCTGGTCCAGATCGGGTCCAGCGCAGTGAGGTTCGCCTGCGGCACGAAGCGCAGGACCGATGCGCGGGCGGGCTGGGCAATGGCCGGGGCCACGGTTGTGGCCGCGCCGGCGGCGGCGCCTTGCAGAAGAGTGCGACGTTTCATGGGTGTTTCCTGCCGCCGTTCCGGCGTTCTGCGGTGAAGCCTATGGGCCTCGCCGACCGGTGGTCAATGGACTGGACCCATGGGCGTGCTTCCCCGCGCCGGTGAGATGTTCAGCCCGGCGGTCGCAGTGCCGGCGGCGACGTGAATGCGGTTCGCGACGAAGCAACTCAACCGAGGCCCCGCAATCGCCAACCGCTGCGGGGGCGTCGACGCAGGTTGAAAGAGGGATAGGCGACAGGTCCCTTCGTATCAGCGCCCCAGATAGGCCCTCGCTGCCACCACCTCCGCCCGGCCAGTGCCATCCCCCGCCACATCGAGCAACAGCGCATATTGCTGTCGCGCCTGGTCCGGGCGACCTGCCGCTTCCGCAGCCCGGGCGGCGCCGGCGATGGCGCGGAAGCGGCGCGGCTCGGTCCGCTGCACCGCCTCGAACTCGGTCAGCGCGGCGGCCGCCTGGCCGGCCTCCAGCAGCGCCTCGGCGTAGAGCTCGCGCGCCGGGGCCAGTGGGCCCGGCGTGACGACGTGCTTGTCCGTGCGGCCCTCGCGATCGGCCGCGGCGCGCAGGGCGGCGAGCCCTTCTTCCCGACGGCCCGCCATGAACTCCTGCAGGCCGGCGGCGGCCTCCCGCTGGATCGCCACCTGCTCCGACCAATAGGCGTCGCGGCCCTCCAGCGCCTGGGCGATGCGGGCGAGGGACGCGATGTCGGGCGCCGCCTCGGCCGGCCTGCCGGCGCGGGAAAGGCCGATCGCGCGGGCGAAGTGCGTCAGCGCCTCGGTGTAGAGGAAGTTCGGCTCGGGGCGCGGCTGCAGCGCGGCCGCATCGGCCCAGGCGCCGCGCTCCAGCGCGAAGCGGGCAGGGATGGCGGCCATGGCGAAGGCATAGGCGTTGCGCGTCGGGCCGTCGAAGCGCGCCGTGACGGCCCGCTGCATCGCCTCGCGCGCCGCCTCGTCGCGGCCGGTCTGAAGATGGGCGTAGACCATATAGTCATAGGCGTGCAGCGTGTCGTCGGGCTCGCGGTTGCGCAGCGCCAGCTCCGCCGCGCGGTTGTTGCTCTCGACCGAATCCTCCCAGCGGCCCACGCGCGTGTAGATGTGCGACGGCATGTGCAGCGCATGCGGCGCGTCGGCGGCGAGCGAGCCATAGCGCTCGGCGGCGCGGACGCCCCGGTTGGCCAGGGCCGGGTAGTCGTAGAGGTGGATCAGGTAGTGGACGATGCCGGGATGCTCGGGCTGAAGCACCAGCTCGCGCTCCAGCATCGCGGCGCCGCGCAGCGGGTCGGCGTAGCTGCGGTCGTTCGGCGCGGAGGCCACGCCGAGCAGCAGCGCGTAGAGGATCAGCGCCTCCTTGTCCTCCGGGAACCGCTCGTGCAGCCGGCCCATCGCATCGCGATAGGCCCCGAGCCGCGCGCGATGGCCGGGCGGGTTGTCGCCG
Source organism: Roseococcus sp. GW821-FHT12F05 (assembly GCF_058806835.1). Taxonomy (NCBI): domain Bacteria; kingdom Pseudomonadati; phylum Pseudomonadota; class Alphaproteobacteria; order Acetobacterales; family Roseomonadaceae; genus Roseococcus; species Roseococcus sp. GW821-FHT12F05. The sequence goes on from NZ_JBXAQB010000014.1 coordinate 17,962, forward strand.
GCGAAGACGAGCGCGAGCGCCTCGACATAGGCCGCCTCGCGCGGGCTGCGGGCACCGAGGCGCGCCGCTTCCTCCAGCAGCGCGCGGCCCTGGCGCAGGTTCTGCGGCGAGGGCGGGCTGTAGGGGTTGGTGAGCAGCGTCAGCGCCTCGCCCCAATAGGACATGGCGCAGCCGGGATCCTGCTGCCGGACCTGCCGGAAGGACTCGCTGGCGACCTGGTACCAGAAGGAGTGCTGCAGCAGCATGCCGTGGTTGAACTCGGCCTGGGCGGCGGGGCTGCAGGTCACCGGGAAGCTCACGGTGCCGAGCGTGCGGTGCGGGGCAGGTGCGCCCACCGTCTGGCCATGGGCGGGTGCGGCGACGAGGCAGGCAAGCCCCAGGCCGGTGGCGAGGGCGAGCCTCGCTAGGGTTGCGTGTCGCATGACGTGGCCTCTCCCTGCCGGAGGCGCCATGCCGGGCAACACAGGCTGCCCGCCCGGGCCTCCTCGTGAATGCCGCCGCTTTAGGGAGAAGGATTACCGGGAGTCAAGAAATCCGAAGGACGGTGTCAGCCCGCTGGACGGCGGCACGCGCTTCCATGGCCTCGCGCAGCTCACGCGTCACCGCTGCGAGCCGGGCCATGGTGGTCGCCCGGCGGCGCTCGAAATACTGGAGCGCGGCCGCCGGCGGTCCGGCGAAGGCAAACCATGAGGTGTAGAGCTTCATCCTCGCCTCCCGAGCTGCAGGTCGGGAGGTAATTTCCCTCAAAGGGCGAGACGGATGGTGTCGGGAACTGTGAGATTTTGTAGAGCGTTCAGAAGTCGGCGCTGACCGCAAAGAGGAAGGTCCGCGGCGCGCCCCGGTAGAGCGAGGCCGACATCCAGTAGTTCCTGTCGAACAGGTTCTCGATGTTGGCGTGCAACGTGACCGGCCCGCGCGTGGTCTCGAAGCGGTAGCGAGCGCCGATGTCGAAGCGCGTCCATTCAGGGATGCGCTGGGTGTTCTGCTGGTTCAGATAGGCCGAGCCGGTCTGGATCACGCGGCCGGTGGCGGTGAGGCCCGGCGCGAAGGGCACGTCCCACTCGCCGCCGAGGTTGAGGCTCCAGCGCGGGGAGTTGGTGGCCAGGCGGCCGTTCAGCGTGCCGCCCGGCGTGCTGGTCAGCTCCGCCTCCATGTACATGACGCCGCCGAGCAGGCGCAGGCCCGGCACGGCCTCTCCGAAGGCGTTGAGCTCCACGCCGCGGTTCCGCTGCTCGCCGTTGGTGACGAAGAAGTTGGTGGCGGGGTCGGTGAAGCTGCTGGGCCGGGTGATCTGGAAGGCGGCAAGCGTGGTGGTGACGCGGCCCCAATCCACCTTCACGCCGACCTCATACTGGTTGGCGACGAAAGGGGCCAGGATCTCGCCGGCATTGCGCGTGCCGGCGGGGGCCTGGCCGCCCTGGCTCAGCCCCTCGATATAGTTCGCGTAGAGCGAGACGTTGCGCCAGGGCTTCACCACGAGGCCGACCACGGGCGTCAGCGCGCTTTCGTTGTAGGCGGCGGTGCGCGCGCCGGTGGCCGCGCTGTAGCTGCGCGAGCGGACGTACTGCTGGCGCAGGCCGGCGGTCACCTCCAAGCGCTCGTCCAGGAAGGAGAGCGTGTCGGCCACGGCGACGCTGGTCAGCGCGAGATAGCCGGTGCGCGGGATGCCGGGCAGGATCGGCAGGTTCGGCCGCGCCACCAGCCGCGGCGAGTAGATGTTCGAGGTCCGGGCCGCCAGGCTGCTGGTCACGACGCCCGAGGTCTGCTCCAGATAGGTCCCCGCCAGGCTGAGGCGATGGCCGATCGGCCCGGTCTGCGCCCGTGCGCGGATCCCCATCTCCGAGCTGATCGCGTCGTAGTACTCGTTGTTGTAGATCGCGTTCTCGGTGAAGTTGCCGTTGCCCAGCAGGTTCTGGCCGAAGGGCAGGATGTATTCCGTGGTGTAGTGGCGGCCGCCGAAGGCGCCATAGGCCGTGACGTTCTCCGCGATGTCGTACTCGCCGCGCAGCACGCCGTAGACCGCATCGCTGTTCCAGAAGGTCCAGGGCTGGTAGAGGCTGCGCGTCGCGCTGGGGGCGGTGGGCGGCCGCGTGAGGTTGGCGGCGAGCGCCATCAGCCCCTCCGTCCCCTTCTGGTGCTCCTGCTGCCAGCCGAAATCGAGCGAGACGCGGGCCCGGCTGCCGCGCCAGTCGAAGCCGCCCGTCACCTCGCCGTGCTGCTGCGAGGTGCGGCTGTAGTCGCCGTCGCGGAAGACGCCGTTGATCCGCGCGCCGAACTGGTTGTCGGCGCCGAAGCGCCGGCCGACATCGAAGGATCCGCCGAAATTCGAGTCGGAGATGTAGTTGGCGGTCAGCCGCGTCAGCGGCACCTCGTCGGCACGCTTGGGCACGATGTTGATGGCGCCGCCGCTGGCACCGCTCGGCGACATGCCGTTCAGCAGCGCGTTCGGCCCGCGCAGGACCTCCACGCGCTCGGCCGCGGCCACGGAGCCGCGCCAGTAGGGCAGGATGCCGAAGAGCCCGCCGAAGGCCACGTCCTGGTTGGCGACCGGGAAGCCCCGCATGGTGAAGACCTCGCTGCCGTTCGAGACGGGCGAGACCATGCGGACCGAGGGCTCGTTGATCATCAGGTCCGCCAGGCTGCGCGCCTGCGTGTCGCGGATGGTCTGCGCGGTGTAGTTCGTCGTGCTGAAGGGCGTGTCCATGATCGACCGGTTGCCGAGCAGGCCGAGCTGCCCGCCGGTCGCCACCTGCCCGCCGGCATAGGCGCGCGGCAGGTTGCCGATTATCGCCGTGGAGGGGGTGGTCGCGCCGGTCACCTCCATCTGCGGCAGGGTGACCGCGCCCTCCTGGCCCGGGATAGGCTGCAGCCGCACGACATTGCCGCCGGCGAGGCTGTGCATCAGGCCGGTGCCGGCCAGCACGCGATCGAGCGCCTGGGCGGCGGTCAGGCTGCCCGAGGCGCCGGGCGAGGTGCGGCCCTCGGCGAGGGCGGCGTCATAGACGATCTGCAGCCCGGTCTGCGCCGCGAGGCGGTTCAGCGCCTGGGCCAGCGGCCCCGGCGGCACGGCGATCGCGTTGACCGGTGCCGCGGGCTGGGCATAAGCCACCGCGGCGCCTCCCTCTGCGAGCAGCGTGCTCCCCAGCAGCGCCGCGCGCAGGGCAAGACCCACCCGGCAGCGCCACGCGCCAGCCCGATCCTTCGAAACCATACGACCCCCAACCGAACCCCGGGGCCGACTGCGGCCCCCTCCCTCATCAGGACGATGCGGGTCCGGATTCCGGGACGTGCGGCAGCAGAAAAATTTCAGCCGTGCAGGACGACGAGAAGACCGCCGACACGCGTGGAGCCGATGCCGAGCGCGCGCTCCAGCACCGTCAGCGCCGCCATCGGATCGCTGACGTCGAAGCTGCCGCTGATCCGCCGCTGGGCGAGCTGCCCGCTCGCGATGACGATGCGCGCACGGGTGCGCCGGCCGATGCGCTCGACCACCGAGGCCAGGGTGGCGTTCTCCACGACCAGCGTGCCGCCCCTCCAGGCGGCCATGGCGGCCGGATCGGCGCCGCGCACCGGACCCAGGCGGCCGTCGGCGCCATAGGCGACCTGCTGGCCCTCGCGCAGCGTGGCCTCCTCGGCGGGCCCGGCGGCGGCGGGCGCGGCGACGCGGACGGCATGCTGCGTGACGCCCACCTCGGCGCCCTCATCCGTCAGCCGGACGTCGAATTCGGTGCCGAGGGCGGTGCTCGACCCGCCGGCGGCGCGCACGACGAAGGGGCGCGCGGGATCGGCGGCCACACGGAAATAGGCCTCGCCGCGCAGCAGCCGCACCTCGCGCCGCGTCGCGTCGAAGGTGAAGGCGACGGCGGAGGTGGAGTCGAGCTGGACGGTCGAGCCGTCGGGCAGCGTCAGGACCGGCTGCTCGGCAAGTCCGGCGATGGCGTCGGCCTGGAGGCGCAACGGGCCGCCGAGCGCAAAGAAGAGCAGGATTCCGGCGGCGATGGCGGTCGGCGCCATCCAGGCGGCGCGCCGACGCCAGGTGGGGCGGGCCGCCCGCGCGGGCAGGCGCAGCGCGGCCGGCGCGCCCCGGAAGACGAACTGCGCGTCCCGAAAAGCGCGGGCATGGCGGGCGTCGCGCGCGAGCCAGTCCTCGCAGGCGGCGCGGTCCGCGGCGCTCGCCTCGGGCGCGTCGAGGCGCAGCACCCAGCCCGCCGCCTCGCTCCGGATCTCCGTGTCCCGCCGATCGCCCAATTGCGCCTCCATGCGCATAGCGGGCTGCCCTCCCTGCCCCGTCAAGGCTGCGAGAACCGTTCGAGGCAGGTCTCCAGCGCGAGGCGCAGGTGGCGGTCCACCATGTTGCGCGAGATGCCGAGGCGGCGTGCGATCTCGTCCGGCGCGAGGCCCTCGAGACGGTGCAGCGTGAAGACCTCCCGCTGACGCGGCGGCAGGTCCTCGATGATCCAGCGCAGCCGCTCCAGCTCCTCCCGGGCGATGAGGACGTGGTCCGCGCCGGGCGCCTGGCCCGGGACGGCGACGCGCTGCTCCTCGGTGAGGTGCAGCAGCGGCGATCGGCGGGCGTGGCGCTCGGCGTCGATCATGAGGTTGCGCGCGGTGCGGTGGAGATAGGCGCGCGGATCCTGCACGGCCTCGCTGGGCTGGACCTTCATGAGGCGGAGGAAGGATTCCTGGAGCAGGTCTTCCGCGGCCTCCAGCGCGACGCCGCGCCGGCGCAGCATGCGCATCACCTCGCCGGAATGGCGCTGGAAGGCGGCCAGCAGGGCGAAGCGGGGCGACGACATGGGGCGGCGGCGAATCCGGACGAGGGCGGTTCGCAGCCTTTGTGTCGCAATTGAGAGGCAGTCGCAATAAGGCAGCCAGCACACCGCAGCCGGCACGGCTTGGCAGACTATTTCGTCGCCTTCTCCATCGCGGCGCGCAGCGACCCGGCCGAGGCCTCGAAATCCACCCAGGGGTCCTCGGGGAGCGGCGCGTCGAGCAGCGCCGGGATGCGCAGCCCGGCCGGATCGAGCCCGGGCTTCACGTCGGGCCACTTGATGGGATGCGCCACCGGCGCACCCGACCGCCCGCGCGGCGACCAGTTGGCGATGGCCGTCGAAAGCCGGTCGTTGCGCAGGTAGTCGAGGAAGATGCGCCCCGTGCGGGCCTTCTTCGCCAGGGTCGTGGTGTAGAGGGTCGGCGCGTCGCGCTCCATCAGCATGCAGACCAGCCGGGCGAACTGCTTGGCCTGGGGCCAGTCCGGCGCCGCGCCGCGCTTCGGCACGGCGAGCGGCACCACGAGGTGCAGGCCCTTGCCGCCCGTCACGCGCGGGAAGGCCGTGAGGCCGAGGGTCTTCAGCCGCTCGCGCAGCTCCAGCCCGCCCTTCACCACGGCCTCGAAACCGAGCTCCGGCGCGGGGTCGAGGTCGAAGATCAGGCGATCGGGCGTCTCAGGCCGGTCGGCCTTGGCGCCCCAGGGGTGGATCTCGACTACGGACACCTGCGCCAACGCCGCCAGCCCCGCGGCGTCATCGATGCGCATATAGGGCTTGGGCTGGCCCTCGATCGGCACGGCGCGGATCAGCGGCGACTGGCCGGGCATGGCATGACGCTGGAAGAAGAGCTGGTGGCCGATCCCGTCCGGCGCCCGCAGCACCGAGATGGGCCGGCCGGCCACCTCGGCCAGGATGCGATCGGCGAAACGCGCGTAGTAGGCGCCGAGATCGCCCTTGGTGACGGCGGGCGTGGTGTCGGTGGCGGGCCAGAGCACCTTCTCCGGATGGGTCAGCGCCAGGGCCGGCTTCGCTCGCTTCATTGTGGCAGCGGAAGGCGGCGGCGCGGGCTTCTCCGGCGGCGTCACCTCGGCCGCCGGCTTGTCCTCGCGCAGGCCCTGGAAGCTGGCATGCCGCAGGATTCCCTCCTCGGTGAGGCCGCCATAGGCGATCTCGGCGACCAGCTTCGGCTCGGCCCAGATGGCGTCGCTGATCCGCGCGGGCTGCGCGCCGACGAAAGGCGAGGTCTTGCGGCGCAGCGGCTCCAGCCTCTTCATCAGCATCGCACCCATGGTGCCGGAGAAGCCGGTGCCGACGCGGCCCATGTAGACCAGCTTGCCGTTGCGCAACGCACCCATCAGCAACGAGCCGAGGCCCTTGCCCTGGCCCCGCTTCTCCAGCGACCAGCCGCCGATGAGGAACTCGTCGCGGCCGCGGCATTTCGCCTTGGTCCAGGCCATGCCGCGGCCGGAGGTGTAGGGCGCGTCGGCGCGCTTGGAGACGATGCCCTCCATGTGCAGGCGGCAGGCGCTGGCCAGCACCGCGTCGCCGGGCTGGGTGAAGTGGTCGAGGTAGCGGATTGCATGGCCCGTCGCGGGAAGGTGCGCCTTCAGCGCCTCCTTGCGGGCCAGCTGCGTCTCCCGACGGAGGTCCCTGATACCGTCATGCAGCAGGTCGAAGGCCCAGTAGAGAAGCGGCGCCTTGCGCTCGCCGGCCAGCACGGCCTGGAGCGCGCCGAAGCTCGGCTGGTTGTCGGCGTCGAGCGCGACGGCCTCGCCGTCGATGATCCCGTCCGGCAGCGACGCGGCCTCCTTCGCGATGCTGGGGAAGCGATCGGTCCAGTCGAGGCCGGTGCGCGTGCGGAGGGTGGCCTTGCCCTTTTCCACCCGCAGCTGAAGCCGGTAGCCGTCGAGCTTCAGCTCATGGATCCAGTCCTTGCCCTCCGGCGGCGTGGAGACGAGCTGGCATAGCTGGGGGGCCACGAAATCCGGCATGGATTCCGGCTTCGCCTTCGCGGCGGCCTTCCGGGCGGGCTTCGGCGGTGCCGGCTCCTCCGTCGGGGCCGAATGCCAGACCTCCTCCTCCTTCGCGGGCGCGTTCTTCGCGATCTGCGCCATGGTGCGGCCCGTTTTCACGGATTTTTCGGCCTTCAGCACCGCGTCGCCCGCGCCGGGCGTCGCCATGCTGTCCTTCTCCTTGATGAGCAGCCAGTTGTTGCGCTTGGACTTCTCGCCCGGGCGCGGCTTCAGCCGGATGAGGACGAAGCCGCCCTTCAGGCGTTCGCCGGAAACCACGAACTTCAGCTCGCCCTTGGCGAGGTCGCGGTCCACGTTCTTCGGGTCGAGCGGCGCCCAGGTTCCGCGGTCCCACAGCATCACCGTGCCGGCGCCATAGCCCGGCGCGGGGATGATGCCCTCGAAGCTGCCATAGTCGAGCGGATGGTCCTCCACCTCCACGGCCAGGCGCTTGTCGGCCGGGTCCATCGAGGGTCCGCGCGTCACCGCCCAGGACTTCAGCACGCCCTCCCATTCGAGGCGGAAGTCGTAGTGCAGCCGGGTCGCGTCGTGCTTCTGGATGACGAAGGCCAGGCGTTGCCCCGTCGCCGCGCCACCCTGCGGCTCCGGCGAGCGGGAAAAATCCCGCTTGGCGCGATAGGTCTCGAGCTTGTTCGCCGCGACCGCCATCGCCCTAGCCCGCGCGGCGGCGCTTGGCCGGGGCTGCCTTCTTCGGCGGCGGCGCCTTGGCGGGAGCCTTCTTCGCGGCCGGCTTCGCCGCAGCGCGCTTGGCGGGAGCGGCCTTGGCCGCGGGCTTGCGCTGATCGTTGGCCGGCTTGCCGCCCTGCTCCAGGCTCTTCCGCAGCGCCTCCATCAGGTCGATGACATTGTCGTTGCGCGGGGGCGGCGCGGTCACGCCGCCGTCGTCGCCGCCCTTCTTGCTCTCGATGAGCGCGCGCAGCGCGTCTTCGTAGCGGTCGTTGAACTGGCTTGGGTCGAAAGCGCCGGCCTGCTGCTCGATGATCTTGTCCGCGATCTCGATCATCTGCCTGTTCGGCTTCATGCTCGGGATGTCATCGAACAACGCGTCCTCGTCGCGAATCTCGTCATGGCTGCGCAGGGTGGTCAGCAGCATGCCCCTGCCGCGCGGCTCGATCGCCACCACGCGCTCGCGCGTGCCGATCACGACCCGGGCCAGCGCGACCTTGCCCGCATCCTCCATGGCGCTGCGGATCACGGTGAAGGCGTCCAGCCCGGCCTTGCCGTCGGGCACGAGGTAGTAGGGCGAGTCCCACCAGATCCGGTCGATCTCCTTCTGGTCGACGAAGCGCTCGATATCGATGGTGCGCGTGCTCTCCAGCCGGACGGATTTGATCTCCTCGTCCGTCAGCAGGACGTATTGATCCTTCTCGTACTCGAAGCCTCTCACGAGCTTCTTCCGCTCCACCTCGCCGGCCTCGGGGTCCACCACGATCTGGCGGATCCGGTTGCCCGTCTCAGGGTTGATCAGGTGGAAGTGGATGTCGCTCGCATAGCTCGTCGCTGGGTAGAGCGACACGGGGCAGGCCACCAGCGACAGCCGGAGGTGACCCTCCCAGGTGGGCCTTTGTGCCATGCCTCGGATCTCCTAACCGAGGCGGAACGCTAGACCCAGGGCCGGGTTGCGCCCAGCGGAATCCGCGACGGGCGCGGCCGACGAGGGGGCGGAGCCCGTCTCCCGTCGAGAAGGCGCCCGAATTATCGATAAATGTGTGTCGGCCGGCGGGAGCACAGGTAAGAACACTTCGCAATTCGAGCCGACCCGGCACGCTGTCGTGCCGGATGCCGACGCACGGGAATCCCAACTCCAAGGCCGGTTTCAGGCCATCCCGAAGGAGGGGGCCCGAAGGCGGGGAAGGTGCTCTGCTTTGTCGGACTAAGTCCCTGGCGGGGCCGTCGTCCCCGACTCACGTGACATCTTTCGGCGCGCGGCGATCTGCCCCATCCTCGCGCCCGGAGGAAATACCGATGCGTGGGAGCGTACCCGCTTGTCCCTGATGACCTATCTCAATCGCGTGCAGTTCGCGCGCGGCGCGGTGTCGTGCCTCGCGGAGGAGCTCGCGCTGGCTGGCATCGCGCGGCCGCTGCTGGTGACCGACAAGGGCGTGATCGCGGCCGGGCTGCTCGACCGCATCCGCTCGGCGCTGCCGGACGGCATGGCGGTCGCCGTCTTCGATGCGGTGCCACCCAACCCGACCGAGGCCGCGGTGCTCGCGGCCACGCGCGCCTATCGCGACCATGGGGCTGACGGCGTGCTCGGCCTGGGCGGCGGCTCGCCGCTCGACCTGGCGAAGGCCGTGGCGCTGCTGGCGACGCATGAAGGCCCGCTGTCCCAATATGCCGTGATCGAGGGCGGGCTGGCGCGCATCACGGCGAAGGCGGCTCCGGTGGTGGCGATCCCCACCACCTCCGGCACCGGCAGCGAGGTGAGCCGCGGCGCGCTGATCGTGCTCGAAGACGGGCGAAAGCTCTCCATCGGCAGCCCCCACCTGATCCCGCGCGCGGCGATCTGCGATCCCGACCTGACCCTGGGTCTGCCACCGATGCTGACGGCCGGCACGGGCATGGATGCCATGGCGCATTGCGTGGAAACGCTCTGCTCGCCGCGCGTGAACCCCATTGCCGACGCCATCGCGCGCGACGGCCTGGCGCGCGCCTGGACTTTTCTGCCGCGCGCTGTCGCCGATGGGTCGGACGTCGCGGCGCGCGAGGCGATGATGCTCGCCTCCATGCAGGGCGCGCTGGCCTTCCAGAAGGGGCTGGGCGCGGTGCACGCGCTGTCGCACCCTTTAGGAGGACTCTCCGTGCCGCTGCACCACGGCACGCTCAATGCCGTGCTGCTGCCCTACGTCCTACGCTTCAACGCGCCGGCCATCGAGGCCGTCCTGCCCATTCTCGCCGCGGCGATGGGCGAGCCGGCGGATGCGCCGCTGCTGGCCGGTGCCATCGCCGATCTCTCTGTTTCCATCGGCCTGCCGGCGACGCTCGGCGAGATGGGCGTGCCGGCCTCTGCGCTGCCCGCCATCGCCGATGCCGCGATGCTCGACCACCACCACCTGACCAACCCCAGGCGCGCCACGCGCGAGGATTACCTCGCCTTGCTGCGCGCCGCCCACGCCGGAGACTGACGCATGTCGGACAGCCCCGAACCCCGCACCATGTTCGAGAAGATCTGGGATGCGCATCGCGTGCTCGATCGCGAGGACGGCCAGACCCTGCTCTACGTGGACCGGCATCTCGTGCATGACGGCCTGGCGCCGGCCTTCGAGATGCTGCGCAAGCGCGGCATGGCGCCACGTGCCCCCGACCGGACCTTCGGCACGCCGGACCATTACGTCTCGACCGACGCCGTCGAGCGCGAAGCGATGACCCATGAGGAAAACCGCTTCATGGTCAAGTCGCTGGAGCGCAACGCCGCGGAATTCGGCTTTCAGCTCTTCGGGTTGAAGAGCGGGCATGAGGGCATCGTCCATGTCGTCGGGCCCGAGACCGGGCTGAGTCAGCCCGGCCTGATCATCGTCTGCGGCGACAGCCACACCTCCACGCATGGCGCGCTGGGCGCGCTGGCCTTCGGCATCGGCGCCACCGAGGTTGCGCATGTGCTGGGCTCGCAGACGCTGTGGCAGCGCAAGCCGCTCAACATGCGCATCAACGTGGAGGGCGAGCTCGGCTTCGGCGTGACGGCGAAGGACGTGATCCTCGCCATCATCGCGAAGATCGGCACGGCGGGCGCCACCGGCCACGTGATCGAATATGCCGGCAGCGCGATCCGCGGTCTCTCGATGGAGGGCCGCCTGACCCTCTGCAACATGTCCATCGAGGCCGGTGGCCGCGCCGGCATGGTGGCGCCGGACCAGACGACCTTCGACTACATCGCCGGCCGCGCCTATGCGCCGCAGGGCATCGAGTGGGAAGACGCGGTCGCAAGCTGGAAGCGCCTGCCGAGCGACCCCGGCGCGCGCTTCGACAAGGAGGTCACGCTGGACGGCTCCGCCATCGCGCCCATGGTCACCTGGGGCAACAGCCCGGAGGACGCGCTGCCTATCGACGCGCGCATTCCCGACCCCGAGCACGAGCCGGACGCCGCGCGCCGGAGCATCATGGCCGACAATTTCCGCTACATGGGCCTGACGCCGGATGCGCCGCTCGAAAGCCTGGCCGTGAACCGCGTCTTCATCGGCTCCTGCACCAATGGCCGCATCGAGGACCTGCGCGCCGCCGCCGCCGTCGCGCGCGGTCGCCACGTAGCCGAGGGCGTGACGGCCTGGGTCGTGCCGGGCTCTGCCCCGGTGAAAAAGCAGGCCGAGGAGGAGGGGCTGGACCGCATCTTCCGCGAGGCCGGCTTCGACTGGCGCGAGGCCGGCTGCTCCATGTGCCTCGGCACGAACGGCGAGATCGGCGTGCCGGGCGAGCGCGTCGCCTCCACCTCCAACCGCAACTTTCGCGGGCGCCAGGGACCTGGGGTGCGCACGCATCTGATGGGGCCGGCGATGGCCGCCGCCGCTGCGGTGGAAGGCCATCTCACCGACGTCCGCCGCCTGATGGGAGACGCCTGATGGATCCCTTCATCCGCCTCACCTCCTGCGCCGTGCCCTTCCGTCGCGCGAACATCGACACGGACCAGATCCTGCCTGCGCGCTACCTCGCCAGGCCCCGCGACGAGGACCAGGCGCCCTTCCTGTTCCGCGACCTGCGCCTCAACCCCGATGGCAGCGAGGTGCCGGGCTTCCCGCTGAACCAGCCGCATTGGCGCGAGGCGAAGATCATCCTAGGCGGGCAGAACTTCGCCTGCGGCTCCTCGCGCGAGAATGCGGTCTGGACGATCTACGACCGCGGTGTCCGCGCCGTGATCGCGCCGAGCTTCGGCGACATCTTCTCCAACAACTCCGTGAAGAACGGCATGCTGGCCGTCGTGCTGCCGGCCGATGCGGTCGCGGAGCTGATGGACGAGGCGGAGGCCTCGCCCGGCGCGGAGATCACCGTCGACCTGCCCTCGCAGACCGTCACCTCGGCGGCCGGAAAGGTCTGGCACTTCGACATCGACCCCTTCGCCAAGCGCAGCCTTCTCGAGGGGCTGGACGAGCTGGCCTTCACCCTCACCCATTCCGAGGACATCGCCGCCTTCGAGCGACGTCTCGGTCGTCATAATCTTTAGGGAGAACATTTCACATGCACATCGCAGTCCTGGGCGGCGACGGAATCGGACCGGAGGTGACGGCACAGGCCGTGAAGGCGTTGCGCGCCGTCGCAGCCAACGGCCCGCAATTCGAGATGACGGAGGCCAAGATCGGCGACGCCGCCTACGACACCACCGGCGACCCGCTGCCCGAGGCCACGGCCCAGCTCGCCGAGAAGGCCGACGCCATCCTCTTCGGCGCCGCCGGCACCTATGAGAGCGACCTGCGCCCCGCCCACCAACGCGGCGGCCATGGGCTGCTGCGTCTGCGCAAGCGCATGGACCTCTTCGCCAATTTCCGCCCCGTCTTCGCCTTCCCCGAGCTGATCGGCGCCTCCACGCTGCGGCGCGAGGCGATCGAAGGCGTGGACCTCGTGGTCCTGCGCGAGCTCACCGGCGACATCTATTTCGGCACGCCGCGCGGCATCCATGAGGAGAACGGCGAGCGCGTCGGCATCAACACCATGCGCTACAGCGAGAGCGAGATCCGCCGCGTCGCCCGCGCCGGCTTCGAGGCCGCGCGCAAGCGCCGCAAGAAGCTCTGTTCCGTTGACAAGGCGAACGTGCTGGAGACCAGCCTGCTCTGGCGCGAGGTGGTGACCCAGGTCGGCCTCGAATACCCCGACGTGGAGCTCAAGCACGAATACGTGGACGCGATGGCCATGCTGCTCGTCCGCAAGCCGAAAGAGTTCGACGTGATCGTCACCGGCAACATCTTCGGCGACATCCTCTCGGACGCGGCGGCGATGCTGACGGGTTCCATCGGCATGCTGCCCTCCGCCTCGCTCAACGCTGATGCCCGCGGCCTCTATGAGCCGGTGCACGGCTCCGCGCCTGACATCGCCGGCAAGGACATCGCCAATCCGCTGGCCTCGATCCTCTCGGCCGCGATGCTGCTGCGCCACTCGCTGAACAAGCCCGAGATGGCCGACCGCGTCGAGAGCGCCGTGCGCCGTGTCCTCGCCGAGGGCTACCGCACGGCCGACATCATGGAGGAGGGCGCCACCCTCCTCGGCACCGATGCCATGGGCGATGCCGTCGCCCGGGAGATCGCGCGCCTCACCCACTGAACCGGACTTCGCATACAGGGAGTAACGAACATGAAAATATGGACCACCCGCCGCGCCGTCCTCGGCGCGGCCCTCGCGACGCCGATGATCGCGCGTGCCCAGGACAACTGGCCCAACCGGCCCATCCGCTTCGTCGTGGCCTTCGCGGCCGGCGGCGCGGCGGATACGGCCGCGCGCTCGATCGCCGCCGACATGCAGGAATCGCTCGGCCAGAACATCGTCATCGAGAACCGCACGGGCGGCAACGCGACCATCGCCGCCAACGCCACGCTGCAGTCGCCGCGCGACGGCTACACCTTCCTGGTGGACGCCGCGAACCAGCTCACCAACCCCGTTCTGATGCGCGACCTCGGCTTCGACTACCAGCGGGACTTCGTGCCGGTGACGCAGATCTCCTCCTTCCCGCAGGTGATCGCGGTGAAGACGGATTTTCCGGCGCGCAACCTCGCCGAGTTCATCGCCTATGCGAAGGCGAATCCCAACACGATCAGCGTCGGCACGCCGCCGGCGGCGGGCATGGCCCATCTGGCGCTCGCGGCCTTCGAGCAGCAGGCCGGCGTGCGCCTGGTCCACGCGCCCTATCGCGGCGGCGCCGACGCGGCGCGCGACATCATGTCCGGCAGCATCGACGCGGTGCTCATCACCACCAACTCGGTGCGGCCGCCGGTCTCCTCCGGCAAGGCACGCGTTCTCGCGGTGACGAGCCTGGAGCGCATCCCCTCCCTGCCGGATGTGCCCACCATCGCGGAGTCGGGCTTCCCCGGCTACGACATGAACGATTGGAACGGTGTCTTCGCCGCAGTCGGCACGCCGATGGGTCCGATCACGCGCATCGCCGCGGCCGCCGCCGTCTCCGCGCGCGCGGCCGCGGTGCGGGCGCGCATGGATCCGGCCGGCGCCATCATGGTCGGCAGCTCGCCCGAGGTCTTTGCGAGCTGGCTCGACGGCCAGCGGCGGACGGCGGTGGAGGTGGTGCGCTCGGCGGGGATCACGCTGGGGTGAGGCGTCGCGCAGGGGCCGGATGTTGTTCTTTGTTACCCTCCGGTCTCTGACTTCCGCCGCGCCGCGCGCTATCACTGGGCCTCCCCAGGAGCGCCGGCATGCAAGCTTCCCGAGAGCGAACCGGATCAGGGCGGCCGGGCCGGCGGGCCTTTGCCCTGGTCCTTGGCCTCTCCGCCCTGCTGGCCGCTTGCGGCACCTCGGGCATCCAGGTGGAGCGCGAGGCGCACCTTCCGCCCGGCAGCGCCGGCGCCAGCTTCGTGATGCTGCCGGCGAGGGGACAGGACGGCGACCCCGGCTACGCCCGGAACGCCGAGCTGGTCGCGACCGAGCTGACCGCGCGCCATTTCGTGCGGGTCACGGAGCCGGGGACCGCGCGCTTCGCCGTGATGGTCTGGGAGGGGCGCCGCGAGCCCCGCGCCGCGGACAGCCAGTCCAGCGCCTACCCCGCCTCCGGCGCGCGGGTCCGCGGGAGGGGCGGGATGGGCATGCCCGGCGGCGGCCGCTCGCGCAGCAGCCCGCCTCCGGGCGATGCGGCGGCCTCCGATCCGCGCCCCGCGCGCCGCGTCGAGATTCAGATTTACGACCTCACCCAGCCGCGGGGGCCCGGCCAGCACGTGTTCACGACCGACGCCCAGCTGACGGAGGGGGAGGCCGGCGGACGCGGCTCGGCGGAGCTGATCGCCGCGGCCCTGCGGGATTTTCCCGGCCGTGAGCGGGAGCGGTTCTCGGTTCCGGTGAACCCGTGAGGCGGAACGCAGCCGAAACGCGAATCGCTTCCGGGCGCCAGCCGTGCCAAACTGGGCGCCGCACGGCAGCGAAGGCCTCAAAGTGACTTCGAATCTCGGCGACCCGCGCTTCTTCGCGCGCTCGGGTCCGCATTCCCTCGCTTCCGTGGCCGCCGCCGCGGAGGGCACGGCCCGCACGCAGGAACTGCTGTTCAGCGGCGTCGCGGCGCTGCATTCGGCCCGGCAGGATCAGGTCAGCTTCCTCGACAACCGCCGCTACCTTCCCGCGCTCGAGCACACGCATGCCGGCGCGGTGCTCGTGCATCCTGATCTGGCCGATCACGTCCCGAAGGGCGCGGTGCCGATCCTCACCACCTCGGTCTACGGCGCCTGGGCGCGGGTCGCGGCGCTTTTCCACCCGCTGCACCCGCGGGAGAGCGGCATCCATCCCATGGCCGCGGTCGATCCGACGGCGGTGATCCATCCGACGGCGATGATCGGGGCCTTCGTCTCGATCGGCGCCCATGCGGAGATCGGCGCGCGCTGCTGCATCGCCCCCGGCGCCGTGCTGGGCGACGGCGTCACCCTCGGCCCCGACTGCCGCGTGGGCGCGCAGGCCAGCATCAGCCACGCCCGCATCGGCGCGCGGGTCTATGTCTGCCCGGGCGCGCGCATCGGCCAGGAGGGCTTCAGCTTCGCGAAGACCAAGGACGGCTTCCTGAGCATCCCGCATCTGGGCCAGGTGATCGTGGAGGACGACGTCGAGATCGGCGCCAACAGCACCATCGACCGCGGCTCCTCGCGCGACACGGTCGTCGGGGCCGGCACGCGGATCGATAACCTCGTGCAGATCGCCCACAACGTGCAGCTCGGCCGCTACTGCGTGATCGTGGCCCAGGTGGGCATCGCGGGATCGACAACGGTGGAGGATTTCGTCCAGGTCGGCGGCCAGGCCGCCATGGCGGGACACCTGACCATCGGCACCGGATCGCAGATCGGCGCACAGTCCGGCGTCATCGCCGACGTGCCGCCCCATTCGCGCATGCTCGGAAGCCCCGCGCAGCCGGCGTCGCTGTTCTTCCGGCAGGTCGCGACGCTGAAGCGGCTGGTCGGGAAGCGCGGGTAGCGCGGTGGATGCGAGAGGGCTTTTGACCCCCTACTGATGAAGGCGCAGGAAACGAGTTTCCTGCCGGGGGTTGGCCCCGAAGCGGAGACAACGAGGGGCAGAGCCCCTCAATACGCAACCTTGCAGCTTTACCGCCCCGTCCAGGCGATCCCCTCGCTCACCGTGAAGGACAGCGTCGAGACATGGCGCAGGCGCGCATAGGCGCCGTCGCCCGTGCCGCCGGGCGTGTTCTCCGTGTGGATCGCCTCGGCCACGTAGCGGCCGGCCCAGGGCGTCTCGAAGCTCACGCGGCCCTGCGCGTCCGTGCGCAGCTTGCGCTCCCAGCGCGGCGGCGCGACGAGCGTGACCTCGGCGCGCGGCAGGGGCTGACCGCGCAGCATCAGCACGAAGTCGTTGCCGTTGGCGGTGACGGGCACGAGCTCGAGATCCATCGCCGCGCGGGTCTCGCTGCGGCCCTCGCGCGCCAGCATCACGGCCCGGAGGCGATCCGGCGCGCCGGCGCGGCCGAAGGGCGGGATGCTGTCCTCGATCATGCGGACATCGCCCGTGCCGGCCGGCAGGGCGGCCGCGATGTGGTCCTCGCGGCGGGTCAGCGGCAGCGCGGCGGCGGGGTCCGCCCCGAAGACGCGGGGGCCGGTGATGCGGTCGAGGAGCGCGCCGCTGCGCTCGCGCAGGTTCTCCACCGGCTCGCCGAAGTAGAGGCGCGCCGTGTCGCCGTCACGCTCCAGCCAGAGCTGGTGCGCCAGCGCCGTGGAGGCGAGCGTGACCAGGGCGGTCACCAGGAGCATGGGCAGGCCGTTGTTCATGGGTCGTCTCCTTTTCAGGGTGTGAGGAATGCGATCGCCGCCAGCGCCGGCAAGGCGGGGCCCAGCCAGATCGCCACGCGCGGCGCATAGGGCAGCAGGAACACGAGCGGCAGCGCCGCCGCCGTCAGCAGGCCGAGCCAGCCGACCGGGCCCATGGCCCAGCCCCAGGCGGCGACGCAGGGCCAGGTCGACAGCGCGAGCAGCGCCCAGCCCATCGCGCGCAGGGCATGGCGGCGCGGCGGCTTCGGGCGGCGGCCCAACAGCTCCTGGTGATGACGGTCCATGGACAGGCAGAGCGCGAGGAAGCCGGCATAGGCCAGCGCGAAGGCGAGGGCGGCCATCACGCGCGCTCCGCCATGGCGGGCACCGCCGCGCCGCGTGCCTTGCGCGCGGCGGGGGCCGTCTCGGGCCGCCGTGCCAGCTTCCAGGCGATCGCGCCCATCAGAGCGCCCATCGCCGCAAGGCCGAGGTCCATCCCCGCCATCGACCAGTCGCCCTCGGGAATCGAGACGCCGAGGTGGCGATGCGTCGTCAACGCGTTCAGCACGGGGATCGCGAGGCCCAGGAAAGCGGCGCAGGCGAACTGCTCGATCCAGGCCCGGCGTGCCGCGCGGATCAGCGCATGCAGCAGCGACAATACCCATAACCCGAAGAAGACGCGCACCTCCCATTCCGCGCGCTCGGCGATGCCGAGCGGCAGCAGGCGGTTCGCCCAGAAGAAGCCGAACATCGCCATGGGCAGCCCGGCCACGGTGCCGATGTTGAGCGTGTCGACCAGCCGCAGCCCGAAGCCGGGCGAGCCCATGGCCGCGCGCTTCTGCCGGTGCTTCGCCGCCCAGAGGATCAGCCCCGTCGCCACCATCGCCGTGCCCGCGAGGCCGGAGAGGAAGAACAGCGCGCGCATCAGCGGACCCGCGAAGCGGCCGATATGCAGCCCGTAGGTCACGCCGCGGGTCGCCGCGGCCGGCGCGTCGCTGCCCGTCTCGGCGAGCCGCGCGCCGGTCGTGCCGCTGAAGACGAGCGTCTGCGGATTCACCGACATCCGCCCGGACTCGCCACGGCTGATCTGGATCACCGAATTCGCGTCGGACGGGTTGTGCACGTTGATGCGGCTGAGCGAGGGCGTGCCCCAGTGCTGCATCGCCTCGGCGAGCAGCGGCCCCGCATGCACGAGTTCGCCGGGCCGGCCCGCGGCACGCGGCGGCGGGGGCGAGCCCACCGCCTCGGCGAAGAAGGCCTGGCGGTTGCCGCGGTAGGCCGCGTCGATCCCCCAAGGCATGTACATCAGCATCAGGGTGATGAGGCCGGTGTAGGTGATCATCAGGTGATAGGGCAGCGCCAGCACGGCCAGCGCGTTGTGCGCGTCCAGCCAGGAGCGCTGCGGCGCCTTGCCCGGCCGGAAGGTGAAGAAGTCGGCGAAGATCCTGCGATGCGTGATGATGCCGCTTATGATCGCGACCAGCATCATCATCGCGCAGAAGCCCACCACCCAGCGGCCCCAGATCGGCTGCATGTGGAGCTCGAAATGGAAGCGGTAGAAGAACTCGCCGCCCAGCGTCCTGCGTGAGGTCACCGGCTCGCCCGAGACGGGATCGAGCACCGCGCTCTGGAAGCGCCGCTGGGTCGGGGTGCGCCAGAAGACGCGGATGACAGGATCGCGCTCCTGCGGCAGGCCGATGAACCAGGTGGGCGAGTCCGGCGCGATCCGCCGCAGCGTGCCGAAGGCCAGCTCCGCCGCGGCCTCGGGCCCGGCGGAGGAGGCGCGCAGCTCCGGCTGCATCCATTGCGAGATCTCGCCGCGGAAGTAGCTCGCGGTGCCCGTCAGGAAGACGGCGAAGAGGATCCAGCCGACCAGCAGGCCGGACCAGGTGTGCAGCCAGGCCATGGACTGGCGGAAGCCGTTCTTCATGGCCAGGAGAGCCAGGCTGCGGCGGCCAGCACCGCCATGGGGATCAGCATGCCGATCCAGGCCCGCAGCGCCGTGCGCGCCGCGAAGACCCAGACCACCGTGCCGGCATAGACGGCGAAGCTCAGCAGCATGCCGGTCAGCACCGCCTCGGCGCGGCCGATGGGCAGCAGGGTGGCGCAGACGATGGAGGCGAGCGCCGCCATGGCATAGCCGCCCAGGATCGCCGCCACCACGCGCATCGCCACGCCCGGCCAGCGCCAGCCGCGCATGCGCGTCCAGACCATCGACGGGGCGGCCAGGGCTACCACCGGTAGGCCAGCGTCGCGTAGATGCTGCGCCCCGTGCCGTAGGCGCAGTTGGCGCCGCCGCTGCAGGCCTGCACGTAGTACTCGTCGCCGAGATTCGTGGCGTTGAGCTGCAGGCGCCAGTTCTTGTAGTCGGCCGAGGCCATGGCATCGACGACGGTGTAGCTGGGCACATGGTAGATCGCGCCGCTGACGTTGTTGCCCAGCGTGTTGCCCGTGTAGCGCACGCCGCCGCCGACCCGGAGCGTGAGGTCCTCGTTCACGCGATAGGCGTAGTCGGCCCAGATCGAGGCCTGGTGCGTCGGCGTGGCGATGGGCCGGTTGCCGCGCGTGAGCGTGTTGCTCCGGGTGATCTCGGGATCCATGACGGTGAAGGCGCCGATCAGGTTCAGCCCGCTGGCGAGGTTCATGGTCGCCTCGAACTCCAGCCCGCGCACGCGGACCTCGCCGCTCTGGACGCTGAAGCCGGGATAGAGCGGATCGGTGGTGGAGACGTTCTGCTGCTTCAGGTCGTAGGCGGCCGCGGTGAAGAAGCTGTTCATCCCGCGCGGCTGGTACTTGATGCCCACCTCGACCTGCTCGCCGGTCGTCGGCTGGAAGAGGCCGCCGCCGCGCTGCGGCGCGAAGGTGCCCGTCGCCGGCAGGAAGGAGGTGGAGTAGCTGGCATAGGGGGAAAGCCCGATCGACGAGGCATAGAGCAGCCCCACGCGGCCGGTGAAGGCGCTGTCGTCCTGGTTGGTCTGCGCGCGGTTCAGGTTGTTGCGGCTGTCGATCGTCGCCCAGTCCTGCCGGCCGGTCAGCGTCAGCAGCCAGTTGCCCAGGCGGATCTGGTCCTGCGCATAGAGCCCGATCTGGTTCAGGAACTGGTTGCTGTTGGTCACGCTGAGGGTGGTGCCGCCGACGCGGTAGAGCGAAGGCCGCGTGATCGGCACGCCATAGACCGGGTTGAAGAAGTCGAGGCCCGGGCCGGTGCCGGAGCCGAAGCGGTTCTGGTTGAACTGCCAGCGATAGTCGAGGCCGGTCAGCACCGTGTGCTGGAGCGGCCCGGTCGCGAAGCGGACCTCCGACTGATTGTCGACGGAGACGTTGTCGTAGCCCTGCCGCGAGTAGCCGACACCGCGGATGACCGCGCGCTGCGCCGTCGTCTGGCCGGAGGCGGGATAGATCGACAGGTAGTCGATGTCCTGGTGCGTGTAGCGGAAGTTCTGCCGCACCACCCAGGCGTCGCTGATGCGGTGCTCGGCGAGCCAGCCGGCCGTGACCTGCCGGCGATAGAAGCGGTCGAAGTTCGGGTCGCCCGTGTTCAGGCTGCGCGAGATGCGGCCGTAGGGGTTCGGGAAGACCGTGCCGAGCGGCGGCAGGAACTGCGCCGAGGAGCCCGTGTCGTCGCGCAGGTAGCTGCCCAGGAAGGTGATGCTGGTGTTCGATGTCGGCGCCCAGCGGATCGAGGGCGCGACGTAGATGCGGTTGTTGCGCACGCCGTCGATCTGCGAATCGGCGTCGCGCACGAGGCCGTTGAGGCGCCAGAGCAGCGTGCCGTCCTGGTTCAGCCTTCCGCCGACGTCGAAGGAGCCCTGGATGCGGTTGAAGCTGCCGCCCTGCAGCGCGACCGTGTTGCGCATGTTCAGCTGCGGCGTGCGGCTGATGCCGTTGATGACGCCGCCCGGATTGCCCTGGCCGAAGAGGCCCGAGCTCGCGCCGCGCAGCACCTCCAGCCGCTCCAGCCCCCAGGGCTCGAGGCGGAAGCCGTTGTAGCCGGAGGAGTTCGGCGCGCGCAGGCCGTCCAGGTAGATGTCGCCGGCGAAGCCGCGGATGGAGAAGTACTCGCCGCGCGTGTCCTCGCCGTACTGCTCGATGTTGGTGCCGGCGGTGTAGCGGAAGGCCTGGCCCAGCGACTGGACGTTCTGGATGTCCATCCGGTCGCGCGTGATGACGGAGACGGATTGCGGCGTCTCCAGCAGGGGCGTGTCGGTCTTGGTGCCGGTGGCGTTGGTGGGCGCGACGTAGCCCTCCACGGGCCCGCGGGCCGAGGCGTGCGCGCCCTCGACCGCGAGCTGGGGCAGGACGACGGCGTCCGACGGGGCGGAAGCCTCCTGCGCTTTCGCGCCCCCCGCCAGGGAGAGGATGGCGATTGCGGGAAGCCAGCGCAGATCCTGCGCGCGTCGGAAGTGTCGGATCACCTTCGGCCCTCTCCTGTCCCGCGGAGATGTCCGTCGGGTGGAGACCGTATTGCAAATGATTCGCATTATCGACAAGCGCGGTATCGCAATTTTCCGCTTTCGGAACAAAAGCTTGCGCCGATGGCACGCATGACGTGAGCCAGGGCCGCCGAGGGCCCGACGAGCAACGCGACCGCGGGCGCCGGCAGCCGTCCGCGATACGAGCGAGGGGATGGGTCTCGTCATGGGCCCCCGGCTGGTCCTTCCGGAGAACCCCTTCTCCCCGGTCCGGCTTATTTGCAACTCATTCGCAATTGCGGCAAGGGGGCCTTCGCGTTTTCCCGCCGCCCGCATCGTCAGCCTCCTGTCGTGCTAGCCTGGCCACCGGATCGGGCGGGGCGGCGGATATGCAGGACAGGCGGGGATGGCTGCGGCAGGCGGGCGCCCTGGCGGCTCTTCCGCTGCTTCCGGCGCGGGCCGCCGAGCCCTTCCGGCGCCGGCGCCCCGATGATCCCGGCTGGCCCTCGGCCGCCGCCTGGGAGGCGCTGGACCGGCAGGTGAACGGCCGGCTGATCCGTGTGGCGCCGCCCCTCGCCGCCTGCGAGCTCGCGCCGGACGGGCCGGCCTGCCAGGAGCTGCAGCGGCAGCTCGCCAACCCTTATTTCCTCGGCGACGAGGTGGGGCTGACCCAGTCGAGCGGCTGGCTCGACGCCTGGCGCTCCGCGCCCAGCGCCTATGCCGTCGCCGCCCGGCACGCGCGCGACGTGGCCGCCGCCGTTGATTTCGCCCGCGAGAACCGGCTGCGCCTCGTGGTGAAGGGCGGCGGGCACAGCTACCAGGGCACGTCCTGCGCGCCGGATTCGCTGCTGGTCTGGACGCGGCGGATGAACGACATCGCGCTGCACGAGGCCTTCGTCGCGGAGGGTTGCGGCGCCGTGACGGCGCAGCAGGCCGTCTCGCTGGGCGCCGGCGCCATCTGGATGCAGGCCTATGACGCCGTGACGACCCAGGGCGGCCGCTACGTGCAGGGCGGCGGCTGCGCGACGGTGGGCGTCGCCGGCCTGATCCAGAGCGGCGGCTTCGGCAGCTTCTCCAAGCGCTACGGGCTGGCGGCGGCCGGGCTGATCGAGGCCGAGGTGGTGACGGCCGACGGGCAGATCCGCATCGCCAATGCCTGCAGCGAGCCCGAGCTGTTCTGGGCACTGAAGGGCGGCGGTGGCGGCAGCCTCGGCGTCGTGACGCGCGTGACGCTGCGCACCCACGCGCTGCCGGATTCTTTCGGCGCCGCCTTCGGCACCATCCGCGCGAGCTCCGACGCCGCGTTCCGCCGGCTGATCGAGCGCTTCGTCGCCCTCCACGCCGGACACCTGCACAACCCGCACTGGGGCGAGAGCGTCACCATCCGGCACGACAACAGGCTGGCGGTCTCGATGGTCTTCCAGGGCCTCGACCGGGACGGCGCGGCCGAGGTCTGGCGCGATTTCCTGAGCATGATCGCCGCGGCGCCGGGCGACTTCGCCATCGACGAGCCCTTCCGCTTCGTCTCCGCCCCGGCACGCCGCCTCTGGGATGCCGACTTCCTCCGGACGCATGTGCCCGGCGCGATCATGCCCGACACCCGCCCTGGCGCGTCCGCGGCCAGCGTCTTCTGGTCGGGCGATTCCGGGCAGGTCGGGCAGTTCCTCCACGGCTATGCCTCGACCTGGCTGCCGGAAGCGCTGCTCGCCGAGCAGGATCGGCTTGCGGATGCGCTCTTCGCCGCCAGCCGCCACTGGCCGGTGGCGCTCCACTTCAACAAGGGCCTCGCCGGCGCGCCGCCCGAGGCGATCGCCACCGCACGCGACACGGCGATCCACCCCGCCGCCCTGGAAGCCTTCGCGCTGGCGATCATCGGCGGCGCAGGCCCGACCACCTTCCTCGGCGCGCTGCCGGACCCGGGGCCAGGGCGGCGCCGCGCCGCGGCGATCCGGGCGTCCAGCGAGGCGCTGCGGCGGCTGGTGGTCGCGCCGGCCTCCTACGTCTCCGAATCCGACTATTTCGAAGCGGACTGGCAGGCCGCGCATTGGGGTCCGAACTACCCGCGCCTGCTGGAAGCGAAGCGGCGCTACGATCCCGAGGGGCTGTTCTTCGTCCACCACGGAGTGGGCTCGGAAGGCTGGAGCGACGACGGCTTCACTCACGCCTAGAACCTGTGCCGGAGCGCTGCCGTCACCGTCAGCCGCTCGCCGTAGAAGCAGGCGTAGGTGCAGGTCGCGACGTACTGCTTGTCGAAGAGGTTCGTCGCGTTGACCGAGAGGCGCCAGCGCTCGCTGAGGTCGTAGCGCACCATCGCGTCCACCAGCGTGAAGTCGGGCACGCGCACCGAGTTCGCGGTGTCGCGCGTCGAGCTCAGGTAGCGCACGCCGCCGCCCAGGCCGAGGCCGCGCAGCGGGCCCTCGCGGAAGGTGTAGTCCGCCCAGAGCGAGGCCTGATGCATGGGCACCGCGGCCGGGGTGCGGCCCACCTCGGCGCGGGTCGCGCTCTTGGTGATCTCGGCGTCGGTGTAGGCGTAGCTGGCGATGGCAGCGAGCCCGTCGGTCAGCTGCGCGCGCCCCTCCAGCTCGATGCCGCGCGAGCGCTGCTCGCCGATCTGCACCGCGAAGCCCGGATGCGCCGCGTCGACGCCGACCACGTTCTGCTTGGTGAGCTGATAGGCCGCGAGGCTCACCAGGCTCCGCATCCCCGGCGGCTGGTAGCGGATGCCCACCTCGTACTGCTGCCCCGTCGTCGGCCGCAGCGCCCCGCCGCCGAAGAGCGTGGCGCTCGTGCTCGGCTGGAAGGATTCGGCATAGCTGGCATAGGGCGCGAGGCCGATATCCGTGAGGTAGACGAGGCCCACGCGGCCGGTAAAGGCGCTGTCGTCCGGCCCGACCTGGGTGCGGGCGATGCGGTTCGTCACCTGGGAGTTCACCCAGTCCTGCCGCCCGCCGATCAGCACCACCAGCCGGTCGGCGATGCGGATCTGGTCCTGGGCGTAGAGGCCCACCTGCGAGACCGTCGTCAGGCTGTTCAGCGTGGAGCCGAGCCGCGGCGCGGCGACGAAGGCGCCGTAGCGCGGCGAGAAGAGGTCGAGGCTCAGCGCCGGCGTGGCGGCCGTCACGCCGCGGATGTCGACCATGCGCGTGTTCGTGACGTCCAGGCCGAAGAGGACGGTGTGCTCCGCCGGGCCGGTGCGGAAGCGCGCCTGCGCCTGGTTGTCGATCATGAACTGCGAGGAGCTGGTGCGGCGGTTCTCGGCCGAGCGGTTGACCACGCGCTGGTTCGCGGAGAGGCCCGCGGCCGTCGTCGTCCCGGCGACCTGCAGGTCGCGGATCTGCGATTCCGACCAGAGGTATCGGGCATTCTGGCGGAGCGTCCAGGTCTCGTTGAGACGGTGCTCGGCCAGGTAGCCGATGGCGAAGTTGTCGGTGACGTAGCGGTCGTAGCCCGGCTCGCCGACGAAGCGGTTGGTCGGGATCTGGCCGTTGCGGTTGGGCAGCACCGTGCCGATGAAGGGCAGCCCGTAATTGTAGCGCGTCTCGCCGTGGTAGTAGCTCGCGAGCATGGTGACGGTGGTATCGGGATTCGGCCGCCAGGTGATCGCCGGCGCGATGTAGCGCCGGTTGTCCGGGATGTGGTCGATCATCGTGTCGCTCTCGCGGATCAGCCCCGTCAGCCGGTAGGACCAGACGCCCGCCGCATCGATGGGCCCGCCGAAGTCGATGCCGAGCTGCCGGTTGTTGTAGCTGCCGCCGGAGAGCTCGATCTCGCGCAGCGGCGTGAGCAGCGGCCGCTTGCTGACGAGGTTCACGATGCCGCCCGGCTCGGCCGAGCCGTAGAGCACCGAGGCCGGCCCGCGCAGCACCTCGATGCGCTCGAGGCCATAGGGCTCGATGAGGCCGAGCCCGTAGTTGTTGGTGCCCCAGCGCAGGCCGTCGCGATAGATGGCGTTGTTCTGCGCGGTGCCCTGGAAGCCCCGGATGATCAGCGTCTCGTCGCTGCGGCTGAAGCCCTGGCTGGCCAGCACGCCGGGCGTGTAGAGCAGCGCGTCGCGGATGGTCTGCGCCCGCTGCGCGTCCATCTGGTCGCGCGTGACGACGGAGATGGACTGCGGCGTCTCGATGATGCTCGCATCCGTCTTGGTGCCGGCGGTGCTGACCTCGGCGACATAGCCGCGCACCGGGCTCCAGCCGCGCTGCAGCCCGGCCTGCACGTTCACCTCCGGCAGCTGCACGGCGGAGCTGTCGCCGGGCGCGGCGACGGGCGCCGGGACGAGCGTGACGGTGTTCGCCCGGGTGAAGCGCCAGGCGAGGCCGGTGCCGGCGAGCAGGCGGCCCAGCGCCTCGCTCGGCCGCAGCGCCCCGGTCACCTCGGCGGAGCTCCGGCCCTGCGTCATGGCGCCGTCGAAGACGGTCTCGATGCCGGACTGCTGGGAGAACTGGATCAGCGCGTCGCGCAGCGGCTGGGCCGGGATGGCGAAGGACATGGCCGGCTCGTTCGCCGCCGGCTGCGCCAAGGCCGGCACGGCCGGTGCCGCCCATGCGGCCGCGGCCAGGAGCGTCAGCAACCGCATCCCGCGCCCCAGCCCGCCCGTCGATCCCCGATCCATGCCGAATTCCTCTGATTTGCGAATGCGAGTCAATCGCGTCAAAGGGCATGACGAAGGGGGGAGCCGCCCCCATTACAGGCCGCGGAGAAAAATTCAGGCGCTGCCGATCAGGACGAGCAGCGGCGTCAGGTGCCGCACCCGGATCGGCAGGGCGCGGGCCATCGCATCCAGCACCGCGTCCGGAGCCGTGCTGTTGAAGACGCCCGAGACCATCAGCCGCGCCGCCGCGTCGCTCGTCACCACGATGCGCCCGGAGCGGTAGCGCTCCAGCTCGCGCGCGACCTGCGACAGGGGCAGGTCGCGGAAGATGAGCCGGTCCTGCCGCCAGGCCGCGATCTCGGACAGCGCCACGCCGGACGGGCCGCGCAGGCCGAAGGCGCCGTAATGCGCGCCCTGCCCGCGATCGAGGCGCAGCGACTGCCCGCCGCGACTCACCTGCACCTGGCCCTCGGCCACGGCGACGGAGACCGCCTCGGCGCCGATATGCACCTCGAACTGCGTGCCCAGCGCCTCGGCCTCGCCGCCCTCGGCCTCCACGACGAAGGGCCGCCCGGCCTGGCGGGCGACCGTCAGGAAGGCCTCGCCGCGATGCAGGAACAGCCGCCGCCGCGCCGCGGTGAACTCCGTGGAGAAGGAGGACGCCGCGCCCAGCAGCACCTCCGAGCCGTCCTCCAGCTGGACCAGCCGCCGCTCGCCGACGGCGGTGCGGGCATCGGCCGTGAGCTCCGGCCAGGCGGCGATGGTCCCGCCCGCGACGGCGGCCACCGAGGCGGCAGCCGCCACCTGCCAGATGCGCCGCCGCGTGACCGGGCGCGGGCGCGGGCGCGGCGCCGGTGGGACCAGCGCCGGCGAGGTCAGGGCGTGGCGCAGCGGCTCGATCCCGGACCACATCGCCTCCATCTCGCGCCAGGCCTCGGCGTGGCGCGGATCGGCGCGCATCCAGTCCCCCCAGGCCGCGCGATCGGCGTCGGAGAGCGCGGGGTCGCGCAGGCGGACGAACCAGGCGACGGCCGCCTCCTCGATCTCCTCCATGGGGTCAGATTCGTCCGTCATCCGGCGATTCAGACGCCGCCGCCCGGCGGGCCCATTACATCCCCCTCGCGAAAATCGCGTAGGCGCTTGCGCAGGGCCGAGAAGGCACGGGTCATGTGGACCATCACGGTGTTGGGCGAGATGCCGAGGCGCTCGCCGATCTGCGCATAGTCCAGACCCTCGAAACGATGCAGCAGGAAGACCTCCCTTCCGCGGGGCGGCAGCTCCAGGATGGCCTTGTGCAGCAGTTCCAGCTCCTCGCGCGCCAGCATCGCCTGCTCGGGCGCGGGCTGGGCGGAGGCGACGCGCTCGGCGATCTCGTCGAGCTCCACGTGCTCGGGCTGGCGGCGGGCATGGCGCTGCCGGTCGAGGATGAGGTTGCTGACGATGCGGCGGAGGAAGGCGCGCGGGTTCTCGACCTCCTGCCGGGGTCTGGCGGCGTAGCGCAGGAAGGCGTCCTGCACGACGTCGGCCGCCGCCTGCTGGCTGCCCAGGCTCCGATAGGCAAAGCGGTTCAGCTCCGCCTGGTAGAGGCGGAACAGCTCGTCCAGATCCTCGGCCATGGCCCCGATGCAGTTGCGAATGGCTCGCAATACGTGGCGGCGCGGGGCGCCGCAAGCCTCAATAGTCGAGGTGCGGCCGGGCCGCGCGCATCTTCGCGGCGATGGCGAGGCCGTTGGGCTCGCCGCGGCTTTCCAGCATGCGGACGATGGCGAGATGGTCGGAATCGGGCTTGAGCTGGTTGTGCTTGCGCTGGCCTTCGACCCTGACGATCGCGATCTCGATGGTGACGATATAGGCCAGCATCGCCTCGCGCTTGCCGGGCTCCATGCTCTCGAGGCCCCAGGGCGGCTTGGGCGCGACCCGTGCCTCGGCGGTCGCGAGCAGCGCGTCGCCATGGGCACGGTTGAGCGTCAATTCCTGTCGCCGCGCCGGGCCGGTGAGGTGGACCGCCTCGTAGAGCCAGGTCGAGACGTTGTCCGGCATCGCGTACCAGTCGTTGGAGATGTAGGTGTCGGGCCCGGTGACGGCGAGCAGGAAGTCGCGCCCGTCGGCCAGCGCGGCGAGCGGGTTGGCCTTGGTGACATGGGCCTGGATGACCTCGCCCTTGAGCACGAAGGGCACGTGCGAGCCGATGGGCCGCATGCCGTCGAAGGCGGTGAGCATGCCGAAGCCACGGCGTGCGGCGAGGTCGAGCGCCTCGTCGCGCGGGATGGCGAATTCGGGCTGCAGCAGATGCATGGGACGGCCTCCTGACCGTCCCATTGGGCTACGAAATGCCCTCAGTTGAACAGGGCGACAGCGCGGATGGGGCTGGCGGTGCCCCCGCGGATCCGCAGCGGGAAGCCGATGAAGGTGAAGCGCCCGCGGCCGAGCAGCCTGTCGAGATTCGTCAGGCATTCCATGTGCGTGATGCCGAGCTCGGCGCAGGCCATGTGCGCCTGGAAGTTGGGCTCGCCCTCGGGCGCCGGGCTGATCGCCTCCACGCCGAACATGCCGATCCCCTGCTCCGCCAGCCAGCGGATCGCGGGGATCGAGAGCCCCGCGAAGTCGTGCTGGTAGGCCGGCGTGCCGAGCAGCTTGGTCGTGCCGAAGTAGATCAGCACCGTGTCGCCCTTCTGGATGGTCTGGCCGGACTTCTTGACCGCCTCCTGCACCTCCTCGAGCGTGGCGGAGGTCTTCAGCGGCACGTGCGACAGGTCGATGCAGAAGGCGGAGGTATAAAACTTCTCCAGCGGCATCTGGTCGATGGACAGCGCATCCGGCCGCGGATCGAAGTGCACGGGCGCGTCCACATGCGAGCCGGCATGGTCAGAGAAGGCGATGGAGAGCGCCTTGCTGGAGAAGGTGGTGTTGCCGGCCTTCTTGGGCTCGGAGTGGTCGTTCCACACCGTCATGATGACGGGCGGGTGCGAGGGGTGCGCCTGCGTCTTGTGGAAGAGCTCGCGGCTGAGATCGACGAATTCCAAGGGACGTCTCCTGAGTGTGGGAAGATTATTCGACGCGCACGTTGGCACGGCGGATCACGCCGCCCCAGCGCGCGCGGTCGGTGGCGATATAGGCGGCGAGATCGGCGCGCTTCACCGGCAGCGGGTCCACGCCCATGTCGAGCAGCTTCGCGCTCACCGCGGGCTGCGCGACCACCTCCTCGAACCTGTCGCCCAGCCAGGCCACGATCGGCGCCGGCGTGTCGGCATGGACGAAGAGCGCATAGTAGAGCACCGCCTCGTAGTCGCGAAACCCGGCCTCGGGCAGGGCGGGAACATCCGGCAGGCGGGGATGGCGCGTGAGCGTCGTCACCGCGATCGGCTTCACGCTGCCGCCGTTGATGTGCGGCAGGGCGGTCGGCATGGTGTCGATCGCCATGTCGATCTGATTCGCCAGCAGCGCGGCGGTGGCCGGCGCCGTGCCGCGGAAGGGCACGTGGTTCAGCTCGATGCCCGCATGGCCCTCCAGCAGCAGCATGGCGAGGTGACTGCCGGTGCCGACGCCGGTGCTGCCGTAGCTGATCTGCCCCGGCCGCGCCTTCGCCATCGCGATGAGATCGGCGACGCTGCCCACCCCCAGCCCGTTCCGCACGTAGATCACCTGCGCGACGTTCCCTACGGAGGCGATGGGCACGAGCCGCCGCCCCGGATCGTAGGTGAGGTTGGTCCGCGCCTCGGGGTTGATGGAGTGGGTGGACTGGTTGCCCATGAAGATGGTGTAGCCGTCGGCCGGCGCGTTGATCGCGGCCTCGGTCCCGATCGAGCCGCCGCCGCCGGAGCGGTTCTCCACCACCACGGATTGCCCGACCACCGGCCGCGCCGCCTCGGCCACGACGCGCGACATCACGTCCGCCGCGCCGGCCGGCGGGAAGGGCACCAGCAGGCGGAGCGAGCGGCTGGGGAAGTTGCCCGTCTGGGCGAAGGCAGGCGCCGCAGCGAGGCCGGCTGCGGCAGCGAGCAGGCGACGACGGTGAAAAGCGCGCATCAGCGGACTCCCGGTTCGAGGGGCCTGGCGCCAGCGATGCTCCTTCCATTGCGCTCCGTTCAGGCCGATCCACAATGTGGAATTCTTCCCGGCCCGGGATTGCTTATGAGGACCGTGCAGCGCACGGTTTCCCGATGCAAGCCGTGCTTCCATATAGTGGAAGATAATCGACCGAGACGCGCCGCCCCGCGCAGCCGCGACGGCGCCCAGACCATCCACCGCACGGCGGCGCTGCTGCGTGAGATCGCAGCGGCGCGCGGCGGCGGCGCCTCGCTGCAGGGGCTCGCCGCGGCGACGGGGCTGGTGCCCTCCACCGCACACCGCATGCTCCAGGCGCTGGTGGAGGAGGATCTGCTGGCGAAGGACGCGGCCAGCCGCGCCTATCGTCCCGGGCCGCTGCTCTACGAACTCGGGCTGGCCGCCTCGCCGCGGCTCGACCTGCGCAAGCTGTGCCAGCCGGCGCTGCAGCGGCTCGCGGAGGCCACGGGCGATTCCACCTACCTCACCATCCGCAGCGGCGAGGACGCGCTGTGCCTCGACCGCTGCGAGGGCAGCTTCCCGATCAAGGCGCTGCCGCTCGAGATCGGCAACCGCCGGCCGCTCGGCGTGGGCGCCGGCGCGCTGGCGGTGCTCGCCGCGATGACGCCGGCCGAATGCGACGAGGCGATCGCGGCCAATGCCGCGCGCTACCCGCGCTATCGCCTCACGCCCGAGCGCGTGCGGGAGGAACTCGAAGCGTCGCGCCGGCGGGGCCACGCCGTCACCACCGGGCGCTTCGTCGCGCGCTACCGCGGCGTGGCCGTGCCCTTCGGCGGCGGGAACATTCCCGCGGCGTCCCTCTGCATCGTCGCGATCTCCGAACGGCTCAGGCCCGAGCGGCTGGAGCGCGTCGCGGCCCTGCTCACGCGCGAGTGCCGCGCCCTCGTCACGCTGCTGGCGCGCGAAGCCCATCCCGAACCCGCTGGAGACTGGTCATGAGCACGACGTATCCGCGCGAGAGCGCCGCGAGCATGGCCGCCCGCCTCGATGCCGGCGAGGTCACGCCGACCGCGCTGCTGGCGGAAAGCCTCGCGCGCATCGAGGCCCTGGACGGCGCGCTGCACGCCTGGGCGCATCTCGCGCCCGACCAGGCCCGCGCGGCCGCCACCGAGGCCGATGCGCGCCAAAGGGCCGGGCGCCGCCTCGGCCCGCTCGACGGTATTCCCGTCGGCGTGAAGGACAACCTCTTCGTGAAGGACATGCCCGCGCGCTGGGGCAGCACCTTCTTCCGCGACCACGTGCCCGATCGCGACGACATCGTGGTGGAGCGGCTGCGCGCGGCGGGCGCCGTGATCCTCGGCAAGACGAGCACGCCGGAATTCGCGCTTTCCGGCCGCACCTTCAGCCCCATCACCGGCCACACGCGCCACCCGATGGACCATCGCCTGACGCCCGGCGGCTCCAGCGGCGGGGCCACGGCGGCGGTGAGCTCGGGGATGATCCCGCTGGCCATCGCAACCGATGCCGGCGGCTCCACGCGCCTGCCGGCGAGCTACACCGGGCTCGTGGGCCTGCGTCCCTCGAACGGGCGCATCCCCCGGCGCTGGGGCTTCCCGCCGATGGCGATGGACTTCCAGGCCATCGGCCTCATCGCCGGCACGGTGGAGGATGTGGAGCTCCTCTACGCCACGCTCGGCGGGCCCGATCCGCGCGACCCGACCTCGCAGCGCCTGCCGGCCGATCCGCCGATCGCCGCGAACGGGGTGTTCCGCGTGGGCTGGCTCAACACCTATGGCGAGGAGCTGGTGGATCCCTTCGTGCGCCGCGCCGTGGAAGAGGCGGCAGAGCGACTAGCCGGCCTGAACTGCGAGGTCGCGCCGGCCGCGCCGCCCTACGACCTCGCTGCCATCCGCGACATCTGGAGCGCCATCCCCGCCGCCGGAGTGGCCCGCATGGCCAGCTGCTTCCCGGAGCGCTGGGCCACGGATTCCAGCGAATCCCTGCGCCCCATGGCCGAGCGCGGCTTCGCGCTCACCATCCCCGCGCTGGTCGATGCGGTGGACCGGCTGAACGCCTTCCGCGCCGACGTTTCCTCGGCCTGGGGCGACTACGACGCGCTGCTGATGCCCAGCGCCGCCGCCCCTGCCTGGCCCGCCGAGGACGAGTTCCCGCGCGAGATCGACGGCAGGCCCGGCCACCCCCGCGCGATGAACGTCTTCTCCACCTGGGTGAATGCGGTGGGCTATCCCGGCCTCAACGTGCCGGGCACCCCGCATCCGGATGGACGGCCGGTCGGCGTGCAGCTCGTCGGCCGCTACGGCACGGAGCCGCTGCTCTTCGAGATCGCGAAGCGCCTCGCGGGCTGATCAGCCGCCGCGCTGCAGCTCCGGATGGTCGCCGCCGCTGAGCGTCACGCGCTGGCCTAGTCGGAAGCCCTCGTCAGCGCCGCGCACGAAGGCAACGTCCCGGTTGCCGCGCTCCAGCCGCACGACCACCTCGACCGCCGAGGTAGGCACCGCCGGGCCGGCGCCGGTCGAGACGCGCAGGATCTGCGCCATCGCCCGCTGCCGCGACTCCGAGGCCGGCGGCGCGGCCAGCGGGCGCAGGCCGACCACCACGCCGCGCTCCGTGGCCGGCGTGACCAGGGGAGCGGCGACCTCGTCCGGCGTGGCGGGCCGCTGCGGGCCGGACACGCCGCAGCTCGCCGCGGCCACGGCGAGGGCCAGGGCGGTCATGCGCGCGCTCATGCGAACGAAAGGGGACATGTGGCCATCATGCCGCATGTCCCGGGTTTTCGCCATCACGGAAGAGACACTTGCCTTAGAACGGACTTCTTTGCTTGATCGTCTGATCACGCCGACGGTAGGGTCTGGGTCAGCCATGCCCGCTGCGCGGCTCGGTTTTCTCGCTGCGGCGTCCGGTTCCATGGGGGTGGTGCTGGGCGCCTTGTTCGCGGCGACAGGGGGAGTTTCTGGGGAATGCAAGTCATCGTCCTGCGCCGAGGCGCTCGGCTCGTCCGACCTTTGGCCGCGCTCGGCGTTCTGGCGATGCTCGCCGCCTGCGGCTCCACGCCGCAGGGCGGCCCCGTCACCTCCTCGCGCAGCTACCACCAGTCCCGCAGCTATGATCCGCCCGGCCCGCCGAGCGACCCCTGGGGCCCCTGGATCCGCGAGGCCTCCCGCCGCTTCGACGTGCCGGAGACCTGGATCCGCAGCGTGATGCGGCAGGAATCCGGTGGCCGCGCCGGCGCCACCTCGCCGGTCGGCGCCATGGGCCTGATGCAGGTGATGCCCGGCACCTATCGCGAGTTGCAGCGCCGCCACACCCTCGGCGACGATCCCTACCACCCCTACGACAACCTGATGGCCGGCGCCGCCTATCTGCGCGAGATGTACGACCTCTACGGCTCGCCCGCCTTCCTGGCCGCCTACAATGCCGGCCCGCGGCGGCTCGAGGACTATCTCTACAACAACCGCGGCCTGCCGACCGAGACGCGCAACTACGTCGCCCGGGTCGGTCCCAACGTGATCCGCTCGAGCCCGGTGCGCCGCGCCCCGGCCGAGGTCTACGCCGCCGCCGAGATTCCGCTGAACGTGCCCGCGGGCCCGCGCCGCATGGACGCCTCCATGCGCGCCGCCCTGGCCGATGCCCGCTCGATCCGCGAGCAGAACGCGCAATACGCCTCGCTGCCGCCGGCCGAGGCGAACATCGCGCCCGTCCGCATGGCCTCCGCCGCGCCGACGCGGAGCACCAACTACAGCAGCCTCGCCTCCACGGGCGGCGGCCTGGTGCCCGGTGGTCCCGGCGTGGTCGCCATGATGCCGATCCCCGACGGCTCCACGCCCGAGGGCGCGGCCCGCATCGCCGAGAGCAACGCCCGCGCCGCCGGCACGGCGACGCCGATGGGCGGCGAAATCATCGGCGACCGGATCATCGTCGCGCGCATGGATCCCATCCCCGACGGCTCCACGCCCGAAGGCGCCGCCCGCCTCGCCGAAAGCGCCGCCCGCGCCGAGTCGCCGCGCCCCGCGCCGCAGCTCGTGGCCGGCCGTCCGCCCGTGGCGGCCCAGCCGGGCGGCTCCCGCTTCGGCTTCATCGGCAGCGCCCAGGCCAGCACGCTTCCCTCCGGCTTCCGTCCCGCCGTCGCCACCAGCGGCGCCTGGGGCGTCCAGGTCGGCGCCTTCACCTCGCCGGACCAGGCGCGGTCGGCGGCCCAGGGCGCGCAGAGCAGCATCGGCGGCCGCGTGCTGGTGATGCCCGTCTCGGTCGGCCGCGCGACCCTGTTCCGCGCCCGCGTCACCGGCCTCAGCCAGGGCGGCGCCCAGCAGGCCTGTGACCGGCTGCGCGGCCGCAACGGCTGCAATGTGATCTCGCCCGACTGAGATCTGCGGGCACGGCGGGCTTTGTCCCGCCGGAGGCCAATTCCTGTCGCGTCCAGCACAAATGCGCCCCGCGTGGCGCTGTCTGATCGCCTGCAACCAATCGGCGAAATTTTCGCCCTGTGCCATTGCCGGCTGTGTTTATCCTCGGTAACATTCGACAAAAGTCGAAGTGAATTCGCCGAAAATGCGCCGCCGAAGCCATTCCGGCGGTACCGAGGAATCGAACAGTCGTCGCATCCCTTCCAGAACCGGGGCCGGCCCGAACCATTCCTGACTGCCTCGTGGACAGGGAATACGGGGAAGCTCAGGCATGAGTATCAGAACCCGCCTGCTGTTGCTGGTCCTCTGCGCCGCCCTGCTCCCCGTTGGTCTGATCGGCGTCCGTTTCGTCAGCGATCGCGGCGAGGCGATCCGCCTTGCCACCGCTGAGCTGACCATCGAGGCCAATGCCGCCGCTGCCGCGCTGAACGAGCGCATCCGCGGCACCGCCCAGCTGGAATACGGCCTCGCCCGCGCGCGTGACCTCGACACGACGGACCGCGACGCCTGCTCGGCCTTCCTTGCCGCCGTGCTGCTGGAGCACCCGCAATACACGGGCATCCTCACCATCCGGCCGAACGGCCAGCTCTTCTGCGATTCGCTGGCGACCCGCCGCAACCTCGACCTGCGCGACCGCCGCTACTTCCAGCGCGCGGTCGCCAACCCCGGCACCCTGGCGGTGGAGCCCGCCTTCGGGCGCCTCACCGGTGCTGCCGTGCTGCAGATCGCCTTCGCGGCTCCCCCTCGGGACGGGCTGCCCTCCTTCGTCCTGCTCGCCTCGCTCGACCTGAACCGCTTCCTGCAGGACCGGCTGACGCCGGGCACCGACATGCTGCTCCTCACCGCAGATGGCACGGTGCTGACCTGGCTGCCGCTCGAAGCCAATTCGGATCGCCAGGGCGCGCGCATCACGGGCGAGCCGCTCTTCGCCTTCGCCAGGGCCTATCCGAACGGCGGCGCCGGGCAGGTGGAGGCCCTCGACGGCACCGACCGCATCTGGGCGACCGCCAGCGTGAACGTCACCGAGGGGCCGGGGCTGTACCTGCTGATCGGCCGGCCGACCAGCGCCCTCACCGGCCCGGCCGACCAGCGGCTGATCGAGGAGATCGCGGCCCTGGCGGCCGTCACGGTGATGCTCGTGCTCGGCGTCTGGCTGCTGGCCGAGATCGCGATCCGCCGGCAGGTCCTGCGGATCGGCACCATGGCGGCGCGGCTGGAGGCGGGCGACCTGCAGGCGCGCATCCCTCAGCCGCATCCGCGCGGCGAACTCGGTGGGCTCATGAACCAGCTCAACCGCACTGCGGAGGCGATCCAGCGGCAGCACGATTCCATCGCGGAGCTGAACCGGCGGCTCAGCCAGTCGCAGAAGATGGAGGCGGTGGGCCAGCTCACCGGCGGCATCGCGCACGACTTCAACAACCTGCTGACGGTCATCCTCGGCAATGCCGAGTTCCTGGTGGACGACCTGGCGGACCGGCCCGAGTCGCGCGAGCTCGCGCAATCCATGGTCATCGCCGCGGAGCGTGGGGCGGAGCTCACGCGCAGCCTGCTCGCCTTCGCGCGGCGCCAGCCCCTGGCGCCGCAGGCCGTTGACGGCAATCGGCTGGTGCTCGGCATGGAGGGGCTGCTGCGGCGGACGCTCGGCGAGCACATCGAGTACCGGATCATGCTCAGCCCGGGCCTGTGGCCGGCGATGGTGGATCCGGCGCAGCTGGAATCGGCCGTGCTCAACCTCGCGCTCAACGCGCGCGACGCCATGCCGTCCGGCGGCGCGCTGACCATCGAGACGAGCTGCACCCATCTAGACGAGGCCTATGCGGGCCAGCATGCGGAGGTGCAGCCCGGCGACTATGTGATGGTCGCGGTGTCGGACAGCGGCACCGGCATGGCGCCCGAGATCCTCGCGCAGGTCTTCGAGCCCTTCTTCACCACGAAGGAGGTCGGCAAAGGCACGGGGCTCGGCCTCAGCATGGTCTACGGCTTCGTCCGGCAGACGGGCGGGCACATCAAGCTCTACTCGGAGCTCGGCCAAGGGACCACGGTGAAGCTCTACCTGCCGCGCGCCGATGTGCCGCCGCTCGTGGCCGAGCCCGCCCGGCCCGCGCCGGCGGCGGGCGCCGGCGAGGTGGTGCTGGCCGTGGAGGACAACGACCTCGTGCGCTCGCACGTCACCGGCGAGCTGAAGGCGCTGGGCTACACGGTGCTCTCGGCGTCGAGCGGGGCGGAGGCGCTGCACATCGTGCACGACCGCGAGCGGCGGATCGACCTGCTCTTCACCGACGTGGTGATGCCGGGCGGCCTCTCCGGGCCGGATCTGGCGCGGCTGGCGCTGGAGGTGCGACCGGGGCTGAAGGTGCTCTACACCTCGGGCTACACGGAGAATTCCGTGGTCCATAACGGCCGGCTGGACCCCGGCGTCCAGCTGCTGACCAAGCCCTATCGGCGGCAGGAGCTGGCCCGGAAGCTGCGCGAGGTGCTGGAGAGTTAAATCCGGCGTTCAGCCGGTGGCGCGAATCTCGCCGCCCCATTCGCGGAGCAGCGCGGCGAGCTCGGCATCGACGTCGTTGGCGACCAGCACGTCGGGCCGCAGCAGGCGCAGCAGCTCCTCGCCGCCGCGGTCGGCACCGATCGCGACAAGATCCACCTCGGGGCGCTCGGCCAAGCGGTCGGCCGTCTCGCCCTCGTCGGCCACGCCGACGAGCAGCCGGTCGCACCAGCGGCGGGCCTGCTCGGTCAGAGCGGGCGGGCAGGGCTTGCCGTTCACCTGCAGCAGGCCGATGCGCCAGCCGCGATGCTTCCAGCGCTCGATCACCTCGGCGGCGAGCGGCAGGGAGACGAGCTTGCGCGCCGCGCTGCGGCCAGGCGTCAGACCCTCCAGCAGTTCCTCCGCCCGGACAGGCGCGATGCCGGACTTGCGGCTGACGATGCCGAGCGCGAGCGCGGCCAGCCGCGCGACGGAGGCCAGCGAGAGGCCGGTCGCAAGGCCGGCGGCCACCACGGCGACCACGGCGTCGCCGCCGCCGGCGGGGTCATGGACCTCGGAGGCCTCGGCGCGGAAATGGCGGATGGTCTCGCTGCCGTCAGCCTCGACCTCGAGCAGGGTCAGGCCGTCGGGGGCGCGGGGCACCAGCACGGCGCCGAAATTGTGCATCCGGCGCAGCGCGCTGGCCGCAGCGGCCACGCTGGCCTCGTCATGCACGGGCAGTCCGGTGGCGCCGGCGAGCTCGTCGGGCTCGGGGATGATGAGGTCGGCCCCGGCAAAGCGGCCATGGTCGCCACCCTTGGGGTCCACCACGACCCGGCGGCCGGCGGCCTGGGCGGAGGCGATGAGACGGGCCGGGATGTCGCCCGCCAGCACGCCTTTCCGGTAGTCGGAGAGGACAAGGGTGGTGGTGGCGGCCACGGCGTCGGAGGCGATCTTCACGAGACGGTCGGCGAGGCGCGGATGGATGGGCGCGGACTGCTCGCGGTCGGTGCGCAGCAGGTGCTGGCCGCCGGAGAGGAAGCGCGTCTTCATGGTGGTGGTGCGGCCGCCCTGGACCAGCAGCCAGGGCTCGACGCGCGGCTGACCGCCGATCAGGCCGGTGAGGTCGCTGCCGGCCTGATCGTCGCCAACCACCGAGACGAAGGCGACGGCGGCGCCGAGGGCGGTGAGGTTGCGCACCACGTTGCCCGCGCCGCCCGGCAGCGCGACCTCCCGCTCGACGGTGAGGATGGGCACGGGCGCCTCGGGGCTGACCCGGTCGACGGTGCCGTAGACATAGCGGTCCACCATGGCGTCGCCGACGACAAGGACGGCACCGCGCGCCAAGCCCCGCACCGCGTCCGACAATTGGGCGGGGGTCGCCGCGTCGCGGACGGGCGAAGGGGGGCGCACTGGCATCGGGTAACGGCGTAGCGCATGGCATGGATTGCCGCAATAAAATGTGACAGGGGCAGCTAAGGTTTCGTCATCAAGCTTCGTTAAGCATTGGCGATCCAGGATGGGCCGTGGCGCAGAAAGGGCCGCGGACATCATGGAATTCCCCCTCGCATCGGATTGGCGGACGGCCCTGGCGGCGGTGCCGGAGGGCGGCCTGGCCTTGTTCAGCCCCGCCCGAGGACCGCTCGCGGGACGTCGGGTGGCGAGAGCGCTGCTGCAGGAGGCGGCGGTGCTGGGCGGCGGCCAGGTGCTCGCCTTGCCGGGCGGTGACCTGCTGCTGGGCGCCCAGGCCGCGCCGGGACATCGGGCCGGACGCATGATCGCGGAGCTCACGGGGCAGGCGTCGGAATCCTGGTCCCTTCCCGCCGACCGGGACCAGGCCGAGGCGCGCTGCCGCGATGCCCTGGCCGCCGAGGCCGTCCCCAGCCTCGCCGAGCTGGAGGCGCGATGCGCGACCATGGCCGTCGCGGACTTCGCCCGCCTGACCCTCTTCGCCGAAGGCACCGGACATCGCGCCGTGGCGCAACGGCTTGGGCCGGCCCCGCTGGGCCTCCCGGATGCCGAGCTGGAGGCGCTGGCGCGGGAATGGCTCTGCCGCCGCCTGCTGGCCGTGCTCGCCGACCCAGCGCAGCGGGGCCAGCTGCCGGCGCTGCGGCCCGGCCTGCGGCTGATCCTCGACCTGCCCCGAGCGGGACTTCCGGGCGGGGCGCCCTTGCGGGGCGGGGCGCCGGACGACCCGAACCGGCCCATCGCGCTGCTGCCGCTCCCCTCGCGCGCCGATCCCGCACGTTTCGCCTCGATCGAGGCCGGGCTGCGCGCCGCCGGCTGGGCGGTGGGGTTGGTCGCGACCGATGCACGCGCGCTGGACTGGGTGGCGGCGCCGGGGCTGGCCTGGGCCGTGCCCGCCGGCGCGGCGGCGCCCAGCCACAGGCCGGACCTGCTGATCGCGCTCGGCCGAACGGCGCCGGGCTGGTGCCGCGCGCCGGGCATCCTGCACGAGGGAGTCGCGTCATGAGCTTCGCCGCGGCGGACCTCGCCTGGGACGGCAGCGCACCCATGCGCGACGCCATGGCGCTGGCGACGCTGGCGCGCGAATGCGTGACCTCCGGCGTCGAGCGGCGGGCGCTGTACCTGCGGCTCTCGCTGCTGCCCGGGCGGCTGCGCGAGCCGCGCCACCTGCGCATGGTGCGCGAGGCGTTGACCCCAGTGCTGCGCCCGACGCGGGCGCGGCTCTACGAGCTGCCCGGCGGCGACCTCGCCGTGCTCTCGCCCCCGCCGGGCGAGCATCTGGAGGAGGTGCGGCGCAGCCTGTCCCGCCTGATGCCGGAGATCGCGGCGGACACCCTGCTGCCCACGCTGCGGCTGCCGGCCGAGGCAGCGCGTCTGCTCACGCTGGTCGAGGCGGCGCTTGGTCTCGATGGTGCCTCGCTGCCGACACCCGATCCTGCACCCGGATCGCCGCCGCCCTCGGGTGCCGAGACGGATGCAGCGCTGCGAGCCCTGGCGACCTCGAACCTTGCCTCATTCCTGCGGCGGCAGACGGTGTGGCGGCTGGCCTCGGGCGACGAGCAGGCGCAACCGGTCTGGACGGAGCTGCGGCCGCATGTGGCGGATGTCGCGGCGGCTCTGCTGCCGGGCCGGTCGCTGGCCACGACGCCCGGCTATGCGCGCCGGTTCCGCCACGCCGCGGAGCGACGGATGCTGGCGGATCTGGCCCGGCCGCAGGAGGCGCGGGCCCTGGGCGCGGCCTGCCTCCCGCTCGGCCTGGGCGCGGTGACGGAGGTGGAGTTCCTGCGACTCGACGCCGTGCTGGGGCCGCAGGGGCGGGGCCACCTGGTGGTCTGCGTGCCGGCGGAGGAGCTGCTCGCCGACCCCGCGGGCTTCGCGCTGGTGCGCGACCTGTCGCAGCGCCGCGGCTGGCGGCTCGGGCTGGACGAGATGGAGCCGGCGCTGCTGCCGCTCCTGCCGGCGCATCGGCTGGACCTGCCGATGCTGCGGCTGCGCTTCCGGCCCGAATTGTTGTCGGGCGATGGTGCGGCGCGCGCGACGTGGGATGCCGCGCTGCCCGCCGACCGTTCGCGCGTGGTGCTGCTGGGCGCCGACACGCCGGTGGTCATCGCCTGGGCCTGGCAGCGCGGCATCACGCATTTCGTCGGGCGTGTGCTCGAGGCCCGCCTTTAGACGGTGAGGTACTGTGCGCGGACGGCCTCGTCGGCCATCAGCGCTTCCATGCTGCCTTCCCAGCGGATCGCGCCCTTCTCCAGCACGCAGGCGCGGTCGGAGACGAGGCGCGCGAAGTGCAGGTTCTGCTCGCTAAGCAGCACGGTCAGTCCGTCCCGCTTCAGGGCCAGGATGGCCTCGGCCATGCGCTCGATGATGACCGGCGCCAGGCCCTCGCTCGGCTCGTCGAGCAGGATGAGGAGCGGGTTGCCCATCAGCGTGCGGCCGATGGTGAGCATCTGCTGCTCGCCGCCGCTCATGCGCCCGCCGGCACGGGCGCGCATGTTACCGAGGCTCGGGAAGAGGGCGAAGACGCGCTCGGGTGTCCAGGGGGGGATGCCGTCGCGGGCCGGCATGCGGCCGACCTCCAGGTTCTCCATCACGGAGAGCTCGGTGAAGATGCGGCGCTCCTCCGGCACGTAGCCGATGCCGCGGCGGGCGATCTCGAAAGGCTCACGGCCGGCGAGTTCCTCGCCGCAGAAGCGCACGGATCCGGAGGTGGGACGCACCAGGCCCATGACGGATTTCATGGTCGTGCTCTTTCCCGCGCCGTTGCGGCCGAGCAGCGCGAGGACCTCGCCCTCGCGCGCAGCGAGAGTCACGCCCTGGAGGATATGGGCGCGGCCGTAATGGGCGTGGAGATCGCGGACCTCGAGCATCAGGTGTAGCCGTGCGTGGCGCCGGTGCCGAGATAGACCTCGCGCACGCGGGGGTCGCGGCGGACCTCGGCGGGGATGCCCTCGGCGATGGGCTTGCCGCGGTCGAGCACCAGCAGGCGGTCGGCATGGGCGAAGACGACATCCATGTCGTGCTCGGTGAAGAGGACCGCGATGCCGCCCTCGCGGGCGATGTTGGCGGTGAGTTCCATCAGCGCCACGCGCTCGGCGGGCGCCATGCCTGCGGTGGGCTCATCCATGAGGAGGAGCGCAGGGTCGTTGGCCAGCGCGATGGCCAACTCGACGCGCTTGAGGTCGCCATAGGCCAGCACGCCGCAGGGCCGCGCAGCCTGGGCGGACATGCCGACACGGTCCAGCAGCGCCATGGCTCGGGCGGGGTCCTCCTTGGCGACGGGATTCCAGATGTCGAAGAGGCGGCGCGCGTGGCTGAGCAGCGCCATCTGCACGTTCTCCAGCACGGACATGGAGGCGAAGGTCGCGGTGATCTGGAAGGTGCGGCCGACACCCATCCGCCAGATGCGGCGCGGGGCCAGGCTGGTGATGTCCTGCCCCTTCAGCTTCACCGTGCCTCGGTCGGGCCGGAGCTGACCGTTCAGCATGTTGAAGCAGGTGGACTTTCCCGCGCCGTTCGGGCCGATCAGCGCGAGCAGTTCGCCGGCCGCGACGCTCAGCGACACACCGGAAACGGCCTGCACGCCACCGAAGGATTTATGTAGGTCGCGGACCTCCAGCGTCACGACCGCTTCTCCCCGCGCTGCAAGGCGCCCGCCAGCCCCTGCGGGAAGAACAGCACCAGCGCCAGGATGATTGCGCCGAGGAACAATCGCCACAGATCGAAGGCGCGCATGAGCTGCTCGTGCAGCCAGGTGTAGGCCAGCGCGCCGAGGATCGGCCCGCTCACCGTCTGCACGCCGCCGAGCAGCACCATCAGCAGCGCGTCCACGGAGCGCGAGATGCTCATATAGGTCGGGAAGACGCTGCCCTTGGCATAGGCGAAAAGCCCGCCGGCAATGCCCGCCGCAACAGCCGCCAGGACGAAGGCGGCCCAGCGGATCCGGAAGCCGTCGATGCCGATGGCCTCGGCGCGCAGCGGGCTGTCGCGGCCGGCGCGCAACGCGTAGCCGAAGGGCGCGAAGATCGCCCGGCGCAACAGCAGCGTCGCCGCCACGCAGAAGATCAGCGCAAGGTAGTAGTAGACCAGCTTCGACTGCGCCCAGGCGCTCGGCCAGACGCCGAGGATGCCGTTGTCGCCGCCGGTCAGCTCGACCCA
This sequence comes from Roseococcus sp. GW821-FHT12F05, assembly GCF_058806835.1. Classification (NCBI taxonomy): domain Bacteria; kingdom Pseudomonadati; phylum Pseudomonadota; class Alphaproteobacteria; order Acetobacterales; family Roseomonadaceae; genus Roseococcus; species Roseococcus sp. GW821-FHT12F05. The sequence goes on from NZ_JBXAQB010000014.1 coordinate 60,160, forward strand.
TTGGAAGGCGGTGGACCAGGCGATCTGCGCGAAGGCGAGCGTCAGCATGGCCGCATAGACGCCGGAAAGCCGCACGCAGAAGAAGCCGAAGACGAAGCCGCCCAGACCCGCGGCGAAGGGCGCAGCCAGCAGCCCGACCTCCATGGGTGCGGCGAAATGCCGCAGCAGCAGGGCCGCGCCATAGGCGCCGAAGCCGAAATAGGCGGCGTGGCCGAAGCTCGCCATGCCGCCCGGGCCCATGATGAAGTGCAGGCTCGCCGCGAAGAGGATCATGATCGCGATCTCGGTGAAGACGATCAGCGCGTAGTCGCCGAGGAAGGGAGGCACGACCACGGCGAGCACCAGCGCGGCCAGGCCGATCCGCCGCAGCCAAGGCGACGCCGGCGGGTAGGGCGGCTCAATGGTTGCCGCGCCGTGCGATGCCGAGGGCGCGCGGCCCAGCAGCCCGTGCGGGCGGATCACCAGCACCACGGCCATCACCAGGAAGGCCAGGACCAGCGTGATCCGCGGGAAGATGAGAATGCCGAAGGCCTGCAATTCCCCGATCAGCAGCGCCGCGAGGAAGGCGCCGGGCAGCGAGCCGAGGCCGCCGACCACCACCACCACGAAGGCCTCCGAGATGACGGCGAGGTCCATCTGCAGGTTCACGCTCTCGCGCGGGATCTGCAGCGCGCCGCCGAGCCCGGCCAGCACCGAGCCCAGGAAGAAGACCGTCGTGAAGAGCATGCGCTGGTTCACGCCGAGCGCGCCGACCATCTCGCGATCCGCCGTCGCTGCGCGCACCAGCGTGCCCCAGCGCGAGCGGTTGAAGAGCAGCCAGAGCAGGGCCAGCACCACCGGCCCGACGCAGATCAGGAACAACTCATAGAGCGGGAAGCGGACGCCCAGGATCTCGGTCGCGCCGCGCAGCCCGGGCGCGCGTGGGCCGAGCAGGTCCTGCGGTCCCCAGATCATCAGCGCGAGGTCTTGCACGATCAGCACCACGCCGAAGGTGGCCAACAACTGGAACAGCTCCGGCGCCTTGTAGATCCGGCGCAGCAGCAGCACCTCGATCAGCATGCCGATGACGCCCACGATCAGCGCCGCCACCAGCACCCCGCCCCAGAAGCCGAGATGGCCGCGCGGCAGGTTCGTCACCAGCGTCCAGGAGAGGTAGGCGCCCAGCATGTAGAGGCTGCCATGCGCGAAGTTCACGATGCGCGTGACGCCGAAGATGACCGTCAGCCCGGAGGCGACCAGGAAGAGCGAGGAGGCGGAGGCCAGCCCGCTCAGCCCCTGGACCAGCAGGTTTTCCAGCAAGAGCGCGTCAGCCTTGCGGGCGCAGCGTCCGCACCACCTCGTCCGTCGGCAGGTAGTTCCGGCCGTCGGCGTAGCGCCAGTCCACCATCACGCCGCGGCCGCCGCGCAGCGCGGTCTTGCCGACATAGGCGCCCATGGTGGACTGATGGTCGATGGCGCGGAACTCCGTCTCCGCCTCGCCGAAAGCGCCGGAGAACTTCAGGCCGGACATGGCGTCCACCATCGGATCCGTCTCGGTGGAATTGGCCTTCTTCAGCATGGCAACGATGGCCGTCACCGTATCCGCCGCCACGATGCTGCCGAGCTTCGGCAGCTCGTTGAAGCGGCGGCGATAGGCGTCACGGAAGCGGGTGTGCGTGGGGTTGTTGATCTCGGCGGCGGGATAGCCGGTGACGATCCAGCCCTCCGGCGCCTCGTCGCCCAGTGGGTCCAGGTATTCGGGCTCGCCGGTCAGCATGGAAACGACGGTGCGGCGCTCGAAGAGCCCGCGCGTGCTGCCCTGGCGCACGAAGTTGGTGAGGTCCGCGCCGAAGGTGACGTTGAAGATCGCCTGCGGGTTGGCGCCGGCCAGCGCCTGCACCGTGGCACCGGCGTCGATGCGGCCGAGCGCCGGAAACTGCTCGGCGACGAAGGTGGTGCCGGGCTTGGCGCGCAGCAGCAGCTCCTTGAACCAGCGGACCGCAGACTGGCCGTACTCGTAGTTGGGCGCGACGGTCGCCCAGCGCATGGGGGGCAGCTTGGCCGCCTCCTCCACCAGCATGGCGGCCTGCATGTAGGTGCTGCAGCGGAGCCGGAAGGTGTAGCGGTTGCCCCGGGCCCAGACGAGCGCGTCGGTCAGCGGCTCGGAGGCGACGAAGAGGCGGCGGTTCTGGTTGGCGAAATCGCCCAGCGCCAGGCCGACATTGGAGAGGAAGCCGCCGGCCAGCAGATGCACGCGCTCGTTGTTGATGAGCTCGCCGGCGTGGCGGACGGCGTCCTCGGGCTTGCCGGCGTCGTCGCGGAAGACGGTCTCGATTCGGCGGCCGTTCACGCCGCCGGCCGCGTTCACCTCCTCCTGCGCCATGGTCCAGGCGTTGCGGTAGGGTGTGAGGAAGGCGGGCTGCGCCGAGTAGGAGTTGATCTCGCCGATGCGGATCGGCCCCTCCTGCGCCAGGACCGGCGGGGCGGCCAGCGTGGCCGCGGCGCCGAGAAGCGCGGTGCGGCGAGGAAGCGCGAAAGTCATGGCGGGGCTCCGGATTGCTGGCCGCATCCAAGCAAGCGGTGGGCGGCGCCGCAATGCGAAATGCCGAAAATCAGCGCTTTACGCACGGGCCCAGCGGCGCCAGGCGCGCGCGCCCCACCAGATCGCCATGGCGATGCCGCCGAGCAGCCCGGCCATCGGCCCGATCCCGAAGATAACGCCCATGGCGAAGGCGCCCTCCCTCTGCGAGACGCCGAGGAGCTCGCCGAGGGTAAAGGCGATCAGCACGCCGCCGATCGCGCAGGAGGCCGCCCCCAGGAAGAAGCCGAGCATCGCCCGGAAGAGGGCGTGGCCCGCCCGGCTGGGCCGCCTGCCCTGCCACCCGCCGACGACGGCGCAAACGAGTGCGACGGCCAGGATGACCGCCCACATCAGCCCGTCCGAGGACCAGAGGCTGGTGGAGAGCACCGTCTCGCGCAGGATCATGTAGGCGAGGAAGCCGAGCGGAAAGCCCAGAAGGCCGCCGAGCACGGCACCGAAGACGCCGCGCCCCGCGGAGCCCGGCTCGCGCCCCGACGGCGGCGCGGGTGGCGGCAGCCCATCCAGCAGCGCAGTCAGCCGGTGGTAGAGCCCATCCGCGTCGGCCTCAGGCCAGGTCTCGACCAGTTCCTCGAAGCCCGGCCGTTCCGCCGGGCCGATCCGCGCGTCGATCCGGCGCACCAGCGCGTCGATGGAGGATCCGAAGACCTCCTCGCCGGCAGCGATGCGCTGGGTTCGGGTCACGCCGCCTGAACGAGGCCCCCGGCATCGGCCAGGGCGCGGAGGTGATGGTCGGTGTCGCCGAACATCGCCTCGTTCACCGTGAGGCGCTTGAAGTAGTGGCCGGCGCCGTACTCCATGGTCATGGCGATGCCGCCATGCAGCTGGATGCTCTGCTGTCCCACGAAGCGCTGCGAGCGGCCGATCTGGGCCTTCACCGCGTGCATGTTGTTCCGGCGCTCGACGGCGTTGCTGCCCTGCGCGGCCATGGTCGCGAAATAGGCCATGCTGCGCGACTGCTCGATGGCCACCAGCATGTCCGCCGCGCGGTGCTGCAGCGCCTGGAAGCTGCCGATGGCGCGGCCGAACTGCTGGCGCGTCTTCATGTAGTCGAGCGTCATGGCGTTCACGACGTCCATGGCGCCGACCGCCTCCGCGGCCAGGGCCGCGATGGCCTCGTCCACCACGCGATCGAGGATGGGGAGGCCACCCTCGGGCTCGCCCAGCACGGCATGCGCGCGGGCGCCGGTGAAATCGACCTCGGCCGCGCGGCCGCCGTCGACCATGCGGAAGCCTCTGATATCCACGCCCGGCGCCTTGGCGGAGACGAGGAAGAGGCCGATGCCGCCCTTGTCACGCTGGCCGCCGGAGGTCCGGGCGGAGACGACGAACCAGTCGGCCGTGTCGCCGTGCAGGACCATGCCCTTGCGTCCCGTGACGACATAGCCCTCGCCGTCCTTCTTCGCCGTGGTCGCCACGTCGAAGAGATCGTAGCGGGACTGGCGCTCGACCTGGGCCAGCGCCATCAGCGCCTCGCCCGAGGCCACTTCCGGCACCAGCTCGCCGCGCAGCGCCGCATCGGCGCCGTGGCGAAGAAAGCCGCCGCCCAGCACGACGGTGCTGAACCAGGGCTCCAGCGTGATGTGGCGACCCATCTGCTCGGCGACGAGCATGGTCTCCTCGGGACCGCCGCCGAAGCCGCCGTCATCCTCGGAGAAGGGCAGGCCCAGCAGGCCGAGCTCGGCATACTGCGCCCACATCTCGCGGCTCCAGCCGGTCTCGCTGGCCAGATAGGCCTTGCGGTTCTCGAAGCCGTACTTCGCGGTCAGGCTCTTGCGGACGCTGTCCTGCAGGAGGGACTGGGACTCGTTCAGATCAAAATCCATGATGCATCAGAGTCCCAGAAAGGCCTTGGCCATGATGTTGCGCTGGATCTCGTTGGACCCGCCATAGATGCTCTGCTTGCGCCAGTTGAAGTAGATCCCGGCGAGGCCGAAGGCCCAGTCGGGCGCCACGTCCCACTCGTTGGTGCCTTCCGCGTCCGGATCGCCGTCGACCCAGGCATAAGGGCCGGCCGCCTTCATCAGCAGCTCGGACACGCCCTGCTGGATCTCCGTGCCCTTGATCTTGAGCACGGAGGTCGTGGGATCGGGCTTGCCGGTGCCGGCGCGCTTGGTCTCGTTGGCGATGACGCGCATGACGGTCATCTCCAGCGCCTTGAGCTCGACCTCCATTTCCGTCACCTGGCGGCGGAATTCGGGGTCCTCGATCAACGGGCGGCCGCCATCCATCGTGTCCTTCGCGATGGTCTTGAGCCGGCGGATGCGCTCGCGCGAGGCGCCGACACGGGCCTGGCCAAAGCGCTCGTTGCCGAGCAGGTACTTCGCGCAATCCCAGCCCTTGTTGACCTCGCCGACCAGAAGGTTCGCGGGCACCTTCACGTCGTCGAAGAAGACCTCGTTCACCTCATGCCCGCCCTCGATCGTGATGATCGGGCGCACGGTGATGCCGGGCGTCTTCATGTCGACCAGGAAGAAGGAGATGCCCTCCTGCTTCTTCGCCGCCGCATCGGTGCGGGCGAGGACGAAGATCCAGTCGGCATGCTGCGCCAGCGTCGTCCAGGTCTTTTGCCCGTTGATGACCCACTCGCCGTTCTCGAGCACGGCCTTGGTCTTGAGGCCCGCGAGGTCGGAACCCGCGCCCGGCTCGGAAAAGCCCTGGCACCACCAGTCATCCAGGTTGCGCATGCGCGGCAGGAAGCGGTCCTTCTGCTCCTGCGTGCCGAACTGGATGATCACCGGGCCGCACATGTTGATGTTGAAGCCGAGCGGCGAGGGCGCCGGCCACATCTGCAGCTCCTCGCGGAAGATGTACTTCTGGGCCGGCGTCCAGCCGGGCCCCCCGTACTCCACCGGCCATTCCGGCGCGGCCCAGCCCTTGGCGTTCAGCTTCTTCTGCCACTCGACGACCATCTCCTTGGTCGGCGACTTCCCGGAGATCATGTGCTGGCGCGTGGCCTCAGGGACCTCGGCCGCGAGGAAGGCGCGAACCTCATCGCGGAAGGAGGCCTCGGCGTCGGTGAAACGGAGTTCCATGTCGGCGTCTCCTAAAGCGTGATGACCGAAGGCGCGAAGCGCCGCAGGTCTGAATCGCGCGTTGAACAAAGACCTAGAGGGGGATGCGTGAGCGCAAGCGAAGGCATCGCACTCTAGGCCGCGCGCTTGACGCCGATGGTAGCGAAGCTGCCGCCCTCGGCCGCGAGCTGCTCGATCAGTTTGGCGGGCTTGAGGTTGGCGTCGCCGGTCAGCTCGGCATAGTGCTCGAGCCGGTCGCGCACGGCCTTCAGGCCCATGCGGTCGGCCCAGAACATCGGGCCGCCGCGCCAGGCGGGCCAGCCGAAGCCGTTGCAGAACACCACGTCGATGTCGACGGCGCGGTAGGCCACGCCCTCCTCCAGGATGCGCGCGCCCTCGTTCACCATCGGCAGCAGCATGCGCTCCAGGATCTCCTGATCCTCGATCTTGCGGCGGCGGATCTGCATCTTCTCCGCGACGTCGAGGATGATGGCCTCGACTTCAGGGTCGACGAGGCGGGTGCGCTTCTCGTCGTACATGTACCAGCCCTTGCTGGTCTTCTGGCCGAAGCGGCCTCGGGCGACGACGGCATCGGCGATCGGCGCCACCGTGCCGCGCGCCTTGCGGACCGCGGCGCCGATATCGAGGCCGGCGAGGTCGCCGGTCGCGAGCGGACCCATGGCCATGCCGTAGGTCTCCATCACGCGGTCGATGTCCTGCGGCAGGCAGCCCTCCAGCAGCAGCTTCTCCACCTGCGGCGTGCGCTTGCCGGTCATGCGGTTGCCGACGAAGCCGTCGCAATTGCCGACCAGCACGGGCAGCTTGCCGATGCGCTTGCCGACCTCGGTCGCCGTCGCGATGGCCTCGAAATTGGTCTTCGCGCCCCGCACGTTCTCCAGCAGCCGCATGACGTTGGCCGGCGAGAAGAAGTGCATCCCGATCACCAGTTCCGGCCGCTTCGTGGCCGAGGCGATCTCGTCGATCGAGAGCGTCGAGGTGTTGGAAGCCAGCACGACGCCGGGCCGCGCCAGCTTGTCCAGCTTCGCGAAGATCTCCTTCTTCACGTCCATGTTCTCGAAGACGGCTTCGATCACGAGGTCGGCGTCCTTCACCACGTCGAGGCTGATGCTGCCCTTCAGGAAGGAGCGGCGCTTCTCGTATTCGGCCTGGCTGAGGCGGCCGCTCTTCACGGTGCGCTCCCAGTTCGCCTCGCATCGCGCGAGGCCCTTGTCGAGCGCCTCCTGCGAGGTCTCCACGATGGTCACGGGGATGTGGTTGTTCGCGAAGTTCATCGCGATGCCGCCGCCCATCGTGCCGCCGCCGATCACGACCGCGTTCTTCACCGGCAGCGACTTCGTGCCCTCGGGCATGCCCGGGATGCGCTGCGCCTCGCGCTCGCCGAAGAAGACGTGGCGGAGCGCCTGGCTCTGCTCGCCGGCGACGAGGCGCTGGAACTGCTCGCGCTCGATGGCGAGGCCCTCGTCGAAATGATGCGTCAGCGCGGCGCGGACGGCGGTGACGCAGCCCTTCGGGCTCTCCTGCCCGCGCGTGCGCTTGAGCAGGTTGGCCGCTGCCGCATCGAAGGCAGCGAGGTCGGCACCCTTGATCTTGTCCGTGCGATGATGGGCCAGCACGAAGGTGTCGCCCGCGTGCTTGCGCGCCCAGGCGACGGCGGAAGCCTCCAGCGGCTCGTCCACGATGGCATCGACGAAGCCGAGCTTCACCGCCTCCGCCGCCGAGACCGGCTCGCCCGTCACGATGATCTTCAGCGCCGCCTCGCCGCCGATGAGGCGTGGCAGCCTCTGAGTGCCGCCCGCGCCGGGCACGAAGCCGCGCTTCACCTCGGGCAGGCCCACCTGCGCCGAGGCCAGCGCCACGCGGGCATGGCAGGCGAGCGCCAGCTCCAGCCCGCCGCCCAGCGCCGAGCCATGTATGGCAGCGACGACCGGAACCCGGCAGTTCTCGATCTCGTCGAAGACCTCGTTGAGGCTGGGCGGCTGGCGGGGCTTGCCGAACTCGGTCATCTCGGCGCCGGCGGAGAACATGCGGCCGTCGCCGATCAGCACGATCGCGCGGGCGCCCTCCTTCACGGCGGCGCGGATGCCGAGGTGCAGACCCTCGCGCACGCCCGTGCGCAACGTGTTGACCGGCGGATTGGCGATCCGCAGGATATGGATATCCCCGTCGCGCGCGTGTTCGACAAAGCGCTCTTCGACCATGGACCCGGCTTCCTCATCCAACCTTGTTCATGGGACTTTCTCGCTGAGGCCTCGCCGATGTCAACGGGCACGGGCCGGGCCTGGAGGCCGCAGCGCGGAAAGCGAGGTTTCACGGGCGATTCGCGGGAGCCCCCGACCGACCGGAAGGTCGGGAAGCCGTCCGGACCATGGCAATTCCGGACGGAGGCCGCGACCTGCTGCCACACGAAACGGTACGATGACGCAAGGGTCGACGGCGACCGGAGGCCGGAGCTCCGTCAGGAGAATCCGGCCCCACAGCGGCCGGCACCGCCCACTCCACCTGCCGGCCGGGCACACCAGCAGCGCGGCCAAGTCAAGCCGCCGTAGGCGGCGCCCGGCGCCTGAGGGCGGCAAAACCGATAACGGCGTTAGCCGTTATCGGCGTCCAGCGCGTAGCCAGCCGAGCGCACGGTGCGGATCAGGTCCACCTCGCCATCGGCATTGATCGCCTTGCGCAGCCGGCGGATATGCACGTCCACGGTCCGCAGCTCGACATGGATGTCGCGCCCCCAGACTGCATCCAGCAGCTGCTCGCGCGTGAAGACCCGCCGCGGATGCGAGAGGAAGAATTCCAGCAGCCGGTATTCCGTCGGGCCCAGGTGCAGCGCGCGGCCGTTGCGCGTCACGCGGTGCGCGTCCTGGTCCATCGCCAGGTCCAGATAGGCGATGCTGCCCTTGGCCGAGACGTTCGACGCCCGGCGCAGCAGCGCCCGGATGCGCGCCAGCAGCGCCTCCACCGCGAAGGGCTTGGCGATGTAATCGTCCGCGCCCGTGTCCAGGGCGCGCACCGCGTCCTGGTCCTCGGTGCGGGCGGTGACCATGATCACCGGCAGGTCGCGCGTGGCGGGCCGCCGGCGGATCTGGCGGCAGACCTCGATGCCGGACATGGCCGGCAGCATCCAGTCGAGCAGGACGAGGTCCGGCTTGGCCTCGGCGATGCGCAGCAGCGCCTCCTGCCCGTCCGTCGCCTCTTCCACGTTGAATCCCTGGCGTTCCAGGTTGTAGCGCAGCAGCGCGAGCAGCGCCGCCTCGTCCTCCACCACCAGGATGGTGGGCTTGCCGTTGCCGGTGAAGCCTTCGGGCATCCGCGTCGCTTCCTTAGCCAGGTGGGTTGACCACGGCCGAGGAGGAGATGTCCGCCTTCGGTCGCTCCTCCGTCAGCGATTCCCCGAGAACCGCGAAGTGCACGCGCTCGGCGATGTTCGTCGCGTGATCGCCGATCCGCTCCAGGTTCTTCGCGATGAAGAGCAGATGCGTCGCGGAGGTGATGTTGCGCGGATCCTCCATCATGAAGGTCAGCATCTCGCGGAAGATCCCGTTGTAGATGCCGTCGATCGGCTCGTCGTTGCCCCAGACCTCGTCGGCCTTGGCGGCGTCGTCCTCGACCAGCGCGTCGATCGCGCCCTTGAGGTTCTCCTGCACCAGCTCGGCCATGCGCTCGAAGCCGTTGAGGCTGCCCATCAGCGGCTGCTGCGCGACCACGATGGCCCGCTTCGCGCCGTTGCGGGCGTAGTCGCCGATGCGCTCCAGGTCCTGGCTGATCTTCATGCAGGCGATGATGAGGCGCAGGTCGGCGGCCATCGGCTGGCGCAGCGCCAGCAGGCGCACGCAGTATTGCTCGACCTCGCGCTCCATCGCGTCCAGCTGCGCGTCGCGCATCACGACCTCGGCGGCGAGGTCGCTGTCGCGGCGCACCAGCGACAGGGCGGAATCGGCCACCTGCCGCTCGGCCAGCCCGCCCATGCGCGCGATCATCTCGCGCAGGCGCCTGAGGTCCTCTCCGTAGCTCGTCACGATATGGCTCCGCGGATTGTTCGGCATCTCAGTCTCCTCAGCCGAACCGGCCGGTGATGTATTCCTGCGTCTTCGGGTGCTTGGGCGCCGTGAACATCGCCGCCGCCGGCGCCACCTCGATGAGCTCGCCCAGGTAGAAGAAGGCCACCTGGTCGGCGCAGCGCGCGGCCTGCTGCATGTTGTGCGTCACGATCGCGATGGTGAAGTCGCGCTTCAGCTCGTCGATGAGCTCCTCGATCTTCAGCGTGGAGATCGGGTCGAGCGCCGAGGTCGGCTCGTCGAACAGGATGACCTCCGGCCGCACCGCGATGGTACGGGCGATGCAGAGGCGCTGCTGCTGGCCGCCCGAGAGCCCCATGGCCGAGGCGCCCAGCCGGTCCTTCACCTCGGTCCAGATGGCGGCGCGCGTCAGCGCCCATTCCACCCGCTGGTCCATCTCTGCCTTGGAGAGCTTCTCGTGCAGGCGCACGCCGAAGGCGATGTTCTCGTAGATGGTCATCGGGAAGGGCGTGGGCTTCTGGAAGACCATGCCGATCTTCGAGCGCAGCTCGTTCAGGTCCATTTGCGGGTCGATGAGGTTCTCGCCGTCGAGCAGCACCTCACCCTCGGCGCGCTGGCCGGGATAGAGGCTGTACATGCGGTTCATCACGCGCAGCAGCGTCGACTTGCCGCAGCCCGAGGGGCCGATCATGCCGGTCACCTGGCGATCGGGGAAATTGAGGCCGATGCCCTTCAGCGCCTTGGGCAGGTTCGGGCCGTAATAGAAATCGAGGTTGCGGATCTCGATGCGATTCCGGGTGTTCAGGGCCGCGTCGGAGCGAACCTGCATGCCGCCGAAGCTCCCGGAGGTATCGGCGATGGGCTGGGTCTCGGAGTTCATGGGTCTGCCCCTGGCTTACTTGCGCTTGCGCAGCAGGATGCGCGCGACGATGTTGACGGAGAGGACGCCGAGCGTGACGAGCAGCGCTCCCGCCCAGGCGATGTCGATGAGGTCCGGGAAGCCGGAATTGGCCTGCTGGTAGATCGCGATCGGCAGGCTCGCCATGGAACGGCCGAGGCTCCAGCTGGTCACGCTGTTGCCGAAGCTCGTCAGCAGCAGCGGCGCGGTCTCGCCGGTGATGCGCGCGAAGGCGAGCAGGATGCCGGTCACGATGCCCGAGAGCGCGGCGCGCCAGGTCACCAGGATGATCATCTTCCACTTCGGCGCCCCCAGCGCCACGACCGCTTCGCGCAGCGTGTTGGGGATGAGCGTCAGCATGTCCTCCGTCGTGCGGACGACGACGGGGATGACGATGATGGCCAGCGCCAGCGAGCCGGCCAGGCCGGAGAAGCCGCCCATCGGCAGCACCACCATCTGGTAGATGAAGAGGCCGATCAGGATGGAGGGGGCGGAAAGCAGGACGTCCGAGACGAAGCGCACCGCCTCGCCCAGCCTCGAGCCGCGCGCGTATTCGGCGAGGTAGGTGCCGACCAGCAAGCCGATCGGCGTGCCGACGGCGGTGCCGATGCCGGTCTGGATCAGCGAGCCGATGATGGCATGGACGAGGCCGCCGCGCGGGGCGGTATCGTCGCCATAGGTGGTCGGCTCGAACTCCTTGGTCAGCACCGTCCAGTCCAGCGCGGAGAAGCCGCGGTAGATCAGCGTGATCAGGATCGAGGCCAGGAAGATCAGGCCGATGATGGTCGAGCCGATGCAGGCCCAGCGGACCAGCCGGTCCACCATCTTGCGGCGGGCGCCGAGGGCGCGGGCGGTCGCCTGGTTCTTGGCGGGGGCTGTCGCGATGTCGAAGGTCGTGGTGCTCATGGGACGCGCCTCACTTCAGCCGCGAGCGGAGGAGCCAGCGCGACGTCGCCAGCACGATGAAGGAGATCACGAAGAGCAGGAAGCCGAGCGCCAGCAGCGAGGATTGCTTGAGGCTGCCCATGAGGCTCTCCGGGAACTCCATGGCGACCACCGAGGCGATGGTGGTCGAGGGATCGAAGATCGAGGTCGCGATGCGGTTCGCGTTGCCGATGACGAAGGTGACCGCCATGGTCTCGCCCAGCGCGCGGCCGAGGCCCAGCATGATGCCGCCCACCACCGAGACGCGGGTGTAGGGGATGACCACGCCGCGCATCACCTCCCACCGGGTGGCGCCGAGGCCGTAGGCGCTCTCCTTGTAGACGGGGGGCACGGTCAGGAAGACGTCGCGCATCGTGGCTGCGATGAAGGGCAGGATCATGATCGCGAGCACCACGGAGGCCGCGAAGAGCGAGGTGCCGGCGAAGTTGTTGCTGTCGAAGATGACGCCGATCACCGGGATGTTGCCGAGGATCTCGCCGAAGGGGAGCTGGATCCAGTTCTGGATGATCGGCACCAGGATGAAGAGGCCCCACATGCCGAAGATGATCGAGGGGATGGCGGCCAGCAGCTCGATCGCCGTGCCGACGGGGCCGCGGATCCATTCGGGCGCGAGCTCGGTCAGGTAGAAGGCGATGCCGAAGGCGGCGGGCACGGCGATGAGGATGGCCAGGATCGCGGTGACGATGGTGCCGATGACCGGCACGGCCGCGCCGTAGCTCTCACGGCCCTCGACGGGGTTCCAGTCGGTGGACCAGAGGAAGGGCAGGCCGAATTCCCGGAAGGCGGGCAGGCCGCCGATGAAGAGCGTCAGGATGATGGCGCCGAGAAGGCCGAGGACGAGGAGGCCGGCGCCGCGGCACAGCCATTCGAAGATCTTGTCCCCGACCGCACCGCTGATGCGTGGGGAAGTGACGGTTTGCTGCACGCCGGAACCTCATGAAGGGGGGCGGGCACGGGCCCGCCCCCGGTCTACGCGTCAAACGTTCAGGCGGTCCAGATCGAAGCGCCGGACGGGTTCTTCACGGCGCTCCAGGCGGCGCGGATCGCGGTGTGCACCGAGTCCGGCAGCGGGATGTACTCGAGGCGGCGGGCAGCCTCGCCGCCGTTCTTGAAGGCCCAGTCGAAGAACTTCATCGTGTTCTGGCTGCCCACGACCCGGTCGGCGACCGGGTTGGTCGGCAGCAGGATGAAGGTCGGCGAGACGATCGGCCACACGGTCGCGCCGGCGAGGTCCACCATGTCGGCGGCGAAGTTCGGCGTGGACCAGTCGGCGGCGCCGGCGGCGGCCTGGAAGGACTCCATGGTCGGGCGGACGAAGGCGCCGGCCTTGTTGCGCAGCTGCGTCGTGATCAGGCGGTTCACCGTGGCATAGGCGTTCTCGGTGTAGCCGATGGCGCCGGGCGTGTTGCGGACGGCGTTGGAGACGCCCTCATTGCCGCGGGCGCCGTTGCCGACCGGCCACTGGACGCTCGTCGCGGCGCCGGGGCCCGACTTCCAGGCCTCGGAGACACGGGAGAGGTAGGTGGTGAAGACGAAGGTCGTGCCCGAGGCATCGGCACGGTAGGCCGGCGACACCGGCAGGTTCGGCAGGCGCAGGTCGCGGTTGAGCTCGACGATCTTCGCGTCGTTCCAGCGCGTGATGCGGCCCATGAACAGGTCGACCACGACTTCCGGCGTCAGCTTCAGCGCGTTGTCGGCCACGCCCGGCAGGTTCACGATCAGCACGACCGAGCCCATGACCGTCGGGAACTGCAGGAGGTTGCGCTCGCGGAGCTGGTCGGCCGGCAGCGGGGCGTCGGAGGCGCCGAAATCGACGGTGCGGTTGGTGATCTGGTTGATGCCGCCGCCCGAGCCGATCGACTGGTAGTTCAGCTGGATGCCGGCGCCCTCGCGGGCGGCCTGGCCCCAGCGCTCATAGACCGGGCGGGGGAAGCTGGCGCCGGCGCCGGTGATGGCGGCGAGCTGCGCGAAGCCGGGGCGAGACAGGACAGGCGTGGCCGCCACGCCGGCGGCGAGGGCCAGAAGGTTGCGTCGATTCACTAGCGTCTCCATCGGACTGCAGGCGCCGGCGGGGGAGCCGGCTGCCTTCCGGCGAAGCGGATAGGCGCCCAGAAAGACGGAGGTGTTTCATATTTGTGAAGCTTATATGACTTAGACCTTTCAACTAACTTGTTGTCCACACGACCTGACAAATCGGCTCCGGAACGGCCTCCCCTCCTGGCTCGCCTGACCACAGGCGTTCGGCAACCCCAGGTTGCAGGTCGGCGCGCATCGCCGATTGTGACGGGACCCCATCGGCGACGAGCTCCGTCAGCCGAGCCGCCAACGGCGCCGGCCGGCCCGTCAACGGCTCCTGGAGGGATGGATGCCGGCCGGCCAGCTCCACCAGGGCAGCGAGGGCTCCGAGGGGAATCCGCGCGGTCGGGTTGCGCAGCAGCGCGGCCATGGCGGCAAGGTCGCCGCTCTCCACCACCGCCTCGCAGACCGGCTCGGCGAGCTGCAGCCGCCGCGCGACGGCGATGCAGGTGCCGGTGCCCGGCGGATCGCGCACCAGGCCGATGAGGTCTCCCTCCGTCAGCGCCGAGGAAAGGCGGATCAGCGGCTCGCAGACCAGCAGGACGGCGTCCCTGGCCAGGGCAAGCACGAGGTCGTGCGGCGCGCCCGGCAGGTCGGCCAGCGTGTCGGCGACGGCATGGCGCACCTCGTTCCGCAGATCCTGTGCCAGGAGCAGGAGCGCGTCCCAGGCCAGCCGGACCCGGCCGCCCGCGAGCCCCTGCGCCAGCTCGGCCGCCTGTCCCGCCAGCTTCCGGGCGAGGCCGATCCGGATGGACGCGACGGCGTCCTGGGCCAGCAGGCGGTCGGCATGGGAGGGCGTGCCGGGATTCTCGGCAACGGTGCGGCGCACCGCCTCCGCCTCGTCGGCCGCGAGCAGGACAAGCAGCTCCGGCGCCGCATCCGGCCGCCCGGCCAGTGCCACGCGCTCCGTCAGCGAGCCACGGAAGGCAATGTGGGTGTCGGCATGGGGCTGGTCGAACGGCGCCATCCCGGCAGTGTCGCGGGAAAGGCTTTCGCAAGAATGAAGGATATCAGCGGGTGCGCGCGGGGGCCGAGGTGCTGCTGTTTCCGCCGCCGGGGATGGAAGCGGCCGCCGCGGCGATGGCGGCGATCGGGAGGGCGATCAGCGCCGGCATGGCCAGCCCGGAGCCACCCAGCGAGCTGCCGCTCTCCAGCATCGGCCGAACGCCGGGGTTGGACATGGGCGCGGCGTTGCGTGAGGGGATGCGGGGGCGTGGCGCGTTCACCAGCCGCGGGCCGGGGGCGCCGCGGGCAGGCACCGCCACCTCGACGCCGGCCGGAACCACCACCACGCGCTGCTGAGCCACGGCCGGTCCGGCCACGACGAAGGCGAGGAGCGTGAGGGCGATGCAACGCATGGTTGGGTTGTGCCGCATCCTTGCCATCGCAGCAAGGTGAAATGAAATCAACATCCCGATCAGCCGGGGCGGCCGACCAGCTGCCGCGCGATGATGACGCGCATGATCTCGTTGGTCCCCTCCAGGATCCGGTGGACCCGGAGGTCGCGCACGATCTTCTCGATTCCGTAATCCGCCAGGTAGCCGTAGCCGCCGAGGAGCTGAAGCGCCTCGTCGGCGATGCGGTGACACGTGTCGGTCACGAAGCGCTTGGCCATGGCACAGAAGGTGGTGGCGTCGGGCGCCCCCTCGTCCAGCTTGGCGCAGGCCCGCCAGAGGAAGCTGCGTGCCGCCTCCAGCTCGGTCGCCATGTCGGCCAGCCGGAACTGGGTGGCCTGGAAGTCCGACACCGCCTTGCCGAAGGCGCGGCGCGTCTTCACGTAGTCCAGCGCGATGTCGAGCGCCGCCTGCGCCCCGCCCAGCGAGCACGCCGCGATGTTCAGCCGTCCGCCGTCCAGCCCGGCCATGGCATAGCGGAAGCCCTGGCCCTCCTCGCCCAGCAGCGCCTCGGCGGGGACGCGGGCGGCCTCGAACAGGACCTGCCGGGTGGGCTGGGCGTTCCAGCCCATCTTGCGCTCGTTGGCGCCGAAGCTCAGGCCCGCCGTCTCCTTCGGGATCAGCAGCGCGGACACGCCGTCCGCCCCAGGGCCGCCCGTGCGGACCATGGTCAGATAAAGGTCCGAGGTACCGGCACCGCTGATGAACTGCTTGGCGCCGTCCAGCACATAGCCCTCGTTGTCGCGGCGCGCCCTCGTGGTCAGCGCTACGGCATCGCTGCCCGAGCCCGGTTCCGTCAGGGCGTAGGAGGCCACCTTCTCCATGGTCAGCAGCCCTGGCAGCCACTCATCCCGCTGCGCGTCGGTTCCCCAGCGGTCGGTCATCCAGGCGACCATGTTGTGGATGGAGAGGAAGGCGCTGATGGTCGGGCAGCCCGTCGCCAGCGCCTCGAAGACCACCGCCGCGTCGAGGCGCGAGAAGCCGGCGCCGCCGCTCTCCTCGCGGACATAGAGACCGGCCATGCCGAGCGCCGCCGCCTCCCGGAAGACGTCGAGCGGGAAGTGGCGGTCGCGGTCCCAGGCGATCGCGTTCGGCGCGATGCGCTCGCGGGCGAAATCCTGCGCCGTTTCGCGCAGGGCCTTGGTGTCTGGCGTCAGGTCGAACATCCGGACGATGTCACTCCGCCGCCGCGGCCGAGTCCAGCATTCCCCAGCGGGCCCGGGTCGCGGCGATGTTGCGCGCCTTGATCGGCCCGAAACCTTTGATGCCCGCCGCCGCCTCGGCCCAGTCGCAGGCCTTCGCGTGGTTGGTGGGGTGCAGCCCTGCCATCCGATGCTCGATGCCTGCGCGGTACTCGTCGATCAGGGCACGCTCCGTGCGGCGCTCCTCGGTGCGGCCGAAGGGGTCGAGGACCGTGCCCCGCAGCACCTTGCCATGGCGGAGCCAGCCCATGGCCTTCAGCATCCAGGGGCCGAAGGCCATCTTCTGCGGGCGGCCGCCGCGCCCTTCGCGCGCCAGCAGCGGCGGGGCGAGGTGCATGTTGATCCGCATCGTCCCGGAAAAACCGGCCTGGAGCTTCGCCTGCCAGTCCGCATCGGCGTGCAGGCGGGCCACCTCGTACTCGTCCTTGTAGGCCATGAGCCGGTAGAGCTGCGTCGCGACGGCCTTGGTCAGCCGTGTCTCGCCCGGCATGACCGCCTCTTCCGCCGCGCGCACCCGCGCAACGAAGTCAGCATAAACAGAGGCGTAGCGTGCGCTCTGGTAGCCTCGCAGGTCGTCGACCCGGCGCTCGATCAGCGCATCCAGCGTCTCCGGTGCGGCCGGCTTCGCCTCCACCGCGAGCCGCCCGGCCTCGAAGGCCGCGAGGTTCTTCGGCACCGCCGCGCCATTCAGCTCGATGGCCCGCCGAAGCGCCTCGCGCGACATGGGGATCATGCCACGCTGGAAGGCGGCGCCTAGGAGAAAGATGTTGAGGAAGATGAGGTCGCCGAAATCGCGCTCCACCTCATGCGCGGCGTCCAGCGCCACCACGTCATGCGCCGCCGCCTTCAGGCTGGCCAGCATGCCGGCGGGGTTCTCGCGCGTCTCCGGATCGAGCACGAAGCGGCCGGTCGGCGAGACCTCGGTGCTCACCACCACGCGCGAGCGGCCCGGGCCCAGCAGCGGCCGCGCCGTGCGGCCATGCGCGCCGACGAGGTCGGC
Organism: Roseococcus sp. GW821-FHT12F05; assembly: GCF_058806835.1. Classification (NCBI taxonomy): domain Bacteria; kingdom Pseudomonadati; phylum Pseudomonadota; class Alphaproteobacteria; order Acetobacterales; family Roseomonadaceae; genus Roseococcus; species Roseococcus sp. GW821-FHT12F05. The sequence continues at coordinate 77,301 of NZ_JBXAQB010000014.1, forward strand.
CGCGATCATCGCATCCGCCTGGCCCTGGCCGATGCGCGGGCTCGACACCTCCTCGCCCGGACGGCCCACGCGGAGCTGCGCATAGACGCCGCCGCCCTTCTGGGCGAGGCCGAGCATGTCCAGCGTGCGGACCGGCCGCCCCTCCAGATGCGCGGCCATGGCCAGGATCGCGGAGAGCGCCGTCACGCCCTGCCCGCCGACGCCGGCGAGCAGGATGTTCCAGGCCTCGCCGGCTTTCGGCTCCGGCAGCTCCGGCAGCGCGGCCTCGATGGAGATGACGGGCGTCGCGGGCTTCACCGGCTCCGCGCCCTCCAGCGTCAGGAAGGACGGGCAGAAACCTTCGACACAGGAAAAATCCTGGTTGCAGGCGGACTGGTCGATGCGGCGCTTGCGGCCCCATTCCGTCTCGACGGGCTCCACCGCGATGCAGTTCGAGACGCGCGAGCAGTCGCCGCAATCCTCACAGACGCGCGGATTGATGACGGCGCGCTTCTTCGCCTTGGGCGCGAGGTCGCGCTTGCGCTGGCGGCGCCGCTCGGTCGCGCATTGCTGGTCGTAGATCAGTGCGGTGACACCGGGGATCTCGCGCAGCCTGCGCTGCACCTGATCGAGCTCGGCCCGCGGATGGAAGGTGGTGCCTGTCGGGATCAGCGGGTCGCCCTGGTGGCGCTCCGGATCGTCGCCGACGATGGCGAGGCGCATCACGCCCTCGGCCCAGACCTGCGCGGCGATGCGCGGCACGGTGACCTCGCCTTCCGCGGGCTGGCCGCCCGTCATGGCGACAGCCGAGTTCACCAGGATCTTGTAGGTGATGTTGGCCTTGGCCGCGATCGCCGCGCGGATCGCCATGGCGCCCGAATGCGCATAGGTCCCGTCGCCCATGTTCGCGAAGACATGCGGCGTCTCCGTGAAGTGCCGCTGGCCGAGCCAGGCCGCGCCCTCGCCGCCCATATGGCTGAACAGCTCGCTCTCGCGGTTCATGTCCTTCACGAGGTAGTGGCAGCCGATGCCGGCCAGCGCGTGGCTGCCCTCGGGCACGTTCGTGGAGGTGTTGTGCGGGCAGCCCGGGCAGAAATAGGGCTGGCGGAGCGCGATGGGCTCGGCAGCCGCGGCGGCCAACGCGTCCAGCTCGACGAGGCGCGCGGCGAGTTTTTCGGTCCGCAGCGGCTCGGGCAGCACACGGGCCAAGCCGCGCAGGATCATGGCGGCATCGAGCTCGGAGACGTCGCTCAGCACGTCCTTGCCGTGGATCTCGGGGCGGACGGAATCGCCGTAGAGCGCCTCGCGCAGCTGCATCTCCAGGAAGGAACGGCGGTCCTCGACGACCAGCACGGCCTCCAGCCCCCGCGTGAATTCCCGCGCACCTTCGATATCGAGCGGCCAGGCCAGGCCGACCTTCCAGATCCTCAAGCCCCCCATCCGCGCCAGCTCCGGCGTGATGCCGGCATCCGCGAGCGCCTGGCGCAGCGTGGACCAGGCTTTTCCCCGAACGGCGATGCCGAGCCGCGCATTCGGCGCCTCCTGCACGATGCGGTTGAAGCCGTTGATCCGCGCGAAGGCCAGCGCCGCCGGCAGCTTGTAGCGGCGCACCCGCTCCTCGATGGCGAGCGCCGTGTCGCGCATGCGGATGTGCAGGCCGCCGGGCGGGATCTCGACACCATTGGGCGTGAGCGTCGCGAAAGAGGCCGGATCGACGGTGAGGCTCATCGTCGCGTCCATGGTTTCGGCGACACATTTCATGCCGACCCAGAGACCGCTGAAGCGCGAGAGCGCGATGGCCTTCACGCCGTATTCCAGCACCTCGCCCACATCAGCCGGGTCGAGCATCGGCATCTCGAGATCGGCGAAGGCATATTCGGAACCGCTGGTCACCGTGGAGGATTTCGCCGCCGGGTCATCGCCGGCCAGGGCCAGCACGCCGCCCTCCGGCGCGGTGCCGGCACCGTTGGCATGCCGGAACACGTCGCCGCTGCGGTCCACGCCCGGCCCCTTGCCGTACCAGATGGCAAAGACGCCCTGCTGCTTCGCACCGGGATGCAGCGCCACTTGCTGCGTGCCCCAGCAGGCGGTGGCGGCGAGATCCTCGTTCAGCCCCGGCTCGAAGATGACATTCGCCGCGCGCAGCCGCGCCTTCTGCTTCCAGAGCTCCTTGTCGTAGCCGCCGAGCGGCGAGCCGCGGTAGCCGCTGATATAGCCCGCGGTATCCAGCCCCTGCGCGTCGTCCAGGCTCCGCCGCAGCAGCGGCAGGCGGACCAGCGCCTGGGTTCCGGTCAGCAGGGTCTCGCGCCCGGCCGAGTCCCATCGCTCCTCGAGGGAGATATCGGGCCGGATGATGCTGTTCATGGGACGCCTCCGGAAGTCGGATATAGGCTGGAAGCTTGAGCCGGATCGCGCAAGAGTTCCTGCCGCATTCTGTGGTGCACCGCCGAACTGGCAGAAGGATCTTCCGCGATGGACGCCATCGACCGCCGTATCCTCCGTGCCCTGCACGGCGAGGCACGCCTCACCAACGCCGAGCTGGCCGAGCGGGTTGGCCTCTCCCCCTCGCCCTGCTGGTCGCGCGTGCGGCGGCTGGAGCAGTCGGGCGTCATCCGCGGCTACCGCGCCGAGCTGGACCAAGCGAAGCTCGGCCTGCCCGACACGGTCATCATCGAGGTGATGACCGAGAAGCACGACGAGGAACAGCTCAAGCGATTCGAGCAGGCTATCGCCGACATGCCGGAAGTGATTGAGGCCTGGCTCGCCACCGGCGAATACGACTACATCCTGAAAGCCGCAGTGAGCGGCACCGCCGGCTACGAGCGGCTCCTGCGGGAGAAGATCTACCGCCTGCCCGGCGTGCGCCACACGCGCACGGCCTTCGGGCTGCGATGCCTGAAGCAGCTCTTCACGCCGCTGCCGGGATGACTACCAGGGATTGGCGAAGGCGGCGCCGTCCGGGCGCTGGTAGACGAAGCTGTCGTGGGTATCGAGGCTGGAGACGATCCCGACCATGTACTGGGGCCGCGTCATCGCGCCCCCGTCGATGACGGAGGTGAAGAGATCGGTGAACCACGCCTCGGGCACGGAGCCGTTGGCCTTGAGATAGAATTGCTGGACGAAGCTCCGCGTATCGAGCGCCCCCATATGGGCCTTGTAGCCGTCGGACAGGGTGATGCCGTCGGCGATGGCGGCGACGGAGACGAGACCCGCCGTATAGTATTCGGACCAGAAGCGTGTTTGGTCCGCGTCCTGGGTGTTGGCGCCCACCCGCAGCAGCGTGTCGATCTGCTGCGTGTTGAAGTTGGGCACGAAGATGCCCTGATCCGCGCGGGCCTCCGTCTGGCCCAGGCCTTTGCGAAAATTCATGAAATCCACAACCAGGTCCGCGCGCGCGTAGCCGTTGTCCAGGCGCTGGCTATGGTACGTCACGCCCGAGGCGCTGATCTCTCCCGTGGTGTTGAGATACAGCCGTTCGACGAACTGCTTGTTGTTGAGCACGCCGAAGCTCTGCTGGAATTCGGCGGAGCCGAGAAGGATATTGATGAAGTCCTTCTCCGAGACGACGCTGCCCAGAAGGCTGTAGTTCCAGTACATTTCCTTGTTGGTGTGCTCGCGGTTGAGGATCGTGTCCGCCATCGACCAGAGCCAGGCCGCCTTGCTGTCGCCGCTGAAATACACCGCCCCGTCCAGAAGCTGCAGCGAGTTCGGCTCGTTGAAGATCAGGGAATGCCCGTCCCGCATGGTGAGCGTGGTGTAGGTCCCCTGGTCACGCAGCGAGGCGATCTCCCAGCTCATATGGTTGCCGATGATGGAGCCGTTGCTCCAGGAGAAGCCGTCCACGCGCTCATGGCTCTCGAAGAGGTCGATCGCCTGACCGCCCGAGCCGGGCAGCGTGACCTGGAAGTCCAGCGTGAAGGCGGAGGATTGGGTGCCGTCCCAGACGTCGATCACGACGGAGCGGGTCGGCCCGTCGGTCACCGAGAGCGAGACGCCAGCGCGCAGCTTGAGCACGCCGCCGACGATCTCGAACACCCACTGGTCGTCCTCACGGACGGTATAGGTGAATCCCGAGATCGTGTCGGGATCCGTCACGGCCAGAGAGCCGATCACGGCGCCGGCCTGGCTGGCCTCCACCTTGCCCCCGCTCGAGAAGCGCAGCGACTGCGGCGGCGTGTCGTCCAGGTTCAGCACAGTCACGGAATAGGCGTTCTGACTCGTCTGCACCGTGCCGTCGGCCATGAAGAACCGCAGGCCGAGGCTGAGCGTCGGCGAGCGGCCGCCGGCGCTGAAGGATTCGTAGTCGGCCTGCGCGATGGGCGTGATCTCGATCATGCCCGTGGCCCGGTTCAGCGTGGCGTCGAAATAGTCCGCCCCGGTTCCCGTGATGTCCACGAAGCGGATCAGCGATGGGTCCATCGAGAGCCGGAGCTGCCCCGTCCAGTCCCACAGGGGCGTGTTCTCGTTGATCAGCCCCGGAATCGAGCCCGTCAGTTGGATCGTCATGTCGTCCTCGGCCATTTTGGTCGTGGCCCAGTCTCCACCGGCGATCCTGAAGATCCGGTAAAGGCGAAAGCTTCACGCCATGGCGGTGCGCGCCTCGTAGAGCTCGGGGAAGAAGCGCCGCTCGATCGCGCGGCGCAGATAGGGCACGCCCGCGCTGCCGCCGGTGCCGGGCGCCATGCCGATGATGCGCTCCACCGTCCGCATGTGGCGGAATCGCCAAGTCTGGAAGGCGTCCTCGATGTCCACCAGCTCCTCGGCCAGCTCGTAGAGGTCGAACTCCGAATCGTTGCTGCCATAGATGCCGGCCCAGATCGCCGTGACCTCCGGCCGCGGCGCGTAGGGTTGCGAGAGGTCGCGCTCCAGCACGTCCTCCGGCACGGGATAGCCGCGCCGCGCCAGCAGCCGCAGCGTCTCGTCGTAGAGCGAGGGCGCGGCCATCGCCGCCTGCAGCTGCGCCAGCAGGTCCGGCCGATGCTCGTGCGGCTTCAGCATGGCCGGGTTCTTCTCGCCCAGCCGGAACTCCAGCGCGCGGTACTGCCAGGACTGGAAGCCCGAGGAGCTGCCGAGATGCACGCGGAAGGCCAGGTAGTCGCGCGGCGTCATGGTCGCCAGCACCTCCCAGGCCTCGATGAGCTGGCGCTGGATGCGCCCCATCCGCGCCATGGCCTTGAAGGCCTGCCGCAGCTGGTCCGCCTGGATGCAGCGGATCGCCAGCTCCAGCTCGTGCAGCAGCAGCTTGATCCAGAGCTCCTGCACCTGGTGGATGGTGATGAAGAGCATCTCGTCATGCTCGGGCGAGATCGGCTTCGCGGCCGCCAGCAGCGCGTCGAGGCCGAGATAGTCGCCGTAGCTCATCCTCTTCCGGAAATCGGTGGTGATGCCCTCTTCCATTCGCGGCCCCTGTGTTCCTATGCAGTCGGCATGATCGACCTTCGGCCGCACTTCTCGCAATTCCTCCGCGCCGACCCGAGCCGGCTGCACTTCGCCGCGCACAGCCACCACCCCTGGCCCGACGTCACGCGCGAGGCCCATCTCTCCGCCTGGGACCTCGCCGCCGCCCGCGCCGACCACAAATGGGAGGAGGTGCTGGGCCCCGTCTGGGAGGAGGCACGCGGCCATGTGGCGCGGCACCTGAATCTGCCCGATCCGGCGACCCTCGCCTTCGCGCCCAATACGCATGAATTCGTGGTCCGCCTGCTGAGCGCGCTGCCGGAGCGGCCGCGCATCCTCACCACGACAGGCGAATTCCATTCCTTCGCCCGCCAGGTCGCCCGGCTGGAGGAGGAGGGGCTCGTCCAGGTGACCCGGATCCCCTCAGAGCCCGGCCCGGAATGCCTGCCCCGGATGATCGAGGCCGCGCGCGCAGGCTTCGACCTGATCTGGTCCAGCCATGTCTTCTTCGACAGCGGCTTTTGCCAGCCGCTCGACGGCTTCGCCGACCTCGCCGCCGCTGCCGGCGAGGCCGTCCTGGTCATCGACGGCTATCACGGCTTCATGGCTCTGCCGACCGACCTCGGCGCCCTCGCGAGCCGCGCCTTCTACCTCGCCGGCGGCTACAAATACGCGATGGCCGGCGAGGGCGCCTGCTTCCTGCACGCCCCGCCGGGCTGGCTGCCGCGCCCGCGCGACACCGGCTGGTTCGCCGCCTTCGGCCAGCTCGCGCAGCGCGGCGCCGGCGTGCCCTATGCCGGGGACGGCATGCGCTTCATGGGCGCGACCTTCGATTCCTCCGGCCTGTTCCGCCTGAACGCCGCCATGCGGCTGCTGGAGCGGGAGGGCGTCACCGTCGCCGCGATCCACGCCCATGCCCATGCGCTGCAGGCGCGCTTCGTCGCGGGGCTGGCCGGTACGGACCTCGATCCGGCCCGGCTGGTGGTCCCGCTGGCGGAGCATCGCCGCGGCAACTTCCTCACCTTCGACCTGTCGGATGCCGAGGCCTGGTCCGCCCGGCTGGACGCGCTGGGCATCGTGACCGACCGGCGCGGCGCCCGCCTGCGCTTCGGCTTCGGCCCCTACCAGACGGCCGAGGAGGTGGACGCCCTCCTCGCCCGGCTCACCAGCTCCGGCAGTTGAGCCGGATCGCCTGGGCGATCGCCTCGGGCGCCATGGGCTTCGCGCCGGCCTCGAGCGGCTGGGTGCCCAGCATCATCGGCATGTTCTGGCGGCCGAGGAGGCTCGCGGCCCGGGTGCCGGTCTGGGCGTCCTGCACGCCGCCGGCCTCGAAGCGGAGGGTGAAGACCTGCGGACGGGCCTGCGCATTGCCGAGCTCCACGAAGTAGGAGGCCCGCCGCGCGCCTTCCTCGTCCGTGGTCTCGATGGCGAAGACGCGCTCCGCCCGGAGCTCGTCGGCCGTGCAGGCCCGCTCCTCGTTGGGGGCCGCGGAGGCGAGGAAGGCCGCGCCGAAGCTGGCGCCCAGGGCGGCTACGCAGATCGCGATCACGGGAAAGCGGGTGGCCATGGTCTCTTCCTTCTCCGCCCAGACTGCTCCGGGCCCTCTCGCCAATCCAATCGTCGCTTCCATCCCCCGGGATGGCCGGCGCCTATCGTGCGGCGGGGCGTGCTCTGCTAGATCCGTGCCATGCTGGCATTGACCATGGGGGAGCCCGCCGGGATCGGCGCCGAGATCGCCGCGAAGGCCTGGCAGGCGCTGCGCGCCGATGGCCCGGCCTTCTTCCTGATCGACGATGCGGACCGGATCTCCGGCGTCCCCGTCACCCGGATCGCTTCAGCCGCCGAGGCGGAATCCGTGTTTCCCCGGTCGCTTCCGGTCCTGCACCGCCCCCTGCCGGTGGCTGTCGTCCCTGGCCGCCCGAGCACCGCCACCGCCGGCGCCGTCCTGGCCGCCATCGAGGAGGCAGTGGCGCTGGCGAAATCGGGCGAGATCAGCGGGATGGTGACCAATCCCATCCAGAAGTCGGTGCTGACGGCGGCCGGCTTCCCGCATCCCGGCCACACGGAATTCCTGGGCGAGCTGGCCGGCACCGGCGTGCCGCCCGTCATGATGCTGGCCTCGCCGGAGCTGCGCGTCGTGCCGGTGACGGTCCATGAGCCGCTGGCCCGCGCCATCGCCCGGCTGACGCCGGAACTCATTGTGGAACATGCGGGAATTACCCATGCGGCGCTCATCCGCGACTTCGGGATCGCCGCTCCGCGCTTGGCCGTGGCCGGCCTGAATCCCCATGCCGGCGAGGCCGGGACGCTCGGCAAGGAGGACGACGCCATCGTCGCCCCCGCCGTGAAGATGCTGCGGGATCAAGGGATTCTCGCGACCGGCCCCTGGCCGCCGGACACCATGTTCACCGCCCATGCCCGGCCGACCTACGACGCCGCCATCTGCCTCTACCACGACCAGGCGCTCATCCCGATCAAGACGCTGGACATGGCGGGCGGCGTGAACGTCACCCTCGGCCTCTCCATCGTCCGGACCAGCCCGGACCACGGCACCGCGCTGGACATCGCCGGGAAGGGCGTGGCCAGCCCCGACAGCCTGATCGCGGCGATCCGGCTGGCCGCTCAACTCGCTGAAAACCGAAGGAAAAGGGCCTGATGCGCCTCTCCGTGAACGTGGACCACGTGGCGACCCTGCGGAACGCCCGCGGCGGCACCTTCCCCTGCCCTGTCGAGGCCGCGCGCATCGCCATGGCGGCGGGCGCGGATGGCGTGACGATGCATCTGCGCGAGGACCGCCGCCATATCCGCGACCGCGACCTGGAGCGCGTGGCGGCCGAGGTGGACACCCGCCTCAACTTCGAGATGGCGGCCACCGAGGAGATGGTCGCGATCTGCGAGCGCCTCCGCCCGCCGGCCTGCTGCATCGTCCCCGAGAAGCGCGAGGAGCTGACCACCGAGGGCGGCCTCGACGCCGTCAAGGCCGGCCCCTTCCTGGCCGAGGCGATCCGCCGGCTTTCAGGCCTGGGCATCGAGGTCTCGCTTTTTGTGGAGCCGGATGCATTGCAAATTGCAAGAGCCGCCGAGCTGGGCGCCCAGGCGATCGAGCTCCACACCGGCACCTATGCCGAAGCCCCGGCCGCGGCCCGCCCCGCCTTGGCCGCAAAGCACGCCGAGGCGGCCCGGCTGGCGAAATCCCTGGGACTTCAATGCCATGCGGGCCATGGGCTGAGCTACGACACCATCGCGCCCATCGCCGCCATCCCGGAGATATCCGAGGTCTCCATCGGCCATTTCCTGATCTCCACCGCCGTCTTCGAGGGCCTGCCGGCCGCCATCGCGCGGATGCGAGGGCTGATCGCCGCCGCACGCGGCTGAGCGCGCACCTGGCACGGCGCCTGCTCCGTAGGGGTCATCGCAACCTCCCCCGGAGCAGGCCATGCAGACCAATGCCGTCACCCAGCTTTCCCGCAGCCCCGCGCAGGATGAGCAGCCTTCCGCGCTGGCCTATTGGGGCACGGGCTTCGCCGGCATCGGGGTGATGCTCGTCATCTGCTTCTTCGCGGGGCTGCGGTTCTGAAGCTCCCCCGCCGCTTCTGGAGCGCCCTGCTCGATCGGGCCTTCGGCATGCCGACGCCGCGCTGGCGGTTCAGCCTGGAGCCGAAGACGCTCGCGCTCCGCGTCAGTTCCAGCCGGGGTCGGTCCAGCCCGCTTCCGGGTCCAGCGGGTAGGTCGGCCGCGGCAGCCGCTTCCAGGCGAAGTTGGTCAGCACCGGGCTGGTGAGGCCGGGGCTGTCCACCTCGAAGATCCGCTCGTTCGGGAAGAACTCGTCGAAGCCCGCGCGGAAATGCCCGCGGGACTTCACCACCACCGTCCTCGCGGCGGCGATGTCGATGCCGTGCATCTCCAGCGTGCGCGGCTCATGGCATTGCCGGCGCAGGCTGATCACCACCACGCGCAGGCCGGAATCGTCGAGCTCCAGCAGCGCTGTCGGTCCGAGGTCGAAGAGCCGGCCGGCCATGGTGCCGCGCCGCCCCTTGCCCTTGCCGTCGGTCAGCTTCACCACCCGCGCGCCGGATTCGAAGCGCTTCGAGAACTCGCTCTCCTCGCGATTGAAGACGGCATGGAAATGCGCGCCCTCGCCCAGCGCCTGCGCCTCGGCCGCCAGCGCCGGATCGACGAAGAGGCCGAGCACCACGCCCTGCGCGCGCGCCTCATGGAGCTTCCGCAGCGTATAGGCCGTGCTGCCGCGCCCCCCGCCGCCGGGATTGTCGCCGGCGTCGGAGAAGATCACCGGCGCCACCTCGCCCTTGCCCGCCGAGACCGCCAGCGCCGCCGCCTCGTCCAGGCTCAGCAGGCGCCGCGTGTGCCGCGTGCGCTCCGCCCAGCCGCGCCGGGCGAGCTTCGCGCAGGCGCGCCTGGCCGCGCCCTCGTCGCCGTGGCGCGCCGTGACGGTGATGGTGATGCCGCATTTGGGCAGGTCGCCGAAGGTGAAGCCGCCGGTGACGCTCGCATTCAGGATCGCCGGCTCGGACGCCATGATCGCCTCCGCGTCGTGGACGAGGTCGGCATAAGGGCCCTCGGCGGTGAGCAGCGTGACGGAGGGCGGCGTCAGCGGAAGCCGCAGGAAGGCCTTCGCGGTCCTGAGACCGCCGAGCAGCTCACGCATCGCATCCGCCGCCTCCGCGGCGCGCGCGGCCATGTCCACATGCGGGTTGGTGCGGTAGGCGATGAAGGCGTCGCAGTTCTCGACCAGCTTCTCGCTCACGTTGCAGTGCAGGTCATGCGTCACGACGATGGGCACGGCCTTCCCCACCACCTGCCGGATCATCGCCAGCATCGTGCCGTCGCTGTCCTCGTCGCCGGTCGCGCTGCTGGCGCCGTGGCTCGCGACATAGACGCCGTCCAGCGGCAGCGCGGCGGCCAGGCCCGTACGGTACTCGTCAAGGAAGGACAGGAACAGCGCCTGGTCGATCGGCCCGCCCGGCGGCGCAGCGGCGACCATCACCGGGCAGGGCGTCCAGCCGCCGGTCGCGTCCATCCGCCGATAGAAGCCGCCGATCTCGGCCGGCATGGGCGAGGCCTCGGCGCGCACGAGCCGCGTCATCTCCTCTCCGCGCACCACGCATTGACGCTCGAAATCTTCAAGCCGCGTGACCGGCGCGAAGGCATTCGCCTCCAGGTGCAGGCCCAGGATTGCGATGCGCGGCGCTCGTTTCAACTTCATGACCCCCCGGATGGACGCGAGGCCGCGAGTGGATAAGCTCCCGATCATGTCGTCAATCACGCGCGCCATCTCCCTGCTGGAACGTCTCGTCGGCTTCGACACGACGAGCGCGCGGAGCAACGCTGATCTCATCGCCTTCGTGCGCGGGGAGCTCGCCGCGCACGGCATCGAATCGCGGGTGATGATGGAGGGCGAGAAGGCCAACCTCCACGCCATCATCGGGCCGCGCGTCGCCGGCGGCATCGCCCTCTCCGCGCATGTGGACTGCGTGCCGGTGGAGGGCCAGGCCTGGCTCGCCGACCCCTTCGTGCTGCGCCGCGAAGGCGGCCACCTGATCGGCCGCGGCAGCTGCGACATGAAGGGATTCGTCGCCTGCGTCCTCGCAATGGTGCCGGAGATGGTGGCGGCCGATCTCGCGCGGCCGTTCCACCTCTGCCTGACGCATGACGAGGAGACGACCTTCCGCGGCGCCGACCGGCTGATGGACGAACTCGGCCATGACGGCCCGCCCCCTGCGCTCTGCATCGTCGGCGAGCCGAGCGGCATGGCGCCCATCGTCGCGCACAAGGGCTATGCGGGCTGGGACGTGGTCTTCACCGGCCTCTCCGGCCATTCCTCGCGCGCGGACGAGACGGCGAATGCGCTGATGGCGGCCGCCGAGGCCGTGGCCTGGCTGAAGGGCGAGGCGCGGCGATTCGCCACGCAGGGCCGCCGCGTGGCGGGCTTCACGCCCGCCTACACCACCGTGCATGCCGGCACCTTCCATTCCGGCACGGTGCTCAACATCGTGCCGGACCGCGCGGAGTTCACCTTCGAGGTCCGCAACGTGCCGGGCGACTCGGCGGAGGACGTCCTCGCGCGCTTCCTGGCCCATGTGGAATCGGCGATCCTGCCGGAGCTGCGCGCCGTCCATCCGTCCAGCACGATGACCGTCACGCCGCGCACCGTCGCGCCCGCGCTCGACCTCGACGATTCTCACCCGCTGCTGGCGCTGACGCAGCGCGCCTCGGGCAGCAACTCGCTCGGCTTCGTCAGCTACGGCACGGAGGCGGGCTTCTACCAGCGCGTCGGCATCCCCGCGATCGTCTGCGGCCCAGGCCACATCGCGCAGGCGCACCAGCCCGAGGAGTGGATCGCCGAATCGCAAATGGAGGCCTGCTGCGCCTTCCTCGGACGCCTCATCGAGGACCAGGCCAGATGAGGCTCCCGCTTCCGCCCACGCTCGACGCGCTGCTGCGCGACGCCGGCGCGGCCTCGCCGACCGTGCGCCTCGTCGCGCCCGACATCGGCCGCTGGCGGGCGGGCAACGTGCTGCCCGGCGTCTGGAGCTTCGACAGCCATGTGGCGGGCCCGCATGTCTGCCTTGTGGCGCTGACCCATGGCAACGAGATCGCCGGCGCCATCGTGCTCGACCGCCTGCTGCACGAGGCGCTGCGGCCTTCGCGCGGCCGCCTCACGCTGGTCTTCGCCAATCTCGACGCCTTCTCGCGCTTCGAGCCCGAGGACCCCACCGCCTCGCGCTTCCTCGAGGAGGACCTGAACCGCGTCTGGGATCCGGCCGTCCTGGAGGGCCCGCGCCGCTCCAGCGAGCTGCGCCGCGCGCGTGCCCTGCGGCCCGTGCTGGATTCCGCGGATGTGGTGCTGGACCTGCACTCCATGCTCTGGCCCTCGGACCCGCTCTTCCTCACCGGCGCCTGCGGCGCCTCCATGCCGCTCGCCGCGTCGCTGGGCGATCCGCCGATGGTCGTCGCCGACCACGGCCACGAGGCGGGCCAGCGGCTGATCGACTACGCGGCCACGCGCGGCCGGCAGAGCCTGCTGCTGGAAGGCGGCTGGCACTGGGAGCCGGAGACGGTCGCGCGCATGGAGCAGGCCGCACGCCGGCTGCTGGCGCTCACCGGCGTGGTGCCGGGCGAGGTCCCGGCCTTCCCGGCACCGCGCTTCGCGCGGGTGACGCAGCGGGTGACGGCCCGCAGCCAGGATTTCACCTTCGTGCAGCCCTGGCGGGGGGGCGTGGTGATCCCCGATGCCGGCACGCTCATCGCCATGGACGGCGAGGAGGAGATCCGCACGCCGCATGACGGCTGCCTGCTGGTGATGCCCATGCTGCTCACGCAGCCCGGCCAGACGGCGGTGCGGCTGGCGAGGATCGAGCCGTGAAGATCGTGGGGCTTGCCACCTTCATCGTCCCGCCCCGCTGGTGCTTCGTGAAGGTCGAGACCGACGAGGGCATCACCGGCTGGGGCGAGCCCATCGTGGAGGGACGCGCGCACACCGTCGCGGCGGCGGTGGGCGAGCTGGCGGACTACCTGATCGGCAAGGATCCCGGGCTCATCGAGGACCACTGGACGGTGATGTACCGCGCGGGCTTCTACCGCGGCGGCGCCGTGCACATGAGCGCGCTGGCCGGCATCGACCAGGCGCTGTGGGACATCAAGGGCAAGGCGCTGGGCGTTCCCGTGCATGCGCTGCTGGGCGGACAGCTGCGGGACAAGATCCGGGTCTATTCCTGGATCGGCGGCGACCGGCCGGACGACACGGCGCGCATGGCGAAGGACTGCGCCGATCGCGGCTTCACCGCGGTGAAGATGAACGGCACCGAGGAGCTGCAGTTCATCGACACGCACGACAAGATCGACGCCGCGCTGGCCCGCGTGCAGGCGATCCGCGACGCGCTCGGTCCGCATTTCGGCATCGCGGTGGATTTCCATGGCCGCGTGCACCGGCCCATGGCGAAGGTGCTCGCCAAGGAGCTGGAGCCCTTCAAGCTCATGTTCATCGAGGAGCCCGTCCTCAGCGAGCATGCCGAGGCGCTGAAGGAGATCGCGAACCACTGCTCCACGCCCATCGCGCTGGGCGAGCGGTTGTTCTCGCGCTGGGACTTCAAGAACATCCTGCATGCGGGCTGCGTGGACATCATCCAGCCCGATCCGTCGCATGCCGGCGGCATCACCGAGACGCGCAAGATCGCGGCCATGGCCGAGGCCTACGACGTCGCGCTGGCGCTGCACTGTCCGCTGGGGCCGATCGCGCTGGCGGCGAACCTCCAGCTGGATGCGGTCTGCTACAACGCCTTCATCCAGGAGCAGTCGCTGGGCATCCACTACAACAGGACCAACGACCTGCTGGACTACCTCGTGGACCCCTCGGTCTTCGCGTATCGCGACGGGCATGTCGCGATCCCGCAGGGGCCGGGGCTGGGCATCGAGATCAACGAGGACTTCGTGCGGAAGATGGCCGCCGAGGGCCATCGCTGGCGCAACCCGGTCTGGCGCCACAAGGACGGCAGCTTCGCCGAGTGGTGAGACTTACGCCGTAGGCTCACCCTGCACCGGGCTGGCGCCCATCGCCACCAGCATCGCGGTGATCTCCGCCGTCGCGGCCTCCACGTCCGGCAGCGAGATGCCCTTCGACACCAGCGCCACGCCGCCGCCCGGGAAGCCGGAAGCCCCGGTGTTCTGCCGGTAGAAGGGGTAGCTGCCGATATCCAGCGCCGGATAGCGCTTCTGGATCGCCTCCAGCCCTTCCGCGATGTTCCCCTCGAAGACCCCGATCGCGTGCACCGCGCGCGAGACCACCGGCACGCCGCCCTGCAGCGAGGGCGCCAGCGCCTCGAACATCGACTGCATGATGCGCGGCACACCCGCCATCACATGGACATTGCCCATGGTGAAGCCCGGCGCCGATGTCATCGCGCAGCGGATCGGCTCGGCGCCCAGCGGCAGCGTCGCCATGCGCAGGCGCGCCGCGTTCATCTCCACCGGCGGATCGCGGCGGGCGTAGTCGGCGGCCATCAGCGCGCGCGTCTCCTCGTGCACGACCCAGGGCACGCCGAAGGCCTTCGCGACGCATTCGCTGGTGATGTCGTCATGCGTGGGTCCGATGCCGCCCGTGGTGAAGACGTGGTCGTACTTCGTGCGGACCTCGTTCACCGTCGCGACGATCGTCTCCTCGACATCCGGGATGACGCGGACCTCGCGCATGGGGATGCCGATCTCGCCGAGCCTGGTCGCGAGGAATTGCAGGTTGGCGTCGCGCGTGCGGCCCGAGAGCACCTCGTTGCCGATGATGAGCAGGCAGGCGATGGGATTCATGGACGTCCTCGTTTCGGCGACGGGACGGAGCCTAGTCCGGGCGGACCTTCACAGGAAGTCGCGCAGCAGGGCGACCAGCGGGATATCGGCCGGCGGCATGGGATAGTCCGCAAGCTTCTCGGGCCGGACCCAGGCCAGCGCCTGGCCCTCCGCGGAGGCGACGCGCCCCTGCCACTTGCGGCAGATGTAGAGCGGCATGAGCAGATGAAACTTCGCGTAGGAATGGCTCGCGAAGAAGAGCGGCGAGAGGCAGGATTCCTTGATCTCGATGGAAAGTTCTTCCCGCAATTCGCGGATCAGCGCGGCCTCCGGCGTCTCGCCCTCGTCGAGCTTGCCGCCCGGGAATTCCCAGAGCCCGGCCATCGATTTTCCTTCCGGCCGCTGCGCCAGGAGGATGCGGCCGTCGCTGTCCACCAGCGCGCAGGCGACGACCAGCAGGATGGGCTTGGCCGCGGCCGGCTTCGGCGGCGCGGCGACACGCCTGAACATGACGACGGGCATGTTGCGGTTGCGCGACAGGAACTGCTGCACGCCCGGCCCATTCTCGACGAAGCCCAGATGCCGCAGCACGGATTGCGAAGCCAGGTTGTCCGTCAGCGCGCTGGCCTCGACCTCCTTGACGCCGAGGCTGTGCTCCGCCCAGTCCAGCAGCGCCGCGCCGGCCTCGCGCGCGAGGTGCTGCCCCCAGAATTTCCGTCCGATCCAGTAGCCGATCTCGGGCAGGGCGTTGCGCTTCAGCGTGAGGCCGATGCAGCCCACCAGCGCGCCCTCGCGCGTGATCGCGAGGTGATAGGCGTCGCCCGAATCGATCTGCTCGCCGGCCGAGGCGATCCAGTCCAGCGCCAGCTGCTCGCGATAGGGGAAGGGCACGCGCGCCAGATTGCCGGCGACCGAATAGTCGTTCACCAGCCGCGTGACGTCGGCCGCATCCCCGGGCACCAGGCGGCGCAGCACCAGCCGCGCCGTGACGATGGGGAGTTCAGCTGCGGTAGGATCCATTGATGTCGATGTAGCCATGCGTGAGGTCACAGGTCCAGACGCGCGCCTTCCCGCGGCCGAGCCCGATATCGACCGTGATCTCCACCTCGCGCCCCTTCATGTGGGCAACGACGGGGGCTTCGTCGTAGCCCGGGATCACCCCGCCCTCGCGCGCCATCCAGGTACCGCCCACGGCCACCGACAGCTTGTCGCGATCGGCCGGCTCGCCCGCCTTGCCGACAGCCATGACGATGCGGCCCCAGTTGGCGTCCTCGCCGGCGATCGCCGTCTTCACCAGCGGCGAGTTCGCGATGGCCATGGCGATCCGGTGCGCCGACTTGGCGCTGACCGCGCCCGTCACGTCGATGGTGACCAGCTTCTGGGCCCCCTCGCCGTCCCGGGCCACCATCAGCGCCAGCTCATGGAGAACCTCGTCCAGCGCGCGGGCGAAGTCGCGCAGCATCGGGCCGCCCTCGGCCGGCACGCGCGGGTGCTTGGCCTGGCCGGTCGCGAAGAGCAGCACCGTGTCGGAGGTGGAGGTGTCGCTGTCGACCGTGACGCAGTTGAAGCTCTTGGCCGAACCCTTCGACAGCAGCTTCTGAAGCGCCGCGGCGGGGATCTTCGCGTCGGTGGCGATGAAGGAGAGCATCGTCGCCATGTCCGGGGCGATCATGCCGCTGCCCTTGGCAATGCCGCAGATGGTCACCGTCGCCTCGCCGATCTTCGCGGTGCGCGTGGCGCCCTTGGCAAAGGTGTCGGTCGTCATGATGGCCTTGGCGGCGCCCTGCCAGGCATCGGCCTCCAGCTTGCCCACGGCGCCCGGCAGCGCCGCCAGCAGCACGTCGGTCGGCAGCCGCTCGCCGATCACGCCGGTCGAGGCGATGAAGACCTCCTTCGGCTTGCAGCCCACCAGCTTCGCCGTCTCGGCGGCCGTGCGCTCGCAGGTCTCGCGTCCCGCGCGGCCGGTGAAGACGTTGCTATTGCCGGCATTCACCACCAGCGCCCGCGCCTTGCCGCCCTTGAGCGCCGCGCGGCACCAGTCCACCGGCGCGCCGGGGCACTTGTTCTGGGTGAAGACGCCCGCGACCGTCGTGCCGGCCGCGAAGCGGAAGACCGTCATGTCCTCGCGCGACTTGTAGCGGATGCCGGCGGCCACGCTCGCGCATTCGGCGCCGGCGATCGGCGGCATCTCCGGCAGCGGGAGGGCCAGGGGGGAAACGGCGATGTCCATGGTCGAGTCTCTCTCAGCCCTTCAGCTTGGCGATCCAGGCGCCGAAGGCGGTCATCAGCTTCGCCACCGCATCATGCGTCGGCTTGTCGGTGAGCTGACCCTCGGCGTCGAACTTGTCCTGCGCGCGCATCACATAGACCTCGGGCGACGGCATGGTCAGCGCCCCGCAGGCCTGCAGCGACTGGCGGAGCTGGAGCTGCGCGCGGGCGGTCCCCATCATGCTCAGCGAGGCGCCCATCATGGCGACCGGCCGGCCCACGAAGGGCGTCTTCGGCTCGCCATGCGAGCGCGAGAGCCAGTCGAAGGCGTTCTTCAGCGGCCCCGCCATGCCGTAATTGTATTCCGGGCAGCCGAAGAGGATCCCGTCCGCCGCCTTGCCCTTGAGGCGCAGTTCGGCCACGGCCTCGGGCATGCCCTCCTTCTCCAGATCCTCGCTGAAGACCGGGATGCCCTCGATGCCGACGATCTCGACCTCCATGCCGGCCGGCGCGACACCGGCGGCGGCCTTCAGGAGGCTGCGGTTGTAGCTGCCCTTCCGCAGGCTGCCGCAGATCGCGAGGACCTTCATCTCCGGGGCTGCGTCCGGCCCGGCGGCGTGGCCGGCGGCGGCGGCTCGGCCTGGACGGCCGGGGCCGGCGCCGCAGGGGCGGCCGGCGGGTCCACCCGCTCGATCCGCGCGCCCGAGCGGATGCGCTGGACGGCGGCCTGCACCTCCTCCTCGATCATGGTCTGGCGCAGCGTGTCGCGGCTGTCCTCGAAGCTCGGCCCGCGCGAGGAGCGGCGCTCCTCCACCTTGATCACGTGCCAGCCGAACTGGGTCCGCACCGGGTTGGGGCTGACCTGGCCGGGCTGCAAGCCGAAGGCGGCATTGGCGAATTCCGGCACCATGTCGCCCCGGCGGAAGAAGCCGAGGTCGCCGCCGTTGCGGGCGGCCGGGTCGGTCGAGCGGCGGCGGGCCACCTCCTCGAAGCTCGCGCCGCGCTGGATCTCGGTGAGGATGGCGCGGGCGTCGGCCTCGTTCGGCACCAGGATGTGGCGGGCGCGCACCTCCTCCTCGGCCGGGCGGTTGGCGGCGTCGCGCTCGTAGCGGGCGCGGAGGGTCTCGTCGGTCACCCGGGGCAGCACCTCGCGGCGGAGCATCTGGTCGCGCAGCTCGGCGTCCTCGGCGAGGCGCAGCCGGCGGCGGACCTCCGGATCCCGGTCGAGGCCCGCGGCCCGGGCGGCCTGGACCATGACGCGGTCGGTGATGGCGCGGTCCACAAGCTGCTCGAAGACCTGGGGCGGCAGCATGGAGCGCAGCAGGTGCGGGGGCACCTGGCGCAGCTCGGGCGGCATGGCCTCGGCGGCGGCGGCGATCACCTCGTCGAGCCGGATCTCCTCGCCGTTCACCCGGGCGAGGACCGGATTGGCGTCCTCCGGCGCGGGGGTGGCCGCGGCGGCCGGGGGGGCGGCCGGCGCGGGCGCGGTGGGGGCGGGCGCCACGGTCTGGGCCATCAAGGGAGCACTCGCGCCGAAGGCGACGGATGCGAGCAGGAGGGCGGCGAGGGGGGTGCGGATCATAGGTCGGGGGTCCATTCGTTGGGCGGACAATGGCGGATGCCCATGCGCCCCACAACCCGCGGCCCCGGGAGGGGTTACAGGCGGCAATTCCATGACACGTTGACCAGGGGGCATGCCGCGCCTACCTGTCACCCGCCCCCTATCCGCGCGCCCCGCGTGCGGCGCCCGGAGAGTCCCTAAACCCATGTTCGCCCGTCTTGCCCGTGCCATCTTCGGTTCCGCGAACCAGCGTTCGCTGAAGCGGTACGAGGCGCGTATCCCTGCCATCACCGCCTTCGAGCCCAAGCTCGCCGCCCTGTCCGACGAGGAGCTCAAGGGCAAGACCGTCGAGTTCCGCGCTCGCCTTGCCGCCGGCGAGGAGCTGGACGACCTTCTCGAGGAGGCCTTCGCCACCGTCCGCGAGGCCGCCAAGCGCGTCATGGGCATGCGCCATTTCGACGTGCAGATGATCGGCGGCATGGTGCTGAACGACGGCAAGATCGCCGAGATGAAGACCGGCGAGGGCAAGACCCTGGTCGCCACCCTGCCCGTCTACTTGAATGCCCTGCCCGGCAAGGGCGTCCACGTCGTCACCGTCAACGACTACCTGGCCAGCCGCGACAGCGAGTGGATGGGCCAGGTCTACGGCTTCCTCGGCCTGACCACGGGCGTCATCGTCCAGGGCCTCAGCGACGACCAGCGCCGCGAGGCCTATGCCTGCGACATCACCTACGGCACCAACAACGAGTACGGCTTCGACTACCTGCGCGACAACATGAAGTACCGGCTGGACGAGATGGTCCAGCGGCCCTTCTTCTACGCCATCGTCGACGAGGTGGACTCCATCCTGGTGGATGAGGCGCGCACGCCGCTCATCATCTCCGGCCCGACCGACGACACATCGGACCTCTACCGCCGCGTCGACACCGTGATGGTCGATTTCGTCACCGATCCCGAGCGCTTCGACAAGGATGAGAAGCAGCGCACCGTCTCGATGACCGAGAAGGGCGGCGAAGACATCGAGCGCCTGCTGACCGAGGCCGGCGTGCTGGTCGAGGGCAACCTCTACGACAGCCACAACGTCTCGATCGTCCACCACGTGAACCAGTCGCTGCGGGCGCATGTGCTGTTCAAGCGCGACGTGGAATACGTGGTCCGCAACGACAAGATCGTCATCATCGACGAGTTCACGGGCCGCATGATGGAGGGCCGCCGCTACTCCGACGGGCTGCACCAGGCGCTGGAGGCCAAGGAGCACGTCACCGTCCAGCCCGAGAACCAGACGCTCGCCAGCATCACCTTCCAGAACTATTTCCGGCTTTACCCCAAGCTCTCGGGCATGACCGGCACGGCCGCCACCGAGGCGGATGAATTCGCGGAAATCTACAAGCTGGAGGTGGTCGAGATTCCGACCAACGTCCCCGTCGCGCGCCTCGACGAGGATGACGAGGTCTACCGCTCCGCGATGGAGAAGTACGAGGCCGTCATCAAGCTCATCGGCGAGTGCAAGGAGCGCAACCAGCCCTGCCTCGTCGGCACCACGAGCATCGAGAAGTCGGAGCTCATCTCCACCCTGCTGAAGCAGCGCGGCATCTCGCACCAGGTGCTGAACGCCCGCTACCACGAGCAGGAAGCCGGCATCGTCGCCCAGGCCGGCCGCCCGGGCGCCGTCACCATCGCCACCAACATGGCCGGCCGCGGCACCGACATCCAGCTCGGCGGCAATGCCGACATGCTCGCCCGCGCCGAGGTGCCCGAGGGCCATGGCGAGGACTACCAGGAGGTGCTGGCCCGCCATAAGCGCGAGGTCGAGCTCGCGCGTCCCATCGTGAAGGCGGCTGGCGGCCTCTTCGTCATCGGCACCGAGCGGCACGAGTCCCGCCGCATCGACAACCAGCTGCGCGGCCGCTCCGGCCGCCAGGGCGACCCCGGCGGCAGCCGCTTCTTCCTCTCCCTCGAAGACGACCTGATGCGCATCTTCGGCTCCGAGCGCATGGGCGGGATGCTGACCAAGCTCGGCCTCAAGGAAGGCGAGGCCATCATCCACCCCTGGATCAACAAGGCGCTGGAGAAGGCCCAGAAGAAGGTCGAGGCGCGCAACTTCGACACGCGCAAGAACCTGCTGAAGTACGACGACGTGATGAACGACCAGCGGCGCGAGGTCTATGCGCAGCGCCGCGCCTTCATGGAGACGGACGACCTCTCCGAGACCATCCAGGAGATGCGGCAGGAGACCATCGACGGGATGGTCGACAAGGCCATCCCCGAGAACGCCTATCCCGAGCAGTGGGACCTCACGGGGCTGGAGAAGCGCGTCCAGGACGTGCTGGGCCTGGACCTGCCGGTCGTCGCCTGGGGCCGCGAGGAGGGGATCGACGAGACCCAGATCCGCGAGCGCATCATGGCCGCCGCCGACCAGGCCGCCGCCTCCAAGGCCGCCAATCTCGGCCCCGACTTCATGCGGATGGTCGAGAAGTCCCTGTTGCTGCAGATCTTCGACCAGGTCTGGAAGGAGCACCTGCTCCAGCTCGACCACCTGCGCCAGGGCATCGGCCTGCGCGCCTATGGCCAGCGCGACCCGCTGAACGAGTACAAGCGTGAGGCCTTCGCGCTGTTCAACAACATGCTGGAGGACCTGCGCGAGCGCACGACCTCCCTGCTGCTGCGTCTCGAGCTCCAGCCCAACGCGCCGCTGCCGGAGCCCGAGCCCATCCGCGTCACCGACATGCGGCACGCCTCGCTGCCGGCCGAGGACTACGCGATGGAGCCGCTCAACTCGGATTACGGCGCGGCGGCGCAAGGGAGCGACACGCGACTCCTGGCCGCCGAGGTCGATCCGAACGACCCCGCGACCTGGTCCGCCACGCCGCGCAACGCGCCCTGCCCCTGCGGCTCGGGCAAGAAGTACAAGCACTGCCACGGGCGCGGCTGAGCCGGGCCCAATTGTCTGCCAATGAATACATTGTTCCTGAAGCTATTCCCTGCTTTGTTGCCCAGATGACATCCGGCGGCAACGAAACAGGGCCTCGGGAAGCACGGCGCGCCAAAGGGTCGGGCAGTGCCGTGCCCCTCATCGCCTTGGAGTTGCCACCGTGCCGGATTACGTTCGGATGACACGGGAGGAACCATCCCCATGAGCGCGATCACGCGCCGCTCCGCCCTGGCGCTCGCCGCCGGCGCGCTTGCCACGCCCGCCCTGGCGCAGGGCGCCTGGAATCCGACGCGTCCCATCACCCTGGTGGTCGGCTTCCCGCAGGGCGGCCGCACCGATGTCGCCTGCCGCATGCTGGTCCCCGGCCTGCAGGCTGCGCTCGGCGTGCCCATCGAGATCGACAACCGCGGCGGCGACGCCGGCAACCTCGGCACCGAGGCGGTGATGTCGGCCCGGCACGACGGCTACACCCTTCTCTTCGGCAGCGTCGGGCCGATGGCGATCAACCCCCACACGGTCGAGGGCATGACGCTCGATCCGCGCGAGCTGGTGCCGGTCGGGCTGGTCGGGAAGTCCTCGCTCCTGCTCTGCGCGCATCCGTCGCTGGGGCTGCACGACCTCGCGGGCCTCCGCGGCTGGATCGCCGGGCGGCAGGGCCACCCCGTCTCCTACGCCTCCCCCGGCAAGGGCAGCCTGCCGCATCTCGCCATGGAGCTGCTGCGCGAGCGGCTGGGCGGGCCGCCGATGACGCACGTGCCCTGCCGCGGCTCGGCGGCGGCGCTGCAGGAGCTCCTGGCCGGGCGCACCAAGCTGATCTTCGACACCGCCTCCGCCGCCACGCCGGCGCTGCGCGGGCGGACGCTCGACGGGCTGATGGTGACCGGCCCCAACCGCTGCCCGGCCATGCCGCAGGTCGCGACGGCGCAGGAGCAGGGGCTGCCGAACTTCGCCTTCACGGCCTGGATCGGCCTCTTCGCGCCGCGCAAGACGCCGGCCCCGGTGGTGGCGCGCCTCAATGCCGCGCTGAACACGGCGATGGCCGATGCCGGGCTGCGCGGCCGGGTGACCAGCCGCGGCGACGAGCCCGGCGGCGGCACGCCGGACGAGATGGCCCGCATCATGGCCGCCGACTACGACCGCTGGGGCGAGCTGGTGCGCGCCAACAACATCCGGGCGGATGCCTGACCGCATGCTGACGCTGTACTACTCGCCCGGCTCGAGCTCCATGGCCGCGCATATCGCGCTGCACGAGGTGGGGGCGGAGTTCACGACCATCCCGCTCTCCCTCGACCGCAAGGAGACGCAGACGCCGGAGTTCCTGGCGATCAACCCGGCCGGCAAGGTCCCGACCCTGCTGGTCGACGGGCGCCCCCTCACCGAGGTCGCAGGCGTCCTCTTCTACCTCGCGCGCCGCTTCCCCGAGGCGAAGCTGCTGCCCGAGGACATCGAGGCGCAGGCCCAGGTGGTGTCCTGGATGTCCTTCTGCGCCTCCACCATCCACCCGGCCCGGCGCCAGGGCGTGGAGCATGCGGTGAGCGTCTATCGCATCGTCGAGCGGAAGCTGGCGGGCCGCGAGTGGTGCGTGGGCCCGTATTCCGTCGCCGACATCCACCTCTTCCGTCTCTACTGGCGCTTCCGGGGCTCGCTGGAGCAGCCGCCCGGCGCCTTCCCGGCGCTCGATGCGCTCTATGCCCGCATGATGGCGCGCGATGCCGTGCGGAAGACCATCGAGGCCGAGAAGAAGGCGGGCTACGAGCTGCCGGCCTGATCCGGCCGGCCCATCAGCCCGCGAGGCAACACTTCTTCGCTTTCTTGGCGCTGCCGCAAGGGCATGGGTCGTTGCGACCGACGTGCCGCCAGGGATTCACCGCCGGAACGTTCAGCGGGAGCGGCTGGCCCGTCCGGGGTTTCTCCTCCTCCGGTTCCGCGTCGGTCCATTGCATGGCTTCGAGCACGTCGTCGATCAGGCCGAGGCTATTGCTCCTGAAGCGCTCGATGTCGTCGGGCCGCTGCTCCGCGGCGGCGAGATCCGCCTCGAAATGCTCACGCTCCATCAGGCGCCACGGGAGCCGGTCCCAGGCGCCGTGGACCAGCGGCGCCAGGTCGCGCAGGCCGAGCAGGCCAATCGCCGTGGTCCAGCCGCCCCAGACCATGTCGCCGTCGGGCGCCGGCCGTTCGTCGTGGAAGCGCAGAAGAAATTCCCTCATTCGGTCGCGTGGGATGCCGCCCTCCCAGGTCAGGAAGGTGGCGGCCCCCAGCAGGCTATTGCGGACGAACTCGCCGACCGAGGGATCGGCGACGATCTGGAACACCGCCTCGGCATCGCCGTCGAACACCCCCGCGACGATGCGCGCCATGTCCACGGTGATGGCGTCGCCCAGCAGCCGGTCCAGCTCGTCGTCGGGGAGGCGGAGGAGGCGCAGCAGCGGGCCGCAGGCCCGGGTGTAGCGGGCGGCGCCCAGGATATACACGCCGCGGAAGAGCAGCTGCTCTTCTTCCTCGGACAGGACCTCCCCGCCGGCCGCCCGCTCGAGGACCGCCAGCAGTGAGGGGCCGCTCTCCTCGATCCCGAGGGTGCAGAGCCCGATCGCGAGGTCCGGCAGCCGAGGCGCGGTCGCCACCGCCCGCAGATGCTCCTCGATGGACACCCCGTCGAGGCCGAGGTCGCTCAGCGAGATGCGCTGCTTGCTGGACATGCCGTATCCCTTTCACGCCCTCCGGGAGGAGGCGCCAGTCTAGACCGTTCCCGTCGTCCCCCGCATCTCCCGCACCAGCTTGCGGCCGATGGCATCGGCGAAGTCGGCATAGTCTGCGCAGTCCATGGCGAAGGCGCCGGGGCCGCCGATCACTTCCTGGCGGTAGTGCTCCAGCAGGTCCGGCTCCTCGTTCAGCACCGCGAGCCCGTTGATCGTGGCCCCACCCGCGACCCCGACGTCGCGGATCGGTCCCGGCGGCCGGCCGCGGTTGCTGGCGCCGTCGCCCGAGACATCCACCACCAGCCGCGTCGCCCCGGCCTGGCATTGCGCCAGCAGCCGGAGCGCGGCGACCAGCCCCTCGCCCAACGCAGTGGCCCCGGGACGCGGCAGGCGTGGCGCCGCTTCCAGTGCCTCGGCGATGACGGCGCCGTCCGCCGCGCCGGCGATGCGCTGCCAGGGCAGCGCCACCTCCTGCCCGTCGGACCAGAAGAGGGCGGCCACCGCCACGGCGCCGCGCGGGCCGCCCGTGGCCGCGGCGATCACGTCGGGATCGAGGAAAGCGCGGCCGAGGCCGTTCACCATCAGGGCGAACTCGTCGTAGTCGACGCTCGCCGAGACGTCGATCGCCAGCACCAGGGCCACATCCACATCTTCCATGTGGCGAAGCTCGCGTCCTGTGGCAGGCTTTCCAAGCCCCCTCGCAGGATTCGATTCCCCCATGCGGCGACGCCACCTGATCGCATTGCCCATCCCCCTCGCGGCGCCGGCCCTTGCCCAGCCCGCCTGGCCTGCGCGCGGACCGGTCCGCGTGATCGTGCCCTTCACGCCGGGCGGCGCGACCGACGGCATGGCGCGCGTCACGGCGGCCAAGCTCCAGGAGAAGCTCGGCCAGATCTTCGTGGTGGAGAACCGGCCCGGCGCCAACGGCGCGGTGGGCGGGCAGGCGGTCGCCCAGGCGGCGCCGGACGGCTACACGCTCTGCTCCTCGGCCTCGATCCAGGTCATGGCGCGGCTGGTCATGCGCAATCCGGGCTACGATCCGATCACCGACCTGCTGCCGGTCGTCCGCACCGGCCAGGGGCCGCTGCTGCTCATCATGAACAAGGCGCGGCCGGAGAACACGCTCGCCGAGGTGCTCGCCGCCTGCCGCCGCGACCCGCGCGACTGGCCCTTCGCCGTGTCCTCGCTGGGCTCGGCGGGACACCTCGCCACCATCGAGTTCGTGCGCCAGGCCGGCGCAGACATCGTGGTGGTGCCCTATCGCGGGACGGCGCCCGCCATGACCGACGTGGTGGCCGGCAACGCCCGGCTGATGTTCGACCCCATCCTGTCGACGCTTCCGCAATACCGCAGCAGCAGCGTGAAGGTGCTGGCGATCACCGCCGCCCACCGCTCCCAGGCCGCGCCCGACATCCCGACGGCGGCCGAGGGTGGCATGCCCGGCCTCGACATCCAGAGCTGGTGGGGCCTCTGGGCCCCGCGCGGCACGCCGGCCGAGATCGCGACGCGGATCGGCGAGGTGCTGCGCACCGGCATGTTCGAGCCCGACGTGCAGGCGCGGGTGGCGAGCCTCGGCATCGAGCCCCTGGCGGAGGTGGGCGCGGATTTCGCCGGCTTCATCCAGCGCGACTTCGCCCGCTCGCAGGAGTTGCTGCGAATCGCGAACTTCCAGCCGGAATAGCGAAAATTCATCCCGGCTGATCCAGCGCAGCATCCCGCACGGCGTTGATATGGCAATCCCATGACAACGGGAGTCGAGACCATGCAGGAACGCAACATGGCGGACATGGTCCGCCACCAGGATCCCCTCACATTGCCGCCGGGCGCGACCGTCCAGGACGCCTGCGTCGCGATGTACCAGCGCCGCGTGGGCGCGGTGCTGATCGTCGACCACGGCGATCTCGTCGGCATCTTCACGGGGCGGGACGCGGTGCATGCACTGGCCGTGGGGCTGGACCCGCATCGGACGCTGCTCGGCCAGGCGATGACGGCCAAGCCCTGCTGCCTGAGCGCGGATTGCCAGGCGATCGAGGCGCTGCGCCTGATGAACGATGGCGGCTTCCGGCACCTGCCGGTGGTGCAGGAGGGGAAGCTCCTGGGTATCGTGTCGCGCTACGATTTCCGGGCCCAGGAGCATGGCCGGCTCAACGAGGAGACCGGCTTCTTCGAGACGATGCGATAGCGCCGCCCGGCACTACAGCGCCGGCAGCGGCTCGCCGATCTTCTGGTTCAGCTTGAGCCGCGCCGGCGTGCTCCAGCTCCGGTCGTATTGCGGCGGAATGGCCAGCGCCTCCGTCCGGCCCAGCGCCACGGCGGCGTTGAGCGTCCAGTAGGGATCGCGCAGGAAGGCGCGGGCGAGCAGGATCAGGTCCGCCTTGCCCTCATTGAGGATCGCCTGCGCCTGCGCCGGCTCGGTGATGAGGCCGACCGCCATGACCGGGACGTCCGCACCCTTCTTCACGGCCTCGGCGCCCGGCACCTGGTAGCCCGGACCCATCGGGATCTTCTGGCCTGCATCCAGGCCACCGGAGCTGACGTCCACGATGTCGACGCCCAGCCCCTTCAGCAGCTTCGCGAGGCCGATGCTCTCCTCGGTGTTCCAGCCGCCCTCGACCCAGTCGGTGTGCGAGATGCGGATGGAGAGGGCGAGATCGTCCGGGATGGCGGCGCGGACGGCCTTCACCACCTCGCGCGCCAGCTTCGTGCGGCCCTCGAAATCGCCGCCCCAGCCGTCGTTGCGCTGGTTGGAGATGGGCGAGAGGAACTGGTGGATCAGGTAGCCATGCGCGCCATGGATCTCGATCAGCTTGTAGCCCGCCGTCACCGAGCGCCTGGCCGCCGCGGCGAAGGCGGCGATGACCTCCGCGATCTCGGCCTCGCTCAGCGCCTTGGGCGTGAGGAAGTCGCCGAAGGCAGCGGCGCTGGGGCCGACGATCGGCCAGCCATGCTCGGCCGGCGCGGGGGTGTCCCAGGGACGCGAGCGGCTGGCCTTGCGGCCCGCATGAGCGATCTGAACGGCCGGCACCGAGCCCACCGCGGCGATCGCCGCGGCGAGACGCGCATGCGGCGCGGTGTGCGCATCGCTCCAGATGCCGACGTCGCTCGGGGTGATGCGCCCCTCGGGCAGCACGGCCGAGGCCTCGACCATCGTCATGCCGGCGCCGCCCACTGCCCGCGAGACGAGGTGCGCCATGTGCCAGTCGGTCGGCAGCCCGTCCTCGGCGCAGGAGTACATGCACATGGGCGAGACGCCGATGCGGTTGCGGAGCGTGACCCCGCGCAGGATGAGCGGGCTGAACAGATCGGTCATGAGCGGGACTCCGGGGACCAGGGGGATGTGCGGCCGAGGCGGTTTTCCATGATGACCAGAGCCGGGGGATGATCGGCCAGGGGCGCCAGCCGCCCGGCCCCGTCCGTCTGCCAGCGCGAAAGCGTCACGCTGTCGGACACATTGCCACCCACGGCCTCGACCACCCCGGCTCCCACCTCGACCACGATGTCACAATGCATGGGGCGGAACTGGCCGCGTTCAAGCGCACGCTCCGACCAGGCGGCGAGCGGACGGCGCGAGCGGTCGCGGCAGACGAGGTCGCCGGCTTGGGGCGCATAGGCTGACGGATCGCGCGGGAGGAAGGGCGCGAGGTTCGGCCAGGCGGCGGCCAGCGTGTCGAGATGGTCGAGATAGCGGGAATGCGCGGCGTCGGGTGCGAATTCCGGCGTGTCCACCCCGGCGGAGGCCATGACCCAGGAGATGAAGGCCGCCGACCAGAAGGGCGAGGCCCAGAGGGCGGGAGACGTCGCCTCGCCGCGGAGGGCGGCGATATAGCGGCCGCGGTTGGCGGGGATGGCGCCCTCGGCGTTCGGGACGATGCGCCAGTAGGCCAGGACCCGCGGAAAATTCTCGGGCGCGCTTTCGGGGCGTGGGGTGCCGGGATTGTCGCAGGGGGCAAGGCTGGGCGCCGGCATTCCGGTGACGGCGCAGCCCCAGTCGCGCCACTCGTTCAGCGCCAGGCGGATCATGCGTTCGCGGGCCGCCGGCGGATAGCTCAGCGGCGGCGGGATGGTCGCGACCCGGGGCTGGACGGCGCAGCCGGCCAGCAACAGGAGCAAGGGCAGGAGGCGCAACACGTCAGCCTGTCTGCCAAAGGCTGTCATCGGCGGCAAGACGGTCTATTTGTACGGTCATGGGCACGAATTCCGAAGCCGAGGGCGGCCGTCTCTTCTTCCGCAGCGAGACTTTTGCGAGTGACGCCGCGCGACATCGCCGCCCGCCGACAGGGGAGACGGTGACGGAGGCCGCGCGCGAGATCCCCGTGCATGCGACCTGCGACGTGCTCGTGGTCGGTGGTGGCCCCGCCGGCGTGGCGGCGACGGTGGCCGCGGGACGCCAGGGCGCGCGCACCATCCTGCTGGAGCGGAACAACCATCTGGGCGGGCTCTCTACCGGCGGGCTGGTGGTCTGGATCGACCGGATGACCGACTGGTCCGGCAGAAAAGTCATCCGCGGCTTCGCCGAGGAATTTTTGGCACGCCTTCCCCGCGAGGCCGTGGCCGGCCCGCCGCCCGCCGCCTGGGGCAGCCGTGACGCCGCGACGGCCGCGTGGTGGCAGCTTCGCACCGCCGCCTTCCACGGCGTGGTGACGCATTCCCCCACCTGCGACCCTGAAGTGATGAAGCTCACGGCCATGGAGATGGTGCTGGAATCCGGCGCCGAGATCCTCTTCCACGCCTGGGGCGCGGAACCCCTCATGGAGGGTGGCGCCGTGTGCGGCGCGCTCTTCGAGTCCAAGCAGGGCCGCCGCGCCATCCGCGCCACCTGCGTCGTGGATGCGACGGGCGACGGTGATCTCTTCGCCCGCGCGGGCGCCGCCTACGACGCCGACATCGACGAGGCCGACATCCACCACTGCATGAACACGAGCTGGCTCTTCGGCGGCGTGAACATGCCGCGCTACCAGCGCTGGCGTGCCGAGGAGCCCGAAGCCTTCGGCGCCTTCATGCAGCGCGGCCGCGAGCGGTTCCGCTACTTCGAGCGCGCCTTCGCCTCCTGGCGCGACGACGTGGCGCTGTTCCTCGGCCCCCGTCTCTCCGGCTACTCGGCGGTGGACGTGGACGACCTCACCGCCGTCGAGATCCAGAGCCACCGGCTGATGGCGCAGCACCTGGAGCACTACCGCGCCGAGGCGCCCGGCTTCCAGAACGCCTGGATGATGCTCTCCGCCCCGCAGATCGGCATCCGCCACTCACGCCGCCTGCGCGGGATGGGCAGCGTGCTCCGCTCCGACTGGGATGGGCGGGTGTGCGCCGACGAGATCGGCGTCTCCCCCAGCCTCGCGCCGAAATTCCCGAACGTCTCCGTGCCCTATGGCGCGCTGGTGCCGGAGAAGCTGGACGGGCTGCTTGCCCCCGGGCGCCATCTGAGCTGCGACCCCAACAGCCACTCCTTCCTGCGCGAGATCCCGCAGTGCTGGCTCACCGGCCAGGCCGCCGGCGTGGCGGCGGCGATCGCCGCGAACCGAGGCGTCGCACCGCGCGCGGTGCCGATCGCCGAGCTCCAGGCGGGGCTGCGGCAGGGTGGCGTCCATCTCTCCGACCGGAGCTCGGCGCGGGACGCGGCCTGATCACGCCGCGCTGAGGCGCATTTCCGGCAGCGGCGGGCGGTAGGCCGAAGGGCCGCTACCGTCGCGAATGATGTAGCCGCGGCCCCAGACCGTGCCGATCACGTTCGCCGCGCCCGCGACCTGCAGCTTCTTCCGCAGCTTGCAGACGAAGACGTCGATGATCTTGCTGTCCGGCTCGTCCATGCCGCCATAGAGGTGGTCCAGAAAATTCTCCTTCGACAGCACCGTGCCGCGGCGCATCAGCAGCAGCTCGAGGATGGCGTACTCCTTGCCGGTGAGGTGCACCGTCCGGCCCTGTACGGCCACCTCCTTGGCGCCGAGATCCAGTGAGAGGGCGCCGAGCTGGATGCGCGGCTGGGAGAAGCCCTTGGAGCGGCGGATCATCGCCTGGAGGCGGGCGACCAGCTCATCGGGCTCGAAGGGCTTGGACAGGTAGTCATCGGCGCCGACGGAGAGGCCGCGGATCTTGGCCTGGGTACGGGAGACCGCGGAAAGCATGAGCACCGGCGCCTCGACGCGCGAGGCGCGGAGCTTGGAGACCACCTCATAGCCCTCCATGTCCGGCAGCATGAGGTCCACGACCGCGGCGTCATAGTCGTAGAGGCGGGCCAGCTCCAGCGCCTCGGCGCCGCAATCCGCGACATCCACCACCATCCGGTGCTGCTGCAGCTGGAACGCGATGCCGCGCGCGGCGGAACGATCGTCTTCGACCAGGAGGATACGCATCGGGGGGTTTCTCCAGCACACGTTTTGCGTGTGGAGAGATACCACCCATGCGTGTGCTCGCCAAGCGGTTTTCAGGCTTTGTTGTGTATTTAAAAAAATTACCGACATTAAAACAGACTTAACGGCGTGTTTTGCGCGAAAACTGGCGGCCGAGGGGTCAGGATTCAGCCAATCTTTGGGTTCGTGGCGGAAAACGGCACAGACAGCCAAAACGCCTCAATTTATGAGATTCATGCGCAAGATCCGAGACGGGACCCACCAACGAAAAAGGGCGCGCCCTGCACGGGCGCGCCCTCGTTCCTGAGTCCGGCCGGCCGAAGCCGGTCCGGAAGCTCCTACTCCTCGCCGGCCATCTCGCGGCGGCGGCGGATGGCCGCACCGAGGATGTCGCCCAGCGACGCGCCGGAGTCGGCCGTGCCGTACTCCTTCACGGCCTCGCGCTCCTCCTCGATCTCCTTGCCCTTCACGGTCAGGGAGAGGCGGCGGGCGGCGCGGTCCACGGCGGTGATCTTCGCATCGACCTTCTCGCCGATGGCGAACTTGTCGGGGCGCTGATCCTGGCGGTCACGCGCCAGCTCCGCACGGCGGATGAAGCCGGTCAGCACGTCGTTGACCTTCACCTCGATCCCATTGGTCTCGATCTTGGTGACGGTGCAGGTGACGATGTCGCCCTTCTTCACGTTGTCCAGCACCTCGGCGGCCGGATCGGCCTCGAGCTGCTTGATGCCCAGCGAGATGCGCTCCTTCTCGACGTCGACGTCGAGAACCTTCGCCTTCACCACGTCGCCCTTCTTGTAGTTGGCGATGGCGGTCTCGCCCGGCAGGTCCCAGCTGAGGTCGGAGAGATGGACCATGCCATCCACATCCGGACCGACGCCGATGAACAGGCCGAACTCGGTGATGTTGCGGATCTCGCCCTCGATCTCGCTGCCCAGCGGGTGATCCTGCAGGAACACTTCCCAAGGATTGCCCTGGGCCTGCTTGAGGCCCAGCGAGATGCGGCGCTTCGGCTCGTCCACGTCGAGGATCAGCACGTCCACCTGCTCGGAGGTCGCGACGATCTTGCCGGGGTGGACGTTCTTCTTCGTCCAGGACATCTCGCTGACGTGCACGAGGCCCTCGACGCCCGGCTCCAGCTCCACGAAGGCGCCGTAGTCGGTGATGTTGGTCACGCGGCCCGAGAACTTGGCATTGACCGGGTACTTGATGGCCACGCCGTCCCAGGGATCGGACATCAGCTGCTTCATGCCGAGGCTGATGCGCTGCGTGTCGCTGTTGAAGCGGATGACCTGCACCTTCACCTGCTGGCCGATGGTCAGGGCCTCGCTCGGGTGGTTGATGCGGCGCCAGGCGATGTCGGTGACGTGCAGCAGGCCGTCCACGCCGCCCAGATCCACGAAGGCGCCGTAGTCGGTGATGTTCTTCACCACGCCGTCGAGCACCATGCCTTCCTTCAAGCCCTGGACGAGCTCGGCGCGCTGCTCGGCGCGAGTCTCTTCGAGAACGGCGCGGCGGCTGACGACGATGTTGCCGCGGGCGCGGTCCATCTTGAGGATCTGGAAGGGCTGCGACTGGCCCATCAGCGGACCGACGTCGCGCACGGGGCGGATGTCGACCTGCGAGCCCGGCAGGAAGGCCACGGCGCCGCCGAGGTCGACGGTGAAGCCGCCCTTGACCCGGCCGAACAGCACGCCGTTCACGCGCTGGTTGGCGGCGAAGGCCTTCTCGAGATTGGTCCAGGCCTCCTCGCGCCGCGCCTTCTCGCGCGAGAGCACGATGGAGCCGTCACGGTCCTCGTAGCGCTCCACGAAGAGGTCGACGACGTCGCCCGGCTTGATCTCGGGCTTCATGCCCGCGGGGGCGAATTCCTTGAGGGGGACGCGGCCTTCGCTCTTGAGGCCCACGTCCACGACGGCGAAGTCATCATCGATGCGGATGATCTTGCCGGACACGACGGAGCCGGCGAAGCCGGTGTTGGCGCCCAGCATCTCGTCGAGAAGCGTGGCGAAGTCTTCGGAGCCGCCGCGCGTGGCGGGGCTGGTGGCAGATGCCATGTGGCGATGTTGTCCTGAGTCGAGCGCGGGGCAGAGGCCCCGCAGTCCGGGTCTTGCGCCACCTCCCGGCGTCCGGGCGGTCACGGCTTGCGGAAAGATCCGCCGAGGAGCTGGCGCGCGTGACGGTCCGCACCGATCCGGCCACATTCAAGTGACGCGCGTTACATCTGCTCTGATGTCCCCATCGTCAAGCGGAAATCACTTGCCTTGTGAGGATTCCACGATTCGCACTGCAGCTGCGAAGGCCTGTTCCGCGTCGAGGCCGGTCGTGTCGATCAGGATCGCGTCCGCCGCGGGCACCAGGGGCGCCACGTCGCGCGCCGCGTCCCTCGCGTCGCGGGCCGCCATCTCGGCGGCGACCTCGTCGAGGCTGGGCCCGGCGCCGCGCGCGGCGAGCTCGGCGTGGCGGCGGCGCGCGCGCTCCCCGGCGCTGGCGGTGACGAAGAGCTTCACGCGCGCCTCGGGGAAGACGACGGTGCCGATGTCGCGCCCATCCAGCACCGCGCCATGCGCCGCGCCGAAGCTGCGCTGGAAGTCGAGCAGCGCCGCGCGCACGGCCGGGATGGCGGCGACCTTGCTGGCCGCGGCGTCCGCGGCGGGGTTGCGCAGGTCGCTGCGGGTGAAGTCGGCGGGCGTGAGCGTGCGCGCGGCCTGCTCGGCGGCGGCGGGATCGGCGGGATCGGCGCCGGCGTCCAGCACGCGGCGGCCGGTGGCCCGGTAGAGCAGGCCCGTGTCGAGATAGGGCAGTCCGAAATGCGTCGCGAGGCGCCGCGCCAGCGTTCCCTTGCCGGCCGCCGCGGGGCCGTCCACCGCGATGACCAGGGGCGCCGTCACGCCGGGACCATGGTCTCGGCGCCGAGGGCGCCGCGCATCAGCGGGAGGAAATTCGGGAAGCTGGTGGCGATGAAGCTGCCGTCGTCGATCGAGAGCGGCGCCTGGCAGGCGAGGCCCAGCACCAGGGCGCTCATGGCCAGGCGGTGGTCCATCTGCGTCGCCACCAGGCCGCCGCCGGGGGGCGGCCCGCCGCAGCCATGGACGAGCAGGTCGTCGCCCTCGATCTCGCAGCGCACGCCGGCCTCGCGCAGCAGCTCGGCCGTGCCGGTGAGGCGGTCGCTCTCCTTCACGCGGAGCTCGGCGAGACCGCGGAAGCGGCTGGTCCCAGTCGCGCAGGCCGCCGCGACGGCGAGGATCGGGTACTCATCGATCATGCTCGGCGCCCGCTCGGGCGGAACGTCGACGGCATGAAGTTCGGTGAATTCCACGGTCAGGTCTCCCACCGGCTCGCCGCCCTCCAGCCTCGGATCACCCACCTCCAGCCTGGCCCCCATCTCGCGCAGCGAGGCGAAGAGGCCGGTTCGCAGCGGATTCAGCCCGACATTGCCGATCACCAGCCGCGAGCCGGGCACGATCAGCGCCGCCACCAGGAAGAAGCCGGCCGAGGAGGGATCGCCCGGCACGTTCACCGCCGCCGCGCGCAGCTCCGGCTGGCCGGCCAGCTCGATGACGCGGCCGTGCCCCCTGGTTTCCACCCGCACCGTCGCGCCGAAATGGCGCAGCATGTTTTCCGAATGGTCGCGCGTCGCCTCGGGCTCCACCACGCGTGTGATGCCGGGCGCGCAGAGCCCGGCCAGCAGGCAGGCGCTCTTCACCTGGGCGGAAGCGACGGGGAGCGTGTAGTCGAGCGGCAGCGGATCGCGCGCGCCCTCGATCGCCAGCGGCAGCCGGCCACCCTCGCGGGAGGAAAAGCGCGCCCCGCAGGCGGCCAGCGGATCGGTCACGCGGCGCATCGGCCGGCGGCGCAGGCTGGCGTCGCCGGTCATGACCGCAAAAATCGGATGGCCGGCCAGCAGCCCGCAGATCAGCCGCGCGGCGGTGCCAGAATTGCCCATGTCGAGCACATCGGCCGGCTCGGTCAGCCCGCCGATCCCGCGGCCCGCCACGCGCCAGCGCCCTGGGCCGAGGTGATCCACCGTCGCGCCCAGCAGGCGCATGGCGGCGGCCGTGCGCAGCACGTCCTCGCCTTCCAGCAGCCCCTCGATCTCGGTGGTGCCCACGGCCAGCGCGCCGAACATCAGCGCGCGGTGGCTGATCGACTTGTCCCCGGGCACCGTGAGGCGGCCGGAGAGGCCCTTCGGGGCCGGGCTGGAGCGCAGCGGAGTGGGATTCGGGTCATGCGACATGGGAGCCCCCGTTTGACACCGACGCGCGGCCCGTGGCAATGCGCGCCGCTGCCCAATGGGGCAGAAGGAATCAGAGGGCTCCATGGCAAAGCCTGAACTTGGTTTGAAGCGCACCTGCGTGGCCTGCGGCGCGAAGTTCTACGACATGGGCAAGCAGCCGGCCGTTTGCCCGAAGTGCGGCACCGAGCAGCCGGCGGAGCAGCCGCGCCCCCGTCGCTCGGCCAATATCGTCCCGGACGAGAAGCTGAAGAAGCGGGCCGTCGCGGCGACGGAGGCGGATGGCGACGACGTCGAGCTGGAGGACGTCGAGGCCGATGCGGTCGAGGATGCCGACGAGCTCGAGGACGAGGACGAGGTCATCGCCGACGAGATCGAGGTCGAGACCGACCGCGAGGAAGAGACTTAAATTTAATGCCCTCAGACGCCGGGCGGCCGCGTCCGCGGCCTTGGCTTCGCCGCGCCGCTGAGGCGCCCGGCCGGTAGGTCATTTCGGCGGCGCCGGCCGCTGTGCGGCCGGATTCCGCCACGGCGCGTTAACTTTTCTCCAGTAGCCAGCCGCCTGCGCTCCCTGGAAGTCCAGGCAGCCCTGCGTCCGGCTCCGGTTGCGGTGCGGCCCCCGCGCTCGTATCTAGCGAGCCATGCGCGGTCTCGCTTTCGCCTTCCCCTTGGCCTCCCTGCTGATGCTCGCGGTCCCCGCCGCCGAGGCGCAGCAGCGAAGCGCGCCCGCCGCCGCGGCGCGGCCCGCACAACTCGGCGCCTTCCAGGCCTGGACCGCGGCCACCCACACCGAGGGCGGCCAGAAGGTCTGCTACGCCTTCACCCGCGCGCGCAGCATCGAGGGCGTGCCGGGGCGCGAGCAGAACAACGTCATGCTCGTCGTCACGCACCGGCCCGGCAGCCGCGACCAGGTGGCCTTCCGCGTCGGCTACGCCTTCCCGCGCAACGCCGAGGCGAAGCTCTTCGTCGGCTCGAACGAATTGGCCTTCTACACCTCGAGCGACACCGCCTTCGCCCGCGACGGCCGTGCCGTCGTGGCGGCGCTGCGCGGCGGGCGCGAGGCGCTCGGCCGCGGCCCGGGCCCGAACGGCCGCGGCCAGGCGACCGACACCTTCGGCCTCGCCGGCTTCACCCAGGCCTACGACGCGATCTCGCGCGAATGTCCGGCGCCGCGCAGGTGAGCAACGCCTTCCCGCCCGCCAACCGCGTGGCCCAGCCGCCGGATGGCCTGACCGAGGCGGAACGGCTGCGCATCCTCGCCAAATCCGCGATCTTCTCGCCGCCGCCCATGACGGACGAGGAAGGCCGGCGCGAGCTGGTCGGGCTGACGCGCGAGCAGCTGGCCGAGGAAATGGCCGCGATCGGCGAGAAGCCCTTCCGGGCCAAGCAGCTCTGGCACTGGATCTATCACCAGGGCGTGCGTGATTTCTCGGTCATGAACAGCATCGCCCGGCCGCTGCAGGCGAAGCTGGCCGAGCGCTTCACCATCGGCCGCCCCGGCATCACCACCGAGCAGACCTCCACCGACGGCACCCGCAAGTGGCTGTTCAAGTGGCGCGACGGGCAGGAGGTCGAGACCGTCTACATTCCCGAGGACGACCGCGGAGCGCTGTGCATCTCGACGCAGGTGGGCTGCACGCTGAGCTGCTCCTTCTGCCACACGGGCACGCAGAAGCTGGTGCGCAACCTCGGCACCGCGGAGATCATCGGCCAGTTCATGGCCGCGCGCGACAGCTACGGCGAATGGCCGACGCCCAAGGGCGAGGAAGGCCGGCGCGTCTCCAACATCGTCGTGATGGGGATGGGCGAGCCGCTCTACAATTACGAGGCGACCGCGCGCGCGCTGAACATCGTGATGGACCACGAGGGCATCGCCCTCTCGCGCCGGCGGATCACGCTCAGCACCTCCGGCGTCGTGCCGATGATGGACAAGTGCGGCGAGGAGCTGGGCGTGAACTTGGCCGTCTCGCTGCACGCCGTGCGCGACGACCTCCGCGACGAGCTGGTGCCGCTGAACCGCAAGTATCCCATTGCCGAGCTGCTGGCCGCCTGCCGGCGCTATCCCGGCGCCTCCAACGCGCGGCGCATCACCTTCGAATACGTCATGCTGCGCGGCGTGAACGACAGCGAGGCCGAGGCGCATGAGCTCGTCCGCCTGCTGCGGGACCTGCCGGCCAAGGTGAACCTGATCCCCTTCAATCCCTGGCCCGGCAGTTCCTACCAGACCTCGACGCCCGAGGCCGTCCGGCGCTTCGCCGCCATCCTGAACGACGCCGGCTATTCCAGCCCGATCCGCCGGCCGCGCGGGCGCGACATCCTCGCCGCCTGCGGGCAGCTCAAGACCGAGAGCGAGCGCGCGCGGCGCACCACCGCCGCGTGAGTTCCGCATGTTCCCGCCCGCCGGCCTCGCCCGGCGCCCCGGAACATGCCCAGGCCCATCCGATCCGAGAGTTTGAATGACCGAAGGCCGCTCCAGCGTCACCGACCCGCCGGAGGTCGCGCCGCGGCCGAAGGTGGCCATCTGGCTGCTCTCGCTGGCCAGCTTCGCCTCCTCCTCGGGCATGCGGATCATGGACCCGCTGATGCCGATGGTGGCGGCGGATTTCGGCGTCACGGTCTCGACCGTCGCGGTGATCGTGGCGGCCTTCATGCTGTTCTACGGCAGCGGCCAGGTGGCGACGGGGCCGCTCGGCGACCGTCTCGGCAAGCTGCGCGTGGTGACGGTGGCGCTGATGCTCTTCGGCACCTTCACCATCCTCGCGGAGTTTTCCGGAAGCGTGACGCAGCTCGCGGTGCTGCGCGGCGCGAGCGGGCTGGTGGCGGGCGCGATCATCCCTCTGCTGCTGGCGCATATCGGCGACACCGTGCCCTATGCCGACCGGCAGGCGGTGATCGGGCAGTTCCTGATCGGCAACGTGATGGCGCAGCTGGTCACGGGGCCGATCTCGGGCGTGATCGGGCAGCATTTCGGCTGGCAGGCAAGCTACCTGGCCTTCGGCGCCTTCACCCTCACGGTGGGCGTGATCATGGCGACGCTGATGGGGCCGGCACTGTTCCAGGGCCCGCCAGCGGGCGGGCGCGGGCAGAGCGGCTTTCTCGCCTATGCGAAGATCCTGAAAATCCCCTCGGCGCGGCGGCTGATGTTCGCGGCCTTCCTGGACGGGGCGCTCCTCTTCGGCGGAGCCTTTCCCTTCGTGGCCTCCTACCTCATCGAGGATTTTTCGCTCTCGGCCGGCGAGGCGGGGCTGATCGTGGCCGTCTTCGGGCTGGGCGCGCTGGCCTATACGCGGCTGGCGCGGCGGATGGTGCGGCGCTTCGGCGAGCGCGGGCTGCTGCTGGGCGGCGGGCTCGGGCTCTCGGCGGGGCTGGCGCTGACGGCGCTGTCGCCGTGGTGGGGTCTGGTGCTGGCGCTGCAGCTGCTGCTGGGCTTCTGCTTTTACAGCTTCCATGGGGTGCTGCAGGCGCGCGCAACGGAAGCGCTGCCTGAGGCGCGGGGCACCTCGGTGTCCTGCTTCGCCATGTCGCTGTTCCTGGGGCAGACGACGGGGTCGCTGGTGTTCGCGGGGGTGATCGCCACGGGAGGATACCGGACGTGCTTCCTGTTGTCGGCGATGGGCATGGCGGTGTTCGCGGTCTGGATCCGAGGCGTCTCCAGCCGCTCGTGACGGTCATCAGGACGCCGGCGGCCATTCGCCTTCCGGCCAGTCCCGGGCCGCATGGACGATGCGGAGGATGACGATGCCCTCGCCGCCTCCCGGCATGCTTCGGATGGCATAGGCGACGACGTAAGGGCGGCCGGCGACGATCTTCTCGTAGGTGCTACTCACACGGCCGCGCCGACCCGTGGCGGCGATGCCCAGCCGCTCCGCGACCTCGCGAATCTCGGCCAGCACCCGTCGGGCGGCGGAGGGATTGCGCTCGGCGATGTAGGCGATGCTTCGATCGAGTTCCTCCAGCGCGGCCGCGGCCCAGAAGACAGGTCGTTTCAACGCTTTCCTCGTTCGGCGGCCGCGATGGTCGCTTCCAGACGGCCCATGGCCTCATCCTGCGGCACCAGCCGCCCGGCCTCCGCATCTGCGAGGCCGCGTTCAATCCCCAGGAGGATCCCGGCCTCCCGCTCCACGTATGTCGCGATGGCCTCGGCCGCCAGGAAGGACTTGGAGCGATGGGTCGAAGCTGCGAGGCGGTCGAGCTGGTCCTTCACCTCCTGGGTGACCCGGATCGTCAGGGTGGTGCTGGAGGGCATCTCAGGCTCCGACGGCTGTGCTGACTTGTGTACATGTCAACACAACCGCCCGTCCACAATGGGCTGCCGGGGGGTGCGAGTCCCCTTACGCCCCCCCTTCAGCAATCCGAGCAGCTCATCAGCGGCTGCCCATGCGCCTCGCACATCGCCACGCCGGTCCCCTCCACCATCGAGTTCCGCCGCGGCGGCGTGGTCGCCGCCTGGCCCCGCAGGTTCACCTTGGCGTCGCCCAGCGCCCGGTTCATCTGGCGCAGATAGGCCATGATATCCGTCGGCTCCCAGCCGCCGCGCTTCGAGAACCAGTCGATGCTCACGGTCTTGATCGCCTTGTCCGAGCCGCCGGCGCGCAGCGCGCGGATCACCGTCGTCGAGCAGTTCTTCTTGATCGAGTGGTAGGTCGCCTTCTCGTACTCGTAGCCCGTCCACCACAGGCTCATCTTGCGCGTGTCCAGCACGCCGTCGGCGATCTCGATCACGTCATCCGCAGCCCGGCCCTCCTGGTGGACGTCGGCCTGCAGGGTCGGATTGCAGCGGTGTGTCACCGTGTAGACGTTGGTCGTGCCGATGAACTTGCGCATGATCTTCGCGAGGGTGGGGTTCTTCTTGGCGTTCACCGTGTAGTTGCGCTCCTCGGTGTTCGAGGGCCACCAGGAGATATAGGCGCCCCCCTCGATCTGCAGGGAGGAATGGCCCCAGGAGGCGCCCTCCCCGCCGCGGACGTGATCCCAGCAATAGACCCAGACCTTCGCCATGTGACTGACCCTCCAACCCACCGGTCCCTTCGGGACTCGGTTCTGACACCTGATGGTTGAAGAATGCTGAAATTTCTCCCCGCCTGACAATCGGTTGCCGCCTATCGGGCGGATCGGTCCGGGCGATCAGGGCCCATCGCATGCAGGGTGATGGAACCGTTCCGCCGGGCCCGGCTTTCGCGATCCGGGACCTTGGCGGGGTTGCGGGGCCGGCCGTCCACTGGCATCCAGCCCGCCTTCGCCGAATAGTTTTCCCGAAAGGCTCCCGACATGCGGGTCAAAGATGTGAAGAAGGTCGTGCTGGCCTATTCCGGTGGGCTCGACACCTCCGTGATCCTGAAGTGGCTCCAGACCACCTACAATTGCGAGGTCGTGACCTTCACCGCCGATCTCGGCCAGGGCGAAGAGCTCGGCCCGGCGCGCGACAAGGCGCTGCTGCTCGGCATCAAGCCGGAGAACATCTTCATCGACGACCTGCGCGAGACCTTCGTGAAGGACTTCGTCTTCCCGATGTTCCGCGCCAATGCGCTGTACGAGGGGCTGTACCTGCTGGGCACCTCGATCGCGCGGCCGCTGATCTCCCAGCGCCAGATCGAGATCGCGGAGCAGGTCGGCGCCGACGCCGTGGCCCACGGCGCCACCGGCAAGGGCAATGACCAGGTGCGCTTCGAGCTGAGCTACTACGCGCTCAAGCCCGACGTGAAGATCATCGCCCCCTGGCGCGAATGGGACCTGACGAGCCGCACGCGCCTCATCCAGTTCGCCGAGGAGAACCAGATCCCCATCGCGAAGGACAAGCGCGGCGAGGCGCCCTTCTCCGTGGACGCGAACCTGCTGCACTCCTCCTCGGAGGGTAAGATCCTTGAGGAGCCCTGGGACGAGCCGCCGGAGATGGTCTGGCAGCGCACCATCAGTCCCATGGAGGCGCCCGACGTCGCGACCGAGATCACCGTGCAGTTCAAGAACGGCGACGCGGTCGGCATCGACGGCGAGGCGTTGAGCCCGGCCACGCTGCTGACGCGGCTGAACGCGCTCGGCAAGGCCAATGGCATCGGCCGGCTGGACCTGGTGGAGAACCGCTTCGTCGGCATGAAGAGCCGCGGCTGCTACGAGACGCCGGGCGGCACCATCCTGCACCTGGCGCATCGCGCGATCGAGAGCATCACGCTGGATCGCGAGGCCGCGCACCTCAAGGACAGCCTGATGCCGCGCTACGCGGAGTGCATCTACAATGGATTCTGGTTCTCGCCGGAGCGCCGGATGCTGCAGGCGCTGATCGACACCTCGCAGGCGAGCGTCGAGGGCACGGTGCGGATGAAGCTCTACAAGGGCAACGTGATCGTGACCGGGCGCGAGTCGCCGAAGAGCCTCTACTCGATGAAGCACGTCACCTTCGACGAGGACCAGGGCGCCTACGACCAGTTCGACGCCCAGGGCTTCATCAAGCTGAACGCCCTGCGGCTGCGGCTGGGCGCGATGGCCGGCCGCCGCGGCGGCTCGCTCTGACTTGAGGGGGGCCTTGCCCCCCTCGCATTCCACCTCACCCCATGCGTGACCAGAGCTGGCGCGACAGAGTGCCCAGCCGATCCTCGATGGCCACCATCGCATCCACCACCAGGTCCTCGCGCCAGCGCTGGCCGAGGATCTGCACCCCGATCGGCTTCGGCCCTTCGGGGAACTCGCCCAGCCGCGCCGGCACGTTGCCGGCCGGCAGGCCGAGGTAGTTGCCGAGCGTGGACCAGTGGGCCTGGCCCATGGTCTCCCGCAGCCCTTCCGGGCCCTCGGCATCGCGGCCCGGCGCGTAGAAGGGCAGCGGGTAGAAGGGCGAGAGGAAGAGCGGATACTCGTCCATCAGCACCGACCATTGCCGCGCATAGAAGGTCCGCTGGGCCAGAAGCTGCAGCAGCTTCGGCATCTCCACGGAGGGCGTGCGGCGGGCGTTCTGCTGGAACACGCTCACGATGTCGGGCGAGCCGTATTTCTCGACATCCTCCCACATCAGGGCGAAGCTTTCCGTCATCAGCGCGGTCCGGCCCTCGAAGGCGATCTCGCGCAGCGAGGGCGGCACGACCTCCTCGACGACGTAGCCGGCCTCCGTCAGCGCGGCCTTGGCGTCCAGAAGCGCCTTCTCCACCTCGGGGTGCAGCGGCAGGTCAGGGGCCTCCAGGCTGAAGCCGACCTTGACCGGGCCCTCCAGGGCCGGTCCGCGCCAGGGCAGCGGCACATGGAAGGGATCGCGCACATCGGGCTCGATCATCACGGGCATGGCGAGATGCAGGTCGCGCGCCGAACGCGCGAGCAGACCCTGCGCCGACATCTGCTGCGCCAGGATGCCGCGCTCGGCGCTTGCCGACGGGTTGTAGACCGGGATCCGGCCGACGCCCGGCTTGACCGTGACGAGACCGTTGGCCGCGGCCGGAAAGCGCAGCGAGCCGCCGATGTCGTTGCCATGGCCCAGCGCGCCGATCCCGGCCGCCACCGCCGAGCCCGCGCCGCCGGACGATCCGCCCGGGCTGACATGCTTGCCCCAGGGGTTCCAGGTGCGTCCGAACAGTGGGTTGTCGGTGTCGCAGCGGCGCGAGAACTCCGGCACGTTGGTCCGGCCGATCACCACGGCGCCCGCATTCAGCAGGTTCTTCACCAGCGGCGCGTCGTCAGGCGCAATGAGATCCTTGAGCGCGACGACGCCGTTCGAGCTGGCCTCGCCCTTCTGGTCGATGTTGATCTTGATGGTGACCGGCACGCCATGCAGCGGACCCTTCGGTCCGGTCGCGGCGTCGAGGGCCTTCGCGCGCTCCAGGGCCGACTCCGACAGATCGGTCACCACGGCATTCAGGCCTGCATTGACTGCGTGCATCCGATCGACCGAAGACCGGACGGCTTCGACCGCGCTGACCTGGCCGGACTGGATCAGGCCGCTGAGCTCGGTGGCGGAAAGCTGCCAAAGCGGGGTGGATGCCATGGAGGGGACGAGCCCTTGCTGCTGTGAAAGTGAAAAACTGGATGAGATCCACCGGTCAGGCAAACGGGGCAGGCTCCCTGCTTCGTTCCTGCTAATAGAGCCGCATGACGCTCTACAATCCCCCTGCGTTCCGCGAGGAGCGCCCTGAGATCCTCCTGCGCCTCATGCGGCAGGCCGGCCTCTGCACCCTGGTCAGCAATGGCGCTTCGGGCGTGCCGGACGTCTCCCACCTGCCCTTGCAGACCGACGGCAAGCGCGTCGTCGGCCATCTGGCGCGCGCCAATCCGCACTGGAAGGCGCTGCGCGAGGCCGGGCGCGCCATCGCCATCTTTCCGGGGCCGGAGGGCTACATCTCGCCCAACTCCTACCCCTCCAAGGCCGAGCACCATCGCGTCGTGCCGACCTGGAATTACGAGGCCGTCCATGCCGAAGGGCCCGTCGAGATCGTCGAGGATGCGGAGCGCCTGCGCGAGATCGTCGCCGCGCTGACCGATCAGCACGAGGCGGGGTCCGCCGCGCCCTGGTCCGTCGACGACGCGCCGGCGGAATTCGTGCAGGCGCAGCTCAAGGGCATCGTGGGCGTGGTGCTGACGGTTGAAACCCTCACCGGAAAGCGCAAGCTCTCCCAGAACCGCAGTGCCCCGGACCGCGACGGCGCGATCGAGGGGCTCAGGGCGGAGGACGCAGCGCTGGCCCAGGCCATGCGCGAGGCACGGGACGGGGGCTGACATCGAATGGATATGGAGCTGACGGGGAAGCGCGTGGTGATCACGGGCGCTTCCAAGGGCATCGGCTATGCCTGCGCGGAGGCCTTCGCGGCCGAGGGCTGCGACGTGGTGCTCGCCGCGCGTACGCCGGACGAAGCGGCGGCGACGCTCCGGCAGAAGTACCAGGTGCGGGTGGAGGCGATGGCGCTCGACCTGTCGAAGCCCGCCGACCGCGTGAAGCTGCACGCCGCCACGCTGGGCGCCGACATCCTGGTGAACAATGCCGGCGCGATCCCCTCCGGCAGCCTCGCCGTGCTGGACATGGAGACCTGGGAGCAGGCCTGGGCGCTCAAGGTCTTCGGCTATTTTCATCTGACCAAGCTCTTCGTCGCCGACATGCGGGCGAGAAAGTCGGGCGTGGTCGTGAACATCATCGGCATGGCCGGGCGCGCCTGGAAGCACAACTACATCGCGGGCACGGCTGGGAATGCCGCGCTGATCGCCTTCACCTCGGCCGTGGGCGGCGAGGCGCAGGCGGACGGCGTGCGCGTCTTCGGCATCAATCCGGCGGCCACCAAGACCGGGCGCATGGAGACCCAGGCGCGGCAGCGGGCGCAGGTGGCCTTCGGCGACCCGGAGCGCTGGATGGAGACGCTGACCGGCCTGCCGCTGGACCGCCCCATCGAGCCGAAGGAGATCGCGGAGCTCGCCGTCTTCGGCGCCTCGCCGCGCGGCGGCTACATCGCCGGCACGGTGATCGACGTGGACGGCGGCGGCTGGTTCAAGTGAGCATCTTGTCGGCCTGAGCGATTGAAGAGCACTCTCACCCCGCAACGAACGGGGAGGGGGTTCCATGGAGCTCAGGGGCAAGGTCGCGCTGGTGACGGGCGGCAATGGCGGGCTGGGGCAGCGCATCTGCCACGCGCTGGCCAGGGAAGGCGCTGATATCGCCGTCATCTACGCGAAGAGCAGGGACCAGGCCGAGAGCGTCGCGCGCGAGCTGGCCTCCAGCTACCAGGTGAACGCCGCGGCCTTCGCCTGCGACCTCACCGACGGCGCCGCCGTGCAGAAGGTGGTGGCTGACGTGGTGGCGCGCTTCGGCCGTATCGACCTCCTCATCAACGACGCCGCCTACAACAAGTCGATCCCCTTCCCCGACCTCGATGCGATGACCATGGAGGAATGGGACAAGATCCTGGACGTGAAC
This sequence comes from Roseococcus sp. GW821-FHT12F05, assembly GCF_058806835.1. NCBI lineage: Bacteria > Pseudomonadati > Pseudomonadota > Alphaproteobacteria > Acetobacterales > Roseomonadaceae > Roseococcus > Roseococcus sp. GW821-FHT12F05. The sequence goes on from NZ_JBXAQB010000014.1 coordinate 121,823, forward strand.
CTCACCGGGCCGATGCGGCTGCTCAAGGCGGCCGGGCCGGGGATGAAGGCGCAGGGCGGCGGGCGGATCGTGAATATTTCTTCCGTTGCGGGCCTGGGGCCGACCGGCTCGTCCATCGCCTATGCCGTCTCCAAGGCGGGCCTGATCCACCTGACCAAGTGCATGGCGGTGGCGCTGGCGCCCGAGGTGCTGGTGAACTGCGTGGCGCCCGGCCTGCTGGAAGGCACGCGCGCGACGGCCAATCTCCGGCCGGAGCAGGTGGAGCGTTCGGCTGCCAGCTCGCTGCTGCAGAAGCCGGCCGACAAGGACGACTGCGCCGACATGGTGGTGACCATGTGCCGCACGGAGACGATGACCGGACAGACCGTCGTCATCGATTCCGGCCGGACCTTTCACTGAGACGTCATCGGATGCGCCGGCAGCCAGGACCGCCAGCGCATCCGGCCGGATTTTTCGCGGCGCGTGTCACATCCGCCGGCGCCGTCTCGTCATGAGGGCAGACGTGCATGCCGCACGGATGGAGACCCCGATGACACCTCGCCTGCCAAACCCCTTCAAATCCGCCCCCGAGACCGTCAAGGCGATGCTCGCGCTCAGCACCACGGTCGCGGCCAGTGGCCTCGAGCCCAGCCTGCTGGAGCTGGTGAAGATCCGCGCCTCGCAGATCAACCGCTGCGCCTTCTGCCTCCACATGCACACGACCGACGCCCGCAAGCTGGGCGAGACGGAGATGCGCATCTACATGCTCGACGCCTGGCGCGAGTCCTCGCTCTACACGGACCGCGAGCGTGCCGCCCTGGCCTGGACCGAGGCGCTCACCCTCGTCGCCCAGACGGGCGCGCCGGATGCGGATTACGAGCTCCTCAAGGCCCATTTCACGGAGAGCGAGCAGGTGAACCTCACCTTCGCCATCGGCGTCATCAACACCTGGAACCGGGTGCAGGTGGGCTTCCGCGCCGCGCACCCCGTGGAGAAGGTGCGTGACGCCGCCTGACACGGGCACCGAAGCCTTCGAGGCGCAGCGGCCGCGGCTGCTGCGCCTCGCCTACCGCATGCTCGGCTCCATGGCCGAGGCGGAGGACGTGGTGCAGGACGCCTGGCTGCGCTGGCGCCGCGTCGACCGCGAGGAGGTGCGCGAGCCTGCGGCCTTCCTCACCCGCACCGTCACGCGGCTCTGCCTGGACGTGATGAAGTCCGCCCGCGCACGGCGCGAGGCCTATGTCGGAAGCTGGCTTCCCGAACCGATCTTCGATCCCCAGGAGGACGAGGAGATGCGTCCCGACGAGCTGACGCTCACGCTGATGCTGGCCCTGGAGCGCCTCTCGCCGCTGGAGCGCGCCGCCTTCCTGCTGCACGACGTCTTCGGCGTGCCGCTGGACGAGGTGGCGAGCACGCTGGAGCGCGAATCCGCCAGCGTCCGCCAGCTGGCCGTCCGCGCCCGCAAGCATGTTCGCGACGCGGGGCCGCGCTACCCCGTTCCCCGCGAGGAGGGCGAGCGGATCGCGCGGGCCTTCTTCCGCGCCTCGCACGATGGCGACATCGGCACGCTGCGCGGCCTGCTGGCCGAGAACGTGGTGATCCACTCGGATGGCGGCGGCAAGGTGCTGGCCTTCCGCAATCCCATCCTCGGGCTCGAGAGGGCGCTGCGGCTGTATGAAGGCCTGTCCCGGAAATTCCGGCCGGCCCCCGCGCCGTGGATGCAGCCGCAATGGATCGACGGGCTGCCGGGCTTCGTCAGCCTGGAGCGCGGTATCCTGCAGACCACTGCCTTCGAGATCGAGGACGGGCGCATCGCCGCCATCTACATCACCCGCAACCCCGACAAGCTGGCGCGGGTGGTGACGGCATCGGTGATCTGAGGCGATCGGTCGGGATTGCCGTCACTGGCGCTCGCCGTGCCGGGCTCCGATGAGCTCGTCCCAGCGGCGGAGCAGGAAGGTCAGCTGATAGGAGTTGAGGCGCGGAGCAAGGGGCGTCGCGACGACGCGCTCCGCCTCCACCGTCGGCAGGATGCTGCCCAGGGCCGTTCGTTCCGCGTCGGTTCGCGGAGCGGCCTCGCCCAGGCCGAAGCCCAGCCCATCCGACAGGAGCCCCCGTCCGAAGAAGCGCGACTGGATCCCGGGACGCAGGAGAAATTGCCCGAACCGCTCGATCAGCGGGAGCCGCTCGTCCGCGGTGGCGCGAAGAAGGACAAGAAACACACCCTGCGGGATGGCCGGCGCATTCCTCAAGATCACGAAGCGCGTCTCTTCGGCCAGCGCCCCGTCCAGGCGCCCGCGCAGGAAGGCGGTCAGCGGCGCCGGGAACAGGTGAATCTCGCCCGCGGCGAGCTCTTCGAAGGCGGCCTCGTCGTTGCTGGGATAGTAGTCGATGTAGCGGCCCAGCTCCTCGAGCCAGGACCAGGTGTTCGTCCAGCCTGTCTGCGCATCCGACGGGTCGCGATCGCCGAGGAGATGCGGCAGGACCATGAGAAACAGCCGGCCGTAGGCGGACTCGGAAGGCCGCGAATAGAGGAAGCGCCCGCGATTCTGGCGGGCATAATCCAGCAGGGCGACCGCATCGCGCGGCGGATCGGGCAGGATCTGCCGGCGATGCAGCAGGACCGGTCCCCCGGGATCGGCCGAGACAAGCATCGCCTCCTCGCCCGCAAGGGGCTGCATGAGCTGCGACAGGCGGCCTGCCGAAGCCGTGCCGGCCTCGTGCAGGGATGCGGGGAGGGATCGCCAGGCCCCACGCGTCGTGCCCCAGGCGAGGCCGAGAATGTCGGTCAGGGCGGCATCGGCGTGCAACTGTCCTGGGCCGGGGGCTTCCGTGCTCTGCGGGGCGATCAGGCGTGTATTGTCATCCCGCACGAAGGTCTCGACGTAGAGATCGCGGTTCGAAGCGGCGAAGCTCCGGAGGAGGGGCAGGAACTCGTCCAGTCGGTCCAACGGGATCGACACGCGCAGACGCTGCATCGGACGGTCCTGCGCCGCGGCCCGCGCGGCCGGGAGGGCAAGGGCGCCGGTGAGCAGCGCACGACGGCTCCCCGCGCTCATCGGGGCATCGCGAGGCCACGGAGGCCCGGCCGCACGCCGCGAACCTGCTGCACGCCCTGGAACTCCGGGCGCGCCCATTGGGCCTGCGGCTCGGGCTCGGGATCACGGCTCTGCTGGGCGGGGGCGGGCGCCATCCAGGCCAGGATCGCGCTTCCGACGGCGGCCGCGACACCCTCGCCGCGTCCTGCGGGCCTGGCCTCTTCCGGCGGCTCCAGGGCGGGAGGCTCCGGCGGAGTGGTCGAGGCGATGCGGGCCTGCAGAACGAGGGCGGCGCCGAAATAGTCCGGTGCCTCCTCGACACGTATCGACACCTGCGGCCGCTGGCCCTCCCCCGGGCCCACCAGGGCCTGGACCGCGCGCACCCCGGCGTGGCCGGCATAGGGGGGCATCTCACCCGTGCGCAGGTCGACCCAGGCCGGCGGGCGCTGGCGATGACCGGGATCGTTCCAGAAGCGACGCGCGGCCCCAATCGTCTCGTGATCGACCTGGAGCCAGGCCAGGTTCAGCGGCACACGCAGCGCGTCCCAAGAGAAGCGGGCCGGCCAGGCCGGCGCCGGCATCGAGTGGCCGCCGGACTGCGGCAGCAGCAGCCAGTCGGGGGGCAGGCGCCAGCGACCCAGGGACGCATCCCGGATCATCTCCAGCCCGTCCCGCTCCAGCCGCGCCCAGCGGCGGTCGCTCACCAGGCGCGAGAGCGCGCGGAGCGCAGGAAAGGCGTAGTAGGAGAGGTTCACGACGGTGCCCTCGGCGCTGCGGAAGCCGGCCGTGCCGGGCAGCAGGACCATCCGGCCCCGCACCTCGGTCACGCAGCATTTCAGGATGTCCTCGGCCATGCGGGTCGCGGCGGCACGATAGTCCGGAACCTCCCAGCGCTCCGCGGCCAGAGCCAGGGCCCAGGCGATGTAGATGTCCCCATCCGTCGCGTTGTTCGTATCCGACACGGGGAAGTTGCTGCGGGAATCGTACCGCCAGGCGAAGAGGCCGTCCTGCCGGCGGGCCAGGTTGTGCTGGGTCCAGCCCCACAGGCGCTCGAAGTTGGGACGGTCGCCGAACCGGACGGCGAAGAACATGCCGTAGCCCTGACCCTCGCTGTGCGAAATCCCGTTATTGGCGGTGTCGATGACCCGGCCGGGGACGGTGACATAGCGGATCCGGAAGGCCCGCCATTCGGCATCGACGGGCGCGCCGGCCGATGGCCCCTGGGCGGATGCGGCATGCCAGGCCAAGGTTGCCAGCAGAGCGACGAGGCATGCCCGAAGCACGCAGAGTCTGGTTGAGAACACCGAGCATCTCCCCAGCTTGTTTTTCGTTCTGTGCTCGCACGCTATCCGACTGTGACAACGGATATCAACTACTTATGCGTGTATTTTCTTCTCGTGGTTGCATGCCTTCGCCATGGCTCCCTTTAGGGGCCGGGGCTCCCATTCCGTGGAACCCGCCGGCGATCGCCCGGCCTGAAAGCCCGGGCCTCCGGATCGCGGTGTCAGGCCGCGCGCCGCGCGGCGCCGACCATCGCGCGGATGGCCCAATGCTTCACCGCGCGCGCCTCCGCGTCGTCGAGCTGCAGCACGTCCTTCATCACGATCATCGCCTCCGGCCCCATGACCAGCGCGAGCGCCTTGGACAGCCGGTCCAGCTCTTCCGGCGCGAAGTCTCCGGCCGCGGGGGCCAGCGCCGCCTCGATCAGCGGCGAGCGGCGGTTCTGCCGCGGCGGCACGCCTTCCTCGCCCGCATGCTGGAGGCTGTGCGCCAGCACCACGCGCAGGGTGCCCTCATGGGCGAGGGTCATGTCGTGCAGCGCGGTGTCCACGCGCTCCAGCCGCGACGCCGCGTCGCCGGGCGGCAGGCCCTGTAACAGCGTCTCCGGACTGGGCGTCGCGACGTCGAAGGAAGCCTCCAGCAGGAGCTGCTCCACGCCGGGAAAATAGCGGTAGGCGGTGGCGCGGGAGACCAGCGCCTCCTCGGCCACCTCCTCCAGCGTGGGCGTGCGGCCCTGGCGGATCAGACGGGACGCGGCCTGGAGCAGGTCCTTGCGGGTGCGGCGCTTCTGGTTGGTCAGTCCGGTCTCGGCCACGAATCAGTCCTGGGGCAGCTGCTGGAGGATCGCCGCGAGGTCGACCCACACGTTCTCGCGCCGGATATCGCCGGTTTCGGCGAATTCCACCACGTGCAGCAGCCGGAATTCGAGCGGGCGGCCGCGGCCATCGAGGCCAAAGGGACGGCCGGGCGCTTTTCCGGCCCAGAGCGATTCATCGACCAGGAAGCCATCGCCGTAGAGGCGGCGGATGCAGCGAATCTGCCCCTCCGAGAGGTCGGAGAAGAGCGTCTCGTAGAAGGGCCGCGCGGCGTCCGGCCCGCGCGTCGGGCCGGTGGGCCAGCCGACGATGTCGTGCTCCACGTCATCCGTGAAGGTGCGCAGCACGCCCTCCACGTCGTCGCGGGCCTCGAAGCCGAAATGCTCGTCGATCTTGCGGTCCATCTGGGCGGGGGTGAGCGGCATGGCTTTGCTCCTACCTGGGCGGCACGGGGACGAAGTCGAAGACGGACGTGGCAGGCTCGACGCCCGGCGGCAGCGCGGAAGGCGCCGGCTCGCCCGGATCGCCAAGCGAATGGATATAGCGATAGATCGCCCGCACGTCCGAGGTCCGCATGCGCGCCAGGCTCGGCCAGGGCATGGGCGGGAGATCGCTCCGGGCGCGCATGGTCTCGACCCACTCCGCCTCGGACATGGAGCGGACGGAGAGGCGCAGGTTCGCCGGGTAGCTGACGCCCCAGGGGCCACGGAAGCCGATGTCGGAGCCGCGCAGCCATTCGCGCTCGGGCGGCTCGGCGCCGTTGGTGAGGGCGAAGCGTGGGGTGTGGCAGTCGTTGCAGCCGCCGAGCTCGACGAGGTAGCGGCCGGCGGCCTCGGGCGTCGCGGCGACGACGCGAGGCGGGATCTCCGCGGCGCGGGCGGTCTCGTTCCCTGTCTGCAGCCAGGCCAGGGCGATGAAAGCGGCGCCGGCGAGGACCAGGGCGAGACCGGTCACGCGATGCATGGTGGGCCTCCTCAGGCGGCCCGGCGCAGCCGCAGCGCGGCGGCATCGAGCCAGTCCTGCCGGATCTGCGGCGGCAGATGGCCCGGCATCTCGCCCGGCGGATCGACCCAGAGGGCCAGATCAGGGCGCGGTTTCGGCGGCACTTCGCCGCGAACGAGGCCGAGCCGAAGGAAGGCGGGAGGGTCGGAATTCGACATGGATCGGGGATCCCTGCGTTGGCATGACGCAGAATCCATAATGAGATTCAAATCTCACAACAACATGAATTTCTCGCATGCCTGCCATCATGGGCAGGCCCGCCTTTCGGAGGTTTCGGAGAAAAGCCTACCTGCGCGGCGGGCGGCCGAACCAGCCGCGCACGCGGTCGATCTTGCGGTTGCCCCACTCCATTGCCTTGTGCTCGCGCGCCTCGATGGTCGGGAGGAGGTGCGGCCAGCGGCGATCCACCACGCCCACGCTGCGCTGCGCCCAGGCGTACTGGTCGCGCAGGATGAAAGTGCCGAGCGCCACGAAGATGAAGCCGGGCAGGATGGGGAGGACCAGGCCAACAGGGCCCAGGGCCAGGCAGCTGATGCCGATGGCCTTGCGACGGAGACAGGGGCGGTACTCGATCATCCCCCGAAAGATGGAGGCGCCGTCATCTCTGTTCAAGCGAAATGGCAGGCGGCGAAGCGGTTGGGCGCGACTTCCCGCAACGGCGGGTAGGCCTCGCGGCAGAGGGGAGCCGCCATCGGGCAGCGGGAGGCGAAGCGACAGACGGTTGGCGGCGGGTCGATGGGCGACATGGGCTCGCCGGCGGCCGCGACGGCGGGTCGGCGGCCGGGCCGGCCCGTGGGGATGCTGCCGGCCAGGAGGCGCGCATAGGGGTGGGCGGGGGCCTCGAAGACCTCGGCTGCCGGGCCGATCTCGGCGACGCGGCCGAGATACATGACCATCACCCGGTCGCACATCATGCGCACGACGTTGAGGTCGTGGCTGACGAAGAGCATGGCCAGGCCGAGGCGCCGGCGCAGGTCGGCGAGCGTCCGCAGCACCGTGGCCTGCACGCTGACGTCCAGCGCCGAGGTGGGCTCGTCCAGGATCAGCAGCCGTGGCGCCGGCGCGATGGCACGGGCGATGCCGATGCGCGCCTTCTGCCCGCCGGAGAGCTGGTGCGGGTAGCGGCGCAGCAATTCCTCCGGAAAGCCGGCCAATGCCGCGGCCTCCGCGACGCGCGCGTCCAGCGCGGCGCCCTGCAGGCCGTTGAGGCGGCGCAGCGGCTCGGCAATGGAATCCTGCGCGGTGTAGCGCGGGTTCAGGCTGTCCGTCGGATCCTGGAAGACAAGCTGGATGCCGGCCCGCGCCCTGTGCCGGGCGAAGCGCGCAGCGGGGGTATGGGCGATCTCCTCGCCCTCGAAGCGGATGCTGCCCTCGCTGGGATCGAGCAACCGCGCGAGCAGGCGCGAGAGCGTCGTTTTGCCGCAGCCGCTCTCGCCGACGATGCCGAGGGATTCACCAGGGGCTAGGGAGAAGCCGACCTCCTCCACCGCATGCAGCGTGTGCTGGCGGTCGAGCCGGAAGCGCTTCGAGAGATTCGCGACCTCAAGGATCACAGCGGGTGGTGGCAGCGCAGCTGCGGCCCCTCCGGCAGGGTTTTCCCGCAAATCTCCGTCGCCCGCTCGCAACGGGCCATGTAGCGGCAGGCGGGAAGCGTTTCGCTGCGCAGGTCGGGCAAGGCACCGGCGATGGGCGCCAGCTGCTCCACCGTCGTGCCGGCACGCGGCGCGGTCGCCACGAGCTTGGCTGTATAGGGGTGGCGTGGTCTCTCGAAGATGTCGGCGGCCGGGCCGCACTCCACCACCTGGCCCGCATGCATCACGGCGATGCGATCGCAATGCTCGGCGGCGAGCAACAGGTCATGGGTGATGAAGAGGCAGCCCATCCGCCGCTCGCGCACCAACCCGCCGATGAGCTCCATGACAGCCGCCTGCACCGTGACGTCGAGGCCCGTGGTCGGCTCGTCGGCAATGAGCAGGCGCGGCCGGCCGGCCAGCGCAAGCGCGATCATCACGCGCTGGCACATGCCGCCGGAGAGCTCGAAGGGATAGGCGCGGGCGCGGCTTTCAGGGTCGGCGATGCGGACCTCGGCCAGCAGCTCCACGGCGCGCTTCGCCGCGGCCGACCGCGAGATCTTCTGGTGTGCCCGCAGCGCGTCGGCGATCTGCGTGCCGACCCGCTTGATCGGGTTCAGCGCCGTGCGTGGCGACTGGAAGACCATGCCGATGGCCGCCCCGCGCAGCTTGCGCATCTGCCGCTCGGGGAGCGTCAGGACATCGGCATCCTCGAAGATCGCCGCGCCGGAGACGATCCGCGCCGACCGCTCCAGCAGGCGCATCACGGCATAGGCGGTGACGGACTTGCCGCTGCCGCTCTCGCCCACCACGCCCAGCATCTCGCCAGGCGCGACGTCGAGCGTCACCTCGTCCAGCGCGCGCACCGTGCCGCCCCGCGTGGCGAAGTGCAGCGTCAGCTTTTCCACCGAGAGCAGGGTCACGTGCGGCGCCGCGGGTCAGTGATGTCGCGCAGCCCATCGCCCATCAGGTTGAAGCCGAAGACCGCCAGCATCAGCGCAAGTCCGGGAAACAGCGCCGCCCACCATTGCCCGGAGAGCACCAGCGCCGCGCCCTCGCTGACCATGATGCCCCATTCCGGCGTCGGCGGCCGCACACCCAACCCGATGAAGGAGAGCGAGGCCGCGTTCAGGATCGCCCAGCCGAGGTTGAGCGAGACCTGCACCATCATCGGCGGCAGCGCGTTGGGGATGAGGTGCCGGAACAGGATGGAGGCGCTGGAATTGCCGGCCAGCCGCGCGGCCTCCACGAAGCCGGCCTCGCGGCGGACGTTCACCTCGGCGCGGGCGACGCGGGCGTAGAAGGGCAGGTTCACGATCGCCGTGGCCCAGATGATGTTGGTGAGGCTGTTGCCCATCGCCGCCACGATGCCCATCGCCAGCACGAAGAGGGGAAAGGCCATCAGCGTGTCGACGAGGCGCGAGACGCCGCGATCCGTCCAGCCGCCGAGCCATCCGGCGGAGGCGCCCAGCATCAGACCGAAGGCGAAGGAGAGTGCGGTCGCGATCACGGCGATGCCGAGGTCCAGCCGCGTCGCCACCAGGACGCGGGAGAAGATGTCGCGGCCCACCTGGTCGGTGCCGAACCAATGCGCGGCCGAGGGCGGCTGCAGCGAGCGCGCGGCGCTGGTCGCAAGCGGGTCGTGGGGCGCCAGGCTAGGGCCCAGCAGCGCGGCGAGGGCCAGCAGGCCCACAATCACCACGCCAACGAGCGTCGCCGGGTTGGACCGCAGGACGTGCCAGATGTCCTTCATGCCGTGATGCGCAGCCGCGGATCGGCGAAGAGCAGCGCGAGGTCCACCAGCAGGTTCAGCGCCACATAGAGCACGCCCAGCACCAGCACGAAGCCCTGCACGGGCGCGTAGTCGAGCTGCATCAGCGCATCCAGCGCGAAGCTGCCGACGCCCGGCCAGGCGAAGACCTTCTCGATCAGCACCGCGCCGCCGAGCGAGAAGCTGAACACCATGCCGAGCGTGGTCAGCACGGGCAGGATCGCGTTGGGGAAGGCGTAGCGCCACAGCACGCGCGAGGGCGAAAGCCCCGCCGCCCGCGCCGTCCGCACGAAGTCGGCCCCGAGGGCCGCCAGCATCGCGCCGCGCGTCATCCGCGCGATGGGTGCGAGCGTGACGAGGCCGAGCGAGATGGCCGGCAGCGCAATCTGGCCGAGCGCGGCCCACCAGGTCTCCCAATCGCCCATCAGCGCGGCGTCGATGAGGAAAAAGCCGGTCACGCTGTCAGGCGTCGAGGAATAGAGATCGAGCCGGCCCATCGGCGCCGGAGCCCAGTCGAGCTCCACATAGAACAGGAAGATGAACATCAGCCCCGTGAAGAAGGCCGGCAGCGAGACGCCCGCCGTCGTCACCACGCGCACCGCCTGATCGGCGAAGCCGCCTTGTCGCACCGCCGCCAGCACGCCGAGCGGGATGGCCAGCGCAGCGCCCAAAATCATCGCAACCGACACCAGCTCCAACGAGGCCGGCAGGCGTTCCAGGATCTCCGTCGTCACGTCGCGGCCGGTGGAGAATGACCGGCCGAGATCGCCATGCGCCAGCCCCTGCACGTAGAGCCAGAACTGCACCGGCAGCGGCTGGTCGAGCCCCAGCGCGCGCCGTGTCTCCTCGATAGCGGCGAAGCTGTCCGACGGTCCGGAGAAATAGGCCGCCGGATCGCCCGGCAGCATGCGCGTGAGCACGAAGGTGACGACGACCACGCCGGCCAGCACCGGCAGGGCGGCCAGGATACGGCCGCCCACCAACCAAAGCAGCGACCCTCTCACGGCTTCTGGAAGAACCGGTATTCCAGCTGCCGGTGGAAGACGTAGCGATGGCCTGTCGTGCCGTTCTTCACCGCGACATCCTGGAAGGGCTGCACCAGCGGGATGAAGGGCACGTCGTCGAAGGCCTTTGCGAAGATCTGCCGCACCAGCGTCTCGTAGCGCGCGCCGTCGCGCTCGGTGCGTGCCGTATCGATGAGCTGCGTCATCTCCGGGCTCACATAGTTGGCGCTGTTCCAGGGCCCGTTGCTGCCGTGGTACGAAATGAAGAAGAAGTAGTCCGGATCGTCGAACCAGGCGCCGAAGTCTTCGACGAAGAAGGGCAGCGCCTTGTTGGCCAGCTGTCCCCGCAGCTGCCCCGCCGGCACGCGCTCGATGGTGACGCGGATGCCGGCCTTGGCGAGGCCCTCCTGCAGCAGCAGCGCGATTGGCTCGTGCAGCGTCGCCTGACTGATGTCCATATGGAAGGTGGTCTCGAAGCCGTTGGGCAGCCCGGCCTCGGCGAGCAGCGCCTTCGCCTTGTCGATGTCGGTGGAATAAGGGCTCGGCGAGGGCCAGCGCAGCTCGGTGGGCTCGCCCGTGGCCCCCCAGAGCTTGCGGCCGCGGCCGAAGAGCGCGGCCTGGAAAATCTCCTCATAAGGCACGGCCCAGGCGACGGCCTGGCGCACGCGCTTGTCGTTGAAGGGCGCGCGCTGGGTGTTCATGCCGAGGAAGCGCCAGGTGTTCTTCATCGGCGTGGAGTAGACGGTCGCGCGGCGCGCCTGGATGAGCTCGGAAAAATCCTTGGGCGGCAGGTCCTGCAGCACGTCGGCATCGCCGCGCTCGATCAGCGCGCGGCGGGTGGCGGCGCTCGCCACCTCGCGGATGATGACGCGCTGGACATTGGTCTGCGGGCCGCCCCTCCAGTCGCGGAAGCGCTCCAGCACCGTCTCCTGGCCCGGCCGCCAGGACGCCACGCGGAAGGCGCCGCCGCCCGTGTTGTTGGCGCGCGCGAACTCGACGCCCCAGGGGTCGGAAGCCGTCGCCTTCTCCTTCACGAGCTTGCTGTCGAAGATGTTCGGGATGGCGTTGCTGAGGTTGGGCAGCAGCAGCTTGTCGCGGCGGACATAGTCGACGCGGATCGTATAGGGATCGACGATCACGAACTGCGCCGGCTCCATCAGCGAGCCGCTGTTCATCTGGTTCTTCGGGAAGCCGGGCAGCGTCACCGCGCGGTCGAGCGACCACTTCACGTCCTCGGCCGTGACCGGATTGCCCGAATGGAACTTCGCATCGCGGCGCAGCTTGAAGGTGCAGCTCATCCCGTCGGAGGCGACCTGGAAGCTCTCCGCCAGCTCGGGCGTGAGGTTGGCGTAGTCGTAGATCTGATGACCCTGCGGATCGGTCGTGTTGCCGAAGCCCAGCAGCCGGTCGAAGGTCGACCAGACCAGCGCCTGGGTCGCGCGGTTGGCCCCGGGTGCGTGAAGGTCGAGGCTGTTGGGGCCGGATTCCACGAGACACAGCAGCGTGGCGCTGCGCGATTGCGCGATGGCCTCCCTCAGCGAGGGGACGGCCAACAGTCCGCCGCCGGCGGTGGCGAGCATCAGGTCACGACGGTGCATGGGGTAACCCCTCTTCCAAGGGGCGAAGTCTTGCCCAGCCTTTCCACCGATGCCAGCAGGAAAACCCCGGAGTTGCCCGGGCGCTGCCCCGGCGAAGCCCGGTCAGGCGGCAGGCGTCTGGCGGCTTGCCGGGTGGATGGGCACGAAGACCGGCGTGAAGAGCCAGCGCCTGGCGATGGCGTAGTAGCCCGGGAAGACGAAATGCCCGTTGTGCTCCAGCAGTTTTTGGCGGTTCGCGTGCCAGAAGCCGGGGATCTCGAACCAGGCCATGGTGGGGTAGAGGTGGTGCACGATGTGGAGGTTGTTCCACAGGAACAGCAGGCCGAAGACCCAGTTGCTCTCCACCGAGGCCGTGCGCTGGCCCGGCTTGTCGCCCCAGCGGTGCTCGATGAAGGCGCGCAGCAGCCCGAGCGAGATGCCCGGCAGCACCCAGACCAGGTAGTAGTGCCAGATCGGCATGTCGGCCACGTACCGCACGATCCACAACACCACCGCGAGGCCGGCGAAGAAGCGCAGCCAGGCCGGCACGTCGGAGTAGTCGCCGCGCCGCAGCTTGCCGAATTCGACGATGAAGAGCTTCCGCAGCCGCAGGATGGGCCCGACCGTCAGCCGGCCCACGAAGGTCTGGTTGAACAGCAGCACCCTCCGGAAGAAGGGCGAATAGCCGCTCCAGTCCTCCTCCTTGTGATACTGCGTCTCCGTGTCCTCGCCGGGGTAGGTGAGGTAGGTGTTGCGGTGGTGCTTCGTGTGGCTCCGCTTGTAGATCTCGTAAGGCCACCAGCCACCGATCGGCGGCCAGACGATCGCCGTCCGCAGCCAGTCCGGCAGGCTCCGCCAGCCGTGGATCGCCTCGTGCTGCAGGGAGAAATGCCAGGCGAGGATATAGGCCGCCAGCAGTGCCTCGATCGGCCAGGGCACGTGCTCGTGGACCATCAGCAGGCCGAACCAGCTCGCATAGATGGCGATGGCCACGCCCCAGGTCGGCAGCTCCCAACGCCGCCAGAGGGCGCGGTTCTCGGGCAGCACGGCGCCGCGCGGCAAGAGGGCGGTGGTGGACATGGCCGGATTATGACGACGCGCCCGGCCGCGGCAAAGCGGGATTTTCCCGGATTTTTGCGGTGCAGCAAAGACGATTGCGCCCCCGCCCCCCGTTTCCTACCCTGGCCGGATGCCCGCCCCCAAGACCCTGCCCGAGCTGGAAGCCGACGTCGCGCGCGACCTCGATCTCACGGCGCATCCGCGCGCGCCCTGGCTCGTGCCGAAGACCGCCGGCGGCGCCCCGGTGCTGGACTGCCTGATCGTCGGCGGCGGCCAATGCGGGCTCGCGGTGGCGCATGCGCTGCAACGCGACAAGGTGGACAATATCGCGGTCCTGGACCGCGCGCCCTACGGACAGGAGGGTCCCTGGGTCACCTATGCCCGCATGCGCAACCTGCGCAGCCTGAAGGATCAGACCGGGCCCGACCTGCGGCTGGCCTCGCTCACCTACCAGGCCTGGCACGAGGCCAGCTTCGGCGTCGCCCATTGGGAGGCGATGCGCTGGATCCCGAAGGAGCTCTGGCAGGATTATCTTCTGTGGTTCCGCCGCGTGACCGGTATCGAGGTCCGCAACGGCGTGAGTGCCGGCGGCATCTCGCCGGCCGCGACGGATGACGGGCTGCCCGCGCTCTCCATCGAGACCTCCGAGGGCCGGATCTTCGCCCGCAAGGTTGTGCTGGCGACGGGGCAGGAGGGGATCGGCGGCTGGTGGATGCCGGAGCACATCGCCGCCCTGCCGCAGCAATACCGGGCGCACACCAACGACGAGATCGATTTTTCGGTCCTGCGCGGCAAGGTCGTCGCCGTGCTCGGCGCCGGCGCCTCGGCCTTCGACAATGCGGCCGTCGCGCTGGAGCACGGCGCGGCCGAGGTCCATGTCTTCTGCCGCCGCACCTCGCCGATGGTGGTGCAGCCCTATCGCTGGCTGACCTTCGCCGGCTTCCTGCGCCACATCGGTGAGATGCCCGACGATTGGCGCTGGCGCTTCATGTCCTACATCCTCGGCCTGCGCGAGGGCTTCGCGCAGGAGCACTACGACCGCGTCATCGGCCACCCCAATTTTTCCATGCACATCGGCCGCGAATGGCGCGGCGCACGCGTGGAAGACGGACGCGTGGTGCTGGATACGCCGCTCGGCGACTTCACCGCCGATTTCCTCATCACCGGCACGGGCGTGCGGATGAACGCGCATCTCTGCCCCGAGCTCGCGAACTGCGCCGACAACATCGCCGTCTGGGCCGACCGCTACACCCCGCCCCGCGAGGAGCGGAACGAGCGCCTCGCGCAATACCCCTACCTCAACGCCGACAGCGCCTTCGAGGAACGCCGCCCCGGCGAGACTCCCTGGATCCGCGACATCCACCTCTTCGGCATCGGCACGACCATGAGCTTCGGCCCCGCCGGCAGCTCCATCAACGCCATGACCATCTCAGCCCCGCGCGTTGCCGCCGGCGTCACGCGGGGTCTCTTCGCCGCCGACATGCCGCGGCTCTACGCCGACCTGCGCGCCTACGACACCGTGCAGGTGGAGATCGACCCCTCCTCCATCGCGAGCGCCCCCCTCGCTGCAGAATAGTCGCCGCGGAGTAGCCCGTTGAAATTTCCCTCGCTCCACGGCGCGCATCTCGGCATGGCGCTGATGGTCGCTGCGACCTTCATCTTCGGCACGCAGGATGCCCTCTCGCGCTTCCTGGCCGAGGGTTATTCCGTGCTCGGCGTGCTGTTGATCCGGTACTGGTTCTTCGCAGGCTTCGTCACGGTGCGGGCCATGCGCGCGCCGGGCGGCCTGTGGTCGGTGATCCACAGCAACCGCCCGGTCCTGCAGTGTCTGCGCGGCGTGATGCTGGTGCTCCAGGTCTGGATGATGGTGAAGGCCTTCACGCTGCTCGGCCTGGTCGAGACGCATGCGATCTTCGCCTGCTATCCCCTGATGGTCGCGGCCCTCGCCGGCCCGGTCCTCGGCGAGAAGGTCACGCTGCGGCAATGGCTCGCGATCTCGGCGGGGGCGGTCGGCGTGCTGCTGATCCTGCGGCCAGGCACGGGCGTCTTCTCGCCGGTGTCGCTCTTCGTGCTGCTCGCCGCCGGGAATTTCGCCGCCTATGCGCTGCTGACCCGCATCGTCGGCCTGCACGACAAGCCGGAGACGAGTTTTTTCTATACCGGCATGGCGGGGGCCGTCGCGGTCACCTTGCTTACGCCCTGGATCTGGGTCCCCATCGCCCCGCGCGACTGGGGCTGGATGGCGCTGCTCTGCCTTTCCGGCTCCTTCGGCCATTACGTGCTGATCCGCGCCTTCGCGGCGACGGAGGCGAGCCGGCTGCAGCCGCTGGCCTATTGCCAGCTCATCTTCGCCTCGGCGGCCGGCGTGATCGTCTTCGGCGAGCATCTGCATCCGCTCACCGTCCTGGGCGCGGCGGTGGTGGTGGGGGCGGGACTCTTCAATCTGCGGGCGGCGCGATAGCGAGGGGCTCCGCCCTCTGTTGATCTTTCACCGCCAAGGTGGCTGCAGCGATGGCATTGGCGGTGTGGGGGCAAGTCCGGCTGAGCCGTGGCGAGCATGGCGGCGAGGCAGCCATGGACGTTGATGCCCGGCGGCGATGGCATCCACAAGCCCGTCGAGCCGGCGCCGGATGGCGTCGAGCTCGCGCTGCAGGCCCGTCTCCGCGGCGGAGCCTTCGGCGGCGACTCGCCACGGCAGACTGCGCCGTCCAGATACCAATCGCGCAATTTCCATCAATCGGCTTTATACCTATCCTCCAAGGCAGGAAGACGGCACCGAAACTCATGAATCTGCGGCAGTTCGAGGTGTTCCACGCCATCATGCGCACCGGCTCCGTCACCGCCGCGGCGCGGCTGCTGAACGTCACTCAGCCTTCCGTCAGCACGGTCCTGAAGCATCTGGAGGCGCAGTTGCGCTTCCGCCTGTTCAACCGTGTCGGCGGCCGTTTGCGGCCGACGCCGGAGGCGCAGGCGTTACTGCCGGATATCGACGCGGTATTCAGTCGGCTGGCCGCCGTGCGGCGGCTGACGCAGGACCTGGCCGGCGGCCGGCTCGGCACGTTCTCCGTCGCAGCGGCCTTCCCGATCGCCAATGGCTATCTGGCGCGAGCGGTGGCGAGCTTCCTCTCCGGCCGGCCCGGCATGCGCGTGGCGCTACAATCGCTGACCTCGCCGCAGGTGGTAGACCGGGTGGCAAGCCGGGAGGTGGAATTCGGCGTGGTGCATGAGCCCGTGGGCAACACGGAGGTGGACACCGAATTGCTGTTGCGCAGCTCCCTCGCCGCGGTGCTGCTCGCCGACCATCCGCTGGCGCAGCAGGAGCGGATTCCGGTGACGGCCCTGGCCGAATATCCGGTCATCACCTACCTGCCGCAGAACCTGTTCCGCTTCCATGTGGACAAGGCCCTGGCCGAGGCCGGCATTTCGCCACGCATTGTCGCACAGGTTTCCGTCTCCCTTACCGGCATCCTGCTGGCGCAGCACGGCGCCGGCATCGCGCTGGTGGAGCCGCTGATGCTGCGCAGCCTGGATTTTCCCAAGCTGGTGGCCCGCCCGTTGGATCCGCCCATAGCCTTCGAGACGGTGCTGATCCGGCCGCGCGGCACGCCGGATTCCATGGTGCTGGCGCGCTTCGTCGGGCACCTGCGCGACGTGCTGCGGACAGAGGGTCTGCTGCCAGCTGGGCATTAATCGGATGAATACCTCGCCTTAAGCTTCGTATTGGACGCAGGTCGCGTGCCGGGAGACTATCCGCGCCAACCAACCGCGCTGGATGAGGAAACACGGGCATGGACAACGCGGCCCCGCGTTATGACACGAACTGGCCCTCGGTCACTGACCAGGTGAGCGCCACCGAATGGCAGGCGCGCTGCGACCTGGCGGCCTGCTACCGGCTGATCAGCGCCTATGGCATGACGGACCTCATCTACAACCACATCACGCTGCGCATCCCCGGCACCGAGCATCTGCTGATCAACCTTTATGGGTTGCTCTACAAAGAGATCACCGCGACCTCGCTGGTAAAGATCGATGTCGAAGGCAACATCATCTGGAAGCCGGACACGGATTACGGCATCAACAAGTCCGGCTACGTGATCCATGGCGCCATCCACAAGGCGCGGCCGGATGTCGCGGCAGTGATCCACACCCATACCCGTGCGGGCATGGCGGTCGCGGCGATGAAATGCGGGCTGCTACCACTTAGCCAGACCTCGATCCGCTTCGTCGGGCACCTCGGCTACCACGATTATGAAGGCCCGGCCGTCGATATGTCGGAGCGGGAGCGCATCGTCGCCGATCTCGGCGCGCATGACGCCCTGATCTTCCGCAACCATGGGCTGCTGACCTGCGGCGCGACGCTGCAGCAGGCCTTCAACACCATGTACCAGCTGGAAATGTCCTGCCGCGCCCAGGTGGATGCGATGAATTCGCGCACGGAGTTGCTCGTCCCGGATGAGGCCACGCTGGCCAGGACCGCGCATCTCTATCAGCCTGGCGCCCGCCGCCCCTATGGCGTGCTGGAATGGCACGCCATGCTGCGGCAGCTCGACGCCGAGCAGAAGAATTCCGGCTACCCGGACTACCGGACCTAAGCATCAGGCAATCCGCCGGAGAGCGGATTCGAGGGAGGACACGGCAATGAACCCGATCATCGGGCGGCGCCTGCTGCTGGGCGCCACCACCGCGGCGCTGTCCGCCCGCGGCGCCACGGCGCAAGGAAACTGGCCGGATCGACCGATCCGCTTCGTCGTGCCTTTCGCTGCCGGCGGCAACACCGATGTGCTGGCGCGACTCTACGCCGCCCAAATCTCGCCGCAGCTCGGCCAGCCCATCGTGGTGGAGAATCGTAGCGGCGCATCCGGCGCCATTGGGACGGAGGCGGTGATCCGGTCCCGGCCCGATGGCTACAACTTCCTGATCGGCAGCCCCGGCTCCATCGTCAACAGCCCGCTGCTCATGGCGAACAGGCGCTTCGACCCGATCACCGACCTCACCTTCGTTGCCATGTTCGGCCAGGTACCGTTGGTGATCATCGTCAGGCCCTCCCTGCCGGTGCGCACGCTGCCGGAGCTGGTGGCGTTCTCCAGGACACAGCCGAATGGCGTCACGATCGGGACGTCCGGTATCGGGGGCGCCCACCATCTGCCGCTGGAATTGTTCGTTGCGGAGAGCCGCGCCAATCTCGTGCATGTGCCGTATCGCGGCGGTGGCGCCACCCTGCCCGATTTCATCGCCGGCAATGTCGATGGCATCCTGATCGAACTGTCGAGCGTGCTCGACCTGCATCGTGACGGGCGCGGCCGCATTCTCGGCGTCGCAGCGCCGCAGCGTTCGCCGCAGGTACCGGATGTGCCGACCTTCATCGAGGCCGGGTATCGCGACTTCCTCGCCGCCTCCTTCGTCGGCCTCTTCACCCCTGTGGGCACGCCTGAGCCTGTGATCCGCCGAATCCAGACCCTGATCGGCGCGGCGGCAAACGATCCCGGCATTCGCGAGCGCCTGCTGTCCTTCAGCGTCAACCCGCCGACGGAGGAGGAACTCACCACCGACTACCTTGCCCGCTTCTTGCACGGCGAGCTGGCGAAAGCGCGCCGCGCCATCGAGATCGCCGGACTGAAGCCAGAATAAAGAATCAGCCGTCCTCTACCGGAAGGCAGCGGCGCGGACGTTCGGCGCCACCTCAGGCGGAGAGCAAGGCTCGCATTTGCACTGGCGGAGAAGGTGGGATTCGAATTCGAGGTACGCGGCCTTCCGGAGACCCCGGGGGACAAAGCGACATTCTCCGGTGGCCAGCATCGGGGCGGGATACGCATGGAGCAGTCTATAAGGTCCAAGCCCCCTCGACCCCCGCCAGGGCTTTTGGCCCTGGACCCCTTCACTTGGAGCCGAGCATCGCCGCCAGCGCCGGAGACAGCCCGCCGGTGACGCGCCCGAACGGCGCGGCGTAGCTGCCAACCTTCGGCTTCGGCAAGCGAAGCGACACCAGCGCTTCGCAAAACTTCACGCCGCAGGCGATGCCGTCGAGCAGCGGCACCGGCGCCTCGGGCTGGAGCCGCTCCCCCATCCCGGCCAGCGCCGCGCCGCCCAGGATCACCGCATCCGCGCCCTCCGCCACGGCGCGCGCGATGCCGCCGGCGACCTTGCGCGCCACGCCCTCCGGGTCGTGCACCGTCTCCTGCGGCGTCGCGTCCACGCTCACCAGCGAGGCCAGCCGCGACGACAGCCCATGCGCGGCGATGCGCTCGCGATAGGTGTCCAGGCTGCCGAAGGTCACCAGCCCGAAGCGGCCGCCGAGCAGGCAGGCGGCGAAGCAGGCGGCCTCGGTCATCCCCACCACCGGGCAGGGCATGAGCTGCCGCGCCGCCTCCAGCGCCGTGTCGTGGCTCACCGCCAGCAGCACGGCATCGACCTTCCCCGCATGCTCCGCCAGCAGCTCCAGCAGCGCATGCCCCGCGACGATGTTTTCCGCGCGCGTCGAGATCACCTCCGCGCCGAAGCGCGGCGTGGCGGGAATGATCTCCGTGCCCTCGGCCGCGGCCGCGCGCGCGGAGTCTGCGCAGAGCTGCGTGATGGCCTCGGTGGTGTTGGCATTGGCGACGAGCAGACGCATCCTGATTCCCCTGGCGATGCCGCCATACGAAACGAGGATTTCATGGAAGCCAAGCTCGACCTGCCCTTCGACGCCGAGGAGATGCTCGCCGGCCTCCGCACCTGGGTCGAGTGCGAGAGCCCCACGCATGACGCGGCGGCGGTGAATCGCATGATGTCGCTGGCCGCGCGCCACCTCGCGATCATGGGCGCCTCGGTCGAGACCATTCCCGGCCGCATGGGCCTCGGCGACTGCGTCCGTGCCCGCTTCCCGCACAAGAGCAGCGAGCCCGGCATCCTGGTGCTCGCGCATCTCGACACGGTGCATCCCGTCGGCACGCTGCAGAACGGCCTTCACTTCCGCCGCGAGGGCGACAAGGCCTACGGCCCCGGCATCCAGGACATGAAGGGCGGCACCTACCTCGCCATCGAGGCCATCCGCCAGCTCGCCATGGCCGGCATCGCGACCTCCAAGCCCGTCACGGTACTGCTGACCTGCGACGAGGAGATCGGCAGCCCCTCCACGCGCGACCTGATCGAGGCCGAGGCCTCGCGCCACTCCATCGTGCTGGTGCCCGAGCCCGCGCGTCCCGATGGCGGCGTGGTCACTGGCCGCTACGCCATCGCGCGCTTCAACCTGCGCACCACGGGCCGTCCGAGCCATGCCGGCGCACGGCTCGGCGAGGGCCGGAGCGCCATCCGCGAGATGGCCAAGCAGATCGTCGCCATCGAGGACATGACCACCGAGGCCTGCACCTTCTCCGTCGGCGTCATCCATGGCGGGCAGTGGGTGAACTGCGTGGCGACCTATTGCGACGCGGAGAGCCTCTCCATGGCCAAGCGCCAGGAGGATCTGGACGAGGCAGTGCAGAAGATGCTCTCGCTGAAGGCGAGCGGGAACGACGTGCAGCTCGAGGTGAAGCGCGGCGTGACGCGACCCGTCTGGGAGCCGGACGGCAAGGTGCTGGCGCTGCACGCCACGGCTGAGACCATCGCGAAGCGCCTCGGCTTCGGCCTGCCGCACCAGTCGGCCGGCGGCGGCTCGGACGGCAACTTCACCGGCGCCATGGGCATCCCGACCTTGGACGGGCTCGGCATCCAGGGTGCGCTGGCGCACACGCTGGAGGAGCATGTGCAGGTCAGCAGCATGGTGCCGCGAGCCAAGCTCTTCGCCGGCCTGCTGCAGAGCGTCTGACGATAGGCATAGCCTATTATTAAAATAGGTTTTGCTGTATCACGCCTATCGTGAGGCCGGCGGTATTCCTTCTCTCACCGGCGGGGCAAAGGGCCCCGCCCCCCGAGACGAAGGACATCCCGCCATGAGCCGCATCGCTTTCACCGCTCCCGCCCTGGCCTTGATCCTGGGCTTCGGCTTCGCCGCCAACCCCGCCGCCGCCCAGCAGGTGACCAGCACCGGCGCCATCTATGGCCAGAGCTGGAACATGGGCCAGGATTTCGAGAGCCTGAACGCCATGACCAGGGTGAGCAGCCCGCTGGCCCGCGACCGCGCCGCCCGGGCCGCCCGCCAGGCCCAGTTCAATCGCCCGATCACCGGCGCGCCGATCCGCACGGTTTCCACCCAGGCGCGCTGATCTGCGGACACAATCACCCATGAGTGGTGCATCGCAGCAGTCCGGGCTAAAGGAGGCGCAGTCCCTTGCCGTGCCTCTCCTCCGGGGCGCGCCCCACTCGTAGGAGACATCATGCGCGCCTTTGCGATCACCGCCGCCCTCCTGGCCGGGATGGCCGGCCAGGCTCTCGCCCAGGGCACCAGCGCCAGCGGCAGCGGCGCCATCCATGGCCAGAACTGGACCATGGGCCAGGACCTCAACAACGCCCGCAACGTCGCGCCGACGCCCGGCACCATGGCCGCCGACCGCGCCCGCCGCGCCGAGCGCCAGCGGCAGCTCAACCAGAACTTCGACGGCACCGGCCGCCCGGCGGCAAACGTCCCGCAGCCTACCCCGCAGGGGCGCTGAGCGTCACACCCGCCTCGCGGTAGAACCGCGCGGCGCCGGGGTGGAAGGGCAGGACGCGGTTGTTCGCCGCGGCCTCCTTGCGCGTCGTGGCGGCGACCTGGCCGATGTCGCGCGCCGGATCGGCCACCGTCAGCACCGCGCGGGTGATGGCATAGGCCGTCTCCTCCGGCAGCACACGGTTGGCGACGATGAAGTTCCAGGCCGCGAAGCTCTCGATATCAGCCGTCTGGCCCGGATAGGTGCCGGGCGGCAGGGTCGTCGGCGCCAGCATGGGCAGGCGCTGCGTGACGCGGCCGACCACCTCGGCGCCGGGGCCGAAGACCACGCCGGGCGCGCGGGCCAGCGCCTCCAGGATCGAGGGGATGGGCACGATCGCGCCCTGCCAGAGCGCGTCCATGCCGCCATTCAGCAGGCCCTGGGTCATCTCGGCGGGGCTGCCGCTCACCACCTCCACGCGGATGCCGGCCGCCTCGGCGGCGGCGAGGAGAAAGGTCTCGGCCGGGCCGCGGGCGGGGCCGGCGCCGACGCGCTTGCCGTTCAGATCGGCGAATTGCGTCAGCCCGCTCGAGGTCAGGGCCGCGACCTGGAAGCTCGTCTCGTACATCGGCCAAAGGGCGCGGACGTTCACATGCTTGCGGTTGCCGGCGGCAGGCGTGCCCTGCACCGCGTCCCAGGCCGAGCCGAGGAAGGCCGTGCCCAGCGCATTGGCATTGTCCTCGACGGCCGTGAGGTTCTGCAGCGAGCCGGTGCTGGCCTCGACCGTGGCCGTGATCCCGTGCCGCGAGAGCAGAGCCGCGATGGCGCGCCCATAGGTCACGAAGGGGCTGCCCTGCCCGGCGGTGTAGATGGCCAGCGCCGGGTGCGCCGGCGCGGTCTGAGCCTGGGCGGCAGCGCCGTCGGCGAGAGCCAGGGCGGCGGGGGTGGCCAGCAGGCTGCGGCGCATCATTCGTTCACCTATCCTTTGGGAGTGTCGCGGATTAGATGCGACGCAGGCCTTTTCACCAAGGGATCAAACCAGGCTCATGCCGCATATCGCCGTCGCCCGCCTGTGGTTCGAGGGAAACAGCTTCGCGCCGGAGCCCACGCCGCTTGCCGCCTTCCAGGGCCGGGAATGGGTGGCGGGGCCGGAGGCGCTGGAGCGCTATCGCGGCACGGCGACGGAGCTCGGCGCCGTCGACGCCTTTCTCGCCGAGCGGCCCGGCTGGCGGGCGACGGTCCTGCGCTGCACGGCGGCGCAGCCCGGCGGCCCGATGTCCGACGAGGCCTACGACACCTGGATCGCCGAGGTGGAATCCGGGCTGAAGGCCGGAACCTATGACGGCGTCTACCTCTCGCTGCACGGCGCCTGCCTGACGGAGAGCGATCCGGAGGCGGACCTCACCACCATCCGCCGTGTGCGCGCGCTGATCGGCCCCCGGGTGAAGCTGGTCGCGAGCTTCGACTTCCACGGCAACATCTCACCCCAGATGGTCGGGTTGCTGGACGGCGCCTCCGTCTATCGCACCTATCCGCATGTCGACATGGACCGCGCGGCGATGCGCGCCCTGCGGCTGCTGGAGCGCGGGCTCGCCGGCGGCGCCGTGCATGGCGCCATCGCCAAGCTGCCGGTGGTGCTGCACTCCTTCCACATGCGCGACGCCGAGGGGCCGATGGCCGAGGTCTGGGCCGAGGCCTGGGCCTCGGAGAAGCCGCCGATCCTGGACGCCTCGCTCTTCGGCGGTTTCGCCTGGGGCGACACGCCGACGGCCGGGCCTTCTGCCATGGTCTGGGCGGAGGAGCACGCACCGGCACGCGCCCTGGCACGCAAGCTGGTCGGCGAGATCGAGGCGCGACGCTCGCGCTTCACCGTCACCCTGCCGACACCGGAGGAAGCGCTGCAGACCGCGCTGGCCGGCCCACCCGGCCTCGTGGCGCTGCTGGACCCGGCGGACAACCCGCTCTCCGGCGGCGCAGCCGATACACCGGGCCTGCTGCGCGTGCTGGTAGAGGCGAGGCTCGACGTCGAATGCGTCTATTGCTTCCTGCACGACCCCGAGGCGGTGGCGGCGGCGCAGCAGGCGGGCGTGGGCGGCGCCTTCTCGCGACCGCTGGCAGGGCGGACCACAACGGATTTCGGCCCGCCCGTGCCCTTCTCCGGCACGGTGGAGGCGCTGACCAACGGCCGCTTCCTCAACACCGGCCCGATGGAGCATGGCGCGCCCGTCGACCTCGGCGCCACCGCGCTGCTGCGTTCCGGGAAGCTGCGCGTGGTGGTGACGAGCCGGAAGGAGGCCGCGGTCGATCCCGCCTTCTTCGATCTGCACGGCATCGACCTCGCCCAGGTGCGCCTGCTGGCCAACAAGGCGAAGAACCACTTTCGCGCGGCCTTCGCGAGCCGCTGCAGCGCCATCGTGGAATGCGACACGCCGGGGCCGGCGGCGCTGGACCTGCTCGCGCTGCCCTTCCGGCACGTGCCCGAGGCCTGGCGCAAGGGATGATCCGCGACATCGAGGCGGCCGACCTGCTAGGGCTGCTCGCGCTCAACAATGCCGAGGCGGCGGCGGTGAACGCGCTGACCCTGGAAGAACTGACCGCGCAGGTCGCCGTCGCCCTCTCGGCCCGGATGATAGCCGACGGCACAGGCTTCCTCGTGGCCTTCGGCGTGGAGACGCCCATCCAGGGCCCGAATCACGGCTGGTTCGTCGCGCGCGGCGGCCGCTTCGCCTATGTGGACCGCGTGGTCGTGGCGCCGGAGGCGCGCGGCCGCGGCGTCGCGCGATCCCTCTACGAGGACCTCGCCGCGCGCGGCCTGCCGCTGGCCTGCGAGGTGAATCTCGATCCGCCCAACCCCGCCGGCCAGGCCTTCCATGCGCGCCTGGGCTTCCGGCCCGTCGGCGAGGCCGTGGATGTTCGCAACGGCAAGCGCGTGCAATACATGATGCGAACCTAACGGTCCGTCCACATAAGGACCGGGTTCGGGAGGAATCCATGGTCCTGCGCATGCTTGCGGCCCTGGCCGCGCTGTTTCTGACCTTGCCGGCCGGCGCCCAGCCCTGGCCCGGCAGCCGGCAGGTCCGCCTCCTCGTCACCTATCCGCCCGGCGGCACGACCGATTTCGTCGCCCGCGTCTTCGCCCAGCGCCTCGGCGAGCAGACCGGCACGAGCTTCGTCGTCGAGAACCGCTCCGGCGGCGGCGGCGTGGTCGGCTGGACGGCCGCGGTGCGCTCGCCGCCCGACGGCACCACGCTGCTGCTGACCGACAATTCCCTCGCCACCGCGCCGCCGCTCTACCCCAATCTCGGCTTCGACATCTTCGCGGATTTCACGCCGATCTCGCTGCTGGTGGACTATCCGACGGTCTTCGTCGTGCCAGTGGCCTCCTCGGCCCGCAGCCTGCGCGACTTCGTGGAGCGCCAGCGGATGCCGACCGCCGAGCCGGCCTTCTACGGCTCCATGGGCGCCGGCTCCTCCCCGCATCTCTACACCGAGCACCTGCAGGACCTCGCCGGCATCCGGCTCACCCACGTGCCCTATCGCGGCATGGGCCCGGCCTTCGCCGACCTCCTGGCCGGGCGCATCGGCCTGCTGATCGCGGCGCCGCCGACCGTGCTCGGCGCCCTGCGCGACAACCGCGCGCGGGCCATCGCGATCGGCACCTCCGGCGGGCGCATCCCCGCGCTGCCGGACGTGCCCACGGCGCGCGAGCTCGGCATCGATTTCACCTATTCCTTCTGGTACGGCCTCGTCGGTCCGCGCGGGATGGATCCGGCGATGGTGGCGCGCATCCAGGAGGAGGTCGGCAAGGTCCTGGCCAATCCGGAGGTGCGGGCCCGCTTCATCGAGCAGGGCGCGACGCCGGTGGCGGGCGACGGCGCCGCGCTGACGGCGGTGATGCGGAACGACCTCGCGCGCTGGAGCGAGGTGGTGCGCGTGAAGGGCATCACGCTGCAGCAGTAGGGCGCGATCCGCGGGGGCGGAATCGCCGGAAGATCTACCGGATCAGCCGGTCGATCAGCGCGTCGACATCGTCGGTCTTCGTGGCGCCGTCGAGCAGCAGGTGCGCCAGGCCGTGCACCATGCCCCAGCGGCGCAACGCCTCGTCCGTGTCGCCCGTGGCCGTCTCGATCGCAGCGAAGGTCCGCTTCGAGGTCTCGCGCAGCTCGGGATTGTGCGGCGCGACACGGGCCAGCAGCGGCCCGAACATCAGCCGGAAGCGGCCCGGCCGCGCGAGGGCGAAACGGATATAGGCCCGGCCGCGCGCGGCGATCTCGTGGCCGGGATTGCGGGCGGCAGCCTCGCCCAGCGCGCGGCCGAACTCCTGAAAGCCTCGCACCGCCAGCGCGGCCAGCAGCGCATCCTTGTCGGCGAAATGGCGATAGGCCGCGGTCGGCGAGACGCCGGCCATGCGCGCGGCCTCGCGCAGGCTGATGTCGCCACCGGCATCGAGAAGGGTCTCGGCGGCATCGATCAGCGCGGCGCGCAG
Organism: Roseococcus sp. GW821-FHT12F05; assembly: GCF_058806835.1. NCBI lineage: Bacteria > Pseudomonadati > Pseudomonadota > Alphaproteobacteria > Acetobacterales > Roseomonadaceae > Roseococcus > Roseococcus sp. GW821-FHT12F05. Next base: position 147,949 of record NZ_JBXAQB010000014.1, read on the forward strand.
ATCGCCGTGATGATAGGGCTTTTCAGATGTTGACATTGCTCACACCCAGGGTATGTTTACGTCGATAACATAACCCGGGGCGATGCGCCATGCCGTTTCTCTACATCCATCTCGCCCTCTCGCTGATCGCGATGGTGCTTATCCTGGTGATCTTCTCGCTGCCCAAGGGCCGCGGGGCGCACCGCATCCTCGGCCGCGCGGCCGCGGCGGCGCTGCTGCTCAGTGCGCTCTCCTCCTTCGCGATCCAGTCGCGCGGCCACTTCTCATACCTGCACATCCTCTCGGTGGTGGTGCTGGTGAACATCCCCTATGCGATCTGGATGGCGCGGATCGGGCGCATCGGCGCGCACAGGCGCGCCATGCTGGCCGGTGCCGGTGGCCTCTTCGTGGCCGGGCTCGCCGCGACCTTCGCCCCGGGGCGCACGCTGCACACGATGCTCTTCGGGTGAGCTACCGGCCGCGCAGCGCCGCGACCTCCTCCCGCAGCGCCCGCACCTCCTGCACGAGCAGGTGGATCTCCCGCCGCTCCTCGCCCTTCGCGACCTCCTCGGCGACGATATCCACCCGGTCCCGCTCCTCGCGCAGCGTCTGGATGCTGTCCACGATCACGCCGATGAAGAGGTTCAGCACCACGAAGGTCGAGAGGATGATGAAGGGCAGGAAGAAGAGCAGCGCATAGGGCACGGCCTCCATGGCCGGCTTCACGATGTTCGCCCAGTCGTCCAGCGTCATGAGCTGGAACAGCGTGAAGAGGCTGTCGCCCAGCGAGCCGAACTGCTCGGGCATCGCCTCGCCGAAGAGCTTCGTCGCCATCACGGAGAAGACATAGAAGATCAGCAGCATCAGCAGCACGATGCTGCCCATGCCCGGCAGCGCGCCCAGCATCGCCTCGACCACGTTCCGCAGCGATGGCACCACCGAGATCAGCCGCAGCACCCGGAGCACGCGCAGCGCCCGCAGCACCGAGAGCGGCCCGCTGCCGGGAATCCAGGCGATGCCGACCACCACCAGGTCGAAGAGGCCCCAGGGGTCGCGGAAGAAGCGGCCGCGGAAGGCGTAGATGCGCAGGCCGAGCTCGGCGGTGAAGAGCCAGAGCAGGATATCGTCCACCAGCTCCAGCGCGGGGCCGATCCGGGCCATCACGGACTCGCTGGTCTCGAGACCGAGCGAGACGGCGTTCAGCAGGATCAGCCCGGTGATGGCATGCTGGAAGCCCGGCGACAGGACGAGGCGCGCCACGCGCGAACGGAGGTCGTCACCGGCGTGCACCGCCGTGAGCGCTTCCTGCATGTCCAAATCTCCATGTTCCGGACAGGAATGGCCGCGCCGGGTCGCCGGATCAAGCCCCCGTCAAAGGACGGGAGCGCCGAAGAGCCACGGGTGCAGGACGATCAGCGCCAGCCAGGCGATCGGGCCGAGGATCCAGACCAGGGCGGGGATCTCGCCCCATTCCACATGATTCCGGCCGGCCAGCACGGCACCGAAGGGCAGGATGGAGGTGGCGGCCGAGAGCCGGCCCCACATCGCCGGATCGCGTTTCGCGAGCTTGGCGTCGATGGAGGGCATGCCCGCCAGCGCCGTGACCAGGAAGGCCCCGAAGAAGAGCACCGCCGCAACGTCGCCATTCGCCAGGACGTGCAGCGCCGCCCAGAGCGCGAAAGCCCAGAGCATGGGGTGCCGGGTGATGCGCTGGATACCGCGCGGCCCCGCATCGCCGAGCTTCCCGGCGACGGCCGTCGGGTTGGGCGTCGCGACCGAGGCCACGAAGAACAGGAAAACCGGCAGCATGAGGATCACGACCAGCCAGTCGAACCACTCGGGCAGGGTCCAGAGCGGAATATGCGGCGCCGTCCGCCAGGCCATCACCAGCAGCACGATCGCGCCGACCGAGACGGTGGAAAAGAGGCCCCGGAAGCCATTGTCGCCGATGCGGGCGGCGATGGCGGAACGGACCGAGGTGCCGGCGATGCCGATATGCACCCCCACCCAGAACAGCGACATCAGGACGAGCCAGATCATCGCGCGAGCCTAGGCCGGGCAGCCAACGGGTTTCCACGCGAAACGAATCAGGGCCGCCAGGCGCGGTGATAGGGATGGTTGGTCCGGATGCACTGCGCCCGGAACAGCTGCTCCGCCAGCAGCGCGCGGACCAGCAGGTGCGGCCAGGTCAGCGATCCCAACGAGAGGCGGTGCTCCGCGCGGCGGGTGACGGCCTCGTCCAGCCCCTCGGCCCCGCCGATGGCGAAGCAGATGGGCCGGGCGGCCTCCTCCCAGCGGGTGGTCAGGGCGGCCAGGGCCTCGCTGGACGGGGCTGCGCCGCCGAGGTCCAGCGCCACCAGCAGCGCGTTGGCCGGCAGGGCGGCGAGGATCGAGGCGCCCTCGCGCCGGCGGATCTCCGGCGGGCTGCCGGCCGCGTCGGGCAGTTCCACCAGTTCCAGCGGTGGCCGGAGCCGCGCGTTGTACTGCGCGAAGAGCGCTCCCTCGGCGCCGGACTTGAAACGGCCGACGGCGAGCAGGCGTGCCTTCATGCGGGCCCGCCTGACGGCGGGCCCGCATGAGTCCGGGCTTGGCGCGCAGCCGCCACACCAACCCTGCGCGCTAGATCGGGGATTGTTCCCCGGGCCCCGACTCGCCCAGCGGGCTGTCCGGCCCCCACATCTTCTCCAGGTCGAACTTCAGGCGCGATTCCGGCTTGAAGAGGTGGATGATGAGGTCGCCCGCGTCGATCAGCACCCAGTCCTCGCTGGACTGCACGGAGTCGCGGCGGAGCTTCAGCCCCTCCTCGGCCAGCGCCTGGTCGATATGCGAGGCCATGGCCTGGATCTGCCGGTCGACCTGGCCGGTCGCGATGATCAGCCAGTCGGCGTAGCTGGCGCGCGACCGGACATCGAGCACGACGATGTCCTCGGCCTTGTCGTCATCCAGGCTCTTGCGGGCCGCCTCCACGAGGCGCGCCAGCCGGTCAGGATCGGTCTTGGCGGCGCGACCGCGCTTGGGAGCAGCCTTTGCCTTGGGCGCGGCGGCCGGCTTGGCGGCCGCCTTCGGGGTCGCGCGGACATTGGCCGTCGTGCGCGGCGCCGGCTTGGCCGGGGCGGCGGCGGGCTTGGCGATGGCACGCGACTTCGTGACCGCCGGCTTCGCGGCGGCCCGCGGACGGGACGGCTTCGCGGCCGGCTCGGCCGCGGCGCGCGACTTCGGCGCAGCGGTGCGGGCACGCGAGGGCTTCGCGGCGGGCTCAGCCGCGGCGCGGGACTTCGGTGCGGGAGCGGAGCGCGTGCGGGACGGCTTCGCGGCCGCGGGTTCGGCAGCAGCGCGAGACCTCGGCGCAGCCGTGCGCTCGCGCGCCGGCGGCGTGGGGGCCGATTCGGCGGCGCGGGTCTTCTTCGGGGTAGGCTTTGCCGCCGCGGCGTTGCCGCGAGCCTGGGCGGGGGCCTTCCGGGCCGGCTTCTTCGTCTCGTCTGGTGTCCGCGCCATGCGCCGAAATCTTTCTCTATCCGATGGGTGGGCCGATGGGCCCGGAGGCCGCCCGAATGGCGGTGGCCGAGATGGCCCGCTCCGCGGCCGGCACGAAGCACCAGGGCGCCCCCGCCGTCCAACGCGAATTGAGCAGGGAAGCCGCGCGCCGGCGGCGGTGCCGCAACGCCGAGGCCGCCTGCCCGCGCAATGCGGCCCTGCTGTAGCCCGGCCGCGGCAGGACCGCCAGCGGAACGTGACGCAGCATGGACCGCCAGCGCTGCCAGCGCGGGAGCTGGATCAGGTTGTCCGCCCCCAGGATCAGCACGAAGCGCGCCCGACGGAACCGCTTGCGCAGCAGCGACAGCGTCCGGTGCGTGTAGCGCGAGCCCAGCTTCTGCTCGATGTCGGTGGCGATGACCCGCACGCCGTCCGCCACCTTCCGCGCGCTGGCCAGCCGTTCCGCGAAGGGCGCCATGCCGTTGGCGGGCTTCAGCGGATTGCCCGGCGAGACCATCAGCCAGACCTGGTCCAGCCCGAGCGCGTGCAGCGCCGCCCGCGCCACATGCGCATGGCCGTGATGGGCGGGGTTGAAGCTGCCTCCCAACAGGCCGATGCGCCGGCGGCGCCCATCGCCGAAGCGTCCTGGTCCTGATCTCAATGCGTTCGCACGCTCACGGTGACCGGCTGGGCCAGCAGCCCCTCATAGCGCACGGTGTAGGTCCGGCCCGCCTCGACCGCCACGGCCGGCGAGAAGCCGCCGAGCGAGATGAACTGGCCCACCCGCATGCGCTGGCCGCGACGCGCGAGGTCCTCGGCGAGCCAGGGGATCACGTTCAGCGGATGGCCGAGCAGCGCCGTGCCGGGAGCCCGCGCGATCTCGCGCTGGTCGCTGGAGAGCGTGACGATCATGGTGCCGAGCCGGGCGGCGAACTCCTCCGTCACCTGCGCGGGGATCGCCTCGCCCGCCACGCCGAGGCGCGCGCCGACGTTGATGGCGAGCAGGTTCGGGCCGTCCATGCCCGAGGACAGCACGAGGTCCGGCATCTCGATGAAGGGGATCACGAGGTCGATGGCGCGCAGCACGTCGAGATGCGTGCGCGCCTGGTTGATGGCGTCGCTGCTCACGCGGACCAGCAGATCGGCCTCGACATTGGGCACCGCGCCGAAGCGCGCCGGCACCTCGCCGCCCGAGCGCAGCGCGATGGTCTGCTGGTAGATCGTTCCCGTGACCGGGTGCGCCACGCCGAAGCGCTGCTGGGCGGCGGCGTTGGTGAGGCCCACCTTGTAGCCGACCGGCTGGCCGAGATGCGGCACCATCAGCGGCACCAGCCTGTCCTGCGCGCATTGCCCGTCGGCCAGGCTCGTCATGCCGGTCAGCGCCGGGGCCGGGGCATTGGCCAGGATCGACCGCGAGAGCGCCTGCACGGCCGCCTCGCCCGGGCAGGCGGCGAGCGCGGGGCCGAGGGTCGCAAGGCTGGCAGCCGCGGCGAGCAACAGGCTGCGCATGGTGGTTCTCTCCCGTGTTTCGGGAGAGACTAACCTGTTGGCGGGCCGAAGGAAGACGGAAATCAGCCGCGGAGCTCAGCCACGGATCTGGCCGGTTCCGGTGATCCTGTACCGGAAGGTGCAGAGCTGCTCGAGCCCGACCGGGCCGCGCGCGTGCAGCCGCCCCGTGGCGATGCCGATCTCGGCGCCGAAGCCGAACTCGCCGCCGTCGCAGAACTGGGTCGAGGCGTTCCACAGGCCCACGGCGGAATCGATGCCGTCCAGGAACTTCTCCGCCGCCCCGGCGTCCTCGGTGACGATGCACTCGGTGTGTTCGCTGCCGTGGCGGCGGATATGCGCCAGCGCCCCGTCGACCCCGTCCACCACCGCGACGTTCAGCACCGCGTCCAGCCATTCCGTCGAAAAATCCTCGTCGGTCGCGGCCGGCAGGACAGGCATGATCCCACGCGCCCTGATATCGGCGTGGAAGGTGCAGCCGGCCGCGGCGAGGTCGCCGAGCAGCAGCGGCAGCAGGCTCGGCGCGACCTCGGCGTCGACCAGCAGCGTCTCGGTGGCGCCGCAGACGCCGACGCGGCGCAGCTTCGCATCCATCAGGATGCGCCGCGCCATCTCCGGGTCGGCGGCCTTGTGGACATAGGTGTGGCAGAGCCCCTCGGCATGGGCGAGGACGGGAACCCGCGCCTCCTCCAGCACCCGGTTCACCAGGCCCTTGCCGCCGCGCGGGATGATGAGGTCGATCAGCCCCGCCGCGCGCAGCATGGCGCCGACGAAGCCGCGGTCCTGCGTGGGGGCGAGCTGCACGGCATCCTCGGGCAGGCCCGCCTGGCGCAGACCCTCCCGCAGGCAATCCGCGATGGCACGGGCGGAGAGCGTGCTCTCGCTGCCGCCGCGCAGCAGCACGGCCGAGCCCGCCTTAAGGCAGAGCGCGCCGGCATCGGCGGTGACGTTGGGCCGGCTCTCGAAGATCATGCCAATCACGCCGAGCGGCTGGGCGACGCGGGCGATGCTCAGCCCGTTCGGCCGCGTCCATTCGGCCAGCGTCCGGCCGACGGGATCGGGCAGCTCGGCGATCTCGTCGAGGCCCTGGGCCATGGCCTCGACGCGCGCGGGCGTGAGCGTCGCGCGGTCCAGGAAGGCGGAGGAGAGGCCGGGCGCGGCGGCGAGATCGGCCGCGTTGGCCGCCAGGATCTCGGCGGAGCGGGCGCGAATGGCGGCCGCGGCATGGCGCAGCGCCGCGTCCTTGGCCGGTCGTCCCGCACGCGCGAGCGGGACGGCCGCCGCGCGGGCGGCGCGGGCGGCGGTGTCGAGCAGCGTGGCGGTATCGTCGGTCAGGACATTCATGTCGGGCACTCCTGCCCGAGGACATAGGCCCGGCGGGCGGCCTCCGCCAGCGCCCAGGCTCTATCGGCCGGAAATCCTTGATTTCGCGCAGAGTTTTTCCTAGGATCGCGCGATCGACGGGCGCATGGCGTCCGCGGGCCGGGCATTTGTCCGAAAGCCGCGCGGTTCGCTCGGTAAGATGGCAAGGCAGTAAGGCGGCTGGCCTACCCCTCGGGCGTGGCGCCGCTGGCCCGCACCATCGGCGCCCAGCGCACGGTCTCGGCCTGGATGGCGGCGGCGAGCTCGGAGGGCGAGCTGGCGAACGCCTCCAGCCCGCGGCGCGCGTATTCGGCCTGCAGCTCCGGCGTGGTCAGCGCCTGGCGCATCGCGGCGGCCATGCGGCTCACCACGGCGTCCGGCGTGCCGTGGGGGAAGAGCCAGGAATCCCAGTTGCTCACCTCAAAGCCCGCCAGCCCGGCCTCGGCCACCGTCGGCAGATCGGGGAAGAGCGGGCTGCGCGTTCCGGTGCCGATGGCGAGCGCCCGCAGCCGCCCGGCCTCGATGGCGGACTGCACGGTGGGCGTGGTGGCGAAGCCGTAGTCGAGGTGCCCGGCGATGAGGTCCGTCGCCATCGGCCCGCCGCCCCGATAGGGCACATGCACCGATTTCGTGCCGGCGAGGTGGTCGAAGAGCACGACGGCGAGGTGGCCGATGGAGCCCGGCCCGGAATTGCCGGCGCGGATGGTGTCGGGCGCAGCCAGGAGCGCGGCGCGCAGGTCGGCCACGCTGCGCCAGGGCCGCTCGGCCGGGCAGACCAGGATATTGGCCACCGCCATGATGTGCGAGATCGGCCGGAAGCTGTTCACGGGATCCCAGGTCAGCGAGCGGTAGAGCGTCGGGTTCACCGCCATCACGCCCATGTTGCCCTGGAAGAGGGTGTAGCCGTCCGGCGCCGCCCGCGCGACGAGCTCGGCCGCGATGTTGCCGCCGCCCCCGCCGCGGTTCTCGATCACGATCTGCTGGCCCAGCAGCGCGGCGAGCCGCGGCGCCAGCAGCCGCGCCGCCACGTCGGAGGAGCCGCCGGCCGCGAAGGGCAGCACCACGCGGATGGGCCGCGCCGGCCAGTCCTGCGCCCGGGCGACGGCGGGCAGCGCAAGGCCGGCGAGAAGGGCGGTGCGGCGGGGGATCATGGCGGGCCTCCCTGGCGGAACGCCCCGAGGCTAGGCGGGCATCCCGCCCGAAAAAAGCACGATCGGCCGGACAAAACGCGGCTTGCACGACGGAATCGCCCGGGAAACGGGCAGCTCAGTCCCGACCGATCTCCTGGGAGAAGCGAAGCAGGTAGCCGTCCGGGTCCTGCACCAGGAATTGCCGCACCGCGACGCCGCCGGCGCCGACACGGTAGCGCTTCTCCTCCACCGCCAGGTGGAGCGGCCAGCCGGCCACCTCCAGCGCCGCCAGGACCGGCGCGATGTCGGTCAGCGTGATCTGCAGGTTGATGCCGCGCCCGAAGGGCCGCTCCAGGGGGCCGGTCATCCAGTCCCGGCTCAGCCCGATCTGGTCGAGCATCACCCGCGAGCCCTCGAGCTCCAGCATGGCGAAACCTTCCTCCGGCCGGTCGTAGACCACGGAGAAGCCGCAGATCCCGCACCAGAAGGCGAGGCTGCGGGCGCAGTCCATGACGTAAAGCTCTGGAACGAGGGAAGGGCCGGACATTCGCGGATAGCTACAGGTTTGCAGAGGAAGGGGAATGGTTTAGGTCCAAGGGTCACGCCTTCCCCCAAGGACCGATGCCTGAGATCCGTATAGCCCCCTCCCTGCTCGCCGCCGATTTCTCCCGCCTGGGCGAGGAAGTGCGCGCGATCGAGCAGGCCGGCGCGGACTGGCTGCACCTTGACATCATGGACGGGCATTTCGTCCCGAACATCAGCTTCGGCCCCGGCCTCATCAAGGCGCTGCGGCCGCACAGCCGGATGCCCTTCGACGTCCATCTGATGATCGCGCCGGCCGACCCCTACCTCGCCGCCTTCGCCGAGGCGGGGGCGGACGTCATCAGCCTGCATCCGGAGGCCGGGCCGCATCTGCACCGCAGCCTCCAGACCATCCGTGCCCTGGGAAAGAAGGCCGGCGTGGTGCTGAACCCGGGCACCCCGGTCGGGGTCCTGGCCCATGTGATGGACCTGGTGGACCTGATCCTGGTGATGTCGGTGAATCCGGGCTTCGGCGGGCAGTCCTTCCTGGCGAGCCAGCTCTCCAAGATCGCCACCCTGCGCCAGATGATCGACGCCAGCGGCCGGGAGATCGCGCTCCAGGTCGATGGCGGCGTCACCGCGAAGACAGCGCCCGATTGCATTGCGGCCGGCGCGGATGTTCTGGTGGCGGGCACCGCGGTGTTCGGCGCGCCGGACTACGCGGCCGCCATAACCGCGCTGAAAGGGAGGCGTTGATGTCCGACATGATCCGCAACGCCCGCAAGCTCTTCTCCAAGCTCAAGCCGATCCGCGTGCCCGACGCCCCGGCCCGCGTCTTCCGCGACCTCTGGCCCGGAGACGCCAACCGCGGCGCCCGGCTGCTGCGCGGCGAGTTCGAGGTGAACGGCAGCGCCCGCCAGCTCGAGGAATGGGGCCCCTCGGCCGGCCCGACGCCCTGGCGCCAGGCGGCGCACAGCTTCGCCTGGCTGCGCGACCTGCGCATGCTCGGCACCGACGCCGCCCGGGTGAAGGCGCGCGACCTCGCCGAGGACTGGCTGGCCCGTGGCGCCGCCGAGCCCATGGCCCTGGCGCCCGAGGTGGCCGCCGCCCGCATCTCCGCCTGGCTCGGCCATTGGGACTTCCTGGCCGCCACCGCCGAGGACGGCTTTCGTCGCGCCCTGCTCCAGCGCATGGCGATGGACGGGCGGGCCATCGCGACCTCGCTCCCGGCCGAGGCCGCGCATCGCGGCGCGCTGGTCGTGCTGAAGGGGACCATCGCCGCCGCCGTCGCGCTGGAGGAGGAGGCCTGGCTCACCCGTGCCCTGCGCTTCCTGCCCGGCGAGCTGGAGCGGCAGTTCCACCCGGACGGCGGCCATGTGGAGCGCAGCCCGGCGGCGCAGCTGCTGGCGCTGCAGGACCTCATCGAGATCCGCAACCTGCTGAACGGCTGCGGCGTGAACTCGCCGGCGCAGCTCTCCACCGCTCTCGACCGTGCGGGCCAGGCGCTGCGCCTGTTCCGCCACGGCGACATGGCGCTCGCGCTGTTCAACGGCACGCGCGAGGAGGCGCCGGCCATCGTCGACGTCGTGCTGACCCAGGGCCAGGCCAAGGGCCGCGCGCCCATGTTGCTGGAGGAGACGGGCTTTCACCGCCTCGCGGCTGGCCGCACGCTGGTCATCGCCGATTGCGGCGCCCCGCCGCCGGGCCGCGCGCCGGACCCGGTCTCGGGCCTGCCGCGCGGGGCGGATCGCGGCGCGCATGCCGGCACGCTGTCCTTCGAGATGTCGGTGGGGCGCGACCGGCTCATCGTGAATTGCGGCGCCGCCCCGGCCGCCGACCCCGCCTGGCGCGACGCGCTGCGCGGGACGGCCGCGCACTCCACCCTCATCCTGGCCGACACCAACAGCAGCGAGCTCAAGGACGAAGGCCTCGGCCGCCGCCCCGAGCGCGTCGAGATCGAGCGGCAGGAGGCCAACGGCGCCCAATGGCTGGAAGCCGGGCATGACGGCTACCGCCGCACCCATGGCGTGATCCACCGCCGCCGCCTCTACCTCTCCGAGACGGGCGACGACCTCCGCGGCGAGGACGCGCTGGAGCCCTTCCCCGGCCCGGCCGTGCCCTGGGCGCTGCGCTTCCACCTGCATCCGGGCGTGACCGCGGTGCTGCAGGAGGAGGAGGGCGGCGTGCTCATGCGGCTGCCGGGCGGCCAGGGCTGGCGCTTCCGGGCGCGGGGCGCCCGGGTGGATCTGGAGGAGAGCATCTACCTCGCCGCCGATCCGCGCCGGACGAGCCAGATCGTCCTGACCTCGGACGGCGAGGCGGAGACGGTGCAATGGGCCATCAGCCGCGTGGTCTCGGGCGGGAGCACCAGCGAGACGCCGACGGACGGCTGACGCTGGAGCGACGGCGATCAAGGTCCTCGAGCTCACCAACGTCGACTTCTCGCTCCGGCACTTCCTGCTGCCGGTGATGCGCGGCGCGCGGGCGCGGGGGCACGAGGTTGTCGGCATCTGCGCCGAGGGTCCGCTGCTGGACCTGCCGCGCGCCGAGGGCTTCCGGATCATCCCCGTGCCGATGGAGCGCAGCCTGAACCCCCGCGCGCAACTGCCGGCCTTCCGGGAGCTTCGGCGCATCATCAGGGAAGAGCGCTTCGACCTCGTCCACGCGCATATGCCCATTTCCGGCTTCCTGGCCCGGGCCGCGGCCAAGGCCGAGGGCGTGCCGCGCGTGGCCTATACCTGCCACGGCTTCCTGTTCAACCAGCCGGGGCCGCTCTGGCGGCGGGGGCTGTCGCTGGGCGTGGAGTGGGTCGGCGGACGGATGACCGACACCTTCCTGACCGTCAGCGAAGAGGAGGCCGCGGATGCGCGGCGGCTCTGGATCCATCGCGAAGCCACGGCCACCGGCAATGGGCGCGACCCCGCGATCTTCCACCCAGACGCCGAAGCCCGCGCCGCATCGCGGGCGGAGATGGGCGTCTCCGAGACGGATTGCGTGGTCATCGGCATCTCGCGCCTCGTCCGTCACAAGGGCTGGCCGGAGCTGCTCCAGGCCATGGAGCGTGTGCCGAACGCCCACCTCTGGGTGGTGGGCGAGAGACTGGCCTCGGATCACGGTGAGGATCTGACGCCGTATTTCGACCATGCCGCCAAGGTCCTCGGCCCGCGCCTGAAGATGCTCGGCTACCGGCACGACGTCCCCCGCTGGCTCCAGGCCGCCGATATCTTCGCCCTGCCGAGCCATTTCGAGGGCCTGCCCATGTCGGTCATCGAGGCGATGCTGAGCGGCCTGCCCGTCGTCGCCACCGATATCAGCGGCTGCCGCGAGCAGGTGGTGACGGGCGAGACGGGCTATCTCGTTCCGCCCATGCAGGTTTCGGGCCTCGCCGATGCGCTGGCCCGTCTGGCTGATGATCCGGGGCTGCGGCAGAGGATGGGCGCAGCGGGGCTGGCCCGCGCAAAATCCCTTTTCACCGAGCAGGCCGTCGTGGACCGCACCCTGAACCTGCTTGGGCTATGATGGAGGTCTGCATGACCGATTCGCTCCCCATCCGCCGCGCGCTGCTCTCCGTCTCGGACAAGACGGGCATCGTGGAGTTCGCCCGCTTCCTGGCCGCCCGCGGGGCGGAAATCCTCTCCACCGGCGGCACCGCCCAGGCCATCCGCGACGCCGGCATCCCCGTGAAGGACGTGAGCGAGCACACCGGCTTCCCGGAGATCCTCGACGGCCGCGTGAAGACGCTGGTGCCGCAGGTGCATGGCGGCCTCCTGGGCCGGCGCGACGAGGCCTCGCACCTCGCGCAGATGGAGCAGCACGCCATCGCGCCGATCGACCTGGTGGCGGTGAACCTCTACCCCTTCGAGGCGACCGTCGCGAAACAGTCCCTTGGGGGCGCCACCTTCGAGGACTGCATCGAGAACATCGACATCGGCGGCCCGGCGATGATCCGCAGCGCCGCCAAGAATTTTTCCGGCGTGGTGGTCTGCACCGAGCCATCGCACCTCGCCCGCGTGACGGCGGAGATCGAGGCCTCGGGCGGCACCTCGCTGGCGCTGCGCAAGGAGCTGGCAGCCGCGGCCTATGCGCGCACGGCGGCCTATGACGCGGCTATTTCCGGCTGGTTCGCCGGGCAGCTCGGCCAGGATTTTCCGCCGCGGCTCGCCATCGCGGGCGTGCTGAAGCAGACGCTCCGCTACGGCGAGAACCCGCATCAGCAGGCCGGCTTCTACCTGAGCGGCACGAGCCGCGCCGGCATCGCCACGGCGCGGCAGATCCAGGGCAAGGAGCTCTCCTACAACAACATCAACGACACGGACGCCGCCTTCGAATGCGTGGCCGAGTTCGGCAAGCCCGCCATCGTCATCGTGAAGCACGCCAACCCTTGTGGCGTGGCGGTGGCCGAGGACCTTTCCACGGCCTGGGATGCCGCCTTCCTCTGCGATCCGGTCTCGCCCTTCGGCGGCATCGTGGCGGCGAACCGGACGCTGGACGCGGCGGCGGCGGAGAAGATCGCAGCCATCTTCACCGAGGTGGTCATCGCGCCCGACGCCGATGAGGCGGCCCAGGCCATCTTCGCACGAAAGAAAAACCTGCGCCTGCTGCTGACCGGCGGCCTGCCCGATCCGGCGGCGCCGGGCACCACCTTCCGCAGCGTGGCGGGCGGCTTTCTCGCGCAGTCGCGCGACAATGGCCGTGTGACCGCCGAGACGCTCAAGGTCGTGACGAGGCGCGCGCCGACCGAGGCCGAGATCGCCGATCTGCTCTTCGCCTTCCGAGTCTGCAAGCACGTGAAGTCCAACGCCATCGTCTACGCTAAGGGCCTGGCGACGGTCGGTATCGGCGCCGGGCAGATGAACCGCGTGGAGAGCAGCCGCATCGCCGCCTGGAAGTCGGAAGCCGCCGCCAAGGCCGCCGGCCTGCCCGAACCGCTGGCCAAGGGCAGCGTCGTGGCCTCCGACGCCTTCTTCCCCTTCGCGGACGGGCTGGAGACGGCGGCGGCGGCGGGCGTCACGGCGGTGATCCAGCCGGGCGGCTCCATCCGCGACGCCGAGGTGATCGCGGCAGCCGATGCGGCCGGCCTCGCGATGGTCTTCACCGGCATGCGCCACTTCCGGCACTGACGGGCGCGCGCATGCATATCGGCATGATCGTCGGCATCGGCCCTGCCGCGACGGATCTCTACTACCGCTCCATCCTCGCCGCGGCGGGCAGCCGTGGCGACGTGCTGGACCTCACCATGGCGCATGCCGATGTGGGCGCGCTGCTGCGGCACCAGATCGCGAACGACGTGGCCGCGCAGGTGGCGATCTACCTGCGGTTGACGGAGCGGCTGAAGGCGGCCGGGGCCCGCGCCGTCGCCGTCACCTCCATCGCCGGGCACTTCTGCATCGGCGTCTTCGAGAAGGCCTCGCCCCTGCCGGTGATCAACCTACTGACCGAGGTCGATCGGGCCGCGAGGGCGGCGGGCCACCGGAAGCTCGGGATCATCGGCACGCGGGTCGCGATGGAAAGCCGCTTCTACGGGGCGCTGACCGAGGCGGAGGTGCTCGTGCCGCAGGGCGATCTCCTGGGCCAGGTGCATGATGCCTATGTGGCCATGGCGACGACGGGCGTCGCGACCGAGGCGCAGCGCGCCTGCTTCTTCCGCGCGGGGCGTGAGTTGATGGCGGCCGGGGCGGAGGCGGTCATGCTCGGCGGCACCGATCTGGGACTGGCATTTCGGGACACCGAGCCTGGCTTTCCCGTCCTGGACTGCGCCGCCATCCACGCCGCAGCGATCGCCGTGGCCGCCCTGGGCTGACGCGCCGCTTGTGGGCGGTGCCGGGTTGGTGGCATGGCTGATCTGGGTGGAACTCACCGGACGGGGGCGTGATTCGTGACGGTGGAAGCTGCGCTGCTGGGTCTGGTCCTGCTTCTTCTGCTGGCCGTGCTGCTCCTGCTGCTCACGCGCAAGCCCGCGAGCGATCCCACGCTTCCCCTGCTCCAGGCCGCCCAGGAGCGGCAGGGCGAGCGGCTCGGCGCGCTGACCGGGGAGGTCAGGGCCGCGCTCTCGGCCAGCGAGGCGGCGGTGGGCAGTGCCATCCAGGGCTTCGCGGTCGAGCAGGCCAAGCTGCTGAATGAATCCCTGCTGAAGCAGACCGGATCGCTCGCGGCGATGGAGAAAGCGCTGCTGGAGCGCTTCGCTGCCGAAGCGAAGGGAACGCAGGAGGGGCTGGGCGCCGCGATGCTCAAGCAGGCGGAATCGCTCACTGCGATGCAGACGGCGCTGCTCGAGCGCCTGACCGCCGACGCGAAGTCCACGCAGGAGGCGATGAGCGCCGAGACCGCGCGCTCGCGCGACGTGCTGGACAAGAAGCTCACGGAGATGCGCGAGAACAGCGAGAAGCGCCTCGCCGAGATCCAGAAGAGCGTGAACGAGCAGCTCGCCGGCGCGGTCGAGAAGCAGATGAACGAGAGCTTCAACCGCGTCATCGACCAGTTCACCGCCGTGCAGAAGGCGATGGGCGACGTGCAGGCCGTCACCGCGCAGATCGGCGACATCAAGCGGCTCTTCGGCAATGTGAAGACGCGCGGCGGCTGGGGCGAGACCCAGGTGAAGGCGCTGCTCGACGACATCCTCCCCGAGGGGTCCTACGAGGTGAACGTGCGTCTGCGCGAGGGCAGCTCGGACTCGGTCGAGTTCTGCGTCGTCATGCCGATGTCGGGCAGCGAGCGCGTGCTGCTGCCGGTGGACGCGAAATTCCCGATCGAGGATTACGAGCGCCTGCTGGCAGCCTGGGAAATCGCCGACCCGATCGCCGAGATCGCCGCGCGCAAGGGCCTCGAGAACCGCATTCGCGGCGAGGCCCAGAAGATCGCCCAAAAGTACATCTGCCCGCCGCGCACGGTGGAATTCGGCGTGATGTACCTGCCGACCGAGGGGCTCTACGCCGAGGTCGCCCGCATCCCAGGCCTCATCGACGATGTGGGCCGGGTGCATCGCGTGCTCATCCTCGGGCCCACGCTGCTGCCGGCGCTGCTGCGGACCATCCAGCTCGGCCACGTCACGCTGGCGCTCTCGAAGAACGCGGAATCGGTGCGGGAGCTGCTGGGCGCCACCAAGGCCGAGATGGCGAAGATGGTCGGCGTGCTCGACAAGCTGGGCAAGCAGGTCGGCACCGTGTCCAAGACCATCGGCGAGGCGCAGACCCGCGTGAAGGTGATCGGCCGCAGGCTCGTCACCGTGGAGAGCCTGCCGGGCGAGCAGGCCAGCGCGGTGCTCGGCCTCGCGCTGGAAAGCGCGGAGGACGAGGAAGCATGAGCCTTCCACAGCTTCAGTCGGCGCTCGGCCTCGCGCTGCTGTGCCTGCTGTGCTGGGTCATGGGCGGCTGCAAGCGCCATGTGTCCTGGCGCGTCGTCATCGGCGGGCTGGCCGGCACCGTCGGCCTGGCCGCGTTGCTGCTGAACATCCCGCCGCTGCGTGCCGCCTTCTCGCTCGTCGGCCGCGCCGTGGACGCGCTGGCGCGCTCCACCCAGGCCGGCACCTCGCTGGTCTTCGGCTATCTCGGCGGCGCGCCGCTGCCCTATGCCGAGACAGCGCCGGGTGCGAGCTTCATCCTCTTCTTCCAGGCGCTGCCCATCCTGCTGCTGGTCGGCGCGCTCTCGGCGCTGCTCTACCACTGGCGCGTGCTGCCCTTCGTGGTACGCGTGCTGGCCGTGGCGCTGCGCAAGCTGCTCGGCCTCGGCGGCGCGGCGGGCTTCTCCGTCGCCGCGAACGTCTTCGTCGGCATGGTGGAGGCGCCGCTGCTCATCCGCCCCTGGCTCGACAAGCTCACCCGCTCGGAGCTCTTCGTCGTCATGGTCGCCGGCCTCGCGACAATCTCGGGGAACATGCTGGTGGTCTATGCGCTGATGATCTCGTCGCTGGTGCCGGATGCGGCGGGGCAGCTGCTCACCGCCTCGCTGATGGGTGCGCCGGCGGCGGTGCTCGCGGCGCAGCTCATGATCCCCTCCACGGGCATCACGGAAGGCGAGGCCGAGGCGCCGCGCCTCTACGACAGCAGCATGGAGGCGGTGGTCCAGGGCACCTCCGACGGCCTGCAGCTGCTCCTCGGCATCATGGCCGCGCTGGTGGTCTTCGTGGCGCTGGTGGCGCTGGGCAACGAGATCGTCCAGCCCCTGTTCGGCATCACGCTCCAGCGGATCGCCGGCTGGGTGCTCTGGCCGCTCGCCTGGTCCATGGGCGTGCCGGCCGCCGAGGCGCAGACGGTCGGCCAGTCGCTCGGCATCAAGCTCGTGATCAACGAGTTCGTCGCCTATCTCGACTTCGCGCGGAGCAGCGGCGCCGACCTCTCCCAGCGGACGCGCCTGATCCTGACCTATGCGCTCTGCGGCTTCGCGAATTTCGGTTCAGTGGGAATCATGCTGGGCGGCATGTGCACCATGTGCCCGCAGCGCCGTGCGGAGATCGTGTCCCTCGGCCTGCCGGCGCTGGCAGCGGGCACCGTCGCCTGCTGCATGCTCGGCGCCGCCGTCGGGGTGCTGACGCCGCCGTAAGCTCAAGCTAGCCTGCGGCGTCCCACCGGAGCGGCCCATGTCCAACCTCGTCCACCGCAACCTCAAGGTCGATCCTCCCGTCGCCGTGTCGGGCCAAGGGATCTGGCTGCGCGAGGCCTCGGGCCATGAGGTGATCGACGGCTCCGGCGGCGCCGCCGTCGCCTGCCTCGGCCATGGCCATCCGCATGTGCTCGCCGCGATGCGCGCGCAGCTGGAGAAGCTGACCTACGCCCACACCGCCCTCTTCTCCTGCGAGAGTGCGGAAAAGCTCGCGGACATGCTGGTCGGCCACGCGCCCGGCGGGCTGACCCACGCCTATTTCGTCTCCTCCGGCAGCGAGGGGATGGAGGCCGCGATCAAGATGGCCCGCCAGTACTTCGTCGAGATCGGCCAGCCGCAGCGCACGCGCTACATCGCGCGCCGGCAGAGCTATCACGGCAACACGCTCGGCGCGCTCTCGGCCGGCGGCAACGCCATGCGCAGAAAGCCCTATGCGCCGATCCTCAGCCCGGCCTTCAGCCACGTCTCGCCCTGCTACGCCTATCGCGACCGCGCCGACCACGAGAGCGACGCCGACTACGTGCAGCGCCTCGCCGACGAGCTGGAGGCCGAGTTTCTCCGGCTTGGCCCGGAGAATGTCATCGCCTTCTGCGCCGAGACCGTCGTCGGCGCGACGCTCGGCTGTGTCGCCGCTTTGCCCGGCTATTTCCCGGCCATGCGCGCCGTCTGCGACCGGCACGGCGCGCTGCTCATCCTCGACGAGGTGATGTCCGGCATGGGCCGCTGCGGCACCATGCATTCCTGGGAGCAGGAGGGCATCACGCCGGACATCCAGGTCATCGCCAAGGGCCTTGGCGGCGGCTACCAGCCGATCGGCGGCATCCTCGCCCAGGGGAAGGTCATCGCCGCGATCCGCGAAGGCTCCGGCGGCTTCATGCACGGCCACACCTACCAGGCGCATCCCATGGCCTGCGCCGCCGCGCTGGCCGTGCAGGAGGTGATCGCCAAGGAAAACCTCCTCGGCAACGTGCAGGCCATGGGCGCGCTGCTGGAGCAGCGCCTCACCGAACGCCTCGGCAACCACCGCAACATCGGCGACATCCGCGGCCGCGGCCTCTTCTGGGCCATCGAGCTGGTGCAGGATCGCGGCACCAAGGCCGTCTTCGACCCGAAGCTCAAGATGAACGAGCGCGTGAAGAAGGAGGCCTATGACCGCGGCCTCGGCTGCTACCCGATGGGCGGCACGATCGATGGGCTGCAGGGCGACCACGTGATCCTCGCGCCGCCCTACACCGTCACCGCCGAGGAGGTCGAGATGATCGTGGATCGCTTCGGCGACGCGGTGGAGGCAGCGCTTGCCGGGTGATCTCACGCGCGACGAGGTCGTCCTCGCCTATCGCATGATGCTGGGGCGCGAGCCCGAGAGCGAGGAGGTGATCGGCCACGCCATGCGCGCGCCCGATGTCGCGACGCTCGGCCGATACTTCGCCGCGAGCGCGGAGTTCGGTCAGCGCCACGGCATCAACCCGCACGCCCTGCCGCCGCCGGACGCGCCGCCGCTCGACATCGAGGTGGAGGCCGGCCCTGCCGATCTCGCGCGCCTGCTCGAGCATCTCGCGCGCTACTGGACGCAGATGGGGATCGATGCCCCGCACTGGTCGGTGGTGACGGACGAGAAGTTCCGGCCGGAGAACATCGGCGCGAACCTCAAGGCCTTCTACGAGGGCGGCGCCTGGGACGCGGGGGTGCTCGACGCCACGCTGGCGCGCATCGGGCGGCGCCCCGAGGAATTCGCGCATGCGGTGGATTTCGGCTGCGGCGTGGGGCGCATCACGGTGCATCTGGCGCAACGCTTCGCTGCTGTCACCGGCCTCGACATCTCGGCCCCGCATCTGGAGCTGGCGGCGGCGGCGATGAAGGAGAGCGGGCTCGCCAACGTCACGCTCCAGCGCGTCACGGCGGACAATCTGATGCCGGTGCCGCGATGCGACCTGTGGTTCTCGCGGATCGTCCTGCAGCACGACCCGCCGCCCATCGCCTTCGACGTGCTGCGCCGGACCTTCGCGAGCCTCATGCCGCGCGGGGTGGCGATGTTCCAGATTCCGACCTGGTGCCAGGACTACCGCTTCCGCATCGAGGACTACCTGTCCGGAAGCCCCGGCGCCGACATGGAGCTGCACGTCGTGCCGCAGCGCGCGGTGCTGGAGCTGGCGCATCGGAGCGGGATGATCCTGCGCGAGATCCGCGAGGACAACTACACGACCGGCGAGCCCGGCCGCGTGATCTCCAACACCTTCGTGTTCGAGAAGCTTTAGCGCCGCGCCTTGAAGGCCGCGGCCAATGTGCCGTCGTCCAGCACGTCGAGCGCACCGCCCATCGGCACGCCCTGCGCGAGGCGCGTCACCGGAACGCCGGTCGGCGCCAGCCGCTCGGCGAGATAATGCGCGGTGCTCGCGCCCTCGACCGTCGCAGGCAGCGCCAGGATGATCTCCCGCGCTCCGCTTGCCCGCGCCAGAAGCGAGGGAATGGCGAGGTCGTCGGGGCCGACGCCGCCCAGGGCCGAGAGAACCCCGCCCAGCACATGGTAGGCCCCGTGATGCGCCTGCGCGCGCTCCAGCGCCCAGAGCTCGGCCACGCCCTCGACGACGCAGATCAGCCCCTGATCGCGCTGGTTGTCGGAGCAGATGTGGCAGGGGTTGCTCGCATCGAGGTTGCCGCAATTGGAGCAGGGCTTCACCGCCGCCGCCGCCGCGCGCATCGCGTCCGCCAGAGGCAGCATGCGGCTCTCCGGCTCCATCAGCATGCGCAGGGCGGCCCGGCGCGCGCTGCGCCGGCCGAGGCCGGGCAGCTTCGCCAGCAACGCGATCAGATGCTCGACGGGATCGTTGGGCCGCATATCCTCAGAAGGGCAGCTTCAGCCCCGGCGGGAGGGACATGCCGGCGGTGGCCTTCTGCATCTCCTCGGCCATCGTCGCCTCGACCTTCTGCTTCGCATCGGCATGCGCCGCCACGATGAGGTCCTCCAGGACCTCGCGGTCGTCGGCCGTCATCAGCGAGGGGTCGATGGAGATGCGGCGCAGGTCGCCCTTGCCGGTCAGGCGGATCTTCACCATCCCGGCGCCGGCCTGGCCCTCGACCTCGGTGGATTCCAGCTTCGCCTGCATCTCCGCCATGCGGGTCTGCATCTGCTGGGCCTGCTTCAGCATGTTGCCGAGATTCTTCAATCAATCCTCCTCTGGGATATCGGGGTCGAAGCCCGCCGGCTCGGCCTCGGGCGGCGCGAATTCCGGGAGATCCGGCTCGTCCTGCGGCTGGACCGGCAGCAGCCCGTAGGCATCGGCATTTTCGTCGCGCACCGCATCGAGCGTGGCGCCGGGGAATTCCTGCAGGATGGCCTGCACGAGCGGATGGCTGGCCGCCGCCGCGCGCCGGTCCGTCTCGGCGGTGCGCGACTGGGTGGCCAGCGTCGGCTCGCCCTCGGCGTTGGAGAGCGCGATGGTCCAGCGCTCGCCGGTCTGCGCCTCCAGCATCGCCGAAAGCTGGGCGCCCAGGTCGCGCGGCGCCTGGGGCCGGACGCGGATCTCGACCTGCCGCGGCGCGATGCGCACGGGATGGACGTCGTGCAGCAGGTGCGCGTGCAGCAGCGCCTGGTTGGCGGCGGAAGCGAGCGCCACGATCTCGCGCCAGGCGGTGGGCTGCGGGCGGACCTCGGCCGGCGCCGGGGCGGCCGCCATCATCGCGCCGCCGCCGCCCATCGCGCGCATGCCGCCGCCGGAGGGGCCGGGCGCGGGCGCGCCGGAACCGACGGAGCCGCCGGATTCCAGCCGCCGCAGGATGTCACCAGGCGTCGGCATCTCGGCGACGTGGGCGAGGCGGATCAGCACCATCTCGGCCGCCGCGCGGCGATCGGGGGCGGCCAGCACCTCCTCGATGCCCTTGAGGAGCATCTGCCAGGCGCGCGTCAGCATCGGCACCGACAGTTTTCCCGCCAGGGCCGCGCCGCGCACGCGCTCGGTCTCGGGGATGCCGGCATCCTCGCGCAGCGCGGGGATGGCCGCGAAGCGCGTGAGCATGTGCACCTGCTCCAGCAGGTCGTTCATGATGGTCGCGGGGTCGGCGCCTCGCTCATGCGCCTCGTCCATGCGGCGGAGTGCGGTCGGCAGGTCGGCCGAGAGCACCGCGTCCAGCACGTCGAAGACCAGCGCGCGATCGGCGAGGCCCAGCATGTCGCGCACGCTTTCGGCGGAGACGCCACCGCCCTCGCCGGCCAGCGCAATGGCCTGGTCGAGGAGGGACAGCCCGTCGCGCACCGAGCCGTCGGCGGCGCGGGCCAGCATGGCGAGCGCGCCGTCCTCGACCTCGGCGCCCTCTTTGCCGGCGATGCCGCGGAAATGTGCCCGCAGCCGCTCCTCCGGCACGCGCTTCAGCGAAAACACCTGGCAGCGGCTGCGGATGGTGATGGGCACCTTCCGGAGCTCGGTCGTCGCCAGGATGAAGGTGATGCTGGGCGGCGGCTCCTCGAGCGACTTGAGCAGGGCGTTGAAGGCCTGCTCCGTCAGCATGTGGACCTCGTCCAGGATGAAGACCTTTTGCCGGCCCTGGGCGGGGCGGAAGCGCAGCGCCTCGCGCAGCTCGCGGACGTCGTCGATGCCGCGGTTGGAGGCCGCGTCCATCTCGATCACGTCGGGGTGGCGGTCGGCCAGGATCGCCACGCATTCCGGGCAGACGCCGCAGGGATCGGCGGTCGGCCCGCCCTTGCCGTCCACGCCGATGCAGTTCAGCGCCCGGGCGATGATGCGGGCCGTCGTCGTCTTGCCCACGCCGCGCACGCCGGTCAGCAGGAAGGCGTGGTGCACCCGGCCGCGCGCGAAGGCGTTGCGCAGGGTGCGGACCAGCGCCTCCTGGCCGATCAGGTCGTCGAAATTCTGCGGGCGGTATTTTCGCGCCAGCACCCGATAGGGCGTCGGCTTGGCCGCGACGGGCACAGCCATGGGCGCGACGACGGGAGCGGCCGCGGCCGGCGGCGGGTCGTCGAATCCGAAAAGCCCCGGCCCCTCGGGCGGGGGCGGCTCGGGAATGCCCTCCTCGGGGCCGATGTCGCCGATCAAATCGCTGGGCATCATCCGCGCCGAAGAAGGAACCACAGGTGGAAGGCCGGACATCGACCCGAGCGAGAACCCGTTACGGCTGCTTCCTTCCGGACCTGACCGGGTTGGCGAGGAGCCCGTCCGCGCCGACCTTCCGGGCGTGCATATAGCATGCGCTCCGCCCGGTTGCATGGGGGGTGGGGTAACCTTACGGCTGCGCAATACGAATGGCTGACCAGGAACCTCCGGGAGGCCCAAGCCATGCTCCATATCCCTCGCCGAGCCATCTATGGCCTGGTCCTGGCGCCGTTTTCCGCCGCCCAGGCGCGGGTCTACAGCGAGAGTGGCGTGGCGGTGCGCGGCACGGACGTCGTGGCCTATTTCACGGAAGGCCGTGTGGTTCGCGGCAGCGCCGCGCATCAATTGGACTGGCGCGGCGCGAAATGGCGCTTCGCCAGCGCCGCCCATCGCGATCGCTTCGCCGCCGATCCCGAGACCTGCGCTCCGGCCTATGGCGGCTTTTGCGCCTGGGCGGTCTCGCGCGGCTACACCGCCTCGACCGACCCGCAGGCCTGGCGGATCGTGGAGGGGCGGCTCTACCTCAACTACAGCCCGGAGGTCCGGCGGCAATGGTCGCAGGACATCCCGGGCAACATCGCGCTCGGCAACGCGAACTGGCCGCGGCTGAGCCAGGCCTAGACCCGCGACACATCCGCCCTGCAGGCGGCCAGCTTTTCCGCCATCCGGTCGTAGCCGCGGTCCAGATGGTCCAGCCCGTCGAGGATGGTCTCGCCCCGCGCGCCTAGTCCCGCGAGCACCAGCGCCGCCGCAGCCCTTATGTCGGTCGCCGTCACGCGGGCGCCGGCGAGGCGATCCACCCCGCGGACCCAGGCCGTGCTGCCATGGACGGCGATGTTTGCGCCCATCTTCCGCAGCTCGTCCACGTGGCGGAAGCGCTGCTCGAAGATGGTTTCCGTGATGGCGCTGGCGCCCTTCGCCGTCGTCAGCAGGGCCATGACCGGCGATTGCAGGTCCGTCGCGAAGCCCGGATAGGGGCGCGTCTGCACGTCGAGGCCCACCAGCCCGGAGGGCGCGCGCCGGGCGACCAGCCCGGTCGGTCTCTCCCCCAGCACCACGCCCGCGGCGGCCAGAACCGGCCCGGCCGCACCGAGCAGTTCGACGGAACCATGCTCCAGGAACAGCTCGCCATCCGTCGCCGCGGCGGCGCAGGCCATGGTGCCGAGCTCGATCCGGTCCGGCATCACCGCATGCACGGCGCCCACCAGCGCCCGGCCGCCCTCGACGGTCAGCATGTCGCTGTCCAGGCCCTCGATTCGCGCGCCCATCGCGACGAGGCAGCGCGCGAGGTCGCCGATCTCCGGCTCGCGGGCGGCGTTGCGGATGACCGTCCGCCCCTCGGCCAGCACGGCAGCCAGCAGCAGGTTCTCCGTGGCGCCGACCGAAGGGAAGGGCAGCAGGATATCGACGCCACGTAGCCCCTGCGGCGCCCGGGCATGGATCACGCCCCCCTCCAGCGCCACCTCGGCGCCCATGGCCCGCAGGCCCGCCAGATGAAAATCGATGCCGCGCAGGCCGATGGCATCCCCGCCCGGCAGGGGCAGCCGCGCCTCGCCGCAGCGGGCCAGCACGGCGCCCAGCAGGAGCACCGAGGCACGCATCCGCCCCACCAGCTCCGGATCGATCCGCGCCGGATGCACCCGGTCGGCGCAAAGGGTCAGCGAGAGCCCGTTCCGCCCGGCGGACCAGCTCAGCCCCACGCCCAGCCTCTGGAGCAGGTTCGCCAGCACCGCCACGTCCAGCGTCGCCGGGACGTTGTGCAGGGTCACCAGATGCGGCGTCACCAGGGCCGCGACCATCAGCGGCAGCACGGCATTCTTGGCCCCGCTGATCGGATAAGTCCCCACCAGCGGCCGCCCGCCGCGGATCACGAGGCTCGTCGCCGAATCGGGCCGCCACCAGGGGCAGGCGGCCAGCAGGGAGGTCTCGGAGGCGTGCCGCATGGGTGGGTCTTCCCGGATTCGCGCGGGCGAGCCTAGCAAGCGGGCCCGGCGCGCCGCCATCGGCACGCCGGCGAAACCTTCCCCGGAGCCCGGCGTTGCTTCGGCATGAGCGACCACAAACCCGCCCTCACCGCGACCGAGGCCCGACAGGGGCAGCCCGTGAACATGACCCGTTGGGTCCTGATCGGCGGGCTGTGCCTCGTGATCCCGGCCTTCGCCATCGCCTGGTACTTCCTGGCCTACTGAAGACACTCAGTTGGCGGCCACGGCCGGGCATGGCAGGTTGCCGCCATGCTCATGATCCCTGCCAGCCGCGAGAACGTCTACACGGGAAGCCCGCTCGACCGGCTCTCCGGCAAGCGCGACGACGACGAGTTCGTCGCGGCCCAGCTTGCCGACGAGGCCGCGCTCTTCGTCCCCGTCTGGCGCTCGCGCAGCCTCATGCGCGGCGTGGAGCAGGGCCGGCCCGAGGCCGTGCTGCTCAGCCGCGCCGGTGCCGAGGCCGTCCGCATGGCCGGCGGCCCCTGGGCCTTCCTGGGCCTCTGGGAAAAGCGCCCGGTCTTCGCCGTGGACTGCTCGGAGACCGAGGACCCCCTTCCCCTGCTCCCGCCCGAGATGGGCGCCTTCTCCGACCTGCGCGGCGTGGCCGGCCTGCTGCCCGAGGGCGAGGCCAGCGTGCTCGCCCATGCGCGCGGCCTCATGCACTGGCGGGTGAAGCACCGCTTCTGCGGCGTCTGCGGCTCGTCCACCGAGCCGCGCAATGCCGGCAACTCCATGCTCTGCCCGAACTGCGGCACGCACCACTTCCCCCGGACCGACCCGGCCGTGATCATGCTGGTCGTGCGCGGCGACCATTGCCTGCTCGGCCATTCGCACCGCTTCCCGAACGTGAAGATGTACTCGACGCTGGCCGGCTTCGTGGAGCCGGGCGAGAGCCTCGAGGAGGCCGTCCGCCGCGAGGTGATGGAGGAATCCGGCATCTCCGTGGGCCTTGTGCGCTACCATTCCTCGCAGCCCTGGCCCTTCCCGGCTTCGATCATGCTCGGCTTCTACGGCGAGGGGCTGACCGAGCAGATCGTCGTCGACCCCGAGGAGCTGCAGGACGCCCGCTGGTTCAGCCGCGCCGAGCTGCGCGACCCGGCCGCCCACGGCTTCGCCCTGCCGCGCGTGGATTCCATCGCGCGGCGCCTGATCGAGGACTGGCTCGCGGCATGAAGCGCCTCCTTCTCCTGCTTCCCCTGGGGGCCCCCCTGCTGATGGCCGGGTGCACGGGCCTCGTGCCGATCGTCCCTCCGCCCCTCATGACGGACGAGGAATGCCGCGCGGAGGCGACGCGCTCCCGCGACGTCCGGATCGTCTCGCGCGAGGCCAATTTCGAGAACTACGCCAATATGCGGCAGGTCCAGTCGGACCGGAACGTGGCGCTGCGCGAGGTGTACGATGACTGCCTTCGGGCCCATGGCCGCCCGGTCGGCGGCGGTGTGGAACCGGTTCAGCGGATCGACTAAGCTCCCCCTGGTGAAACCCCCGCGCCGCGCCATCTGACAGGCGCGGAGGAGCGCGACATGTCCCCGACGGCGAACAAGTCCGGCACGATCCTGCGGCATCCCTGCACCGCCGCCTCGACGCCCTCCATCCGCCTCTGGGCGCGCATGGTAGAGGAGGCGACGGCGGTGGCCGCCGCCGACCGGCTGATGGCGGGGCCGGTGAGCCGCGCCGTTTTTTCCCATGGCTGCCTGGCCGAGGCCCTCGCCGCGCGCATCGCCACCCGCCTCGCCGATACGGAACTCGACGCCGCCGCCCTGCGCGACGTGGCACGCGAGATCTTCCTCGACCGGCCCGAGGTGGTGAATTCCGCGACGGCCGACCTCCTCGCCGTCCAGGACCGCGACCCCGCCTGCCCGGACCTGCTGACGCCGTTCCTGCACTTCAAGGGCTACCTAGCCTTGCAGTCGCACCGGGTGGCGCATGCGCTCTGGCATGCGGGGCGGCCGCATCTGGCGCGGCACATCCAGGCGCGGGTGTCGGAGGTCTTCGCCGTCGACATCCACCCCGCGGCGCGCTTCGGCTGCCGCGTGATGCTGGACCACGCGACCGGGCTGGTGGTGGGCGAGACCGCCTCGGTGGGCGACGACGTGTCGATCCTGCAGGGCGTCACCCTAGGCGGCACCGGCAAGGAATGCGGCCAGCGGCATCCGCAGGTGGAGCGCGGCGTGCTGATCGGCGCGGGCGCGCAGATTCTCGGAAATATCCGGATCGGCGAGGGCGCCAAGGTCGGCGCGGGCAGCGTGGTGCTGGCGCATGTGGCACCCTTCACCACGGTGGTGGGCGTGCCGGCGCGGCCGGTCGGGCGTCACCGGGGGCTGGCGGCGCTGACCATGGAGCACGCGCTGCCGGACGGCGAGGTCGCCATCACCGGGGACTGACGGCGTCAGACTCCCTCGTGCGCCAGCCGGTACGGGCTGGCCGGATAGGTCCCGAGCACCCGCAGCTCGCGCGAGAAGAAGCGCAGCTCCTCCAGCGCGCGGAACAGGTGCGGCTCGTCCGGATGCCCGTCCACGTCGCAGAGGAACTGCGTCGCGGTGAAGTTGCCGTCGAGCATGTAGCTCTCCAGCTTGGTCATGTTCACGCCATTGGTCGCGAAGCCGCCCAGCGCCTTGTAGAGCGCCGCCGGCATGTTGCGCACGCGGAAGACGAAGGTGGTCACCGGGTTCAGCATCTCGTTGGCCGCGGCCATCCGCCGCTCCTTCGTCATCACGTAGAAGCGCGTGGTGTTGTGCAGCGCGTCCTCGACGTTGCGGCGCAGGATCTCCAGCCCGTAGATCTCGGCGGCCAGCTCGCTCGCGATGGCGGCATCCTCCACGGTGCCGCTCTTCGCGATCATCTCCGCCGCCCCCGCCGTGTCGGCCTGGATGACGGGGGTGAGATCCAGCTCCTTCAGGATCTTCAGCACCTGGCCGAGCGCCACCGGGTGGCTGTGCGCCTTGCGGATCGTCTGCAGCGTCGCGCCCTTCCGGGCCAGCAGGCAGTGCTCCACCCGCTCGAAATGCTCGCCGACGACCGAAAGGCCGGAATCCGGCAGCAGCCGGTGGATGTCGGGCACCCGGCCGGCCAGGCTGTTCTCGCAGGGGAGCATGGCCATCTCGGCCCGGTCCTCGCGCACGGCGCTCATCGCCGCCTCGAAGCTCGGGCAGGGCAGGGTCGCCCAGCCGGGATAGGCGTGGCGGCAGGCAAGGTCAGAATAGGCGCCGGGGACGCCCTGGAAGGCGATGGTCTGGGACATGTGTCTTCTTCTCAAGCGGGATGACCGGAGGCGCGAAGGCGCCGGAGGTCTGAATCCCGCGGTCAAACAAAGTCAGCTCAGCAGTTGGCGGGCGCGTTCGAGGTCGGCCGGCGTGTCCACCCCGAAGGGCCCGTGCGCGACCCGGGTGACGGCGATGCGCATGCCCGCCTCCAGCGCGCGGAGCTGCTCCAGCTTCTCGCGCCGCTCCAGCGGGGACGCCTTGAGGGTCACGAAGCGCTCCAGCGCCGCGCGGCGGAAGGCGTAGACGCCGATATGGTGCCAGCGCGGCCCGGCGCCCCAGGGGACCAGGTTGCGGCTGAAATAGAGCGCCGGCGCGACCTCGGCGTCTCCGTCGAAGGCGCAGGCGGCCTTCACGAAGGAGTCGGTCGCGGCCTCCTGGTCGTCGGCGAAGGGGCAGACCAGCGTGCCGATCGCGACCTCCGGATCGGCCAGGGGCTTCAGCACGGCCCTGAGCAGCTCGGGGTCCAGCGTCGGCACGTCGCCCTGCAGGTTCACCACCACGTCATGCGTGCCGAAAGGGTCGAGCTGGGCCAGCGAGCGCTGGACACGGTCGCTGCCGCTCGGCACGTCGTCCGGGACCAGGACGGCGCGACCGCCGGCGCGCTCCACGGCCGCAACGATCTCCGGCTCGCCCGCCGCCACGGCCACGGGGCCGATCCCGGCCTCGCGCGCACGGTCCAGCACATGGACGACCATGGGGCGCCCGGCGATATCCGCCAGCGGCTTGCCAGGCAGCCGGAGCGCGGTCATGCGCGCCGGGATGATGACGATCGGGTTCACTGTTTGAAATCCAGGGATTCGTGCCCTTGGGGGCGGTTGATGCAGCGCACAGGCGCCTGTATGGGGGAAGGACGAATAAGTCAGGGTCCGGCTTCGCGCAAACGCCGTCGCCGGTGCCCCCGCTCGGAAGGGTCTGCTCGGCATGAGCCTGGAGTTCAACAAGGGGTTCGCGGCGGTCCTGACCGCGGGCATCGCGTTCATGGGCGCCGGCGTCATCGGCAGTCAGCTGGTGAAGCCGCACCGCCTGCACGAGCCGGCGATCACCCTGGGCGCCGTCGCGCCGACGGCCGCGCCGGCCGCGGCCCCGGTCGAGCTCCCGCCCATCGAGCCGCTGCTGGCCGCCGCCAATCCCGACAACGGCCGCGCGATCACCGGGCGCGTCTGCGCCTCCTGCCACACCTTCACCGAGGGCGGCCGGGCCGGCGTGGGCCCGAACCTCTGGGGCATCGTGAACAACCACCATGCCCATATGGAAGGCTTCAGCTACAGCGCCGGCATGCGCGCCAAGGCCAGCGATCCCTGGACCTACGAGGCGCTGAACCACTTCCTGGCCAGCCCGGCCCGGACCGTTCCCGGCACCCGCATGGCCTATGCCGGCATGCAGAACATCCAGCAGCGCGCCGACGTGATCGCCTTCCTGCGCACGCTCTCCGCCACGCCGGCGCCGCTTCCCTGATCCGGACCGCATGATCGACCCCCGCTTCGTCGAGGCGGCCGAGGCCGCCGCCGACCTGGCGGGGGGCATCATCCGCCCGCTGTTCCGCTCCGCCCTGCTGGTCGAGGCGAAGGGCGATGCCTCCCCCGTCACCGAGGCCGACCGCGCCGCCGAGCGCGCCCTGCGGGCCTTCCTCTCCGAGAGCTTTCCGGCCCACGGCATCATGGGCGAGGAATACGGGACCGAGCGCGGCGAGGCGGAATACCTCTGGGTGCTCGACCCGATCGACGGCACCCGCGCCTTCCTCACGGGACGCCCGCTCTTCGGCACGCTGATCGGCCTGCTGCACCGCGGCGAGCCCATCCTCGGCCTGATCGACCAGCCCGTGACGCGCGAGCGCTGGATGGGCGTGACGGGCCAGGGGACCAGCTTCCGCAGCCCGCTCGGCGGCACGATCGGCGCCCGGAGCTGCGAATCCCTTTCGGTGGCGGAACTCTCCTGCACCTCGCCGGACATGTTCCCGGCGGGCGAGGCCGAGCGCTTCGACAAGGTCCGCAGGGCCGCCCGCCGCGTCACCTGGGGCGGCGACTGCTACGGCTACGGGCTGATCCCGCTGGGCCTGCTCGACGCCGTGGTCGAGACCACGCTGAAGCCCTGGGACTGGGCCGCGCTGGTGCCCGTCATCGAGGGCGCCGGCGGCCGCATGACCGACTGGCGCGGCCAGGCCCTGACCCTGGAAAGCCGCGGCGACGTGATCGCGGTCGGCGATCCGGCGCTGCTGCCCGAGATCGTCGGCCTCCTCGGCTGACGGGAAAACTTGTCCTGGGAGGGGGCCTCCCCCTATCTGTCCCACATGAAACGCCGTGACCTCTTCGCCGCGGGCTTCGGCCTGGTCTCCTTCGCCGCATCGGCCCAACGGGCTGAAGCCCAGCAGGGGGTCATCCGCACCCATGCACTGTCCCTGCTCGGCGAGCCGGCGCTGCCGGCAGATTTTCCCTACTTCCCCTGGGTGAACCCCGACGCGCCCAAGGGCGGCGAGGTGGCGCTGACGGCGCTGGGCAGCTTCGACAGCTTCAACCCCTTCATCCTGCGCGGCACCTCGGCCGTGGGGATCGCGAATCTCTACGACAGCCTGCTGATGGACAGCCCGGACGAGGCCAGCACGGAATACGCGCACCTCGCCTCGGCGATCGAGCTGCCGGCCGACCGCATGGGCGTCACCTTCGAGATCCGCGAGGGCGCCCGCTGGCACGACGGCCGCGCCATCACGGCCGACGACGTGGTCTGGACCTTCAACACGCTGCGGACCCAGGGCCGGCCCTTCTACCGCGCCTATTGGGCCGACGTGACGGAGGTGGTGGCGGACGGCCCACGCCGCGCCGTCTTCCGCTTCCGCAGCAACGAGAATCGCGAGCTGGCGCTGATCCTCGGCCAGATCGCCGTCATGCCGAAGCACTGGTGGGAGGGCCGCGATTTTTCGCGCCCATCGCTCGACGTGCCGCTCGGCTCCGGCCCCTTCCGCATCGAGCGCTTCGAGCCCGGGCGCAGCGTGGTCTATCGCCGCGTGGACGGCTACTGGGCGCGCGACCTCCCCACGAAGCGCGGTACCAACAATTTCGACGTCCTGCGCTACGAGTACTTTCGGGACACCACCGTCGATTTCGAGGCGTTCAAGGCCGGCCAGATCGACTTCCGCACCGAGAACACGGCCCGCAACTGGGCCACGGGCTACGATTTTCCGGCCGTGCGCCGCGGCCTCGTGAAGCGCGACGAGATCCGCCACGAGCGGCCGACCGGCATGCAGGCCTTCGTGATGAACCTGCGCCGCCCGCTCTTCCAGGACGCGCGGGTGCGCGAGGCGCTGGGCCAGGTCTTCGACTTCGAATGGCTGAACGCCAATATCTTCAACGGCCTCTATACCCGTACGACGAGCTTCTTCTCCAACAGCGAGCTCGCCTCCTCCGGCCTGCCGACGGGCAAGGAGCTCGCGGTGCTGGAGCCCTTCCGGTCGCAACTGCCCGATACGGTCTTCACCGTCGAATCGCGCCTCCCCACCACCGACGGCAGCGGCAACAACCGCGAGGGGCTGCGCCGCGCGCTCGACCTCATGCGCCAGGCCGGCTGGACCATCCGCGACCGGCGGCTGGTCAACGCCCAGGGCCAGCGCTTCGAGTTCGAGATCCTGCTGAACGGCCCCACCTTCGAGCGCATCGCCCTGCCCTATGTGCAATGGCTCCAGCGCCTCGGCGTGGAGGCGCGGGTGCGCACGGTGGACCCCGCGCAGTACCAGGTCCGCACCGACGCCTTCGACTACGACATGACGGTGGACGTGATCCCGCAGTCGCTTTCGCCCGGCAACGAGCAGCGCGACTTCTTCACCTGCGAGAAGGCGCGGGAGAACGGCTCCCAGAATGTCGCCGGCATCTGCTCGCCGGTGATCGACGCGCTGGTGGAGCTGGTGGTCACCGCGCCGGACCGCGAGGAGCTGATCGCCCGCACGCACGCGCTGGACCGGGTGCTGCTGAACGGCGCCTTCGTGATCCCGCAATGGCACCTGCGCGCCTTCTGGATCGCCTATTGGAACCGCTTCGGCCGCCCCGCGCGCAACCCGAAGTACGGGCTGGGCTTCGACACCTGGTGGATCGACCCGGCGCTCGACCGGGCGCTGGCCGAGGCCAAGCGGACATTGTGAAGTAGCGAGCTGTGACCGCTTATCTCTTCCGGCGCCTGCTGCTGATTGTGCCGACGCTGTTCGGCATCATCCTCATCAACTTCGCCATCGTGCAGTTCGCGCCTGGCGGGCCGGTCGAGCAGATGATCGCGGAGATCCGCGGCCAGGGGCAGACGCTGGGCCGCCTCACCGGCGAGGGCGGGGGCGAGACACGGCCGCAATCCACGTCGAGCGGCTCCGAGGGCAGCACCTCCACCTATCGCGGCGCGCGCGGGCTCGATCCGGCCGTGGTGCGCGAGATCGAGCGCGCCTTCGGCTTCGACAAGCCCGCCTATGTGCGCTTCGGCGAGATGCTCTGGGGCTATCTGCGCTTCGACTTCGGCCGCTCGCTCTTCCGCGACCGGCCGGTCTGGGACCTGATGCTGGAGAAGATGCCCGTCTCCATCTCGCTCGGCCTCTGGTCCACGCTGATCATCTACCTGATCTCCATCCCGCTCGGCATCCGCAAGGCGGTGCGCGACGGCTCGCGCTTCGACCTCTGGACCAGCGCGGTGGTGCTGGTGGGCTATGCGATCCCGGGATTTTTATTCGCCATCATGCTGGTGGTGCTCTTCGCCGGCGGCAGCTTTTTTCAATGGTTCCCGCTGCGAGGGCTCACCAGTTCCGGCAGCGAGGGCTGGCCCTTCTGGGAGCGTGCGGTGGACTACGCCTGGCATATGGTGCTGCCCACGATCACGCTGGTGATCGGCGGCTTCGCCGGGCTGACGATGCTGACGAAAAACTCCTTCCTGGAGGAGATCAACAAGCAGTACGTGCTGACGGCGCGGGCCAAGGGCGCGGGCGAGCAGCGCGTGCTCTACGGGCATGTCTTCCGCAACGCGATGCTCATCATCATCGCGGGCTTTCCCTCGGCCTTCATCAGCATCCTCTTCACCGGCGCGCTTCTGGTGGAGATCATCTTCTCGCTCGACGGGTTGGGGCTGCTGGGCTTCGAATCCGCGATCCGGCGCGACTACACGGTGATGTTCGGCACGCTCTACATCTTCACCCTGCTCGGGCTGGTGATGCAGATCGTGAGCGACTTCACCTACACGCTGGTGGACCCGCGCATCGACTTCGAGGCGAGACGCTGATGGGCGGCCTGCCGATCTCCTTCGCTCCGCTTCGGAGGCAGGACGCATGATGCGCGGCCCGCCGATCTTCCTCGCTGCGCTCATCAGGCGGGACGCGAAATGATCCTGTGGAAGCAGGAAGACGGCTCGGTCCTCGCGACCCCGCAGCCCGCCCATGCGGTCCTCTCCGGCCAGCTCATGCGCGTGCTGGCCGATCCGCCCGATCCCCTCGAGCCCGTCGTCACCGCAGCCGCGCAGCATGACTGCGGCTGGATGCGCTGGGAGGCCGATCCGGAGTTCGACGCGAGCACCGGCCTGCCCTTCGCCTTCAACGCGCTCTCCGGCGCGCAGCACGTGCCGATGTGGGAATCCGGCGTGCGCCTCGCCTTGGCGAGCTGGGGGCTGTGGCCCGGCCTGCTGATCCTGCGGCACGGCTCCTTCATCTATCGCCTGGGCATCGAGCACCAGCGCATGGCGCCCGGCGACGAAAGCCTGATCGCCATGCAGGGCTACATCGATCGCGAGAAGGCGTGGAGCGCGTCGCTCGCGGAACGGCTCGGCGTCACGGAGGCGCAGGTCGCCGCCAACGCGAGGAAGCTGGCCCTGGTGGACGCGATCGCGCTCGGTCTCTGCTGGGGCCGCGACCCCTTCGACTGCGGCGGGACGAAGCTGAAGCGCTCCTCGCCCTTCGAGGCGACACTCGATCCCTGGCCGCTTTCGGTGCCGGAGATCACGCTGGAGACGGAGGCGCTGCGCCTCAAGCCCCGCTATTCCGACAGCGGGGAGATGCGGTCCGGCCTCGCCGAGGCTCCGCGCATCCCCTTGCGATTCCGGCTGACGCCGGCATGAAGCTCTCGCCGCTGAACCGCCGCCGCATGGCGAATTTCCGCGCCAACAAACGCGGCTACGTCTCGCTGATTCTCTTCACGATCCTCTTCGTCCTCACCCTCTTCGCGGAGCTGCTGGCCAATGACCGCCCGCTCGTCGCGAAGGTGGATGGGCACTGGCGCTTCCCTGTCCTCGTCGAATACGCGGAGAGCGACATCGTTCCCGACGGCCTCCCCACCCAGGTCGACTGGCACGACCCGGAATTCATGCGCGAGGTCGAGCAGCGCGGCTGGGTGGTCTGGCCGCCCATCCGCTACAGCTACGCGACGGTGGTGACCGGGCTGACCGTCCCCGCGCCCTCGCCCCCCAGCTGGCAGAACGTCCTGGGCACCGACGACCAGGCGCGCGACGTGATGGCGCGCGTGATCTACGGCTTCCGCATCTCCGTGCTCTTCGGCTTCACGCTGACCTTCTTCGCCTCGATCATCGGCGTCGCGGCCGGGGCCGTGCAGGGCTATTACGGCGGCTGGACGGACCTGCTCTTCCAGCGCTTCATCGAGATCTGGTCGGGGATGCCGCAGCTCTTCCTGCTCATCATCCTGAGCAGCGTCATCGAGCCGAGCTTCTGGACCCTGCTGCTCTTCCTGCTGCTCTTCTCCTGGATGGGCCTCGTCGGCGTTGTGCGCGCCGAGTTTTTGCGCGGCCGCAACCTCGACTACGTGCGCGCGGCCCGGGCGCTCGGCGTCGGAGACGGGCGGCTGATGTTCCAGCACATCCTGCCCAATGCCATGGTGGCGACGCTGACCTTCCTGCCCTTCATCCTCTCGGGCTCGGTGACGGTGCTCTCCACCCTCGACTTCCTGGGCTTCGGCCTGCCGCCCGGCTCGCCCTCGCTGGGCGAGCTGCTGAGCCAGGGGAAGAACAACCTCCAGGCGCCGTGGCTGGCCTTCACCGGCTTCGCCGTGCTGGGCGGGGTGCTGACCCTGCTGATCTTCGTCGGCGAAGCCGTGCGCGACGCCTTCGATCCACGCAAGCTCCCCGGAGGCGGCAGATGAGCTTGCTCGAAGTCCAGAATCTCTCGGTCGCCTTCCGCGGACAGCGCGTGGTGCAGGGGGTCAGCTTCCACGTCGACCCGGGCGAGGTCGTCGCCCTGGTCGGCGAGAGCGGCTCGGGAAAGTCCGTCACCGCGCTTTCCATCCTGCAGCTCCTCGCCAACACGGGCTCCAACCCCGAGGGCCGCATCATCCTCGATGGCGTGGACGTGCTGAAGGCCGGCGACGGCGAGCTCCGCCGCCTGCGCGGCGGCACGGCCGGCATGGTCTTCCAGGAGCCCATGACCTCGCTCAACCCGCTGCATAGCATCGGGCGCCAGGTCGGCGAGGCCATCACGCTCCACCGTCCGCTGCGCGGCGCCGTGCTGCGGAAGGCCGTCATCGACACGCTGATCCGCGCCGGCCTGCCCAATGCGGAGGAGCGCCTGGCCGCCTATCCGCACCAGCTCTCCGGCGGGCAGCGGCAGCGCGTGATGATCGGCGCCGCGCTGGCCAACGAGCCCAAGCTGCTCATCGCCGACGAGCCGACCACCGCGCTCGACGTCACCATCCAGGCGCAGATCCTGGAGCTCCTGGCCGACCTCAAGAAGCGGCTCGGCATGGCCATGCTGCTCATCACCCACGACCTGCAGATCGTCCGCCGCCATGCCGATCGCGTCGTCGTGATGAAGGATGGCGCCGTGGTGGAGCAGGGCACGGTCGAGACCGTCTTCGCCGACCCCAAGCATCCCTACACGCGCATGCTGCTCGCCACCGAGCCGCGCGGCCGCCCCGCCCCCGTCGCTGATGATGCGCTCGAGGTGATGGAGGGCGACCAGGTCCGCGTCCACTTTCCCATCCGCAAGGGCTTTCTGCGCCGCACCGTCGCCGTGGTGAAGGCGGTGGACGGGGTGGACGTCTCGGTGCGCGAGGGCGAGACGCTCGGCCTCGTTGGCGAGAGCGGCAGCGGCAAGACCACGCTTGGCCTCGCCCTCATCCGCATGGAGGGCAGCGAGGGCGTCATCCGCTTCGAGGGCCGCAACATCCAGGGCCTCACGCGGGGCGAGCTCCGGCCACTGCGCGCGCGGATGCAGATCGTCTTCCAGGACCCTTACGGCTCGCTCTCGCCGCGCATGAACGCCGGCGAGATCGTGGGCGAGGGCCTGACCGTCCACGAACCCGGCCTCAATGCCGCGGGCCGCGCGATCCGTGTCGGGCAGGCGCTGGAGGAGGTCGGCCTCGATCCGGCCATGGCCGAGCGCTACCCGCATGAATTCTCCGGCGGCCAGCGCCAGCGCATCGCCATTGCGCGCGCGTTGGTGCTGAAACCGCGCCTCGTGGTGCTGGACGAGCCGACCAGCGCGCTCGACGTCAGCGTGCAGGCCCAGGTGGTGGAGCTGCTGCGCGGCCTGCAGGAGCGCCATCGGCTGGCCTATCTCTTCATCAGCCACGACCTGCGCGTGGTGCGCGCCATGGCGCATCGCATCATCGTCATGAAGAACGGCCGGATCGTCGAATCCGGCGAGGCGGAGGCCCTTACCCAAAACCCCCGCGAGCCCTATACGCGCGCCCTGATGGCCGCCGCCTTCGAGCTGCGCGCGGCCGAGGGGCACGGCCACAGTTGAGCGAAACGGAAGACCATCCCTGGTCCGGCCAGGAACGCCAGAAGCTGCAGGAGCTGATGGATCAGGAGCACGTGAAGCTCGGCATCCACATCCGGAAGATGAACTCGCCCGGCAGCCCGGTGTACCGCACCTCCGAGAACGTGGTGCCGGCCGCGGCGATCCTCGTCAGCTCCTTCGCCGCCACAGCGCTGATCCACTTCTATGTCGGCGCCGTGATCCTGGCGGTGGGCTGCACCTGGTGGGTGTGGAAGATCCTGCCGCAGATCCGCGAGGCGGTCTTCCTGCGCTCCTCCGCCTATGTGCTGGAGAGCGACGCCAACTTCGACCAGATGTGGG
This sequence comes from Roseococcus sp. GW821-FHT12F05, assembly GCF_058806835.1. NCBI lineage: Bacteria > Pseudomonadati > Pseudomonadota > Alphaproteobacteria > Acetobacterales > Roseomonadaceae > Roseococcus > Roseococcus sp. GW821-FHT12F05. Next base: position 183,907 of record NZ_JBXAQB010000014.1, read on the forward strand.
CGCGCGGCATGCTGAGCCTCTACGCCAAGCTGCCCGACGGCACCGAGCGCGCCGCCACGCGCCGCGACGACTGGCGCGCCTTCGTCCGCTCCCTCCACGGAATCTTCTGATGGCCATCCTGCTCTGCACCAAGACCTCCGCCATGAACGACTGGCGGGACGCGCTGCTGGCCGAGGATCCCTCGCTGGAGATCCGCCTCTTTCCCGAGGCCGGCGACCCCGCCGACATCGAGGCCGCCGTCTGCTGGAACCAGCACGACATGGCGGAGCTGCGGCGCTATCCGAACCTGAAGCTCATCGTCTCCATGGGCGCCGGCGTGGACCACCTGCTGCGGCCGCCCGGGCCGCCGCCGGGCATTCCGGTGGCGCGGCTGAAGGACCATCGCCTCACCACCGGCATGACGGAGTTCGTCGTGCTGAACGTGCTGCGCTTCCACCGGCAGGACCTGGAATACCGCGCGCAGCAGGCCGAGCGCGTGTGGAACGAGCTGCCCGCGCCGGACACGGCGAAGCGCCGCATCGGCATTCTCGGCCTCGGTGAGCTGGGCGCCGCCTCGGCACGCGCGCTGCTGTCCTTCGGCTTCCCGGTCTCCGGCTGGACGCGCACGCCGCGCGAGGTCGAGGGCGTGCAGGGCTTCCACGGCGCGGACGGGCTGGATGCCATGCTGCGCCAGACGAACATCCTCTGCTGCCTCCTGCCGCTGACGCCGCAGACGCGCGGCGTGATCAATGCACGCACGCTGGCGCTGCTGCCGCCCGGAGCCTTCGTGATCAACTCGGCGCGCGGTGGGCACGTGGTGGCCGAGGATCTGCTGGCGGCGCTGGATTCGGGCCAAATCGCGGCGGCGGCGCTCGACGTCTTCGAGCCGGAACCGCTGCCGGCGGAGCATCCCTTCTGGAGGCATCCGCGCGTGCTGGTCTGGCCGCACGCCTCAGCGATCACGATCCCGTCGAGCGCCGCACCGCAGGTGGTGGAGAATCTGCGCCGGGCACGCGAGGGGCGCGAGCTGATCAACCTCGTGGACTTTTCCGCGGGGTACTGACGCGGGGCGGAGCCGCGGCCCTTCTCAGGCGGCGAATTCTTCCTGCTGCACCTGAGGCGAAATGATCCCCTCCGCCTCCGACATCGTCTGCCGCAGCTCGCGGAGGAAGATCGCGCCCTTCAGCGTCCGCTGCACGAGCACGCTGCGCCGGTCCATCGGGTCCACCTTGCGGCGCGCGAGGTCCAGCTCGCCCAGCCGGTCCAGCGCGCGGGTGATCGCCGGTTTCGACACGTTGAGGTCCAGCGCCAGCCCGCGCACCGTGTGCGGCCCGGGGCTCAGATAGACCGTCAGGAACACGCCCAGCTGGCGGGCGGAGAGGTCGGGTCCGTCGCGGCGGACCAGCGCCACCGTCGTGTCCCGCAGGATCCCGACGAGCTGGTCCGGGTTGATCTGGACAGTCATGGCACCTTTCCTTCTTCGCGCCGTGGACCGGAGGCCACTTCGGAGCCCGGAACGGTCCGAGCCCGAAACACGACGTTGAAATGTCCCAAAATCTGGGAAGCGAGGCCCATATATAGGCTCAGAACGGCAACGAATTGCAAGAATTTCATTTTGCCGTAGTGACCAGACAAATCGTTACGGAGATGGCTTTTCCGGAAATCCGAGGAACCTGCCGATTCCCGCCAGCGCCGCGCGCAGGCCGGTCGCCTCGCCGCCCTCGGGGCGGCCGGGCCGGTTGGCATCGTTCCAGGCATAGAGATCGAGGTGTCCCCAAGGGATTCCCTCGGGCACGAAGCGCTTCATGAACAGGGCCGCGACGATGGCGCCGGCCATCGGCCGCGTGGAGACGTTGTTGAGGTCCGCGACCCCGCTGTCGAGCCAACCCGCATAACCATCGTGCAATGGAAGGCGCCAGAGCGGATCGCCCGCCTCCAGCCCACCGGCCAGCAGGGCACCCGCCAGAGCATCATCGTTGCAGAACAGCGCGGGAAGGTCCGGCCCCAGCGCCACGCGCGCGGCGCCGGTCAGCGTGCAGCCGTTGAGGATCAGTTGCGGCCCATGCTCGCCGGCATAGGTCAGCAGATCCGACAGGACGAGCCGGCCCTCGGCATCCGTATTGCCGATCTCGACGGTGAGGCCCTTGCGCGTGCGGATCACGTCCAGCGGCCGGAAAGCCTCGCCGGAGATGCTGTTCTCCACCGCGCCGACCAGCAGCAGCAGTCGGATGGGCGCCTGCGCCGCCATCAGCGCCTCGGCCAGGCCGAGCATGACCGCGGCGCCGCCCATGTCCTTCTTCATCCGCAGCATGCCCGAGGGCGGCTTGAGGTCGAGCCCGCCCGTGTCGAAGCACACGCCCTTGCCGCAAAGCGCGACCAGCGGCGCGTCCTCCGCGCCCCATTCCAGCACGGCGACGCGTGGTGCCCGCGGGCTCCCCTGGCCGACGGCATAGACGGCGGGAAAGCCCGTCCGCAGCGCGTCGCCCTCGATGATCCGGAAGCGCGCGCCATGCGCCGCGGCGACCTCGCCGACCGCCTCCGCCAGCTCGGCCGGGCCGAGGTGGTTGGCCGGCGCGTTGATCAGGTCCCGCGCGCGCCAGATGGCGGCGGCCTGCGCCTGCGCGCCCTCGCTGCCCTCCGGCGCCACGAGCCGCGCCGGCGCCCGCTTGCCGGCCTTGAAGCGCGTGTAGCGATAGGCGCCCAGGCACCAGCCTAACGTGGCCTGGAAGGCGTCGCCGCCCTTCAGCACCCAGCTGGTGCCCTCGGGCAGGCCATAGGGCAGGACGCCGTAGCCCTCCGCCGTCTTCGGCGCCCCGAACAAGACCCCGGCGATCCCGCCTTCGCCCGGCAGCAGCGCGATCTCGCCTGGCTTGCCGGAAAAGCCTGAGGCCTTCGCGAAGCCCGCGCCCGGCAGATCCTCCCAGCCCTCGGGCGTGACGACATGAAGCGGCAGCGCGTCGGCGCCGGCAGGGACGAGGCAGGGCAGCATGACGAAGGTTCCTCCGATGCATAACGTTGGGGCCAGTCATGCAACCGGACAACCCGGATTGCCGAACGGCGTCGCGCACGCCACATCGGCCTCCATGCAAACATCCCCAAACGACATGATCGGGTGGCACGGCACCACGATCCTCTGCGTCCGCCGCGACGGAAAGGTCGCCATGGCGGGCGATGGCCAGGTTTCGATCGGCCAGACCGTGGTCAAGAACAATGCCCGCAAGGTGCGGCGCATCGCCCAGGGCAAGGTGATCGCCGGCTTCGCGGGCGCCACCGCCGACGCCTTCACGCTGCTGGAGCGCCTCGAGGCCAAGCTCGAGCGCTTCCCCGACCAGCTCGAGCGCGCCTGCGTCGAGCTGGCGAAGGACTGGCGCACCGACCGCTACCTGCGCCGCCTCGAGGCGCTGCTGGCGGTGGCCGACAAGGACCGCTCCCTGCTGCTCACCGGCCAGGGCGACGTGCTGGAGCCGGAAGACTCCCTCATCGGCATCGGCTCCGGCGGCAACTACGCGCTGTCCGCCGCCCGCGCGCTGATGACGGTGGACGGCATCAGCGCCGAGGAGATCGCGAAGCGCTCGATGAAGATCGCCGCGGATATCTGCGTCTACACCAACGGCAACTTCATCCTGGAGACCCTCGGCTGATGAGCGACGTCATCACCGCACCGGAGACGGTGAACCTCTCCCCGCGCGAGATCGTCAGCGAGCTCGACCGCTTCATCATCGGCCAGCACGACGCCAAGCGCGCCGTGGCCATCGCGCTGCGCAACCGCTGGCGCCGCCAGCAGCTCCCCGACTCCTGGCAGGAGGAGGTGGTGCCGAAGAACATCCTGATGATCGGCCCCACCGGCTGCGGCAAGACGGAGATCGCGCGGCGGCTCGCCAAGCTCGCCAACGCGCCCTTCCTCAAGGTCGAGGCCACGAAGTTCACCGAGGTCGGCTATGTCGGCCGCGACGTGGAATCCATCGTGCGCGACCTGGTGGAGGCCTCGATCGTCCAGACGCGCGAGGCCGCGCGCAAGGGCGTCCAGGCCAAGGCCGAGCTGCATGCCGAGGAGCGACTGATCACCGCGCTCACCGGCGAGGCGGCTCAAGGCGACACGAAGCAGAAGTTCCGCAAGATGCTCCGCGAGGGGCAGCTGGAGACGCGGGAGATCGAGATCGAGGTCACCGAGGCGCCCGGCACGCCCATCGGCATGATGGACATGCCCGGCATGCCGCCCGGCCAGATGCAGAACATGCAGGAGATGTTCGGCAAGATGTTCGGTGGCCGCGCCAAGCCCCGGAAGATGACCGTCGCCGCGGCCCGCGAGGCGCTGACCCGCGAGGAGGCGGACAAGCTGCTCGACCAGGAGCAGCTGACCCGCGCCGCCGTGCAGAACGCCGAGAACAACGGCATCGTCTTCCTCGACGAGATCGACAAGATCGCGCGTTCCAGCGAGGGCGGCGTGCGCGGCGGCGATGTCTCCCGCGAGGGCGTGCAGCGCGACCTGCTGCCGCTCATCGAGGGCACGACGGTCAACACGCGGCACGGCCCGGTGCGCACGGACTACATCCTCTTCGTGGCCAGCGGCGCCTTTCATCTCTCCAAGCCGTCGGACCTGCTGCCCGAGCTGCAAGGGCGCCTGCCGATCCGCGTGGAGCTGAAGGCGCTGACCCGCGAGGATTTCCGCCGGATCCTCACCGAGCCGGAGCACTCGCTGCTCAAGCAGGCGACGGCGCTGATGGGCACGGAAGGCGTGGAGCTGAGCTTCGAGGCCGGGGCCGTCGATGCGCTGGCCGATCTCGCCGCCGAGATCAACGCGACTGTGGAGAACATCGGCGCGCGGCGGCTCTCGACGGTGCTGGAGCGGCTGCTGGAGGAGATCAGCTTCTCCGCCAGCGACAAGCGCGGCGAGAGCGTGACGGTGGATGCCGCCATGGTGAAGGACCGCGTCGCAAGCCTCGCGGCCAGCGCCGACCTGTCGCGCTACATACTTTAGCCGGCCCTCAGACGCCGGGCGCGCGCTTGGCTTCGCCGCGCCACTCGACCGCCATTGCCGCGGTTGAGTGGGCGGCGCCGGTCGTACCTGCGGCCGGATGGCTCTCGACAGCAGGCGCGCAAGGTTCCTCTTGCGCGCTTTTTTACCGCGTCGGCATGGCGTAGAGCAGCCCGCCGCGCGTCCATTGGTCGTTCAGCCCGCGGTCCATGCCGATGATCGAGCCGCGGCCCAGGTTGCGCTCGAAGATCTCGCCGTAATTGCCGACAGCTGCGATCATCCGCGCCGCCCAGGTGTTGGGCAGGCTGTAGGCCCGGCCAAGGTCGGATTCGACGCCCAGCAGGCGCCGAACCCGCCAGTCCGAATGGGTCAGGTTCTGCGTCAGGTTCTGCGAGGTGACGCCGAAAGCCTCGGCCTCGATCAGCGCCTGGCCGGCCCAGACGATCATGTCCCGCCAGAGCTCGTCGCCGGCCCGCACCCAGGGCGTCAGCGGCTCGGCGGAGATGATCTCGGGCAGCACCACCCAGCGGCTCGGATCCTGGAAGTCCGTCACGCGGCGGGCGGCGAGTGCGCCGCCGTCGGCGGCGAAGGCCTGGCATTCGCCGTTGATCATGGCGGCCACCACCTGCGGCTGGCTGTCGAAGCGCCGCACCGTCCAGTTGATGGAGTGGCGCCGCTGGAAGCCGTCGAGGTTGTCGGCCGCGCCGCCCTGCTGCCCCTCGGCACCGGCCCAGCAGACCGTGCGCCCGCCCAGCTGGCGGGGGCTGGAGATGCCCATGGTGCGCGGCACCAGGAAGGCCATGCCGTCGTAGAAGAGCACCGGACCTGCCGTCACCGGGCGGCCGGAATCGCGGCTCATCGTCGCGGTGGTGTTGCGCACCAGCAGGTCGACCTGCCGGTTGGCGAGGGCGTCGAGCCCCCCTTCCGGCGTCGCCTGGTTGACGAAGCGGACCTTGCTCGCGTCGCCCAGCACGGCGGCGGCGATGGCGCGGCAGAAGTCGGCGTCGAAGCCGCGCATCGTCCCCTGCGGGTCGGGCGCCGAGAAGCCCGGCAGCACGCCGTTCACGCCGCAGATGAGCGTCCCGCGCGCCTTCACCTGATCCAGGGTCGAGCCGCCCGCGGCCGGGCGGGCCGGCGCGGATGCCTGCGGCCGCGGCGCCTGGGCCAGGGCCGGCGTGGCCGGCACGGCGGCGAGGCCGAGGGCGACGCCCAGGGTGGCGAGGCCGAGGGCGGCGCCCCGAGCGGCGAAGGAACGTCGCATGGCGGAAATCCTTGTTGGGGTCTTGTCTTGCATGTTCGGGGTCAGCAGCCGGAGGCCACCACGCGGCACTGCACGCCCGGGCCCTCAGCCCGACGGCAGGCCTGCATGGCCGCCGCCTCGGCGGCCGCCTTGTCGGCGCCCTGGCCGGTGGTGGCCAGGTTCAGCACCTGGGTGGAGATGTCGGAGGTCATGACCATCGCACGCGGATGGCGGCTGATGGCCATGGCGACGGCGCCGCACTGGTTCACCAACTCGCCCTGGAACTTGCAGGGGACGCGGCCGGCCATGGCCTGGCAGGCGCGGACCGCGCGCATGTTGATCTCGAGCCGGTCCGGCGAGCCGTTGGCGAAGCCGTAGGCCGGGACCGGATTGTCCGTGAAGTACATGGCGCCGAAGCGCGAGTTAGCCGGAAGCGCCGCCGAAAGCTGGGTGCCGACCTCGATGCCCTGGCCCGAGACGCAGCGCGACACGCACATGTTCTGGCCCGCGGCGGGCTGGGTCGCGCAGGTGGCGCGGCAAGCGGCCTCGCTGGCCCCGCGCCCGCCCGAGGCGGTGGCCATCGCCATGGCCGCGGCCACCGGCTGGAAGCAGGGTCCGCCCTGCGGCAGCGGCGCGGCTGCGCCGCAGCGCAGGAAAGCCGCGCCGGCGAAGCGCTCGGCCGGCAGGCGCGCCCGATAGGTCGAGCCGTCGCCGCAGCGCATGTCCCAATAGGAGGTGCGGCTGGCGTCGAAGCCGGCGTGATAGGCGAGGATCACAATGTTGCAGGCGTCGCCCTGGCCGCGCAGGGCCTGGAGCATGGCCTGCCGCCGCTCCAGGTCGGTGCGGGACTGCAGTGCGTCGTGGGTCGGATTACCGGTCTGCGCCATGGCGGGCATCGCCAGGCCCAGCAGCAGGGCGAGGCACATAAACCAGCCGGCCCAGCGCCCTGGCCAGCCGCCACCCACTCCTGCGCGCATATATGCGTTCTCCGGCAACCTATATGCGTCATTAACCTTCCCAACCGGCGCAAAGGCAAGGGGCCGTTAGACCTTTCCCCCGCCCGGGGTCTGGGATATGGGCGAAGTCACTCAGTCTTAATCCTCCGGAGGCAAACGCTCATGAATCGTCGTCTCGTCCTCGGCGCGGCCGCTGGCGCTGCTCCGGCCGCGCTTGCGGCACCCGCCCTCGCCCAATCCCTGCCGGAGCTGCGCTGGCGCTTTCAGTCGAGCTTCCCCCGCAACCTCGACGTGCTCTTCGGCACGGCGGAGAAGGTCGCGGCCCGCGTCGCCGCGCTGACCGAGAATAAGTTCCGCATCCAGGCCTTCCAGGCGGGCGAGATCGTCCCGGGCCTGCAGGTGCTCGACGCGGTGCAGGCCGGCACCATCGAGTGCGGCCACACCGCCACCTACTGGTATATCGGCAAGGAGCCGGGCTTCGCCTTCTTCACGGCCGTGCCCTTCGGCCTCAACACCCGGCAGATGACGGCCTGGCTGCGCCATGGTGGCGGCAACCAGCTCGCCGACGCGCTGCTCGCGGAATACAACTGCGTCGGCATCCCCTGCGGCGACACGGGCGCGCAGATGGGCGGCTGGTTCCGCCAGGAGATCCGCACCCAGCAGGACGTGCAGGGGCTGAAGTTCCGCATCTCTGGCCTCGCCGGCGAGGTCTTCAAGCGGATGGGCGCGAACCCCACCCTGGTCGCCCCGGCCGACATCTACCCGGCGCTGGAGCGCGGCACGATCGACGCCACCGAGTTCACGGGCCCGCATGACGACGAGCGTCTCGGCTTCCACCGCGTCGCCCGCTACTACTACGCGCCGGGCTTCTTCGAGCCCTGCGCGCGCCTGCACATGCTGATCAACAAGCGCGCCTATGAGGGGCTTCCCGCCCTCTACAAGGAGGCGCTCGCCGTCGCCTGCGCCGAGGCGGACAGCGAGATGGTCAGCCGTTACGACCACCTGAACCCGATCGCGCTGCGCCGCCTGGTCGCGGCCGGCGCGCAGCTGCGCTTCTACTCGCGCGAGATCCTGCAGCTCGCCTGGCGCTCGAACGAGGCGCTGATGGCGGATCTCTCGAACCAGAACCCCCGCTTCAAGACCATCTGGGACGCCTACCGTCCCTATCGCGGCGAGCTGTTCCAGTGGTTCCGCGTGGCCGAGAACAGCTACGACAACTTCGCCTTCGCCGCCGCCGCCGGATAAATCCGGCAGCGGTTGTCTTTCGTCCTCAAACGGCGGGCGGCGGCTCCGCCGCCTTGCCTTCGCCGAGCCGCCGAATTACCCGGTCGCGCGGCGGGTTGGGCGGCGCCGGCCGCATGCGCGACCGGACGCTTCAAAGGCGTGGCTTCTTCCGCATTCGGCCCCGCTCCCGGCACTTGTCGCATCGCACGCCGCGGACCAGCCTGACCGCATGCACCCGGAACACTTCACCCGCCGGATTCCCGAGGGCGAGGATCGCGAGCGCCTCGTCTGCGGCGATTGCGGCTTCATCGCCTACGAGAATCCCAAGATCGTCGTCGGCAGCGTCGTCGCCGAGGACGGCCGCATCCTGCTCTGCCGCCGGGCGATCGAGCCCCGCCGCGGATATTGGACGCTCCCCGCCGGATACATGGAACTCGGCGAGACGGTCGAGGAGGGCACGCGGCGCGAAGCCTGGGAAGAAGCACGGGCCAAACTTGAACTGGATGGGATTCTTGCCATTTATTCCATTGCCAGAATCGGTCAGGTGCAGATCATCTATCGCGCGCGTCTGGCTGAACCCGGCTTTTCGCCGGGACCGGAAAGCCTTGATGTCCGGTTCTTCGCTTGGGGGGATATCCCTTGGGACGACCTTGCCTTTCCTTCGGTGCGCTGGGCCTTGCGGGCCTGGGCCGAAGGCGGAACGACCATAGCCGGCAACCCGCCGCAGGATTCGCGCGGGACCGCTGGGCTCTGACCCTGTTCGTTTCGATCACAGCCGCATTCGGCTCCGCAGCCGCGCCATCGGCCCAAGGTATCGATACACGGGGCGTGGACACCCAGGTCCGCATCGAGGCGCCGCGCGCGGCGCCGGCCCGTCCGCGTCCCCGGCCCACCGACCCGCGGGACCGCGCCTTCATGGACGGCGGCATCCCCTCGACCCCGGGCTTCTCCGGCTTCGGCCAGCGTCAGCCCGCTCCCGCGCCGCAGGCCGAGCTCGCTCCGCGACCGAACATCGACCTGGAATATCGGCCGGCCCAGATCGACCCGCCGAATGTCGCGACGATCAGCCCCACGCTCATCAACCCAGCGCTTCCGGGCCGCGGCGCCGCGGCCGATGGCGCCGTGAACCAGCGCGAGCAGCGTTTCCTGCAGAACCCCGCAGCCGGCGCGCGCTTCAGCGTGCCCATGACCTGGTAGCGAGGCCCCTCGCCCCAGCCGGCGCCATGGGCTATGCCTCGCCGACCTTCGGAGGAAGACTGATGATGCGCAGCACGGCCTGGATGGCGCTCACCGCCTTCGCCCTTCTCGCGGCCTTCCCCGCCTTCGCGCCCCCGGCTTCTGCCCAGGGCATGCTCGGCAGCGGCCGCACCACGGCGCGACCGCCGCCGGACCAGCGCCCCCGCGAACCCGCGCCCGCCCTTCCGGGCGTGGCCGCGCAGCGCGGCGTGGCGCCCATCCCGGCCGAGACGCCGCCCTCGGCCATGAACCCGAACGACGCGCTCTTCGACGGCATCGCCCGCGGCGACATCCAGACCGTCCGCGACGCCGTGGCGCGCGGCGCCGACGTGAACGCGCGCAACGCGCTCGGTCTGACCGCGGTGGATTCCGCGGTGGATCGCGGGCGGTCCGACATCATGTTCTACCTGCTCTCGATGCGCGGCTCGGGCAGCTCACCGCCGCCGGAGCGGTCCGCGCCCGATCCGCGCGCCCAGCGCGCGGCCGCAGCTGCCGCGGCCGCCGCTGCTCGGTCCCGTCCGGCCCCGGCCTTGGAGGCGGTGCAGACGGCGAGCGGCGCCGGGCGGCTCCCGCAGCTCTGGCAGGCCAATGGTGGCACGCCGCAGCCGTCCATCGGCTTCCTCGGCTTCGATGCCGGCACGCCGGCCGGTGCCGTGCGGCCGGCTTCGGCCGCCTCCGGTGTTCGCCGCGGCCGGAGCTGATCCGGAACAAAACGCGTTCGCGTTAACGGATAGGTAAGGACCTCCAACGCAGATTGTGGGGGCCGGGCGGCGAGATGCCGCGTCGGTTCCGATCCACAAAACGTGCGAGAGGCCTCCTTCGATGATGTGCTTTGTCCCGGGCCCCGGCCCGGCTTCAGGCGGGCCTGCGCCATGAGCGCCCGCCCCCCGCGCGAGACCCCGATCACCACCTCCTTCCGCCGTTGTCGTGCGTATTTTGGTGTGGTGGGTGTGTTCTCGGGCGTGGTGAACCTGCTTCAGCTGACGGTGTCG
>NZ_JBXAQB010000015.1:0-189552 GCF_058806835.1 Roseococcus sp. GW821-FHT12F05
GTCAGACGGCACCGGCGCCTCGGGGCGGGCCCCGAGGCCGAAGCGGATCGCGGCATGGGCGGCGAGCGGCGTCATGGCCGCCGGAAGATGCCATGACGCCGCGATGCCGGATGCGACGAAGTGTGACTTACCCCAGGTATTTCACCAGGAATTCCGCCGTCCGGCCATTGGCGATGGTCGCCGCGCGGCCGTCCCAGGCGTGCCCGCCCATGCGCGCGAAGGCGTGGTCCACGCCCGGATAGACATGCGCGGTCACCTTGGGATTGCCCTTCACGCCTTCCAGGATCTTCTGCTGCGCCTCGGGCGGGACGAACTTGTCCTTCTCGGCGATGTGCATCAGCAGCGGTCCGCGGAAGGCCGGCTTCTCGGCCACCAGCGCGTCCAGCATCACGCCGTAGTAGCTGACGTTGCAGTCGGCATCGGTGCCGGTCGCGGCCTTGAAGGCCATCCGGCCGCCCAGGCAGAAGCCCATGGTGCCGACCTTGCCCGTCGAGCCGTCCATCGTCCGGCCATGGGCGATGGTCGCGGCGATGTCGGCGAGGCCCTTTTCCTGGTCGAAGCCGTTCAGGAACTGGAAGGCCTTCTCCCATTGTGCCTGGCCTTCGTCGGGCTCCAGCACGACGTTCCGCTCCTGCCGCCAGAAGAGGTCGGGCGTGAGGGCGATGAAGCCCATGTCGGCGACCCAGTCGGACAGCGCGTGCATGGCGCTGTTGATCCCGAAGATCTCCTGGATCAGCACCACCACGCCCGAGGGCTGGGCCTTCGGCGCTGCAACGAGGCAGTCAAAGCTGCCGGCGCCGTCCGTCGCGGCAATCTGAATCACGGCCATGATGCTGAACTCCCTTGGCATTGTTCCCGATGACAGCCATGTAACGGAGGATGCTCCGCCGCACCATGCTCGCCGCGTTAACCTTCGGAGTCGCGACGAGGGCGCAGGCCTCGATCGACGCCGGCCTGGCCGCCGAGGGCTGGATCCATGGCCAATACGAGGGCCAGCTGCATCCCGCCGCCTTCACCCATCGTCCCGACGGGTTGGCCATCTCCGGCGAAGGCGTCGGCAGCTTCGTCTGGCGCCGGGCCGAGGGCGACGCCGGCTGCCTTTCCTGGCGCTGGCGGGTCGATGCGGGGCCGCCGGCGACCAATCTCACCCGCCGCGGCGGCGACGACCGCGCCGTCGCCATCACCGCGGGATTCCAGGGCTGGCCACCCCATGTCACGGCCTGGCAGCGGACCCAGCATGCCGTCGCGCAGTTCCGTGCCGGGAACCATCGGCTGCCGCGGAGCCTGCTGATCTATGTCTGGGGCGGCACGGGGCGCGAGCCGCCGCTCTTCGTCAGCCCCTGGGTGCCCGGCCTCGCCAAGGTGCGGGTCCTGCGCCACGCCGGCACGCCCACGGGACGATGGTTCGAGGAGCGGGTAGACCTGGCGGCGGACTGGCGGGCCGCCTTCGGGGGCGAGCCGCCCCCGCTGCAGGAAATTGCCATCGGCACCGACAGCGAGGATACACAGGCACGAATCTCGGCCATGGTGGAGCGGATCAGGTTCGGCAGATGCGGTGAGGAGCGGTGATGCCCGTCGAGCGCAAGGAATTCCGGGATGCCATGGCGCGGCTCTGCGCCGCCGTGAACATCATCACGACCGATGGGCCGGCGGGGCGCGCGGGCTTCACCGCCAGCGCCATGTGCAGTGTGACCGACAGCCCGCCGACCCTGCTGGTCTGCATGAACCGCACGGTTTCCTCGGTGGAGGCCTTCCGCACCAATGGCGTGCTCTGCGTGAACACGCTGGCGGCCGAGCAGCAGGAACTCTCGGGAATCTTCGCGGGTTTCACCGGCGTGGAGGGCGAGGCTCGCTTCGAGAGCGGGGGCTGGAGCAGGCTCGCCACCGGCGCGCCGGTGCTGGATGGCGCGATGGTCGCCTTCGACGGGCGCATCACGGACATGGTGGAGAAGGGGACGCATCTCGTGGTCTTCGCCGAGATCGAGGCGATCCGGCTGGGCGAGGGGGTGGATGCGGCGCTGCTGTACTTCGCGCGGGATTACCGGCGGGTGGGCGTGGCGGCGTAAGGCCACCTTTGCGGGGATTAAGGGCCCTCTTCGCCGCAGAATGTGCGGCGATCGGCCTCACCATTCCCCGTAGAAGACACCTGCCGCCTTATGACGGTCGGTGCGGAACTCAGCCTCGGCCCAGGTCAGCGTCGTGCGGGTCTTGAGGTTCGTCGCCCAGTCCAGCAGCCGCTCGCGCATCGCGATCCGCACCGGCTCCAGCGCCGGATCCTCGCCCAGGTCGAAGAACTCCTCCGGATCGGTTGCGAGGTCGTAAAGCTGAGGCCGGATGCCGCTGGTCCAGTGGAGGTACTTCCACCGCTCGGTCCGCACCATGAAGCCGCGATGGTTCCCTGTCGGCAGCCCGAGCCGCCGGCGCGCGGCTCGGAAGGTCCAGTCCAATTCGCTGAACACTGCGCCGCGCCAGCCCTGAGCCTCGCCGCGCAACAGCGGCAGCAGCGAGCGGCCCTCCAGCAGATGCGGCTGCGGTTCCATCCCCAGCGCGTCGAGGATGGTCGGCACGCAGTCGATCGCCTCCACGAAGCGGTCGTCCATGGTGCCGCGCGTCGCATCCGCCTCGGGCGAGGGGTCGTACAGGAGAAAGGGCACCCGCTGGATGCAGTCGTGGAACAGCTCCTTCTCGCCGAGCCAGTGGTCGCCGAGGTAGTCGCCATGGTCCGCGGTGAAGATCACCAGCGTGTCCTTCCAGCGCCCCGTGCGCTCCAGCAATTCCCAGACGCGGCCGAGATGCGTGTCGATCTGCGCGATGAGGCCCTGATAGGTTGGCCGCACCGCAGCGATGCACTCATCGCGTTGAAAACTCTGCGCGACCTCCTCGTTCTGGAACTCGCGCAGCACGGGATGCGCCGCCTCGCCGCGCTCCGCCGGATGCCGGCGGACGGGCAGGCATTGCTCGGGCGTGTACATCGCGTGGTAGGGCGCCGGCGCGATATAGGGCCAGTGCGGCTTCACATAGGAGAGGTGCAGCACCCAGGGCGTCTCGCCCTGGCCCTCGATGAAGCGCAGCGCCTGGTCGGTGGTGTAGGCGGTCTCGCTGTGCTCCTCGCGCACGCGGGCGGGGAGGCGGGCGTTGCGCATCTTCCAGCCGTTGAGCACCTCGCCGCGCTCGTTCTCCACGGCGATGACGTGGTTCGTCCAGGGATCGGGATCGTCGTAACCCTGGGCGCGCAGCCAATGCGCATAGGCGCTGTCGGTCTCGGCGTGGTGGCCGTCATGGCGGTCGACCAGGGTGAACCAGCCCTCGCGCAGCAGCACGGCCAGCTCGTCCTGCCCCTCGACCAGCAGGCGCTTCATGCCCCTGACGTCGGGCAGCATGTGGGTCTTGCCGGCCAGCGCCAGCGTCCTCCCCGCCTCGCGCAGGTGCCAGCCGAGCGTCACCTCGCCGACGGAAAGCGGCACGCGGTTGTGCGTGGCGCCGTGCGAGGCGACGTAGCGCCCCGTGTAGAAGCTCATCCGCGAGGGGCCGCAGATGCCCGACTGCACATAGGCCTGGCTGAACCGCACGCCGCGCGCCGCCAGGGCGTCGATGTTCGGCGTCTTCAGGAAGGGATGGCCCGAGCAGCCCAGGTGATCCCAGCGCAACTGGTCGCACATGATGAACAGGACGTTTCCGGCGGCCATTGGCGTTTCCCTTGCTGCGCGGCATCGTAGCGGCAACACGGAATCAGGAAACGCCCATGGCCCGCTTCACCGCCCTCACCCCCGAGACCATGACCGCGCGCCAGCGCGAGGTTGCCGACAACATCGCCTCCGGCGCGCGCGCCGGGCTGCGCGGACCCTTCCCGGCCTGGCTGCACAGCCCGGAGATGGCCGACATCATGCAGCGCGCCGGCCGCTTCATGCGCTGGGACAGCGGTTTCCCCGCGCGCCTCTCAGAGCTGGCGATCATCATCACGGCCAAGGCCTACGAGGCGCGCTACGAGTGGTTCGCGCATGCGGAGCTGGCCCTGAAAGGCGGGCTGAAGCCGGAGATCGTCGAGGCCATCCGCGTGGGCCAGCAGCCCAGGGACATGGAAGAGGACGAGGCCGCGGTCTACCACTTCTGCACCGAGCTACACCGCGACAAGGACGTGACCGACGCCGCCTTCGAGAAGGCCAGGGCCATCTTCGGCGAGAAGGGCGTGGCCGAGCTGCTGGGCATCTGCGGCTACTACGCCGCGGTCGGCCTCACGCTGAACGTGGCCCGCGTGCCGCTGCCGGACGGCGAGCCCGACCCCTTCGGCTGAGCCTCAGCGCGGCCGGCGGAAGGCCTCCTCGTTCGCCATGCCGGCGGCGCTCGAGACGCGGCGCAGGCGGGGCAGGCTGCCCAGCCGCCGCAGCACCTCCTCGGGCGGGACCGTGAAGTTCGGGCCCGAGAGGGCGGCCAGCGCGCGGGCCTGGCTGCCGGCGCGCAGCGCCTGGGCGGCCTGGCGGAGCAGTTGCTCGATCACGGCATTGGGTGCGGTCGGGCTGATACCCAGCGCGCCCCGCATCTCCAGCACGGCGGCCTGGAGCTCCTGTGTGGTGGCGGGATTGACCCGGAACGACCAGATCGGGTCGTCGCGGAAGCTGCGGGCCAGGAATTCGAGCGTCGCGGCCGCGATCGCCGCGCCGGCGGGGTTGCCGTCATATTGGGAGGTATCGCCCAGCATCCGGGTCGCGTTGAGCGCTGCTCCCCGGATCGGATCGCCGAAGCCCCAGAGGTAGCTCTGCGAGGGATCTTCGGCACAGCCGGCGGCCAGAAGGGCCAAGGGGGCGGACATGATCAGGAGCGCGCGGCGTTTCATGGCGTTATTCTGGCACGCCGCATCTTGCCCGTCAGCACGCACGCTGCCACACACGGCCACGGGATGAATGACGCCGCCAACCCGTTCTCGCCGCCCGGCCTGCTTCCGGCCGGGCTCATGGATCTGCTGCCGCCCGAGGCGGAGCAGGAGGCGGCGCTTGTCGAAGCCCTGATGGAAGGCTTCGCCCGCTACGGTTACGAGCGGGTGAAGCCCCCTCTGCTGGAATTCGAGGAGGGCCTGCTGGCCGGCTCCGGCGCCGCGGTCGCCGAGCAGACCTTTCGCCTGATGGACCCGGTCAGCCAGCGGATGATGGGGCTGCGCGCCGACACCACCCCGCAGGTGGCCCGCATCGCCGCCACCCGGCTCGGCCTCCAGGCGCGGCCGCTGCGGCTCTGCTATTCCGGCCAGGTGCTGCGGGTGCGCGGCTCCGAGCTGGCCCCCTCCCGCCAACTGCCTCAGGCCGGGATCGAGCTGATCGGCGGCGCCGCGCCCGAGGCCGATGCCGAGGTCGCCCTGGTCGCGGCCGAGGCGCTGGCGCGGGTCGGCGTCACCGGCATCACGCTGGACGTCACCCTGCCGCGCATGGCCCATGCGCTGCTGGACGCCGCGGGCGTCTCGCCGGCCCTGGCCGAGCGCCTGGTCCGGGCGCTGGACCGCAAGGACGCGGCCGCCGTCACTGCCTTGGCCGATGGCGCCGGCCCGGTCGCGGCCCTGCTGCCCACGCTGCTCGCCGCCGCGGGACCGGCCGCCCACGCCGTCGAGGTGCTGCGCGCAGCCGAGCTGCCCGAGGCCGCCCGGGCCATCGCGGAGAATGCGTCCAGCGTCATCGAGGCCATCGCCGCCCGCGCGCCCGGGCTGCGCATCACGCTGGACCCCGTGGAGTTCCGCGGCTTCCAGTATCATGTGGGCGTCGCCTTCACGATCTTCGGGCCGGGCCGGACGGGGGAGCTGGCCCGTGGCGGTCGCTACCTCTCGGTCAACGACGAGCCGGCGACGGGCATGACTCTCTATCCCGACGCCGTGCTCCGCGCGGCCCCGCCGGCGCCCTCGCGTCCCCGCTGCTTCCTGCCCCTGGGCACGCCCGCCGCCGACGGCGCGGCGCTGCGCGACCAGGGCTTCGCCACCGTGGCGGCGCTCTCCGCCGCCGACCAGGCCAGCGCCCTGCGCTGCACTTATCTATGGGACGGCCAGCGCGCCGTCCCGATCGGGAAAGGTACCGGCTGATGGCCAATGTCGCCGTGATCGGCGCCCAGTGGGGCGACGAGGGCAAGGGCAAGGTGGTGGACTGGCTTGCGAGCCGGGCCGACATCGTCGTGCGCTTCCAGGGCGGTCACAACGCCGGCCATACGCTCGTGGTGGGCAACACGACCTACAAGCTCAGCCTGCTGCCCTCGGGCGTGGTGCGCGGCAAGCTCGGCATCATCGGCAATGGCGTGGTGCTGGACCCGGACGCGCTGCTCTCCGAGATCGAGAAGGTGCGCGGGCAGGGGCTGGACGTCGGGCCCCACAACCTGCGCATCGCCGACAACGTGCCGCTGATCCTGCCGCTGCACCCGGCGCTCGACCGCGCGCGAGAGGCCGCCCGCGGCGAGGACAAGATCGGCACCACCGGCCGCGGCATCGGCCCGGCCTATGAGGACAAGGTGGGCCGCCGCGCCATCCGCCTCTGCGACCTGGCCGAGCCGGAGACGCTGTCGGCCAAGCTCGACGAGCTGCTGCTGCACCACAACTCGCTGCTACGCGGTCTGGGCTCGCCGGAATTCGAGAAGCAGGCGCTGCTGGACGGGCTGCTGGCCCTGGCGCCGAAGCTGCTGCCCTATGCCGAGCCGGTCTGGGAACGTCTCGATGCGGCGCGGCACGAGGGCAAGCGCGTGCTCTTCGAGGGTGCGCAGGCGGTGATGCTCGACGTGGACCACGGCACCTATCCCTATGTGACCAGCAGCAACACGGTCGCCGGTAATGCGGCGGCGGGCTCGGGCGTCGGTCCGGATTCGATCGGCCTCGTGCTCGGCATCGCCAAGGCCTATGCGACGCGCGTGGGCTCCGGCCCGTTCCCGAGCGAGCTCTTCGACGAGACCGGCAAGCTGCTCGGAGAGCGCGGCCGCGAGTTCGGCACGGTCACGGGCCGTCCCCGCCGCTGCGGCTGGTTCGATGCCGCGATGGTGCGCCAGGCGGTGAAGCTTGGCGGCGTCAACGGGCTGGTGCTGACCAAGCTCGACGTGCTGGACGGGCTGAAGGAGCTGAAGATCTGCGTGGGCTACCGCGTGGACGGCCAGGTGCTGAAGCACCTGCCCTCCGCGATGAAGGCCCAGGCCAAGGCGGAGCCGATCTTCGAGGTGATGGACGGCTGGTCGGGCTCCACCTTCGGCGCGCGCAGCTATGCGGAGCTGCCGGCGCAGGCGGTGAAGTATGTGCGCCGCATCGAGGAGCTGGTGGAGGCGCCGGTGATGATGCTCAGCACCTCGCCGGACCGCGACGACACGATCGCGCTGAAGGATCCCTTCGCGGGCTGAGCCGGCCGGCCGTCAGGCCGGCCGCATCCGGCGCCGGGCCGAGAGGTCCAGCGCCAGGAACAGCGTCACCACCAGGATGCCGGCCAGTGTCGGCCAGTCGAAGCCGTAGCGTGGCGAGACCGAGGACAGCCCGAAGGACAGCAGCGGCTGCACCGCCATGCAGATCATGAAGGTGAGCGCGTCGATCCGCCGCAGCGCGATCTGGAACAGCAGCAGCGGCGCCAGCACCGCCACGGCGCCGATCGCCGGCACGATGGCAAGTTCCGCCGTCGAGGGCAGCGCCGCCGGCAGCCCGTCCCAGAGCATCCAGCCCAGCGCGACCGCGATGCTCAGGTAGAAGCGGTGCGCCAGCACCGCGCCGGAGGACCAGCCGTGGGTGGAGAGCTTCCGCGACACCCCCGCGAAGAGCGCCGAGGTCACGCCCGTCACCGTCGCCGCTGATATCGCGGCCCAGGCGAGCCCGGACGAGGCTTCCGGCATCATCGTGCGGAGCTCCACCCAGGAGAGCAGGGCGCAGCCGGCGACGATCCCCGCGCAGGCCAGGTAGCGCGCGCCCTGGCTCCAGGCGGTCCCCTGCACGCGGGTCAGCGCGACCGCGGCGAGGAGCGAGGCGCCGATCTCGATCGCGGTGCAGACCGCCGGCGGCAGGTGCTTCAGCGCAAAGTAGAAGCTGACGAAGCAGGTCGCCGTCCAGAGGTTCGCCTGGAGCATGAGGCCGCGCCCCTCCTGGGGCAGGCGGAAGCGCGTGGCGGCCAGGAAGACGAGCGCCGTGAGGCAGACGCTCAGCAGGATGAAGAGCGGCGCCGGCACCTCATGCAGGAAGGTGCCGTAGAGCACCTCCCCGGCCGATTGCAGCGAGACGCCCGCGAAGGTGAGGACGGAGCCGCCGATCATGCCGCGCCCTCCGTCTCGGCCGGCTGCGCCTGGCAGGAGAGGCCGTAGAGCAGCCCGGCCCGCTCCCAGATCCGGAACTGCCGGAGATCCGCCGCGATCTGCCTGATATCGTCATGGACCAGGTAGACCACGCCGCCGCAGGCCAGCGAATCCTCCGTCCGCCAGACGCGGCCGCCGACCCGGAGCGCGCGGTAATGCGCGTTGAAGGAGGGCAGCTCGCGCAGGCGGCCGAGCCCCTCGAGGCTGCGCACCTCGCCGTCGCGCTCGAAGACGAAGAAGACCTTCGCCAGGTGCCGGCGGATCGCGTAGTGCCGGCTGCCGGCGATCCGGTCCCACTCCGCGTCGGAGGCGGTCAGGGCGGTGGCGTAGACGCTTGCCTGCGTCGTCATCCGGGCCGAGCGGTAGGAGGGCGCGTCCATGGCGGCCCCCATCAGGCGCGCGCCGGTCTCGATCAGCACCGGCCCCTCGCGCGTCCATTTCAGCTCGGTATGCGCCGCGCCGTTCTGGATGCCGAGCGCGTCCAGCACCTTCAGCGTGTAGGCGGCGGTCGCGGCGGCCCGCGGCGCGCGCAGGTCCAGCAGGTGGATCGCCGTGGGCGCCATCGGTGACGCCGGGTCGGAGAACTCCACGTCCCAGGCGTCGGTGACATAGTGCCGCCCGTCGCGGCTGACCGTGTTCACGATGAGCTGCGGGCCGTCGAGGAAGGACTGCACCAGCAGCTCCTCGTTGCGCGTGCCGATGAGGTTCTCCCGATGCAGCGCGCGGCGGAAGGCAGCGTCGATCTCCGCGGGGCTGCGGCAGATCGAGACGCCGTCCGACCCCGCGCTCGCCGCCGGCTTCACGACGATCGGCCAGGCGCCGTGCCGCGCCGCCCAGTCCTGCGCCTCGTGGACGCTGCGGAGGCGGGCCTGCTCGGCCGTGCGCAGACCCGCGCGCCGCACCGTCTCGATCATCGCGAACTTGTCGCGGCGCGCGGCCAGCGTGCCGATCCGGTTGGTCGGCAGTCCCAGGGCATGCGCCAGCCGCTCGGCGAAGGAGACGCCCCATTCCGAGCCCGGGACGACGCCGTCGGGGCGCAGCATCTTCAGCGAGTCCAGCGCGGCGCTGAAATCGCCGACATGGCCGAGATCGGCGTCGTAGGGCGTCGGGTCGAAGGAGCGGGCCGCGGCGGGGATGCGCGCCTCGGAGCGGAGGTGCAGGCATTCGACGCCGCGGTCCAGGAGCTGGCGCACCAGCTCCCGCCCGGTGGAATAGCCGTCGACGACGACGATGCGCCTGCGGTCGGTGATCATGGCGATATCCTCCGGTCGGGGCTTCACAGGCGGCCGTAGGTGGCCCGGCGGGCCAGCTCGGCGGTCGGGTCGGTCGTCAGGGGCAGCTGACGCGCGAAGGCGACATCGCCGGGCAGCAGCCCGATGTCGCGCAGCTCCGACGGGCTGAGGGAGGCGACGTGCTCCAGCTCGCTCCGATGGCTCAGGGCGCGGACAATTCCGCCCAGCGCGGCAGCCGCGAGCTTCGCGGCGGAGAAGGTGGAGGCGGTGCCGACGGCGAGGGCCTGTTCGAGGGACATGGCAGTATCTCCTTGGGATTCCGCCGGTTCCGGCATCGGTCCTGCCGCGGATCCCGTGGCGCCGTTATCCGCCTGGAGGGGGAGCGGCTTCTTGCCGCCATTCCCACGGCCCGATAGCGTTTCTTGCGATTCAGGCTGGAAGGGCGGCGACATCCGCGATCGTGGCAGGCCCATCCCCGAGGGACTTCTGGGCGAGGTCCGCCGGACCGTCGCCGGCGCCCGCCTGCACATCGACCACCACCACCCGCATGTGGAGTTCGACCTCGTGGTGCGCGGCGGCGGCAGCTACACGCTGGGCAACCGCACCTACGAGCTGCGGCCCGGCACGCTGATCTGGCTCGGCCCCGGCCAGCCGCACCGCCTGCTGCGCTCGCCGAGCCTGGAGATGTGGGTGGTCAGCCTGGAGCCCGCGCTGCTGGAGGCCGGCTGGGCCGAGGACATCGCGGCGGAGCCGTCGCGGCTGCTGCCCGGCGAGGAGCTGGTGGACCTGGACCGGCTGCTGAGCCAGGTCGCGCAGGATTCCGACGATCCAGCGGCCTATAATGCGGGCCTGACCTATGCGCTGCAGCGCGCCCGTCGGGCCAGCCGCAGCAGCCCGCCGGCGAACCTGCGGCCGCTGCATCCGGCGGTGACGCGCGCGCTCGTGCTGCTGCGCGAGGCGGGCGGGGAGCTGTCGCTCTCGCAGCTCGCGGCCGAGGCGGGCGTGGCGGCGCCCTATCTGAGCCGCCTGCTGGTCGAGCACACCAACCGCAGCTTCCTGGACTGGCGGAACCACATCCGCCTCGCGCGCTTTATGGAGGAGTACCGGCCGGGGGCGAACCTGCTCGCCGCCTCCTTCGCTGCGGGGTTCGGCAGCTATGCGCGCTTCCACCACGTCTTCACCGACATGGTCGGCTGCGCGCCGAGCGAATGGGCGCGCCGGGCCGATCCGGAGGCGATCCCCCGGATCGAACTGCCCGGCTACGGGCTGCCCGCCGCCCCGGGCCTCAGCGTCCGGCAGCGCTGGACGCGGCTGGTGCCGGTGGTGTCACCCGCGATCGCGGCGCTGCTCGGTCCGGCCTTCCTGGCCCGGATGCTGGCCGCCGTGCCGGAGGAGCCGGAGGCGATGTCCGGCGACGCGGCGCCCTCTGCGGAGGAGATCGCGCGGCTTCTCGGCGCCCTCGGCCGACGCGACGCGGCCGCCGCCGGGGAGCTTTCCGTCCTGCTCGGCCAGCACGACTTTCCCGGCACCTTCTCCCATATCCTGGAGGCCTTCGACCGGTCGCCGGCCCGAATCGCGGACGTGGTGGCGAGCTTCGCCGTCCTGCTCTGGACGACGATCAACCACGCCGCGGATCCGGGGATCGACCAGGTGCGCGGCGTGGTGCGGCAGGTGCAGGGGGCACTGGGCGCGCCGCGCGGGACAGGTGGGCCGCGCGATGCGCAGGTCGCGCTGCTCTGCCACTTCGTCGTCCTCTACCGCGCGCTGCAGGCGTCGCGGGCGAGCGGCGATCCGCGGGCGCTGAAGCAGCTGAGCGATGCCGGCCGTGCCTGCGCCGTCGAGATCCTCGGCGACGACATGACGGGCCTAGCCCTGAGGAAGGAGGGCTTTACCCGGCGCGACTGAGGCGTCACGCCTCGGCCAGCAACGCCCCCACATCCAGCCGGCGCGTGTACATCGTCATCTTGCCGTCCGCGTCCACTGGCCATTCCTCGCGCGGCCGGTCGCGGTACAGCTCGACGCCGTTCCCGTCCGGATCTCGCAGGTAGAGCGCCTCGCTCACCCCATGATCCGACGCGCCTTCCAGTGCGATGCCCGCATCCCGCACGCGCTTCAGCACGCCAGCCAGCGCGGCCCGGTCCGGGTAGAGGATCGCCACATGGTACAGCCCGGTGTGCCCCGCCGGTGGTGGCGAACCTCCCAGGCTTTCCCAGGTGTTGAGCGCGATGTGATGGTGGTAGCCGCCCGCCGAGAGGAAGGCGACGCTCGGCCCCTGGATCATCACGTCCAGCCCGAGCACGCCGTGCCAGAAGGCGAGCGAGCGGGGGATGTCGGCCACCTTGAGGTGGACGTGGCCGATGCGGGTCTCGGCCGGGGCGCGGTAGGTGGGGAGGTTCGTGTCCATGGCCCGAACATCGCACCGCGCCCACGGGCGAGGCCAATCACGGATGGAAATGACGGCGATCAGCGGCGATGCGTGACCAGCCAGAGCCCGGCGAAGACCAGCGCCGCGGCGGGCAGGGTGAGCGGCCCCATCCGCTCGCCGAAGATCACGGCGCCCCAGACCACGCCCATGATGGTGACGATATAGCCCGACTGGCTGGTGATCACGCTCCCGGCCGTCACCAGCAGCCGGAAGTAGACGAGATAGGCCAGCCCGGTCGCCACCGCCTGCACCGGCAGCAGCGCCTCGCCGAAGGGCTCGGCCTCACCCGGGATATGGAACTGCCCCAGCGCCAGCCCCAGCACCGCCAGGAAACCGGCCGCCGCGAAGAGCGTGCCGGCGGCGGCCGCCAGCGGCTGGGTGTTGCGCGGCGCCCATTGCACGCCGACCAGGTTGGAGGCCGCGTAGCAGGCCGGGCAGAGGGCCGCGACGAGCGCCCAGCCGATCAGCGAGGAGTCGGGCAAGGCCGCGCCCGGCGCCATGGCCAGCGCCACGCCGGCGAAGCCCAGCGCCGTGCCGCCGACGCTGCGGGCGTTCAGCCGCTCCTGCCCCAGCAGGGCCGCGCCGATCACCGTCAGCATGGGCGAGAGCGGCATCAGCAGCGCGAAGAATCCGGCCGGGATGTGCTGCAGCGCCGTGTAGCCGAAGAGGTTCGCCAGCGCGAAGCCGGTGAGCCCGGCGCCCGCGTAGTAGCGCAGATGCGCCCGGTCCAGTGGAATGGGAATCCGCCGCAGGGCACAGATCACGGCCAGCAGCGAGGCGGAGCCCAGCGCCGCCCAGAAGCCGAAGCCCAGCCCGGGCACGCCCGCCGCCATGGCCAGCTTCGCGAGGGAGGGGGTGAGGCCCCAGATGCTGCCGAGAACGAGAAGACTCGGCAGGGTCCGGGCGATGTTCATTGCATGCCAGTCGCGCCGGACCGGCGGTTGATGTCAACCGTTGAACCGTCAACCGTTGAACCATCGGGGGGCTTTCCCACATGCTGGCGGTCCATGCAGTTCCCCGACTCCGAGACCATCGAGCTCAGGCGCGATCCGCTCCTGCCGCCGGAGCCGTGCCCGGTGGTCTGGAAGCGCTCCGCCCGGGCGCGGCGCGTCTCGCTGCGAATCGACCCCGCGGAGGGGGCGGTGGTGGTGACGCTCCCCAACCGCGTCGGCCGCCGGCACGGCCTCGCGCTGCTGTCCGAGCACGCCGGCTGGGTGATGCAGCGCCTCGCCGCGCTCGCGCCGGAGCGGCCCTTCGAGCCCGGCGCCTCGGTGCCGATCGGCGGGGTCGAGCATGTGATCCGCCATGATCCGAACCGGCGCGGCGCCGCCTTCCTGGAGGAAGGCGCGCTGGTGGTGACCGGCGACCCCGCCTTCGTGGCCCGCCGCGTGAAGGATTTTCTGCGCGCCGAGGCGTTGCGGCGAATCGGCGCCGCGGCGAAGCCTCATGCCGAGGCGCTGGGCGTCGTGCCGCGCGCCATCCGGCTCAAGGACACGCGCAGCCGCTGGGGAAGCTGCGCGCCGGACCGCACGCTGGCCTTCTCCTGGCGCCTCGTTCTCGCGCCCGACTGGGTGCTGGACTATGTGGTGGCGCACGAGGTCGCGCATCTGCGCGAGATGAACCACTCCGACCGGTTCTGGGCGCATGTGGAGGCGCGGACGCCGCATCGCCGCGCTGCCACGGAGTGGCTGCGGCGGCACGGAGCGGCCCTGCAACGGGTGGGTTGAGCCCGCTTTGGAACGGGTGCTGCGATGCAGCGCCGGAACGTTCCTAGAGCGCTGTAATTCAAATCATAAAGCGATGTAAATGAAGAAGAATAACGCGCCGGTCGGTCGGGCGTTTCCCCTTGACTTCATCCAATGCGGATGGCTCTCCTCAGTGCTCAACTCCTTAGGATGGGAGGACCAGATGAACATGGAACTCTCGCGTCGTGGCCTGCTTAAGGTCGCCGGTGCGGGCGTTGCGGCGACGTCGGTGACGGCGATGGGTTTCGGAGAGGCGGAGGCGGCGGTCATCGCCCATGTCCGGCCCTTCAAGCTCGTGAACACCACCGAGACGCGCAACACCTGTACCTACTGCTCGGTCGCCTGCGGGGTGATCATGTATTCGCGCGGCGACGTCCGGAAGGGCGAGCGGGCCGAGCTGATCCATGTCGAGGGCGACGTGGACCACCCCACGAACCTCGGCACGCTCTGCCCCAAGGGCGCCGCGCTGAAGGACTTCGTGAAGTCCGAGACGCGCCTCAGCTACCCCATGCTCCGCCGCCCCGGCTCGGACCGCTTCGAGCGGATCAGCTGGGACCAGGCGCTGGACCGGATCGCGCGCCTGATGAAGGACGATCGCGACGCGAACTTCATCGCCCGCAACCAGGCCGGCGTCCCGGTGAACCGCTGGACGACCACCGGCATGCTCGCGGCCTCGGCCACCACCAACGAGACGGCCTGGACGACCTTCAAGGTCGCCAAGACGCTCGGCATTGTAGGATTCGATAACCAGGCGCGCGTCTGACACGGCCCCACGGTGTCCAGTTTGGGCCCGACATTTGGCCGTGGAGCGATGACCAACTCCTGGACCGACATCAAGAACACCGACCTCGTCGTCGTCATGGGCGGCAATGCGGCGGAGGCGCATCCCTGCGGCTTCAAATGGGTCACGGAGGCGAAGGCCCACCGCGGCGCGAAGCTCATCGTCGTCGATCCGCGATTCACGCGCACGGCCTCGGTCGCGGATTTCTACGCGCCGATCCGGCAGGGGACGGACATCGCCTTCCTGCTGGGGGTGATCAACTACTGCATTCAGAACGACCGCGTGCAGTGGGAGTACACCAAGGCCTTCACCAACGCCTCCTTCATCGTGAAGGACGGCTTCAGCTACGCCGACGGCCTGTTCTCCGGCTATGACGAGGAGAAGCGCGACTACGATCGGTCGAGTTGGGACTACGTCATCGGCGAGGACGGCTTCGCCCAGGTCGACCCGACGCTGCAGCACCCGCGCTGCGTCTGGAACCTGCTGAAGCAGCACGTCTCGATCTACACGCCCGAGATGGTGCAGCGCATCTGCGGCACGCCCCAGGAGAAGTTCCTGCGCGTGGCCCAGATGATCTCCGAGTGCTCCACGCCGACGAAGACCATGACGTCGATGTACGCGCTCGGCTGGACGCAGCATTCGCACGGCTCGCAGAACATCCGCACCATGGCGATGCTCCAGCTCATCCTGGGCAATATCGGCGTGCGCGGTGGCGGCATGAACGCGCTGCGCGGCCACTCGAACATCCAGGGCCTGACCGACATGGGCCTGATGTCGCACCTGCTCACCGGCTACCTGAACATGCCGACCGAGCGGGAGACCACCTACGCGACCTACATGCAGTCGCGGCAGTTCAAGCCGCTGCGGCCAGGCCAGACCAGCTACTGGCAGAACTACTCGAAGTTCATGGTGAGCTTCCAGAAGGCCATGTGGGGCGACGCCGCCAAGGCCGAGAACGACTGGTGCTACGACTACATCCCCAAGCTCGACGTGCCGTCCTACGACATCCTGCGCATGTTCGAGCTGATGAACCAGGGGCGGGTGAACGGCTATATCTGCCAGGGCTTCAACCCCCTGATGGCCTTCCCCGACCGCGGCAAGTGCACGGCCTCGCTCTCGAAGCTCAAGTTCCTCGTCACGATGGACCCGCTCGAGACGGAGACGGCGCGCTTCTGGGAGAATCACGGCGAGTTCAACGACGTGAACCCGGCGAGCATCCGCACCGAGGTGATCCAGCTCCCCACCGTCTGCTTCGCGGAGGACGAGGGCTCGCTGACCAATTCGGGCCGGTGGCTGCAATGGTTCTGGCCGGCGGCGACCCCGCCCGGCGAGGCCAAGAAGGACACCTGGATCATGTCGCAGATCTTCCTGCGCATGCGGGAGCTCTACCGGAAGGAGGGCGGGGCCTTCCCCGACCCGATCCTCAACCTCTCCTGGAACTACCACGACCCGAACGAGCCCGAGGCCGAGGAGCTGGCGAAGGAGATCAACGGGCGCGCGCTCGTCGACCTCACCGACCCCGCCGATCCGTCCAAGGTGCTGCTGCAGGCCGGCAAGCAGGTGGTGAACTTCTCCCAGCTGCGCGACGACGGCTCGACCATGTGCGGCTGCTGGATCTACTCCGGCTGCTTCAACGAGGCAGGCAACAACATGGCCCGGCGCAGCACGGAAGACCGCGACGGGACGGGCGCCTATCCCAACTGGACCTTCGCCTGGCCGCTCAACCGGCGCACGCTGTACAACCGTGCCTCGGCGGACCTGCAGGGCAAGCCCTGGGATCCCACCCGCAAGCTGCTGGAGTGGAACGGCACGCAATGGACCGGCTACGACGTGCCGGACATCGGGCCGACCTCGAGGCCCGAGACGGTCATGCCCTTCATCATGAACCAGGAAGGCTCCGCGCGCCTCTTCGCGCGCGGCATGATGCGCGACGGGCCCTTCCCGTCGCATCTGGAGCCCTTCGAGACGCCGGTGCCCAACGTCCTCAACCCGAGGATGCGCGGCAATCCCGTGGCGCGCATCTTCCAGAGCGACGTCGCGCGCTTCGGCAACTCTGACGAGTTCCCCTTCGCGGCCACGACCTACCGGCTCACCGAGCACTTCCACTACTGGACCAAGCACAACAAGGTGAATGCCGCCCTGCAGCCCGAGTTCTTCGTGGAGATCTCGCATGAGCTCGCGGCCATGCGGGGAATCACCGGCGGCGGCTGGGTGCGTGTCTGGTCGAAGCGCGGCTCGGTGAAGGCCAAGGCGGTGGTGACGCGGCGCATCCAGCCGCTGCACTGCGACGGCGGGCGCGTGGTCCATGTGGTGGGCATCCCCATCCACTGGGGCTTCACCGGCGCGGCGAAGAAGGGATACAGCGCGAACACGCTCACGCCCTTCGTCGGCGACGCGAATATCGAGACGCCGGGCTTCAAGGCGTTCCTCGTCAACATCGAGCCCACCACGCCACCGGGAGTCGTGTCATGAGCGGGACCATGGCCGACCAGCCCCGCACCGCGGTGAGCAACCCGCCGGTGCGGGCGCTCGCCGCCAATTTCGGCGAGCAGGACATGATGCGCCGCTCGGCGACCCGGAGCGTGCCGGAGCCGACGCGCCAGCTCACGCCGGTCGCCAAGCTGATCGACGTGTCGAAGTGCATCGGCTGCAAGGCCTGCCAATCGGCCTGCATCGAGTGGAACGACACCAACCCTCCGGTCGGCGTGAACGTGGGGGTCTACGAGAATCCGCACGACCTCACGGACCAGATGTACACGCTCATGCGGTTCACCGAATGGGTGAACCCGGAGACGAGCAACCTGGAGTGGCTGATCCGCAAGGACGGCTGCATGCATTGCGCCGATCCCGGCTGCCTCAAGGCCTGCCCGGCGCCCGGCGCGATCGTGCAGTACACCAACGGCATTGTGGACTTCATCCACGAGAATTGCATCGGCTGCGGCTATTGCGTGAAGGGCTGCCCCTTCAACATCCCCCGCATCTCGCAGACGGACCACCGCGCCTACAAGTGCACCCTCTGCTCGGACCGCGTGGCCGTCGGCCAGGGCCCCGCCTGCGCCAAGGCCTGCCCGACCCAGGCCATCGTCTTCGGCACCAAGGAGGACATGAAGAAGCACGCGGCGGAGCGCATCACCGACCTGAAGTCGCGCGGCTTCGCCAATGCCGGGCTCTACGACCCGCCGGGCGTCGGCGGCACGCATGTCATGTACGTGCTGCACCACGCGGACAAGCCGGGCATCTACTCGGACCTGCCGGACAATCCCCGCATCTCGCCGCTCGTCGAGACCTGGAAGGGCATGACGAAGTATGTCGGCCTGGCCGTCATGGGCTTCGCGGCGGTGGGCAGCATCGTGCACGGCATCTTCGGCCGAGCGAACCGCGTCGCCCGCGAGGACGAGGAGAATGCGGAGAAGCTCGTCGAGGGCCAGCCCGTGCCGCCGCCGCCTCCCGAGGAGAGGGTCGGATGAGCCAGCAGGCCATTCCGGATGGCAACGCCCAGCCGGGCGATGCCGTCCATCCCGGCCATCCCGTCACGGTGAACCGCTACGGGCCGTGGCAGCGGCTCAACCACTGGATCACGGCGTCGAGCCTGATCCTGCTGCTGCTCTCCGGGCTCGCGCTCTTCGCGCCGGAGTTCTTCTTCCTGACCGGGCTCTTCGGCGGCGGGCAGAACACGCGCACCTTCCATCCCTGGATCGGCGTGGTGCTGTTCTTCAGCTTCTTCATCTTCTTCTTCCAGCTCTGGAAGGCGAACCTGCCGGAGCGGACGGACTGGATCTGGCTGAAGAAGATCAAGGACGTCGTCGGCGGCCATGAGGAGCGGCTGCCGGAGCTCGGCAAGTACAATGCGGGCCAGAAATTCATCTTCTGGGGGATGACGGGGCTGATCCTGGTGCTGATCGCCAGCGGCATCCTGATCTGGGACCAGTATTTCGGCGAGGCCACGTCCATTCAGATCCGCCGCATCGCCGTGCTGGTGCATGCCGTCGCGGCCGTGCTGATCATCTGCATCTTCATCCTGCACGTCTATGCCGCCATATGGACGCGCGGCACGCTGCGGGCGATGACGCGCGGGACCGTCACGGGCGGCTGGGCCTGGCGACACCACCGGAAATGGCTGCGCCAGCTCGCCGGACGCCGTAAGATGGACCCCGCCGAGTAGCTCCAGTTTCACGCCGTGGCCGGTTCGGCCCACCGAGGTTCCATGTCCGGTATGTCTGGAATTCAGCCCGATCCCTCAATGATCGGGCGCATCGTCAAGCCGCCCTTCGCCATCCTGCCCGATCCGGCGGGGATGTTTTTGGCCCGCGCCAACCGCTTCGCGGAACTGGCGGAAGGCAGCCAGCTCGCGCCGTATCTGCGCTTCCTGTCCGGCCTGGTGGGCGTGCAGGCCGAGGTCGCGGCTGCGCTGCCGCCCGCCGTGCCCATCCCGCCCGAGCAGGTGGAGCGCGCCCGCACCGGCGCCATGCCGCCGCTCGACCGCAAGCTGCTGGAGAAGTCGCCGGAGCTGCGCGCCACCATCGCCCGGTTTCTCGAGGCCGCGATGCCGCTGGAGAAGCCGCCCCAGGCCGCCGAGGCGCTGGAGCTGCTGCGCCGCGCGCCGCCGGAGATCCTCGATGAGATGATCGGCAACGTGCTGGCCGATTCCATCCCCTTCGACGCGCTGCCGCCGCACCTCTTCCTCTCGGCCGCCATGCAGGTGCATGCGGCGCGGCAGGCCTCGACCTTGGATCCGGAGCGGCTGGTGCCGGTCGAGACTGGGCTCTGCCCCGTCTGTGGCGGGCCGCCGGCCAGCTCCGTGGTGTCGGGGCGGCTGGGCACGGAGAACTCGCGCTACGCCTGCTGCGCCTTCTGCGGAACGCTCTGGAACGAGGTCCGCATCAAGTGCCTGGCTTGCGGCTCGACCAAGGGCGTCGGCTATAAATCGGCCGAAGGCGAGGAGGATGCGGCCATCAAGGCGGAGACCTGCGATTCCTGCCGGAGCTGGGTGAAGATCCTCTACCAGAGCAAGAACCCCTCGCTGGAGGGCATCGCGGACGATGTGGGGAGCCTGGGGCTCGACCTGCTGATGCAGGGCACGGAGTATCGCCGCGCCGGCTTCGATCCCTTCCTGATCGGCTACTGACCGTGACGGACAGACCGGACCTGCGCGGCCTGCCTTCGGTGGACCGGGTGCTGGGCGCGTCGGAGGCGGCCATCGCGCGCCATGGCCGCACCGAGGTGACGACGGCGATCCGCGCGGTGCTGGCCGGGGCACGCGCCGGCGCCGAACCGACGCTCCCGACGGCCGAGGTGGTCGCCGCCATCGCGGCGGAACGGCTGAAGGCGCGGGACCGTTCCAACCTGCGGCCGCTCTTCAATCTGACCGGCACGGTGCTGCACACCAATCTCGGCCGCGCCGTGCTGGCCGAGGCGGCGATCGAGGCGGCGACATCCGCCATGCGCGAGGCCGTGGCACTGGAATTCGAGCTCGACACCGGCAAGCGCGGCGAGCGCGACGATCACGTCCGCGATCTGCTCCGCGAACTGACCGGCGCGGAGGATGCGACCCTCGTCAACAACAACGCCGCGGCCGTGCTGATCGCGCTGAACACGCTGGGCGCCGGGCGCGAGGCCATCGTCTCCCGTGGCGAGCTGATCGAGATCGGCGGCGCCTTCCGCATGCCGGACATCATGGCGCGCGCGGGCGTGACGCTGGTCGAGGTCGGCACCACCAACCGCACGCATCCGAAGGACTACAAGGGCGCACTGCGCGCCGAGACGGGGCTGATCCTCAAGGTCCACACCTCCAACTACCGGATCGAGGGCTTCACCGCGGAGGTGGGCGGCGCGGCGCTGTCGGCCATCGCGCGTGAGGCCGGTGTGCCGCTGCTGAATGACCTCGGCTCCGGCACGCTGGTGGACCTCTCGCGCTGGGGCCTCGCCAAGGAGCCCACGGTGCGCGAGGCGGTGGCCGAGGGCGCCGACCTCGTCACCTTCTCCGGCGACAAGCTGCTGGGCGGGCCGCAAGCTGGCTTCATCGTCGGCCGCAAGGACCTGATCGCGGCGATCAACCGCAACCCGATGAAGCGCGCGCTGCGCGTGGACAAGCTCCGCCTCGCCGCGCTGGAGGCCACGCTGAAGCTCTACCGCGATCCCGACCGCCTCGCGGAGCGGCTGCCGACGCTGCGCATGCTGGCGCGCGAGGCGTCCGACATCGGCGCGCAGGCCCAGCGCCTCGCGCCGCTCGTGGCGGCGCTGATGCCGCCCGGCATCGCCGTGGAGACCTGCGCCTGCCGCAGCCAGATCGGCTCCGGCGCGCTGCCGCTCGACACGCTGCCGAGCCATGGCCTGCGTCTCGTCGCCCTGCGTGGTCGCGATCTTGCGGCGCTGGCCGCCGCGCTGCGGGGGCTGCCGCGTCCGGTGATTGGCCACGTGCAGGACGGCGCGCTGGTGCTCGACCTGCGCTGCCTGTCTGACGAGGCCGGCTTCCTGGAGACGCTTCGTGGCCTGGCTTAATCGCCTCCGCCGCGCGCCCGCGCCGCCGCCCGACCCGATGGAGGAGGCCATGGCCGCTTTCCGCGCCGGCGACTACGCGGTGGCGCTGGAGCTCTGGGAGCCGCTGGCCCGCGCCGGCAATGCGCGCGCGCAGTCCAATATCGGCGGCTGTTTCTTCGAAGGTCTCGGCGTGCCCGCGAATCCGCGCATCGCGGAAAAGTGGCTGACGCTCTCGGCCGCGGCCGGCCACGCGCCGGGCCAGCGCAACCTCGCGACTCTCTACCTGCGCGGTGGCGAGGGCGTGGAGTCCGACCCCGCACGCGCGGTGGAACTCTACCGCGCGGCCGCCGAGCAGGGCGACGCGCTGGCGCAGGACATGTTCTCCTGGATGCTGCTGGAGGGCGAGGTGATGCCCTCCGACCCCGAGGAAGCCCGGAGATGGGCGCTGCTCGCCGCCGAGGCTGGCATCGCCTCCTCCATGACGCGGATGGGCATGATCTACCATCACGCGCTGGGCGTGGAACGCGACGTGGCCAAGGCGGCCGCCTGGTGGCGCCAGGGCGCCGAGCTCGGCGACGCCGACGGCCAGGCCATGCTGGGCGCCGCGCTGCACATGGGCGCCGGCGTCGATCGCGACCCCATCGAGGCGCTGGCCTGGCTCATGCGGGCCCAGTCCGGCGGCAGCAAGCTGGCGCGGCCCTTCCTCGGCCCCGTGCGGGCCTCGCTGGACGATGCCGGCCTCGAGGAGGCCGAGCGCCGCGCGGGAATCCCACTGCCATGATCGTCGGCACCGCGGGGCACATCGACCACGGCAAGACCGCGCTGGTGAAGGCGCTGACCGGCGTGGACGCCGACCGGCTCAAGGAGGAGAAGGCGCGCGGCATCACGATCGATCTCGGCTTCGCCTACCTACCGCATGGCAATGGCGAGCGCGTGATCGGCTTCGTCGACGTGCCCGGCCACGAGCGCTTCGTCCACACCATGCTGGCCGGCGCCAGCGGTATCGACTTCGCCATGCTGGTTGTCGCCGCCGATGACGGCGTGATGCCGCAGACGCGCGAGCACCTGGCCATCCTCGACCTGCTCGGCGTGCGGCGCGGGCTGGTGGCGCTGAGCAAGTCCGACCTCGCTGATGCCGAGCGCATCGCCGAGGTCACGGCGGAGCTGCACGAGCTGCTGGCCGACACCGCGCTGGAGGAGGCGCCGATCCTGCCCGTCTCCGCCCATACGGGGCAGGGGATGGAGGCGCTGCGCGCGGCGCTCGCCTATGCCGAGGCTGCGACGGCCGAGCCGGGCACAGCCGGTGCCTTCCGTCTCGCCGTGGATCGCTGCTTCACGCTCTCCGGTGCCGGCACGGTCGTCACCGGGACTGTGCTGTCGGGCGCCGTCGCCGTGGGCGACCAGGTGGTGGTCAGCCCCTCTGGCCTCGCAGCGCGCGTGCGCTCCATCCATGCCCAGAACCGGCCGGCGGATCGCGGGCTGACGGGGCAGCGCTGCGCGCTGAACATCGCCGGCCGCGACATCTCGAAGGACGCGATCGCGCGCGGCGACATGATCCTGGCATCGGCGCTGCACGCGCCGACCGACCGGATCGACGCCGTCTTCCGCGTGCTCTCGGGCGAGCCGAAGCCGCTGGGCACCTGGTTCCCCGCGCGGTTGCACCATGCCAGCGCCGAGGTGGGCGCGCGCCTTGTCCCGCTCGGCGATCCGGTCGAGCCGGGCGGCAGCGGGCTGGTCCAGCTCGTGCTCGACCGCCCCATCGCGGCGGCGGTGGGCGACCGCTTCATCCTGCGCGATGTCTCGGCGCAGCGGACCATCGGCGGCGGGCGCTTCCTCGACCTGCGCGCGCCGTCGCGCAAGCGCCGCACGCCGGAGCGCCTGGCGCAGCTCGATGCGCTGTCCGAGCGCGACCCGGCCCGCGCCTTCGCCCGGCTGCTGGAGGTGGCGCCCTATCAGGTGGAGCTCACCGGCTTCGCCCGCGACCACGCCCTGACCGCGGCCGAAGGCCAGGCCCTGGCCGAGGGCGCCGTGACCGTCGAGGCGGAGAGTGCGATCCTCACGCTCTCACCGGCGCGCTGGGCGGAGTTCTGCGGAAATCTCGTGGCCGGGCTGGCCCGCTACCACGAGGAGAATACGGATCAGCAGGGCATCGGCCGCGAGCGGCTGCGCATGCTGGTCCAGCCGCGGCTGCCCGCGCCCGCCTTCAAGGCCGCGCTGGAGCGGCAGGCGAGGGCGGGGGCCATCGTGCTGGAGGGCGCCTTCCTGCGTCTGCCGGGCCATGAGGTCCGCCTCGATCCCGCGGACGAGGAGCTCTACGCCCGCATCGAGCCGCTGCTCGGCGGCGAGGCGCGCTTCCGGCCGCCGCGCGTGCGCGACCTCGCCGGGCTGCTCGGCGTCGCGGAGATCGAGATTCGCCGGCTGCTCAAGGCCTGCGCGCGGCTCGGCCGCGTCGACCAGATCGCCCACGACCACTTCTTCGCCCGTGCCACCACCGCCGAGATGGTGCGGATCGCGATCGATGTCGCCGCGCAGGCCGAGGGCGGGGAGTTCACCGCCGCGCTCTTCCGCGACCGCTTGGACAACGGGCGAAAGGTCGCGATCCAGATCCTGGATTTCCTGGACCGCCAGGGGGTAACCTTGCGCCGCGGCGACCTCAGGCGCATCAATCCGCACCGCGTCGATCTGTTCGGAGGAGAGGCGTCCCCGGTGGGGCGTCCGGACTTCAAATCCGGGTGGGGCAGCGAGACTGTCCCGGGTGGGTTCGACTCCCATTCTCTTCCGCCAGATGCCGCATGAACCCTCCCATCCAGACCGATTTCGACGAGTGGCTGACCGCCACTCATCGCGAAGTGGGCGACTTCACCGTGCTCTTCGTGCTGGTGGAGATCGGCGAGACCAGCGTCGTCCCGCTGCGTTCGGCCTGGCTGCACGTGGTCGGCGACGAGACGCGCTGGCCGGAGATGGTGACGCTCTTCGCCGGCGCCGGAGTGCACTGGTCGGGCGTGGTCTTCTGGCGCGCAGGCCGCGAGGGGCTGGTGCCGGATGCCGGGGCGCGGTCGCGGCTGAACGCGCTCACGCGCAAGCTCAACGAGGACCGCACGCTGATCCGCGACGGCGATTTCTTCAACGCCGACGGGCTGCGGCTCCAGCTCGAGGAGATGAAGCCGCACTGAGCGTCAGCAGGCGGCCTCGGGCCGCACGGGCGTGGCGATCGGGTCGAGGCCGCGCGCGGTCGGCGCCTGCCAGGTCGGCGAGCTCTGCGTCGCCCCCTGGGTGTTGGTGCCGGTGTGCGAGCCGCCCATGCCACCGGTCCAGCCCGTGGCGGCATTGCCGGGAGCGGTGCTGTCGCCGCTGCGGCTGGGGGGCGTGGCCGCTTCGGCCCGGCCGGAGGGGTTGCAGCCCTGGGTGGTGCTCTGGCCCGAAGGCGGTTGCTGCGGCTGCTGGGCGAGGGCCGGCGCAGCGAAAGCGAGTGCCGCGATCAGCGGGAGGGAAAAGCGCATCGGACGTCTCCTGTCCTTTCAGGAGAAAGCGCCGGCGGCCCCGATGGGTTGCCTTCAGATGCCGATCCGTGAGGCGGTGTTCCTCAACCCAGGGAACTACGCCTCGACGGGATGACGCTCCATCGAGGCCTGTTCCAGCAGCTCGTACCAGTTGAAGTAGGGCCAGGCGTCCTCCTCCGCGAGCGTGCTCCGCAGAAGTTCCATGCAGAAGCGGCGCAGCTCGGGCAGGCCTTCCTCCATCCACGGCCCGGCCATGTCGCGCAGCCGCCGCTCGTTGATGTTGCCGAGCCGGAAGCGTGGGTGCATCGCGTGGCAGACCGGGCTGACGTCGCCGTTCGACATCACCACCAGCGGGTTGAGCGCGTCGGCCAGGCGGTCCTCGCCCGGCTCCAGCCCCAGGCCGGGAATGACGAGATCCGGCCTCTCGCGCAGGCGCTCGCGGTTGAAGAGGTCCACATGGATTCGCAGCGCCTGGCCATGGTCCATGCGCAGTGCCATGGCGGCGAGGTAGGTGCGTGCCAGCGCCTCGCCGTCCAGTGCCGCGTGTTCCATCGCTGCCGCCGCGCCGACCATGCCGAGCGGGTGGAGCTGCAGCACCTCCGCGCCCTGGTCCAGCGCGAAATCCGCCACCCAGGGCAGATGCGGCAGGCTCGCGCGCGTGACCGTATGCGCGATGCCGAAGCGCAACCCGGCCTCGCGGAGGGTGGCGAGCCCGGCCAGCATGCGCGACCAGGCCACGGGCGAGCGCCGGATCTCGTTATGGATCCGCTCCGGGCCGTCCATACTGACGGCCAGCACGTCGAAGCAGGGCAGCAAACGCTGCCGCGCCTCGTTCAGCACCGTGCCGTTGGTGACGCCGATGCAGGCGAAGCCGAGGCCCCGCGCCTCCGACAGCACCTCGCCGAAGCCGGGATAGAGAAAGGGCTCGCCGCCCGAGAAGGCCGCCACCGTGTAACCCTCCTCCCGCGCGTCGGCGAGGAGAAGGGCGAGGGCGCCGGGATCCAGCGCCTCGCCCTCACCCGGCCCGGAGGCCGAGTAGCAATGGCGGCAGGAGAGGTTGCAGCGGCGGTTCAGATGGATCTGGACCGTCCTGCTGTTCATCGCGCCGGCCATGGCGGTGTCAGCCCCCCGCGGCGTAGTTCATGGAGAGCTGGACGTGCTCCCAGGCAGGGATGCCGTTGATCATGATGCTCGGCCCGAACTCGGCCTCATTGTAGAGCTTGCCGACGATGCTGCCGAGCTGCCTGCGCGGCACGTCGAACTCGGCGGTGGCCACCCGCTCGAAAGGCGGGATGCCGTTGATCAGGACCCGCTTCAGCTTCAGGCCGGTGCTGCTTTCGAACTTCGCGATGTGGTTCGCGAAGTCCTTCAGCTTGTCCGCATCGAGGCTGCCGGCGGCGAGGGCGGAAGCCAGCGGGCTTTCCTTCTTCATGATGAATCCTCCTTTTCGGATACCGATACCCGTTGCGGCGCCGGGTTCTGGCGCCGAGCATCGATAGGCGAGGGGGAGTGATCCCTTCGTAAAGTCATCGTGAGATGGGGGGGCGCCGGCCCCACCCGGGCCGCGTCCGCGGCTCCGGGGCCGTGTCAGCCGACGATCACGCGCGGCTCGCCGGCCTGGGCCGTGCCGACGATGCGGGCCAGCGGATAGCCGGCGGCGCGGATGCGCCCGACCAGCCCTTCCGCCGCCTCGGACGCGCAGGCGATCAGCAGCCCGCCGGAGGTCTGCGGGTCGGCCAGCAGCAGGCGCTGCCAGTCAGGGCAATCCGCCGGCAGCTCGATGCTGGCGCCGTAGCTGTCCCAGTTGCGGTGCGAGGCGCCCGTGATGAAGCCCTGCTGCGCGAGGGCTTCCGCGTGCTTCAGGAAGGGGACGGCATCGCGCCGGATGGCCAGCGTCAGGCCCGAGCCGCGCGCCATCTCCAGCCCGTGGCCGAGGATGCCGAAGCCGGTGACGTCGGTCACGCCATGCACGGCCGGATCGGCGGAGAGCTCCGCGCCCACGCGGTTCAGCAGCGTGGTGGAGGCGATCATCTCCTCATAGGCGCCGTCCGGCAGCCGGTCCTTCTTGATCGCCGCCGAGTAGATGCCGACGCCGATCCCCTTGGTCAGGATCAGCGCGTCGCCGGCCCTGGCGCCAGTGTTGCGCAGCACGCGGTCCGGCCGGCCGAGGCCGATCACGGCGAGGCCATAGACCGGCTCCGGGCAGTCGATGGAGTGCCCGCCGGCGACGGGGATTCCCGCCTCGGCGCAGATGGCGGCGCCACCGGCCAGGATGCGCCGGACCACGGAGGGGTCGAGCTTGCCGATCGGCATGCCCAGGATCGCCAGGGCCATGATCGGCTTGCCGCCCATCGCGTAGATGTCGGAGATGGCGTTGGTGGCCGCGATCCGCCCGAAATCCTCGGGATCGTCCACCATGGGCATGAAGAAGTCGGTCGTCGCCATGACGGCGAGGTTCTCGTCCACCTTCCACACGGCGGCGTCGTCCGCCGTCTCGGAGCCGACCAGGAGCTGCGCGAAGGGGCCGGCCATGGGCTGGTCCGCGAGCAGGCTCTGCAGCACCGAGGGCGCCAGCTTGCAGCCGCAGCCGCCGCCATGGGCGAGCTCGGTCAGGCGGATCATCGGGATGTCCATGGCGCTCTCCCAGCTTGGAAGAGGAACTTAGGGACGCGATCGCGCTTCCGCCAGGATCATCCGATCCGGATGCCCGTCGCCCGCGCCAGCTCGCCCCAGCGCGCGAGGTCGGCGGCGATCTTGTCGGCATACTGCTCCGGTGTGGAAAGCACCGTGTCGAAGCCCTGGCCGCGCATCCCCGTGGCGATCTCGGGCGTCCGGAAGGCGGCAGCGCTCTCCTGGTAGAGGCGCTCGATGATGGGCCGCGGCGTGCCGGCCGGCGCCATCAGCCCGTACCAGGAGTTCACCTCGAAGCCCGGCAGCGTCTCTGCGACGGTGGGCAGGTCGGGCAGGGCGGAGATGCGGCGCTCGGTCGAGACGGCGATGGCGCGCAGCCCGCCCGCCTGGACCTGCGCCAGCGCGCCGGAGAAGTTCAGGAACGCGAAGTGCAGGCGGCCGCCCAGCAGGTCCGTCACCACGGGGGCCGCGCCCTGGTAGGGCACGTGCAGGAGCTGGACATGGCCCATCAGCGCCAGCATCTCGCCCGCCAGATGCGTCGTGCTGCCGGGGCCGACCGAGCCGTAGCTGTACTGGCCGGGATTGGCGCGCGCGAGGGCCAGCAGCTCGGACACGGTCTGCGCGGGGATGTCGGGCCGGACCAGCAGCACGATCGGCCCGGAGACGAGCTGGGTGATGGGGGCGAAGTCCTTCTGGGGGTCGTAGGGGACGGCGGAAAATTTCGGGCTGAGGGCGATGGGCCCGACATGGGAGAAGAACAGCGTGTAGCCGTCCGGCGCCGCGCGGGCGACGACGTTGGCGCCGATCGTGCCGTTGGCTCCCGGCCGGTTCTCGATGACCACCGGCTGGCCCAGCGCCTCGCTGAGCTTGTTTGCCAGCGGGCGCGCCACCGTGTCGGCCGGGCCGCCGGGCGTCCAGGGGTTGATGAGGCGGATCGGCCGCGTGGGCCAGGCCTGGGCGCGCGCGTGGGTCGCGGTCAGCACGGCGGCGGCGGTGAGAGCCGTTCTTCTGGCGATGTGGAGCATGTTTGTCCTCCCGTTTTTCTTTCTTTTAGCGCCCGGTGAAGTTCGGCGGGCGCTTTTCGCGGCCGCCCCTCATGGGGCGAAGACCGGGCGCCGCTCGCCGCCGGGCAGGTCGGCGAAGCGCAGCGTCACCTGCATGCCGACGTGCAGGGCGTCCGGCGGCGTGTCGACGATCCAGGCCATCATCTGCGGCCCCTCGGCAAGGCGGATCAGGCCGATCGTGTAGGGCACGGCATCAGCGAAATCGGGCGAGGGGGCGCGCCGAACGATCGAGAAACTCGTCACCTCGCCGCGCCCGCTGGCCTCCTGGTCGTGGAAATCAGTGCCGCCGCAGCGCGGGCAGCGCGGCCGCGGATAGAGATGCGCGGCGCCGCAGGAATCGCAGACCGGCAGGACCAGCCGGTTCTGCGCATAGCCCTCGAGCAGAGCGCTCATCTCAACCCCTCCCAAGGATCACGGAGCAATGCAGCCCGATGATCCCGCCATTGCCATGCGCCAGCGCCAGCTCGACGTTGGGCACCTGCCGCTGGCCCGCCTGTCCGCGCAGCTGCCTGACAGCCTCGATGACGTGGAACATCCCGCCCGCGAGGCCTGGATGCCCCGCCGAAAGCAGCCCGCCATGCGTCGTCACGGGACAGCTGCCGCCAGGGCCGATGCGCCCGCCCTGCACGAAGGCGCCGCCCTCGCCCTTCGCGCAGAAGCCGAGATCCTCCAGCTCCGCGATCACGGTGATGGTGAAGCAGTCGTAGAGCTGGGCGACCTGGACGTCGGCGGGCGTCACGCCAGCCTGCCGGAAGGCCTCGCGGCCGGAATGCAGTGCGCCGGTGACGGCGGGCGCGTCGTAGTCGCCAATATAGGTGTGGCTGAATCCGTGCCCGCCGCCGAGCGGCTTCACCGGCGGTTGGCGGAGGTCGCGCGCGCGCTCGGCGCTGGTGACCACGAAGGCCGCGGCGCCGTCCGAGACCAGCGCACAGTCCAGCACGTGGAAGGGCGAGGTGACCGGCGGCGAGGCCAGCACGTCGGCGATGGTGATGGGCTCGCGCTTCTGCGCATTGTCGTTCATGCCGGCCCAGCCGCGCATCGCGACCGCGACCTCGGCGAGCTGCTCGGGCGTGGTGCCGTATTCCGCCATGTGACGCTGTGCGAAGAGCGCGTAGAGCGTCGGCACTATCGGGCCGTAGGGCGCTTCCAGGTCCGGATGCGCCCAGCCGGCGCCGGCCAGCGCCTTCACGGTGTCGCCGCGGCCGCGATGGGAGAGCGAGGGCTGCCCCGCCACGCAGAGCACCGTGCTCGCCTGGCCCGTGGCGATGGCCATGGCCGCGTGCAGCACCATGGAGCAGCCGGAGGCGCCGGCGACGTCCAGCGTCGCGATGTAGCGCGGATGGAGGCCCAGCCCCTCGGCCACCACGCTGCAGGGCATGGGCCAGGATTCCGTGCGCAGGGGCGTGGTGAGCAGCCCGTCCACATCGGCGAAGGTGAGGCCCGCATCGGCCAGCGCGACCTCGGCGGCCTCGTTCTGCAGGGCCAGCGCGTTCATGCCGGGCACGCGGCCGAGCCGGCTCTCGCCGATGCCGGCGATGGCGGCGCCTTGCAGCAGGGCTGCGCTCACTTGAACAGGTCCCGCGCGATGAGCATGCGCTGGATCTCCGAGGCGCCTTCACCCACGCGGTAATGGCGGATGTCGCGGTAGAAGCGCTCGACGGAGAAGCCGCGCACCAGCCCCATGCCGCCATGCACCTGCACCGAGCGGTCGGCGACGCGGCCCACCATCTCCGTGCAGACGACCTTGCACATGCTGGCCAGCGTGCCGAATTTTTGCCCGGCCACCACCTTGCGCAGCGTGTCGTAGAGCAGCGCACGCGCGGCCTCGATCTCCATGGCGCTGTCGGCCAGCATCCATTGGATCGCCTGGCGCTCGGCCAGTGGCTTGCCGAAGGTGACGCGCTGCTTGGCGTGCTCCACGGCCATGGAAAGCAGCCGGTCCGCCGCGCCGATGCAGGCGGCCGAGACGCCCAGCCGCCCATTGGTCAGCGAGCCCATGGCGATGGCGAAGCCCTGGCCGGGATCGCCGAGCAGCGCCGCGTCCGGCACGACGCAATCGGTGAAGGTCAGCTCGCCGAGCTTGATCGCCTCGGAGCCGATGGTGGTATCGACGCGCGTGACCTCGAAGCCCGGCGTGCCGCGCTCGACGAGGAAGGCGCCGATGCCGCCGCGGGCGCGCTTCTCGGGATCGGTGACGGCCACGACCATCACGACATCGGCCGCATGGCCGCCGCTGATCCAGTGCTTGCGGCCGTTGATCCTCCAACCGCCGGGGACGCGCTCGGCCTTGGTGCGCATGGCGGCCGCGTCGGAGCCGGCATCGGGCTCGGTGAGGCCGAAGGCGGCGCGCAACGTGCCCTCGGTGAGGCCGCGCAGCCAGCGGTCCTTCTGGGCCTGCGAGCCGTGGTTGAGGATGCCGAGCGGGGTGAGCCCACTGGTCGCGTCCATGATGAGCGTGAAGACGCGGTGCGAGCGCGCGACCTCCTCCATCACGAGGCAATAGGTCATGAGGTCGGCACCGCCGCCGCCGGCCTCGGCGGGCAGCAGCAGGCCGAGCCAGCCCTGCTCGCGCAGCAGGGACCAGGCGGCGTCGGGCACCTCGCCGCTGCGGTCGATCTCGGCGGCGATGGGGTCGAGCTTGTCTTCGACGAAGCGGCGGACCTGGCCGCGCAGCTCGGCGAGCTCTTCCGAGGGTTCAAGTCGCATTCGTGGGGGCTCCCATCGTGGTCCGGGCGGCGGCCTCCGCCGCGCGGAGCAGCGCCTCCCGGAGGGGCGCGTTTATCCAGGACTTGTTGGCGGCATAGGCCCCGGGATTGAAGCCGCCGAGCTTTTCCGCCCGCGCGATCGCGGCGGCATCCAGCGCGTCGTCGGCATGCACGGCGTCGGCGAGGCCGGCGGCTTTCGAGGTGGCGGCATCCATCGCCTCGCCAGCCTGCAGCAGGGCGTGCGCCGCGTTGCGGCCGCCGCGCGCGGCGACGACCGAGACGCCAATCGGCGAGGCCATGCCGAGCGCGATCTCCGGCATGGAGATGGAGGCGCCGGATTCCATCAGCACCTCGTCGGCCAGCAGCGCGATCATGCCGCCGCCGCCCACCGCCTTGCCGCGCACGACCGCGATCACTGGGCGCGCGCAGTCGAGCACGGCGAGCAGCGCGCCCATCAGCAGGTGGCGACGAATCACGCGCGCCTCGGCCGGGTCCTCATGCAGGGTCTCGCGCAGGTCGGCCCCCGCGCTGAAGACACGGCCGCCGGAGCCCGCCAGCAGCACGGCGCGGACGGAGGCGTCGCGGCCGGCCTCCGCGAGCATCGCCGTCAGTGATTCCTGGAGGCCGCGATTCAGCGCATTGGCCGCCTTGGGGCGGTCCATGGTGAGGCGGAGGATGCCGCCGGGCAGGGTCTCGCGGAGCAGGCTCATTTGCGCTTCACCACGAGCGCGTCCAGCACGCGCACGCCGCCATCAGTGGGCATCACGGCGAGCGGGTTCACGTCCACCTCCTCCAGCAGCTCGCCGAGATCGGCGATCAGCCAGGAGAAGCGCGCGATGGCGTCGGCCAGCGCCGGCACGTCGGCCGCCGGCGCCCCGCGCACGCCACGCAGCATGGGGGCGAGGCGGAGCTCCTCCAGCGCCGCCTGCGCTTCCTCGGCCGTGACGGGCGGCAGCCGGAAGGTGACGTCGCGCAGCACCTCCACATGGATGCCGCCGAAGCCCAGCGTGAGCACCGGCCCGAAGGTCGCATCGCGCGCCATGCCCAGCAGCATCTCCTGGCCGCCGGTTACCATCTCCTGCACGAGGATGCCCTCGATGCGCGCGTCCGGCGCATAGGCCTTGGCTGCGGCGAGGATGTCGCGCGCGGCGCCGGCCGCGGCGTCCGCCGTCACGCCGAGGCGGATCACGCCGGCCTCGGTCTTGTGCAGGATGTCGGGCGACTGGATCTTCAGCGCGACCTTGCCGCCCAGCCCAACCGCGGCGGCCGCGGCCTCCTCGGGCGTGGCGGCCAGGACCTCGGACGGGCCGTGCAGCCCGTAGCAGGCGAGCACCTGGCGCGAGGCCCCCTCGGAGAGGCTGGTGCCGCCGGCCTCCAGCAGCGCGCGAGCCTTGGCCGGATCGGCATCGGCCGGCCGCTGCGGCTTGGGTGCCCCGGCGCGACGCCGCAGGAAGGCGGACCAGTTCATGCTCCGCGAGATCGCCTGCGCGCAGGGCAGGGCGTCGCGGAACACGGCGCGGCCCTCCGAGACCAGCGTCTGTCGTGTCAGCGTCTCGTCGTCGCTGCATTTCCCGGTCCAGAGGATCGCGACGGGCTTTTGCGCCGTCTCGGCCATCGCTGCCACGGCGCGGATATCGGCGGCAGGCGCGAAGGTGATCAGTGGCACCGTCACGTCTACCGAGGGATCCTCCAGCAGCGTGCGCGCGGCGTTCGCGAAAAGATCCTTCGCGCCGATCGCGCCCGCGCTGAGGTCGGCCGGATTGTTCACCGCCATGAAGCCCGGGATGAGCGTGCGCAGCTTCGTCGCGGTCTCCGGCGCGAAGGCTGGGAAGCTGATGCCGTGCGCCGCCGCGAGATCCGTGAACAGCACGAGGTTGCCGCCCGAGATGGCCAGCGCGGCCGCCCGGTTCCCCCGCGGCCGCGCGCGCTGGCGCAACAGCATCGCGGCCTCGTAGAGCTCTGCCGCGTCGTTCACGCGGATGATCCCAAGCTGCCGCGCCGCCGCGTCGAAGACCGCGTCCGCGCCCGTCACCGCGCCGGTGTGCGAGGCGGCCGCCTTCGCGCCGGCCTCCGTGCGCCCGAACTTGATGAGCGCGATGGGCTTCTCCAGCTCCGCCGCCCGCTCGGCCAGCGCGCGCAGGCGCGCGCCGTCGGCGATGCGCTCGGCCAGCGCGAGAACCACGCGCGTGCCGGGGTCCTCGATCATGAAGTTCATATAGTCGAGCAGGTCGAGGTCGGCGTCGTTGCCCGAGCTCACCTGGTAGCTCACGCCGAGCCCCAGCTCCTGCGCGCGCCACATCACGTTCACCTGGGTGGCGCCGCCGCTCTGGCCGACGATGCCGATGTCGCCCGCCGCGCGGCGAGGCCCCGAGATGGTGGCCGTGGAGGTCAGCGCGAAACCGTCCACGAAGTTGATCATGCCGTTGCAGTTCGGCCCCATCAGCCGCACGCCGGCGGCGCGCGCCATGCGGACCAGCTCGGCCTGGAGCGCCGTGCTCTCCTCCGTGCCGAACTCGGAGAAGCCGCTGGAGAAGACGGTGGCGAAGGGGATGCCGAGCCTTCCGCATTCGGCGACGGTCGCGATGCAGGCC
Source organism: Roseococcus sp. GW821-FHT12F05 (assembly GCF_058806835.1). Lineage (NCBI taxonomy): Bacteria > Pseudomonadati > Pseudomonadota > Alphaproteobacteria > Acetobacterales > Roseomonadaceae > Roseococcus > Roseococcus sp. GW821-FHT12F05. The sequence continues at coordinate 33,429 of NZ_JBXAQB010000015.1, forward strand.
TTGGCCGGCAGCACGATGCCGACATGATCGGGGACTGCCGGCAGAGCGGAGAGCGAGGGGTAGCAGGGCCGCCCGAAGACTTCCGCCCGGTTCGGGTTCACGGGAAAAACCTCGCCCCGAAAACCGAAGTCGAGCATCTGCTTCAGGCAGCGCCCGCCGAATTTCCCGAGATCCTCCGTGGCGCCGACCAGCGCCACGGTATCAGGCACGAAGAAGCGGCGCAGGTCGGGGAAGAGGGTGCGGTCTGGCATCACGTTCATGCGGAGAAGTGCACCGCGTCGGAGGTGGTGAAGGCGCAGAAGCGCTGCAGCGTGCGGATGGCGGCGTCGTGGTCCTCGATGGTGCCGCTGGCACAGCAATCCTCCAGCACGGTGACGACGTAGTCGCGGTCATGCGCTTCGCGCACCGTACTCTGCACCACGGCGACCGTGGACACGCCCGAGCAGAAGATGCGCTCGATCCGGTGCGCCCGGAGGATCGCCTCGAGGTTGGTTGCGTAGAAGGGGCTGACGCGATGCTTCACGATGTCGAAGTCGCCCGGCTGCGGCACCAGTCCGGCATGCACCTCGGTGCCTGATGTGCCGAGCTTGAAGAGCCCGTGCTGCTTCGCCCCCGAGAAGATGGCGGAGGTGTCCGGCGCCTCGCGGTAGTCGGGCGAGAAGCCGACGCGCACATAGCCGATGGGTAGGCCCGCGGCGCGCGCCTTGGCGATGGCGGTCTTGGTCCGGCCGATGATGCCGCGTCTCTGTATCTGCTCGCCGAACGGACTCTTACCATTGGGGCCGTCCTCCGCGACCAGGTCGTTCTCCATGTCCAGCACCAGGTAGATCGAGCGCATCATCGGTATCCTTGCAGGCGAGGGTTCAGCCCTGGGTGAGGGCGTCGAGATTGGCGCGCTGCGCCGTGTAGAGCCGTTCCAGCACGTCGCGCCCGGGCCGCTTCGCCCAGCGCCGGCCCGGGCCGAGGCCGAGCTTCTTCCGCGCATTCACCTGCATCTCCGCGTTCAGGAGCGCGGCGCCGACGCAGTCCATCACGGTGGCGCCGTCGATCTCGTGCAGCCCGTGCTGGAAGAGCACCTCGTTCAGCACGCCCTCGGCGGCGATCACCAGGTCCGCGCCGTCGGCGAGCGAGCGGCGCGCGACCTCCGAAAAGCTCTCGATGAGAGCGGCAGGCTCGGCGAAGGCGGCATCGAGCTGCGCTTCGTCCCATTGCCGCGTCAGCGCATGCACGCCGCTGACGCGCGCTTGCATCCCGTGCCGCGCCACCGTCTTCTTCACGCGCATCACGTTGGGCGGGCCGAGCGTGATCATCGAAAAGCTTTCCGAGAGCGCGCAGGCAAGCTGCATCGAGGCCTCCGGCATGGAGACCACGGGAATGTCGAGCAGCGAGCGGATCTCCGGCAGAAAGGGCTCGCTGAAGCTGCCGAGGATGATGGCGTCGAAGCCCTCGCGCTCGGCACGCAGCGCGTGGCCGATCGCCTCCTCGCCCAGCACATGCTTGGCATAGGGGTAGCGCAGCAGGTCGGCCGGCGTGGTGCCGTGATAGGGTTCTTCCGAGGCGCCGTTGACGAAGACCTCCATGCCGTCGGAGCAGGCCAGCTTCGCGTGGCGCGCCAGGGCCTCCGTGTAGCCCGTGAGATGGGCGATGGGCGCCATGGACTGGTACCAGATGCGCATGGGGGTCACTCCTGGCGCGCGCCGATCTGGCGCACGATCTCGGCGTATTCGGGGATCTCGCGCCGGAGCGTCGCGGCGAATTCCTCCGGCAAGCTCGCGACACGCTCCAGCCCGCTGCGGGTGAAGAGCAGGTCCGCCGCTTCAGGGTTGTGCAGGGCGCGGTTCGCCTCGGCGTTGAGCCGCGCGACCGTCGCGGGCGGCATCCCCGCCGGTCCCAGCAGCCCGTACCAGGAGGCGATCTCGAAGCCCGGCAGTTCCGCGGCTTCGGCGACGGTCGGGATGTCCGGCCGCGCCGTGGTGCGCTGCGGCGTCACCACGGCCAGCACGCGCAAGCGGCCTTCGCGGACATGCGCCTCGATGACGGGCATGCCCACGAAGAGCATCTGCACGCGGCCGGCCAGCAGGTCGGTGGTCGCCGGGGCCGCGCCGCGATAGGCCACATGTGTCATCTGCACGCCGGCGCGATAGGCCAGCAGCCCGCCCGACAGGTGCCCACCGCTGCCGATCCCCGAAGAGGCATAGGAGACGGAGCCTGGCTGCGCCCGGGCCATGGCGACCAACTCCTTCACGTCCCGCACCGGCAGCGCCGCCGGCACCGCGAGGTAGAGTGGCACGGAGGCCAGGTGGCTGATGGGCGTGAAATCCTTCAGCGGGTCGAAGGGCAGGGACGCCAGCAGGCTGACATTGATGACCAGCGGCCCGTTGGTGCCGAGCAGCAGCGTCTTGCCGTCCGGCGCAGCGCGCGCGACCGCGGCGGTGCCGATATTGCCGCCGGCGCCGTCGCGGTTCTCGATGACGAAGGTCTGGCCCATCGCCTCGCCCATGCGCGCGGCGAGCGTCCGCGCCACGAGATCCGCCGGCCCGCCAGCTGCGAAAGGCACGATGATGCGTGTGGGCGCCGTGTCCTGCGCCTGTGCGAGATGCGGCGCAGCCAGCGTGGCGCCGAGACCGGTCAGGAAGCGAGCACGTGTGATCATGGCGCCGTCTCCGCGAGCAGGAAGGGCAGGAAGGCCTCGACGATCGCCGCAGGCCGCCGCTCCGGCGTGAGGCCGTCGGCATCGGGCACATGGCCGGGGATGGCACGCGACATGATTGCGCAGATGCGCTCGGCCTGACGGGGCAGGTGCGTCTCGTTGGCGGCGAGCAGCTCCAGCACAAGCGTCGGCGCCTGCACTTGGCGCAGCGCGCTTGGCAGGTCGAAGGAGAGGATCGCCTCGTAGGTCGGCACGATGCTGCGCCAGCCCTGCATATGGTCGATCACGCGGATCTCGGCGGCGGCGATGTCTTCTTCCATGACCTCCGCGCCGGTCAGCAGCTTCTGGGGCCACCAATGGCCCTCGATCACGGCATGCGTCGCGACCCAATCGCGCAGATGATGTGCGCCGTCAGGGCTCGCGGCGTACTGGGGAAAAAAGCGATCGCAGAAGGCGCGGATCTCGCGCTCGCGGTCGGGGCCTTCGATGATGATGCTGTGGGTCTGTCCCGTGAAGACGAGGCGGTCGATGCGGTCCGGAAAGTCCTGCGCGAAGGCGGCGGCGATCTTGTTGCCCGTGTGCAGCGCGAAGACATGCGCCCGCTCCAGCCTGAGCCCGTCCAGAATCTGCGCCAGCGACTGGCCGAACCACGCCATGTCGACGTGCCCCGGCAGCCGGTAGGAGGCGCCGTAGCCGGGCGCATCGATCGCGATGGCCCGGAAGTGCGGCGCCAGCAGCGGCAGCATGTGGCGGAAGGCGCGGTGCGAGCGCGGCGTCGCGTGCAGCAGCAGGAGCGGCGGGCCCTCGCCGGCCTCGGCATAGTGGACGGCGCCGCGCGGGGTCTGCACATAGCCGTGGCGGATGGCCGTGCTCATTCGGGCGGCCGGATGCCCACGTCGCGGATCAGCGCGGCGTAGCGGTCCATGTCCTGGCGGATGCGCTGCTCGAAGGCCTCGGGCGTGGTGCCGATGGGCTGGATGCCAAGCCGGCCCAGCGCCTGTCGCGCATCCGGCTCCTGCAGCGCCGCGTTCACGCCCTCGTTCAGCGTGGCGAGGATCGGCGCGGGGATGCGCGCGGGGCCGAGCACGCCCCACCAGATGCCGGCGTCGAAGCCCGGCAGGCCGGATTCCGCGATCGTCGGCAGATCCTTCAAGGCGGGCCAGCGCTCGAGGCTGGTCACGGCCAGCGCGCGCAGCCGGCCCTCGCGCGCATGCGGCAGGGCGGAGGGCACCGCCTCGATCATCACCTGCACCTCGCCCGCCACGAGCCCCGTCATGGCCTGCGAGCTGCCGCGATAGGGCACGTGCAGGATGTCGACGCCCGCCTGGCGCTTGAACATCTCGGTGGCGAGGTGGATCGAGGTGCCGTTGCCCGTCGAGGCGTAGGAGAGCTGCCCCGGCCGCGTCTTCGCATAGGCGATCAGCTCGGCGACGCTGACCGCCGGGATCGAGGGATGCACCACCAGCATCAGCGGCGCCCAGCCGACCAGCGAGACGGCGGTGAAATCCCTGGCGGTGTCGTAGGGCAGCCGCGCGTACAGCCCGGGCGCGATCGCATGCGTGATGCCGTTCAGCACGAGCGTGTGCCCGTCCGGCTCCGAGCGCGCGACGAGCTCGGTGCCCACCACGCCGGCCGCGCCGCCGGGGCGGTTCTCCACCACCACGGGCCTGCCCCAGCGCTCGGTCATGCCGCGCGCGATGGCGCGGGCGACGAGATCGTTCGGGCCGCCGGGCGGGTAGGGGACGACGATCCGCACGGGGCGGCTCGGGAAGCCCGCGACCTGTGCGCGCGCCGCCACGGACGACAGGAGGAGGGGCGTGCCCAAGGCTGCCCGCCTGCTCAGCATGACCACCGTTTCCTTCCCTCGAACGCCTCTTGATGGGCATCCGTGTCAACCCGTATAGCGGATTGACAAACTGTATAGTGGGGACGATAGACCTCGGGCAGGACGCGCGTCAATCGCGTGGGAGGAGACTCGGGCGATGAAGGAAGACCGCGATTTCGTGACGGCGCTCGCGCGCGGCATCCAGGTGCTGCAGTGCTTCACCGCCGAGCATCCGGAGCTCGGCACCACGCAGATCGCGGCCAGGGTCGGGCTGCCGCAATCCACCGTCTGGCGGCTCTGCTACACGCTCCAGCAGGTGGGACTGCTGGTGCCGGGGCGCGAGGCCGACAAGCTGCGCGCGGGGCCGGGTGTGCTGACGCTGGGCCAGGGCTCGGTGGCGAGCGCCGCCATCGCCGACCTGGCCTACCGGCCGATGAAGGAGATCGCGGATCGCTTCGGTGTCGCGGTCTCGCTGGCCGCGCCCTCGCGCACGGAGATGGTGGTGGTGCAGCGCGCCGAGGCGCCGACCATCCTGCGGCTCGCGCTGAACGTGGGCTCGACGCTCTCCATGGCGAGCTCGGCGCTGGGCTGGGCCTATCTGGCGGGCGTGACGCCGGAGGAGCGGCGTCGCGCCACGGCGCGGCTTTCCAAGGCGTTGGGCGAGGCCTGGCCGGACGCGGAGCGGAAGATCGAGGAGGCGCGGGAGCACCACGCGAAGCACGGCTTCGTGGTGAACCTGCGACATTACCACCCGGACGTGAACGCGATCGGCGTGCCGGTCGCCGCGCCCGGGCGGCGCATGGCGATGGCGCTGAACAGCGGCGGCGCGGTGTCGGTGGCGACGGTGGAGAAGCTGCGCGGGCCGATCGCGGAGGCGCTGAAGGCGCTGGCGGCGCATCTGTCGGCGCTGCTGCCGCCGGATTAGCGAGGAGGCTGTGCCCCCTCGGGCTCCCCCACCAGGGCTTTTTGCCCTGGACCCCTTACTGATCGAAGATCCAAGAAACTGAGTTTCTTGGCGGGGAGTTTGAGGGGCAAAGCCCCTCAAGGAACCGCCCACGGCTAATCCGCGCGAATGCCGATCTCGCGGATCAGCTCCGTCCAGCGCTGCGTCTCCGTCCGCATCATCGTCGCGAATTCTTCCGGGCTGCACGGCATCGCCTCCAGCCCGGCGTCCGAGATCAGCTTCCGCACCGCCTCGCGCCCCATCACCGCGCGCACCTCGGCGTTGATGCGCTCCACCACCGGCGCGGGTGTGTCCGCCGGCGCCAGCAGCCCGAACCAGGAGCCCACGTCGAAGCCCACGAGGCCGGACTCCGCCACCGTCGGCAGGTCGGGCATGGCGGTGGCGCGTCGCGCGGTGGAGACGGCGATGGCGCGCAGCCGCCCGTCGCGCACATGCGGCAGCGAGGTCGCCATGCCGTCGAAGATCATGCTGACATGGCCGGCGATGACGTCGGCGACGGCAGGCGCGTTGCCGCGATAGGGCACGTGGGTCAGCTGGATGCCGGCCATCTTCGCGAGCAGCGCGCCGGCGAGATGCGCGCCCTGGCCGATGCCGCCGGAGGCGTAGTTGATCGCGCCCGGCCGCCGCTTCGCGTCGGCGATCACGTCGTCCAGCGTTCGCCAGGGCGAGTTGGGATGCACCACCAGCATCAGCGGCAGGGTCGCGACGACGGTGATCGGCGCAAAGTCGCGCTGCGGGTCGTAGGGCAGGCTGGAATAAAGGCCAGGATTCACGACCAGGGTGCCGAAGAAGGGCATGAAGAGCGTGTGGCCGTCGGGCCGCGCGCGGGCCACGAACTCGGCGGCGGGGAAGCCGTTGCCGCCGGCACGGTTGTCCACGACGACGGGCTGGCCCCAGTCGGCCGCCATGTCGCGGGCCAGGGCGCGGCCGACGAGGTCGGCAGGGCCGCCGGGCGGGAAGGGGATGACGATCTTCACCGTCTCGCTGGGGAACGACTGGGCGTGCGCCGCGGCAGGGATGGCCGCGAGGGCGGCCAGCGCGCGTCGTGGGATGTTCATCGCGTTCCTCCTTTATGCGCTCGCGGCGTTGCGTCCTGCGATGCGGCCGAAGATGGAGCTCTTCCCGAGCGAGGAGCCGGTCATGTAGGCGGCGCCGTGCAGCCCGCCCGTGACCTCGCCGGCGGCGAAGAGGCCGGGGATGACAGCGCCGAAGACGTCGCGCACGCGCATGTCAGCGTCCACGGCGATGCCGCCATAGGTGGCGAGGACGGAGCTCGTGGAGGGGAAGGCGTAGAAGGGTGCTGTCCCGATCGCGCGCAGCGCGCCGTAATGGCTCGACAGCCCGTCCCGGCCGAAGAGCATGTCGCGCCCGTTGGCGGCGTCGGCGTTGTAGCGCGCGACGGTGGCGCGCAGCCCGTCGGGGTCGATGCCCGCGCGCCGCGCCAGATCCTCCAGCGTGCCGGCCTGGAGCACGCGCCCGTCGGCAAGGCCGGCCCGCATATCGGAGGTCGCCACTCCGGGGACGGAAAGGTCCATGATCGGCTGGTCGAAGATCTGGAAGGCGAGGCCCTCCGGCTGCTGCAGGCAGGCGTCGCCGATGATCTTGTAGGAGAGGGATTCGTCGATGAACCGTAGCCCATGCCGGTTCACCGCGATGGCGCCCTTGTAGATGGCATGGATGATGGAGAGCTGCTCCGGCCCCGCATCCGGATGCGTGCCGAAGGTGCCGCGGATGTAGCCGATGTCGGCGAGGCCGGCGCCCATCGCGCAGGCCATGCGCAGACCGTCGCCGGTGTTGCCGCGGCCGCCGATGCGCAGCGCGTCGCGCTGGGCGGGGGCGAAGAGCGCGAGCAGCGTCTCGTCGCGGGAGAAGCCCCCGCTGGCCAGCACCACGCCGTGGCGCGCGCGGATGTCCCCGCCGCTGGCGCGAGCGCCGACGACGCGGTCGCCCTCGCGAACCAGATGCTCGGCCGGCGTGGAGGTTCGCAGGGTGAAGCGGTTGCTCGCGGTCGCGCGCCCCGCCAGCGCGCCGATCATCTGTCGCGTGTCCACCCGATTGGAGCGTGGCAGCGATTGCCCGCCGCCGAGCTGCACGGAGGTGAAGCGCACGCCCTGTTCGCGCAGCCAGCGCCAGGTGCCGAGCTGGGCTTCGACATAGGCCTCGACGAGGGTGGGATCGTTGCGGTGCTCACCGACGCGCAGCAGGTCCTCGCGCAGCCTGTCGCCGCTGTCCTCGATGCCCGCTTCCGCCTGGCCGTCGGTGCCGGCGAAGGCCATGGCGCCGCCGCTGAGCACGGTGCTGCCGCCGACTTCCTGCTGCTTCTCCAGCAGCACCACCTCGCGACCGGCGGCCAATGCCTCGAGGCTCGCGCAGAAGCCCGCGAGGCCCGCCCCGATCACCAGGACATCCGTGTCCATCTTCGTTTCCCGCATTCTCGTTTTCAACCCGCTTGGCGGGTTGTTTTGCTATTATGCGGAAAGGCTAGGCCTGCGGCCGCGGACGCGTCAACGCGGGATCGGCGCGACGGTGCCCCGCGCGTCCGCGGTGCGGATTGCGCTCGATCTGCCGTCGTGCCGGAGGAATTCGCCTTCCGCGTCTGGATGATAGCCGCGCCATTGCGCGGCAGCTGGAACTCGGCGTCGGGTGAGTCAGGCCGTCCGGCGCAGGGCCGTGGGCGCTGCCAGCGCAGCCTCGATCTCGGCGGCGGTCTGCACGTCGCCGAAGGACAGATAGAAGTTGATCAGCGAGGCATTGTGCTCGGCATCCGTCATCGCGGCATTGGCGTCGGAGACCATGATGGTGCGGAAGTTGAGCATCATCGCATCGCGCGCCGTGCTCTCGCAGCAGACATTGGTGAGCGTGCCGGTCACCAGCACCGTGTCGATGCCACGGGCGCGCAGCCGATCCTCCAGGTCCGAGGCGCCGCGGATGAAGCAGGAATAGCGGTACTTCGGCACGATCTCGTCGCCATCCCGGATGTCGAGGGTGGGCCAGAACTCGTGGCCCTTGGTGCCCGGCGAGACGGAGCGGATGCGCGCGGCGCGGCGGGACGGGCTCGCCTGCTCCTCCAGCACGGACCACTCCACGCGGGATTGTTCCGTGGTGGCGTTCTGGATCCAGTAGACCTTGCCACCGGCCTGCCGGAGGCTTTCGGCCAGATGGTTGATGGTCGGCACGATGCCGGGCGCGGTCGGCACGGCGGAATGGCCGACCTCGGCGTCCATGTAGCCGTTCTGCATGTCCACCACGAGCAGTGCGGTGCTGACAGGGTCGAGCTCGGCGAAGGGATGCGGCGTGCCGCAGCGCCTCACCACGCGCTCGATCACGCTGTCGGGGATGTCGATCACGTGCTGCATCAGGCGAATTCCGGCACCGGCACGCCGATGCGGATGCAGCGCACGATGCGCCCCGGCTCGGGGCTGACGGGGGGCGGCATGGCCGCGTTGCAGTCGGCGATCACCTTCGGGCAGCGCGGCGCGAAGCTGCACCCCGGCGGCAGCCGCCGCATGTCGGGCGGCGCGCCAGGGATGGTCTTGAGGTCCTGGTCGCGCGGCTGGTCGTGGACGGTCGAGGCCAGCAGCCCCGCCGTGTAGGGGTGCTGCGGGTTGCGCAGCAGGTCGCGCACCGGGCCCGTCTCCACCACGCGGCCGGCATACATGACGGCCACGCGGTCGGCGATCTCGGCCGCGACGCCGAGGTCATGCGTCACGAAGATCACGGACATGCCCAGCTCCTGCTGGAGCCGCCGCAGCAGGATCAGCACCTGGATCTGCACCGTGGCGTCCAGCGCCGTGGTCGGCTCGTCGGCCAGCAGCAGCTTGGGCTCGCAGGAGAGGGCGAGGGCGATCATCGCGCGCTGCCGCAGCCCGCCGGAGAGCTCGTGCGGATAAGCGTCGAGCCGCCGCTGCGCCGAGGGGATGCGCACCAGATCGAAGAGATCCAGCGCCCGCTGCCGTGCCGCCTTGCGGTCCACGCCGCGGTGCAGCGATACCACCTCGGCGATCTGGTCGCCCACGCGGGTCACGGGGTCAAAGGCGGTCATCGGCTCCTGGAAGATCATGGAGACGGTGGCGCCGCGCATCTGCCGCAGCCGGCGGTCGTCCATGGCCAGCACATCCTGGCCGTCGATGCGGATCTTCCCCGTGATGACGCTGCGCTTGGGCGGCAGCAGGCGCATGAGCGCACGCATGGTGACGCTCTTGCCGGAGCCGGACTCGCCCAGCATGCACATCACCTCGCCTGGCATCATGGTGAAGCTGACGCCGTTCACCGCGCGAACATTGCTCTCGCGCGTGACGAAGTTGACGGAAAGATCCTCGACCTCGACGAGGGGATTCATGGGCGCGCTCAATGCATCACCGCCTGGCTGTGGCCCGAGGTCGGGTCCTGCATGTGGCAGGCCGCCGCATGGGCATCGGGATCGCCATGCCCCAGGATCGGCGCCCTGGCGCTGCACACGGCTTCCGCATGCGGGCAGCGCGTGTGGAAGCGGCAGCCGGAGGGCGGGTTGATCGGGTTGGGTGGATCGCCGCTGACCGGCGCCTCCTCGCGCCGGTTGTCAGGGTCGAGCGCGGGGCGCGAGGCCAGCAGGGCGCGGGTGTAGGGGTGCTTGGGGTTGTTGTAGAGCTCGTCCGCCGGGCCGATCTCCACGACCTCGCCGAGATACATCACCATCACCCGGTCGCTGATCCAGCGCACCACGCCGAGATCGTGGCTGATGAAGACATAGGTGAGGTTGAGCTCGCGTTTGAGCTTCTGGAGCAGGTTCAGCACCTGCGCCTCGATGCTCTTGTCCAGGGCCGAGACCGCCTCGTCCAGGATGATCATGCGCGGTTTCAGCGCCAGCGCGCGGGCGATGTTGATGCGCTGCTTCTGACCGCCCGAGAGCTCGTGCGGGTAACGGCCGCCGAAGAGGGCAGGGTTCAGCCCCACCTTCACCAGCAGCTCGCGCGCCATGCCGATCGCCTCGTCTTCCTTCGTGCCGAAGGCGATGGGCCCGAAGGCGATGGAGTTCTGCACGGGCATGCGCGGGTTCAGGGACGAGGCGGAATCCTGGAACACCATCTGCACCTGGCGGCGCATGTCGGCGATGCTGATGCCGCCGCGCTCGCCCACCGCGTCGCCGTCGAAGATCTGCTCGCCGGCGTCGGGCTTGATGAGCCGCATGAGCAGCCGCGCCACGGTGGACTTGCCGCAGCCGGATTCGCCCACGATCCCCAGCGTCTCGCCCTTGCGCACGGTGAAGGAGATGCCGTCCACGGCGCGCACCTGGGCCTTCACGCGGCCCAGCACGCCCCCGCGGATGGCGAAGTGCTTCTTGAGCCCGTTGACGGTCAGCAGCGGCTGCTGCGGCCCGCCGCGGTCGCGCGCGTCGTTCTCGTCCACGGCGAAGTCGGTCATGACCATGCGCTAGCTCCGCACGTCCATGGCGGCGCGGAGACCGTCGCTCACCAGGTTCATGCTGATGGAGGTGATGAGGATGGCGATGCCCGGCATCGCCGCGACCAGCGGGTTCACGTAGATCGACTGCCGCAGCGCGTTCAGCATGAGCCCCCAGTCCGGATCGGGCGGCTTCACGCCAAGGCCGAGGAAGGACAGGCCCGAGGCCAGGATGATCGCCACCGAGATCAGGCTCGAGGCATAGATCAGCACCGGCCCCAGCACGTTGCCCAGCACGTGGTGCCAGAGCACGAGGCGCATCGGCGCGCCGGTGGCGCGGGCCGCGTCCACGAAGTCGAGGTTGCGCACCTGCGTCGTCGCCGTCTCGGCCACACGGCAGAGCGGCGGGATGAAGACCAGCGAGAGCGCGATCATCCCGTTCACCGCGCCGCCGCCCATGGCGCCCGAGATGGCGACGGCCAGCAGCACGGAGGGGAAGGCGTAGAACACGTCCACCACACGCATGATGACCATGTTGATCACGCCGCCGGTGTAGCCCGCCAGCACGCCGAGGCTGCCGCCGACCAGTGTCGCCACCACCACCGGCGTGAAGCCCATGGTGAGGGTGATGCGGCCGCCATAGAGCAGGCGCGACAGCATGTCCCGCCCCAACTCGTCGGTGCCGAGGATGTAGCGGTCCATGTAGCCCGGCGGCTTCAGGCGCCGAATGATGCTCTCCTGATAGGGGTCGAAGGGCGCGATCAGGGGTGCGAAGACAGCGGCCAGGATGATGAGCACCAGGACGGTCAGGAAGAAGAGCGTGACGTAGTCGTAGCGCAGGCGGTAGCCGACCGTGCCCCAGTAGCCGCGCTGCCGGGGCAGCGCGAGCTCGGCGGCATCTGGGGCAACGGCGTCGCTGACGGCGGTGGACATGTTCGGCCTTTCAGCCACGCCGGATGCGCGGGTCGAGCGTGGACTGGAAGAGGTCCACGGCGAGGTTGGTCACGACGAAGATCATCGCCAGCACCAGGATCGCGCCCTGGAGGACCGGCACGTCGCGGTTGAGGATCGCCTTGCTCAGCAGGTAGCCGCTGCCCGGCCAGGAGAAGACGGTCTCCACCAGGATCGAGCCGCCCATCAGCGTGCCGAACTGCAGGCCCATGACGGCCAGCACCGGCGGCAGCGCGTTCTTGATGGCATGCTTCAGCACGCGCCATTCCGGCAGTCCGTTGGCGCGCAAGGTGACGACGAATTCCTGGTTCATCACCTCGGAGATCGCCGAGCGCGTGGTGCGTGCGATGATGCCGACCGGGATCATGGAGAGCGTGAACACCGGCAGGACGAGGTACTGGACGTGCTCCCAGCTCGTCGGGTCGAAGGTGTCGCCCGCCGTGCCGGAGGCGGGCAGCACCATCATCTCGACCGAGAAGATGATGACCAGCACGATGCCCAGCCAGTAGTTCGGGACGGAGACGCCGAGCACGGCGACGCCGGTCACGAGGCGGTCGATCCAGGTGCCGGACTTGCGGCCGGCGATGGTTCCCAGGACGAAGGCGACGCTGAAGGCGATCAGCACCGCCACCGTCGCCAGCAGCACCGTATTGCCGAGCGAGCGCTGGATCTCCTCCAGCACCGGCCTACCATTGGCGATGGAGCGGCCGAAATCGCCATGAAGCACCCGCCAGACCCATTCGATGTACTGGATCGGCAGGGGCCGATCGAGGCCGTAGAGCCGCTTCAGCTGCTCCACGGTCTCTGCGCTCGCATCCGGCGGCAGCAGCGTCTGGATCGGATCGCCCGGTGCCAGGAAGACCAGCGCAAAGCAGATCATCGAGACGCCGAGGGCGATGGGGATCGCGGCCAGCAGCCGCCGGATCACGTAGCCGAGCATGGGCCTAGAGCCTTTTCCGTTCGCAAGAGCTCACTGCAAAGCCTCTGGCTTCCTGTTCGAGAGCATGATTCACGCTTTTCGGTGCTTCCACCTGCAGCGATCATGCTCAGCGCGGCGCCATGGTGATCGGCGTCAGGTCCTGGAACCAGCTCTGCGCCTGCACGAAGCCGCGCACGCGGGGCGACATGGCGCGCGGGTTCAGGTCGTGCACGACCCAGAGCATCACCGCGTCCTCGCTCATCTTCTCGTGGATCTGGGTGAGCAGGGCGAGGCGCGCGGCCGGGTCGAAGGTGGCGAGCGCACGGTCGATCAGCGCGTCCATCTCCGGGCTGTTGTAGTGGCCCCAGTTGGAGCCGGCGGGCGCGGCCTGGCGGCTCCAGACGAAGCGGAACATCCCGTTGAACGGATCCTGCAGCGAGCGGCTGATGTTGATGCCGTTCACGCCCTGGTGCCGCTGGCGGCCGTCGCGGCCAACCTGCAGCAGCGCGTTCCAGTCCATGGTCTGCAGCGTGACCTGGAAGCCGGCCGCCTCCAGCTGCGCCTTGACGAGCTCGTTCATCGGCAGCGGCTGCATCTGGCCGGAGCCGGAAGTGGAGATCGCCAGCGTGATGCGGCAGGGCAGGCAGTTCGCCTCGCGCAGCAGGGCGCGGGCGCGGGCGGGATCATACATGTAGCGCGTGGGATTGCCGTAATAGGGCACGCCCGGCGGCAGGTTGGCATAGCTCTCCAGCGCCACGCCGCCGAGCATCTCCTTGAAGTCGGGGCGGTTCAGCGCGTGGTTGGCGGCCCGGCGGACGCGCACGTCGGCGAAGGGGCCGTCCACGAAGTTGAGCTGGTAGGACCAGTTGTGCGGGTAGGAGTTGGTGACGATCTGCATGCGCGAGGAACGCAGGCGGGGGATGGCGTCGGGCGCCGGCGCCTCGATCCAGTCCACCTGTCCCGAGAGCAGCGCCGCGGTGCGCGTCGAGGCCTCGGGCATCGGGAGCAGGACCAGGCGATCCGTCTTGGGCACGCGGTTGCGGTCCCAGTAGTCGGGGTTGCGGACCAGCTCCAGCCGCTCGCCGGGCACCATGCGCGAGAAGCGCCAGGGGCCGGTGCCCGAGGGGTTGCGCGCGAAGGCGTCGGCGTCGTTGTTCACCTCGGCCGAGCGGCGCGGGCTGACCATCATGAGGAAGCTCATGTTGTAGGGCAGCAGGCTGTCCGTCTGCTTGGTGGTGATGGCGACGGTGAGCTCGTCCACCGCCTCGATGCTCTCGAAATTGCCGAGATAGGGACGGGCGAAGGCGAATTGCCGGGCATTGAACTGCGGCGCGCCCTCACGCGTGTAGCGCTCGAAGTTCCAGACGATGTCGGCGGCCGTCAGGGGCGAGCCGTCGTGGAACTTCACGCCGCTGCGCAGGCGGAAGAGCCAGCGGCGGTTGTTGTTCGGGTCGATCGCCCAGGATTCGGCGAGGCCCGGCTTGATGTCGGCCGCGACGTCGCTGCGCGAGAGGTCCCAGGCGACCAGCGAGTCGTAGAGGTTGTAGCCGACGAAGCGGAAGCCCTCGAAGCCCTGGTCGGGCATGCCGGCGGTGACGGGGATGTCGCCTGCCGTCATGCCGATGCGCAGCACGGTTTCCTGGGCCTGGGCGGGGGGCGCTGCGAGCGTGGCGAAGAGGGCGAGGCCGGCGGCGAGGGAAGCGAAGCGTCTCGTCATGGAAACTCCCGTCCGGGCAGCCTTGCGGCCGGCCGGAATTGCGTGGAGTGCGACTGAGTTCCTTCGCCGCGCCCGTCGAGGAGAGCGGCCCCGGAGGCAGGTTAGGCTGGCGGCAAAATCCTTCTCAACCGGAAAATGCCGGCCCGGACAGGCTTGGACGGAGCCTTCTGCCCGGAAAGCGCCGTTCCGGCAGGCGGGTTGCACCCGGCGGAGGCATGGCGCCGCCCGGGCTCAACCCCGGTCGTGGCGCCAGGGCGGGCCGGACCCGGCCGCCTCATCGAGGGTCCATTGCGGCAGGGCGATTTCCGGCGAGGCGTCGGCGAAGACCATCCGGACGCGCGTGCCGATGCCGACCTGCGCGACCAGTTCCGGCGGCGCCGGCGAGCCGTCGGGGAGGGTCAGGTTGCCGATGACGCGCAGCGCCTCTTCGGGGCTGGGCTGGCCGCGCTGCGTGTCCAGCTCCACCAGCAACACGAGGTAAGGCGTGTGCGGCTTGAGGGCGCCCTGGATGGCGTGATGGACCTCGGTATAGGAGTGGACGGTGCCCTGGCCCTCCACCTTCACCCACTCGGCCGCCGGAGCGGCGCACCAGGGGCAGGAGGGCGCGGGCGGATAGCGCACCAGCTCGCAGGACAGGCACTTCTGCAGATGGAACGCGTGCTGCGCGCAATGGGCGAAGTAGTCGCGGTTCTCCGTGTCGAGATCGGAGATCTCGAGCGGCATGCCGAGGTAGTCGGCCTGGATGGACATGCGCCTCTCCCTCAGCCGCGCCGCAGGACCATGGCGGAGCCGGTCTGCGGCCCCGCCCAGCCCATATTCATGGACACCTCCGCCCCATGCACCTGGCGGCAGCCGCCCTCGCCGTAATCGTAGGTGTGGACGCGCTTCCCGTCCGGCCCGATGGGGCAGGAATCATCGGCCTCGTGCCTGAGCTGGCGGACGTTCTCGATCACCAGGTTGATGCCATGCGTGTAGCCCTCGCAGAGCTGCCCGCCGCTGGTGTTGTTCGGCCGCCGGCCGCCCAGGCGGATCGTGCCGTCCGAGACATAGCCGCCGCCCTCGCCCGGCTTGCAGAAGCCATAGGCTTCCAGCTGCATCAGCGTGGTGAAGGTGAAGGCGTCGTAGGCGCCGGTCACGTCCACCTCCTCCGGCCCGATGCCGGCATTGGACCAGAGCCGGTCTTTCCCATAGGCGCCGGCCGCGACCGAGATGGGCCCGTGCTGAAAGTGCATGTCGAGGCGCGGCTTGCTCACCCGCCCGACCACGCCGCGGACCAGCGCGGGCAGGTGGGCACAATCCTTCGCCCGGTCCGCGGAGGTGACGACGATCGCCGTCGCATTGTCCGTCTCCAGGCAGCAGTCCAGCAGCCGCAGGGGCGTGCAGATCAGCCGGCTGGAGAGCACCTGATCCGCCGTGACGCGCCGCTTCATGATCGCCTTCGGGTTGTTCGAGGCGTGCTCGCTGTGGATGACCCGCACCATCGCGACCTGCTCGGAGGTCGTGCCGTGCTCGCACATGTGCCGCGTGAAGGAGAAGGCGAAGCGCTGGCCGGGGCTCAGCCAGCCATAGGGCGTGCCATGCAGCGCGTCGCCCGTGATCGGCGCCGGACGCGCCCCGCTGCCGCCGATGCGAACCTCGGAGAAGCCGTTCATGGAGCGGAAGATCACCACGCTGCGGCACAGCCCGGCCTCGATGACGCCGGAGGCGATGCCCACCAGCGCCTCGATGGAGGAGCCGCCGCCCAGCACGTCCATGTAGAAGTTGAGCCGCATCCCCAGATCGGCCGAGACCAGGGTGGAGAGCACGGAATCATTCGACTGGTAGGAGAGCATGCCATCCACCTCGGACGGCTTCAGCCCGGCATCGGCGATGGCCTTGCGCACAGCCTCGCCGGCCATGGCGCGGGTGGTGCGGCCGGAGCCGCGGACATAGGCGGTCTCGCCCACGCCGACGATGGCGTATTTGTCGCGGAGGTGGCGGGGCGTCTCTGCGTCGATCTCCGGCATCTCAGTGCAGCACCGCGCAATCGGGCGCGGCGGTGAGCCGGGCGCCGGTCTTCTCCTGGAGGCTCGCAAGGTCGAGGCCTTCCACCATCTCGCGCACCACCAGCCCCTCGGGGGTGACGTCCAGCACGGCGAGGTCGGTGTAGATCCGCGTCACGGCCGTCGGCGCCGTCAGCGGGAAGCTGCACTGCTCCAGGATGCGCGCCGCGCCGTCCTTGCGGATGTGCTCCATCAACACCCAGACGTGCTTTGCGCCAACGGCCAGGTCCATCGCCCCACCGACCGCCGGCGCCAGCTTCGAGCCAAGCGCCTTCCAGTTGGCGATGTCGCCGCGCTCCGACACCTCGAAGGCGCCGAGCAGCGAGATGTCGATATGCCCGCCGCGGATCATCATGAAGCTGTCGCTATGGGTGAAGACCGAGGCCCCCGGCAGCAGCGTCACCGGCCGCTTGCCGGCATCCACGACATCCCAGTCCTCCTCGCCCTTGGGCGGCGGGGGGCCGAGGCCGAGGATGCCGTTCTCGCTGTGGAGGATGACCTCGCGCCCTGCCGGCATGCAGCCGGCCACCAGCGTCGGGATGCCGACGCCGAGGTTCACATAGGAGCCCTCGGGGATATCGCGGGCGGCGCGGCGTGCGATGCCCTCGCGGTTCAATGGCTGCATGGCGCTTCTCCCTCAATTCACCTGGACGACCCGGTGCACGAAGATGCCGGGGGTGACGACGTGCTCCGGATGGATCTCGCCGAGCTCCACGATCTCGCGCACCTGCGCGACGGTGGTCTTCGCGGCCGCCGCCATCACGGGGCCGAGGCTGCGTGCGGCGCTGTGGTAGTCGAGATTGCCCCAACGGTCGGCGCGGCGTGCCTTGATGAAGGCGAAGTCGCCCTTGATGGGTTTTTCGAGCACCCAGCGCTGGCCATCCATGTCGCGGACCTCCTTGCCCTGCTCCAGCTCGGTGCCGACTGACGTGCGCGTGTAGAAGCCGCCGATCCCGGCGGCACCCGCGCGGATGCGTTCGCTGAAGGTGCCCTGCGGCACGAGCTCCAGCTCCAGCCGGCCGCTCTCGTAGAGCTCCTCGAAGACCACGGAGCCGGCCGAGCGTGGGAAGGAGCAGACGATCTTCTTCACCCGCCCGGTCGCGAGGAACTTGGCCAGCCCGCCGCGGCCGAAGCCGGCATTGTTGGAGACGACAGTGAGGTCGTCGGCCTGCACCTCCGCCAGCGCCTCCACCAGCTCCGTCGGCACCCCGGCCTCGCCGAAGCCGCCGATGAGGATAGTGGCGCCGTCCGGGATGCCCTGGACCGCGTCCTCCAGGCTCTTCACGCGCTTGTCGATCACGCGGCAGCCCAGCCTTGCAGCCGCGCGGCCTCCTGCCGGCAGCGCTCGGTGCCGCCGAGGACCTGGCGGTTGAAGCCGATCCGCTTCATCCAATAGTGCAGGCCCGTGAGGTCGGTGAAGCCCATGCCGCCATGCACCTCCGTCGAGATGCGCGCGACGTCGCGGCCGACCTCGTCCAGATGCGCCTTCACCTGGCAGGCCATCAGTCGCGCCTCGGGGTCGTGCGTGTCGAAGCAGTAGGCGGCGTGCCAGACGAAGGCGTGGCAGGGCTCCAGCATGGTCGCCATGTCCGAGCACATGTACTTCACGCCTTGGTAGCTGCCGATGACGCGACCGAACTGCACGCGCTGCTTGGCCCATTCCACGGCCTTGTCGAACATCGTCTGCGCGGCGCCGAGCGTGTCGGCCGCAAGCATGATGCGGCCGGCGTCGAGCACCTCGTTCATTGCGGCCATGGGGTCGTTGGCGGCGTCGAGCAGCGTGGCCTTGGCATTGGTGAAGGTGACGTCGGTGAGGGGGCGCGTGCCGTCCAGCGTGCGGCGCATCTCCAGGCTGACACCGGGATCGGTGGCATCGACCAGCACGGCGCGCCCATCGGCGAGATAGGCGATGAGATGCGTGGCCGCGCCCGCATCCAGCACCCCGGTCAGGTGGCCGTTCAGCGTGCCGTTCATCGTGAGGCTCGACTTCGCATGGTGCTGCGCGAAGCCCAGGCCGGCGCGGATCTCGCCGCTGGCAATATCAGGCAGCCAGTACTTCTGCTGCTCGTCGCTGCCGCTGCGCAGCAGGGCGAGGGGTGCCATCACGCCGCTTGCGACGAAGGGGGCAGGGGCGGCCGCCGCGCCGATCGCCTGCGCGACCAGCGCCGCGTCGAGCAGTTCCAGCCCCGTGCCGCCGAATTCCTCCGGCACCAGGAGCCCCTGGACGCCGAGGTCGGCGAGGCCCTTCCACAGCGCCGGGTCATGGCCGGAGCCGATCGCCGCATGCGCGCGGATCTTCTCCAGCGGATACTGGTCGGTCAGATAGCCGCCGACCGATTCCTGCAGCGCCGCCTGCTCGTGGCTGAGTGCGAATTCCATGTCTCAGGCCCTCCCGGCCGCTGTCACGACCTTCGGCTCGCGCGGCAGCCCCAGCCCCCGC
This sequence comes from Roseococcus sp. GW821-FHT12F05, assembly GCF_058806835.1. Taxonomy (NCBI): domain Bacteria; kingdom Pseudomonadati; phylum Pseudomonadota; class Alphaproteobacteria; order Acetobacterales; family Roseomonadaceae; genus Roseococcus; species Roseococcus sp. GW821-FHT12F05. The sequence continues at coordinate 52,316 of NZ_JBXAQB010000015.1, forward strand.
TCGCCGATGATGTTCTTCTGGATGTTCGAGGTGCCGCCGCCGATGAACAGGCCGATGTCGTAGAAGTAGTCGCTGTTCCAGTTCGCGGCCTCGTCGTCCTGCGCGTCCTCGCCCTCGGAGAGCGCCACCAGCCCCTCGATACCCAGCGCGTCCACGGCCAGCGAGGTCATGCGATGGCCGAGCATGGTCGCGCCGTATTTCAGGATGAAGCGCCGCAGCCCCGACTCCTCGCCGCGCGCCTTGTCCGTCAGCAGGCGCAGGTTGTGCGCGCGCCAGGCCAGCACCTCGCCCTGCATGCGCGCGAGGCGCGAGCGGTAGTCGCCGATCGCGATCAGCGGCACGCCGTCCTGCTCCGTGCGGCTCAGCAACTCGATGAGCCGCTGCATCCGGTGCGTCAGCCGGCCGGAGCTGCCGATGCCCATGCGCTCGTGCTTCAGCGTGATGTTCGCCACGTGCCAGCCCTGGCCGCGGCCCATCACGATGTGGTCCACGGGCGTGCGGACATCTGTGAAGAAGACCTCGTTGAACTCCGCGCGGCCGGTCATGGTGCGCAGCGGCCGGACGTCGATGCCCGGCGTCTTCATGTCGAGCAGCAGGTAGGAGATGCCCTCGTGCTTCGGCTTGTCCGGCTCGGTGCGGACCAGCAGAAACATCATATCGGCGTAGTGGGCCGAGCTGGTCCAGATCTTCTGGCCGTTGATGACGAAGTCGCCGCCGTCCACCACGGCCTTGGTCCGAACGGAAGCGAGGTCGCTGCCCGCCTCCGGCTCGGAATAGCCCTGGCACCAGATGATCTCGCCGCGGATGGTGGGCGGCACCCAGCGCCGGCACTGCTCCGGCGTGCCGACCTCCAGCAGCGTCGGCGCGAACATGCTGATGCCCTGGTTCATGATGCCGGGATGGATGTTTGCGCGAGAAAACTCCTCGGCGATGATCGCCGCTTCCAGCACGTCGGGCTCGGCGCCGTAGCCGCCGTAGTCCTTCGGGATGGTGCGGCCGGCATAGCCGTGCTCGATGAGCAGGGCCTGCCAGTCGCGGGTCTTCTGGTCGGGCTTCTTGCGGCCGCCGCCGGTCGCGGGCGAGCCCGGGCCGAACTTGCGGATGAAGTCGCGCACCTCGGCCTGGAAGGCCTGGTGCTTCTCGGAGAAATTCAGGTCCATCGCGGCTTTCTCAATTGTCGATCTGCAGATTGGCGGCACGGATGACCCCGGCCCATTTGGCCGCATCGCGCGTCACGAAATCGGCCTGCTGCTCGGGCGTGCACCAGGCGGTGTTGGCGGCCATCTGCGCGTAGAGCGCCTTGGTGGAGTCCTGCTCGAGCAGCCCCTTGATGGCGGCATTCGCCTCCTCGATGGCAGGCTGCGGCGTGCCGGCGCGCATGAAGACGCCGAACCAGGTCGAGACGTCGAAGGGCGCGAGCGTGGGCAGGGTGGTACGGATCGGCACCATGTCGGTCTGTGGGCTGGGCTGGGCGCTGGTGATGCCGAGGCCCTTCAACGTGCCGTCGCGCACGTAGCGGATGCCGTTGCTGAGATTGTCGAAGTAGAAGGCGACCGTGCCGGCGATCAGGTCGTTGATGGCCGGCCCCGAGCCGCGATACGGCACGTGGATCGCCCGCACGCCCGCGAGCTGGAGGAACCACACTGCCGACAGATGCGTGGACTGCCCCGGCCCGGAGCTGGCGTAGGAGGCGGCGCCGTTCTGGCTCCGCAGCCACTCCACGAATTCCGGGATGGTGTTGGCCGCCACACTCTTGTTGGTGACGAGCACGTTCGGGGCGGTCAGGAGGTTGCTCACCGGCGCCAGGTTGTCCGGCCGGTAGGGCATGGTGCGGTACAGCGAATAGGCGATGGATTGCGGGCCGATATTGCCGATCAGCCAGTTGTACCCGTCGGCCGGCTGGTTCAGCACGTCCTGCGTGCCGATGAGGCCGCCGGCGCCGCCCTTGTTCTCGACGGAGACGGGCTGGCCCCAGCGGCGCAGGCAGTACTCGCTGAGGATGCGGCCGAGCAGGTCGCCCGTGCCGCCCGCCGCGGCGGGCACCACGATGCGGATCGGCCGCGTCGGCCGCCAGGCCCCGGTCTGCGCCACGACCGCGGGCGCCGCGACCACCGCCAAGCTCGCCCCGAGGAGCGACCTTCGCCCGGCCTCTGTTGTTCTTGTCATTGTTTCCTCCTCACCATCATTGCCGGCGGTCTTTGCCGCCTTCAGGGACTCATCGGCCCTTCCATTGTGGCGGCCGCTTCTCGGAGAAGGCCTTCGGGCCCTCGACGAAATCCTCGCTGGCGAGCATGGCCTTCACGGCGGAGAACTCCCGCTGCGTGCGGAAGGCCGGCTCCAGCTCCATCTCCAGCCCGCGGCGCACCACTTCCTTGGAAGCGCGCACCGCCATGGGCGAGCGGGAGGCGATCTCGGCGGCCCAGCGCTCCGCGGCCTCCAGCGCCTGGCCCTCGGGCACGACCTCGTTGACGAAGCCCATCGCCAGCCCCTCGCGGGCGGGGACGTGGCGGCCGGTGAGGATCATGCCCATGGCCTGCTTGAGCGGGATCTGGCGCGGCAGCCGCAGCAGCCCGCCGCCCAGCGCGGCCAGCCCGACGCGGGGCTCGGGCAGGGCGAAGACCGCATTCTCCGAGGCGATGATGAGGTCGCAGGCCAGCGCGATCTCGAAGCCGCCGCCCATGGCGATGCCGTTCACGGCGGCGATGACGGGCTTGTTCAGATCGAAGCGGCCGACGATCCCGCCGAAGCCCGTGGGCACCGGCGCCGTGTCGCCGCCGGCGGCCTGGTACTTCAGGTCGTTGCCGGCCGAGAAGGCGCGTGGTCCGGCGCCGGTGACGATGGCGATCCACAGATCGGGATCGGCGGCGAAGCCGTCCAGCGCGGCCTGCATCTGCAGGTTCGCCGGCCGATGCAGCGCGTTCATCACCTCCGGCCGGTTGATGGTGAGGAAAAAGACGCGGCCGCGCTTCTCCGTGGTGCAGTAGACGGGCTCGCTCATGCGGCCGCCTCCGGCGGGATGACAACGGCGTTGTTCGCCACTTTTCTCACGTCACGTTTCCTCATTCAGACACGTCGAAGTCGCTACCCGGCGGCACCTCCGCCGATCACAAGACGGCGTTGCGCCGCGGCCTCTGCCTGCACGCGCTCCAGCCCTGCCAGCGCGGCGATGGCCGAGCGGCGGACATGCATGGTGCAGGAGCTCCAGGCCGCCTCCTCGTCGCGCGAGCGCAGCGCGGCCAGGATCGCGTGGACCTCGACCATGCAGGTGCGCGGGCGCTCGGGATCGGTCAGCGCGGCCGAGCGGAGCTGGCGCATGCGCATCAGCAGGCTACGGAGCTGCAGGGCCAGCGGCTCGTTGCGCGAGCCGTTGCGCAGCTGTGCGTAGAAGCGGTCCTTCGCGGCGAGGAAGGCCTGTGCATCGAATTCCGGCGCTGACGCGATGGCGTCCAGCTCGGCGACGGTGGCCGCGATCTCCTCCAGCTCCTGCGGCGTCGCGCGGGTGGCGAAGAGCTTGGCGGCCAGGCCCTCGAGCACGATGCGCAGGTCGTAGATGTCGCGCCCCTCGGCAAGGCCGATGGGCGTCACGATGGGGCCGCGGTTGGGGATGCTGGTGACCAGCCCCTCGGATTCCAGCTGGCGCAGCGCCTCGCGCACGCAGGTGCGGCTGACGCCGGTGAGCTCGCAGAGCTCGCGCTCCAGCAGGCGGTCGCCCATGCGGAAGCGGCCCATGGCGATGGCCTCGCGCAGGGTCTCCGCCACGCGGTGGCGCAGGGAATGGGAGGGGATGACGCGAAGGGAGGCGCTCACAGGGTGGTGCTCCGGCCCAAGATGTTTCGATCTCTCCTGCGAATACCGTATTACGGTGGGACGTTATGGCGGTATGACGGGGATGGCAAGCCTACAGGGCCGCACGATGCCGCGATACGGAATTTTCGGCGGAAATCTGCCGGAATGAAGCGCCGACGGCCCCGTTCCGAAATCCGATCGACCACCCCTTTACCGGGTATCGTAATACGATAATCTGACCTGGCGGGGGCGGGCGAGGTTCGCGAGCCCCGCAGGGAGGTCATCCAATGAACGCATCGCCACCCGGCTCGAAGGCGCCCCCCATGCCGGAGCGCGAGGCCCTCAGGCCCTATACGCCGAAGCTCGTCGACCTCACCCACGAGGTGCTGTTCGGCGACGTCTGGGAGCGCCCCGGCCTCTCCAAGCGCGACCGCAGCCTGATCACCTGCGCGGCGCTGGTCACCGCCTATCGGCCCGATCAGCTCAAGGTCCACATGGAGCGCGCCCTGACCAACGGCGTGACGCGGGAGGAGCTCGGCGAGATGATCACGCACCTCGCCTTCTACGCCGGATGGCCCTCGGGCATCACGGGCGCGAACATCCTGCGCGGCATCCTCGAAGCGCGCGAAGGGAAGGCGCCATGAAGCTCGGTTTTATCGGCCTCGGCCTCATGGGCGGCAGCATGGCCGCCAACCTGCAGAAGGCCGGGCACGAGCTCGTGGTCCACGACATGCGCCGCGCCGCGGCCGAGCCGCTGCTGGAGAAGGGCGCGGCCTGGGCCGGCTCGCCGGCGGAGCTGGCCGGGCAGGTGGATCTCGTCTTCACCTCGCTGCCCGGCCCGCCGGAATTCGAGGTGGTGGCGACCCAGGTCCTTACTGCTGCGCGAGAGGGGCTGACGCTGGTGGACCTCTCCACCAATTCGCCGACCATGACGCGGCGGATGGAGGAGGTCTTCCGGCAGCACGGCGCGCATCTGCTGGAATCTCCGGTGAGCGGTGGGCCGCAGGGCGCGGCCTCCGGCAAGCTGGCGCTCTGGGTCGGCGGCGACGAGCAGATGTTCGAGCGGCACCGGTCCGTGCTCGACGCAATCGGCGACCAGGTCATGTATATCGGCCCGATGGGCGCGGCCTCGGTCGCGAAGCTCGTGCACAACCTCAGCGGCTATGTGGTGAACGCGGCGATGGCCGAGGCCTTCACCATGGGCGTGAAGGCCGGCGTCGATCCGCTGCATCTGTGGAAGGCGGTGCGGCAGGGCGCGAACGGAAGGCGACGCACCTTCGACTCCCTCGCCGACCAGTTCCTCCCCGGGATTTACGATCCAGCGCGCTTCGCCCTGAAGCTGGCGCACAAGGACGTCTCGCTGGCGACGGCCGTGGGCAAGGAGCTGGGCGTGCCCATGCGCCTCTCCAACATGGCCCTGGAGGAGATGACGGAGGCGCTTGGCCGGGGCTGGGCGACGCGGGATTCCCGCTCGGCCATGCTGCTCCAGCAGGAGCGCGCGGGGGTCGAGATCAAGGTCCCGCGCGCGGAGATCGACGCGGCGCTGGCGGCGGACAAGCCCGGCTGACGCTGCTGCGCGGCCGTCGCAAGATCAGCCCTGGTTCCGGCGCGCGGGACGGCGCGCCGGCGGCGTCTCATCGCGCGGGCTCGACCACCGGCGAGACGCCCGGCGCCAGCGTGCCCGGGGCCGTCTGGCGCCGGCCGCCGACGACGCCCGTCGGCGCCCGCTGGCCCGGCTGGACATAGGTGATGATCGGGCGGCCGTCCGCCCCCGTGCCCGTGACGACCGGCGTGCCGGTCGGCGAGAAGTCGCCGGCGCCGGGGCCGACATGAGTGATGATCGGGCGGCCGTCCTCCGTACCCGCGACGACCGGCGTGCCGGCCGAGACGCCCTGCGACGTCCGGGGCCCCAGGGTCACCAGCTGGTCCTGGCCGTTGAGGTTCATCCGGACCGCGGTTCCGGGCGGCGCGTTGCGCACGGCGGAGGGAGGCGCGTAGGCGACGACGCGGCCCGTATTGTCCAAAAGGGGATACATCTCGCTCTGCGCCGTCGACGTGCCGGCCGTGTCGCAGGCGGCGAGGCCCAGCATGGCGGTCAGTGTCAGCAGCGTTCTTCCGTGGAGCATCTTTTTCACCTCACCCTGCGTTTCCCAAGGACTGGCCGGTTGCAGGGCAATCGGGCACGTCCTCTCCGTTGCGGGAGGCTTTGACCGTGACCCAAGGCGGCCTTCAGGTGGTATCGGCTGAATACCCGAGCCGCCGGGGTTCGATCGAGTAGATCGGCGGGGCCAGCGCCGGTGGCCGCGCCGTCGGGCCCGGCAGCGACGGCAGGACCTCCGGCGCCCTCCCGGCAGGCGGGGCCGCATGATCCGCGGCCCTCGGGCCTTCACCCGATGCCGGCACGACGCGGGCATGGCCTTGCCTCGCTCCTTCATGGGGCGGGAGGCGCCCCCTTTCTTTTCGATCTGCCTCCTCGCGCCGGCTTCCGTCGCCCTGGCGCAGCAGGCCGACGCGCCGCATCACGGCGACTTGGCCCAGCAGCTGCAGAACCCGGTCTCCAGCCCCGCCTTCGCCCTCTTCCAGGACAATTTCGACTTCCGCGATAGCCCGAAGCATGACGGCTCTGCCTACACGATGAACTTCAAGCCGGTCGTGCCCATCCGTCTCTCAGCCGCACCATCCTGCTGCTGGGCTACAACGAGCGCATCTCGCCGAGCCACGAGGCCGCTGACGCGCCGCGCGGTCGCCGCGGACGGCCCGCTCAGAACCGCCCCGAGACCCGGAACTGGAAGGCATTGCCGCTCGGCCGGTTCTGCACGGCGAATTCCGGCGCCCAGGAGAACATGGTCTGCAGGTGCGCGCCGCCGAGCTGGAAGTTGTAGCGGGCGATCGGCCCCACGGCGAAGGACTGCCCGCGGAACCCGTTCAGCCGCGCCGCGAGCCCGCCGCGATCGTCCGCGACCTGGCTCATCATCGAGGCGAGGATGCCCAGGCCGAAGCCCGGCGCCACGTCGTAGATCGCCGTGGCGTCCAGGTGGAACATCGCGCCGCTGGTGTAGCGCGTCTTCGGGTTGCGGGTGTTGAGGTCGATGCCCGCGCCGATCGAGAGGTCGTAGTTCCGACCGAGCCGCGTGTAGGCGATGGTCGGCACGAAGGTCCAGTAGTTCATGCCGACATTGGCGATGGAGGAGGTGCTGTAGTTCCCGGTGGGCGCGAAGACGTCGAGCCGCGCCTGGAAGAAGTTCTGGCCGCTCCGGTAGCCGAGCGCCGCCGGCGTGATCACCATGTCGCCGAAGCTCCAGTTGTTCTCACTGCGCTCGCGCGTGCCGCTGAAGACGCGCGCGTCGAGGTTCTGCAGCGGCAGGGCGACGCCGAAGGCGAGCGAGAAGTTCCCGAGATCCAGCTTCGGCACGTAGAGCGCGGCGACCGCGGTGCTGAAGAAGCCTGCCTCCAAGCCGCTCTCGATCCGCCCCGCGATGGGCAGCTGCACCGAGCGCCCGAGCGAGCCCTGATAGTAGACGGTCTGGTTCGCCCAGTAGAGGCCCGGCTCCGGCGGCACGATCCCTGCTCCCGGCGCGGCATTGGCGCCGATCACGTAGTGGCCCGCAGCCGCCTCGGTGGCGCGGGCCGCGCCGGGCACGGCGGCGGCGAGCAGCACCGCGCCGGCGATGAGGGCGGGATGGCTGGCGCGCATGCGGTGCTCCTTCGGCAGGCCGCCACAGGCTAGGGCGCGGGTCCGCGGTCGCCGTATCGGGTGGATCACCGAGATCGGCCTCGGCGATCCCACAGGCTTTCTCGGGCGGGGGCGGCCTCCGGGATGGCGAGCGCCGGCCTCGGGCCTTTCCCGGATGGACCCGCGCGCCCCCTGCGTCGTCCGATGGCGCCTCTGGGATGGAGGACACCATGTCTCGAAGGATATTCGCTGTCTGGGCGGCCGGCCTGCTGACGGCCACCGCCTTCGCGCTGCCGCTCGCCGCGCAGCCCGCCATGATCGAGCGGACCGCGGAGATGCGCTCGACGGTGGAGACCGTGGATGCGCGGGGCCGCACCGTCCTGCTGCGCGACCCGACCGGCGGGCTTGTGACCTTCGACATCTCCCGCGACGTGCCGGACCTGGCGCGAATCCGCCCCGGCGACCAAGTGATCGTGAACTACCGGGTGGCCCTGGCGGCCTCGATGGCCCGCCCGGGCACCCCGCCCATCGTCGACGAAGGAATCCAGGTCCAGAACCCGCCGCGCGGCTCGCGTCCCGGCGAGCGGACCAGCCAGACGGTGCGCCTGCGCGTGCGCATCGAGGCGGTGGACCCGGTGATGAACACGGTGGATTTCGTCGGCCCCCGCGGCGTGCCGCGGCGGGTCGTGCTCGGCAAGCCGCAGATGCAGGACTTCGCGCGCGGGCTGCGGCCCGGCGACGAGGTGGAGATCGCCTATACCGAGGCGCAGGCCATCCGGATCGTGCCGGCGCCGCGCTGAGGCCTCAGCCGGACAGGCCGAGTACGGCCGGGACCAGCCGCTCGGCCGCCTCCTGCTTGGACACCCAGGCATGGACGTTCGGCCCGTCCGCCCCTGGGGGCGGGCCGTCGGGTCGGGGGTGGAGCGTGACGATCACGATCCGCGTCTCCGGCAGGGCGGCGCGGATGCGCCGGGCCGCCTCGACACCGGAGAGCAAGGGCATGGAAAGGTCGAGGACGGCGACCGCGGGGCGCGTCTCCAGGGCCTGTCGCACGGCCTCTTCGCCGTCCTTCGCCTCGGCGTAGACCAGAAGGCGGCCGTCGGCCTCGAGCATGCGCCGGATGCGGCGTCGCATGCCGTCATGATCGTCGGCGAGCAGGACACGGACCGGCGCGGGCATGGGCCCGCCCGGGGATGGGTTGGAAGTTTCAGGCATCAGGGCCTGCCGGTGCCGGATGCATTCCGCAGCGGTCCCGGAACTGCGTCCCTGGGAGGGAGGGCCGCTTTCAGGCCGGCTGCGGCAGGCATGGCGCTGATCACCAGGTCCTTGAGGGTGGGTAGATACAGGTTCCAGGTTGCCCAATATGGCTGAAATGTATCTAAAATTCTCCAATCCGGCAAGAATATCAAAAATATGCCATACAGGATCATTTTTTCGGTGCTTGGCCGAGCGCCTGAAAAGCCTGACTCGCAACTCCGGCGAAAGTTGCATTATGAATTGATGGTAATGTATCAATCCCGGATTGATGCGTAGGGTTGCTTTCTAGAAACAATAGGGGAAACACCCATGCTCCCAGCCGCCTCTCCTGTGGTCAGGATCGGAGCATACGGTCCCGCCTCCCCCGGCGAGGGGAAAAGCCTCTCAGCCAGCCCCACCTCCGGCCAGGGTCCCGGGGATGCCCGGTAGATTCCGCTCCCAGCGCGAGCCCCAGGGTCTTTTCCTGGTCCCGGGCACGCCGTTCTCCCAGGGCTCGAGGCGCCACGATCCAGGCGTCTTTCCCGCCGCCGGCGCGAAGCCGGATCCCGACGTCGATGCCGCCCTGTCCGCAAGCGCCGCGCGGCGGCGCCTGGCGCAGGAGGCGGCCGGCATCGGCCACTGGGAATGGGACGTCGAGGCCGACACCATCACCCTGTCCCGCGAGGCGTCGGCCATGCTCGGCGTGCCGGTCGGCGCGTCGATGGCGCGGCTGCGGCAGGACTGGCCGCGAATCTGCCATCCCGACGACGGCCCGGCGATCGAGGCCCTGAAGCGCCAGGTCGCGGAAGGCCGCTCGCCCATTCTCGCCGAGATCCGCATCCGTCGGGCCAGCGGGCCGGGCGGGTACCGCCGCGTGGTCCTCCGCGCCCATCCGGATCCGGGAGCGCGCCGGCGCCTCATGGGCGAGCTGATCGACGTCACCGAGCGTCGGGCGGCGCAGGCCGAGGCGGAGGCCGCCCAGGCCTTGTTCCGCCGCGTGACCGAGGCGGCGCCGGGGCTGCTCTATGTCCTGGACCTGGAAACCGGAGCGAGCGAGCACCTCAACCACGGCTACCTGGCGCTGATCCCGGACTCGCCGCCCAGCGGCGTGGAGGCGACGGCGGCCCTGTGGTCGCTGGTCCATCCGGACGACCGGCCCGCGCTGCTCCGGCATCGCCGGGACTGCCTCGACCTGGAGGACGGCGCGGTGGCCGAGATCACCCTGCGCCTTTGCCTCCGGGACGGCTCGCAGCGCTGGCTCCACAGCCAGCGCAGGGCCATCGCCCGCGGCGCCGATGGCCGGGTGACCCGGCTCATCTGCTCAGCCCAGGACGTGACGGGAATCCGCGAATCGGCGGAGACCCTGCGGCTGCTCACCCGCCGGCTGCTGACCATGCAGGACGACGAGCGCCGGCGCATCGCGCGAGATCTCCACGATTCGACGGCGCAGAACCTGCTGGGCGCCTCGCTGGCCATTCGCAGCGCGCAGTCGAAGCTTGGCGCCTCGCGCGACCTGGAGGAGGCGCTGGAGCTGATCGATGGCAGCCAACGGGAGATCCGGACCCTGTCCTACCTGCTCTATCCGCCGTTGCTCGACGAGATGGGCCTGCAGGCGGCGCTCGCCTGGTTCGCCGACGGCTTCTCGAAGCGGACGGGCCTGCCGGTCCGGCTCGACATGCCCGAGCGCGGCCCCGACCGCTGCACCGAGCACGGCCGCCTGCCGCTCCCCCGCGAGGCGGAGACGGCCATGTTCCGCGTGGCGCAGGAGGCGCTCGCCAACGCCTGGCGCCATGCGGGCGCGAGCGAGGTCTCCATCGGGCTCAGCCTGGACCGTGCCGGGGACGGCGAGCGCATGGTGCGCCTGCGCATCGCCGACGACGGCAGAGGCATGGCGCCGCAGCAGAAGGGGGCGGGGCTCGGCCTGGTCGGCATGCGCGAGCGGATGCGGGCGGTCGGGGGTGCGCTGGCGATCGAATCCTGCGCCGGCGGCACGGTCGTCGAGGCGTCGAGCCCCGCGGAGCTCGCCGCGGAGGCGGCCTCGCTGGCCGAATGACGGCCGCGGCTCTCCTGCAATTCCGGCCGGCCTCGTGCGAAGGCCCGTTACGATGCGGCGCGCGGCCCTGCGACGGTGACGACCTTCACCCTTCGGGAAGGAACCGCCGCCATGCTGTCGCGCGCGATCGCCGCCAGCCTCGCCGGCGCGGGCTGCGCGGGGAGATGGCGCGCGGAGCTCCCCCGCGCGCCGCGCGGCGCGGCTTCGGCGGCGGGTCGTGAGGACGCGGGGGCGCCGGCTGGCCGCCGCCTACAGACGCTCTTCCCTCGTTCTGCGGGTTCCACCCGATCACATCGCGCCGGCCGGAGCCTTAGCATGGCCCGGGGATCGTCCCTAGAACCGTGGAGCGCAGGCATTCGATGCGGAAGGAACCGGGACCGCTTCGCATCCTTCTCGCGGATGACCACGACGTCGTCCGGCACGGCCTGCGCGCACTGCTGGAGGCGCAGGAGGGCTGGACCGTCTGCGGCGAGGCGCTGAGCGGCCGCCAGGCCGTGGAGATGGCCGAGCAGCTGCAGCCGGACATCGCCATCCTCGACATCTCCATGCCGAGCCTGAACGGGCTGGACGCGACGCGCATCATCCGCCGCTCCTCGCCCAAGACCGAGATCCTGATCTTCACCATGCACGAGACGGAGCAGCTGATCCGCGAGGTGCTGGCCGCCGGCGCCAAGGGCTATCTGCTGAAGTCCGATGCCGGGCGCTCGGTGATCGCGGCGGTCGAGGCGCTGGCGGCGCACCAGCCCTATTTCAACTGGAAGGTCAGTGAGACCATCCTCGACGGCTTCCTCCGCGCCGCCGCGCCCGGCGAGCCCGGAAAGAAGGATCAGGAGCCGCTGACCACGCGCGAGCGGGAGATCGTCCAGCTCCTGGCGGAGGGGCTGAGCAACAAGGAGGTCGCCAAGCGCCTCGAGCTCAGCGTGAAGACGGTGGAGACCCACCGCTCCTCGGCGATGCGCAAGCTGGACACGCATTCGGTGGTGGGGCTGGTGCGCTACGCGGTGCGGAACAAGCTGACGCCGATCTGAAGTGGGGCGCGGCGTTGGATGGCGCGGGTCAGGGGTTGAGTTCGGGCAGCACGGGTGCGCGCGGCCGGCGCGTCGGACGGCGGCGCAGGCGCCATCGGGCGGACCTCACGGCATGCAGCAGGGCGGAACCGGCCCAGGGGCGGGTGGCGGGCCTGCCGTAGAGACCGTCCTCCAGCCGTCGCGCTTCGGCCCGGAGCGGCGCGACGCGGGCGGCAGCCTCGCGCGCCGGCGGGGCCAGCGCGTCGTTCCAGCGGTACAGGGCCGCGAAGGCCGCCTGGGCCAGGTCGGCGCAGCAGGCCGCCCGCAGCGCCGCGAAGGCCTCGCACTCCGGCGCGGGGCGCGGCCGGCGGCGAAGGAGAGCGAAGCCCGCGCCGGCGGCGAGGAGAAGGGCCAGTGCGCCGGCCGCGAGCCAGGGGAGGGGCCGGCGCAGCGGAGGCGCCGTCTCTGCCGCAGGCAGCGCCTCGAAGCGGATGGGATCGACGCTCACCACCTGCATCCGGCCCGCGCGCGGCTCGAACCAGGCGAAGGAAAAGCCCGGCAGCTCCACCGGGCCGGGACGCTGCGGCACATAGGCCGCGCGTTCCTGACGCGTCGCGCGCAGGTCGCCGCGCGAGGTCTGGTCGTGCAGCTCGGGCGGATCGGGATAGACGGCGACGCCCTCAGGCCGGCCCCAGAGCGCCAGCGGCAGCAGCATCGAGCTCGTGTCCCGCGCCTCCAGCCGCAGCGTGCGGGTGACGGCCTCGCCGACGCGCAGGCCCTCCGGCGCGCGGTCGGTGGTCGCCGTCAGCCGGAACTCGGGCGCGACGACGAGGCGGGAGAGATCCGTGGCCCCCGGCGGCGCGCGGGCCTCGATGCGCAGGCCTTCCACCTCCGCGGTCGCTTCCGTGCCGTCGCCGATGCGCGCGGACATGCGGATGGCGGGCAGGGTGAGCGCGCCGGCCTCGGCAGGGAAGAGCTCATAGCTGTGCTGGAGCGCGGCGTAGGTCGTGCCGCCGACCCGTTCCGAGCCCGGCACCGTCGTGCCCTCCGGCAGCAGGATGGCGCGGCCCTGCGGCACGAGTTCGGGGAAGGTCGGCGAGGCGGCGAAGCGCGCCGGTGTCATGGCGGTCAGCGTCACCGTCACGCGCTGGCCGATCCAGACCGGGCCGCGCGGCGAGACCTCGAGGCGCAGCGCGAGCGGCACCTCCTGCGCCATCGCCGGGAAGGCCAGGAACAGAAGCAGGAGGAGCCTCATCGCTGCGTCTGTCGGGCGAAGCGCAACCGAAGAAAGTCGCGCGGCGTGCCGCCGACGCGGCGCATCCACATCTCCTGGATCTGGTCGTCGGAGAGGCCCTGGCCGGCGACGCGATTGGGATTGCCGTCGTCCTCGCGCGGGCGCTGGTCGGGCGGCGTCTGGTCGATCTGCGTCTCGCCGTCACCGGGCTTCTGTTCCTGGTCGGTCTGGTTCGTGGCGCGCTGCGCCTCGGCGGCCTGCCATTGCGCGCGGAAGGCCAGAGCGACGTCGCGGTTCGCGCGCGCCTCGGGGAAATCCGGGCGGAGCTGGAGCGCGCGGTCATAGGCTGGAATGGCGTCGTCCCAGCCGCGCGGGCGCATCATCAGCGCATTGCCGCGGTCGTATTGCGCCTCGGCCGTGTCGCGCAGCGCGAAGGCGGCCGCCGAGCCCTCGTAGTCGCCCGCCCGATAGAGCGCGACGCCGCGCCACACCGGATCGGTGAACAGCGCCGCCGCATCCGCCGCGTCGCCACGCTCCAGCATCAGCCGCGCCTGCTGGTCGGACGTGAGCCAGAGCCGGGAGAACCAGCCGGACTCCGCCGCCTGCGCCGGCAGGACCATCACGGCCGCGACGAGAAACCCCCGCCGAGCCCAGGGCAGCGCCAGCGGCACGAGCAGCAGCGCGAGCCAGGGGCCGGCATCCTGCCAGCGCATCGTGGGATCGTCGGTCGGCGCCGCCGCGAAGTGCCGTTGCGCGCGGGCGACGACATCAGTGACGTCGGCGCCGTCCGGCGTGCGCTCGATGATGCCGGTGCCGGGCACGCCCGCGAAGGGACCGGGGCCGGTGGCGAGGACCAGCGCGGCATGGCGTGCGCCGCGCAGGGCCTCGGCGAAGCCAGCGGCCTCGACAGCGGGCACGGCGGGGGTGACGAAGACCATGGTGCCGGCGCCCGGCTCGGCATCCAGGACGCGGCGGGCGGCGGAAGCGGCGGCACCGGCCGCGTTGCCGTCGCGCGGCATGATCTCGGGCGCGAGAGCGTCGAGATAGGTCTCGATCAGCCTGGGGTCGTCGGTCGGCGGCAGCACGGCATGGGCGGTGCCGGCATAGGCGATGAGCCCCGTCCGCGCGCCGCCGCGCGCCGCCACGAGGTCGCGGATCTTGCGCTTGCCGGCCTCCAGTGCCGGCGCGGCGGAGCGCGAGAGGTCCAGCACCACGACCATGGTCGCGCTGTCGGTCACGAAGGGGCTGCGCTCGCGCCGCCAGGTCGGGCCCGACAGACAGAGCGCCAGCACGGCCAGCATCGCGGCGGCCAGCACGGCGGGCCGCAGCCACGAGCGCGTTCCCTGCACCATCAGCAGCGCGTCCAGCAGGTGCGGCGCCACCACGCCGCGCCATCCGCCGGCCTCGCGCCGCCGCTGATGGTCGAGCAGCAACGGCAGCGGTGCCAGCAGGAGCAGCAGCAGCCACCAGGGGCGCAGCAGGTGCAGCTCGCTCATGCCGCTGCCTCGCGTCCGACCCGGCCGAGCGAGAGCAGCGCGACCAGCGCCGCGACGCCGGTCAGCGGCCAGACGAAGAGCGGCTTGCGCGGCCGCCAGGCGACGTTGCGCGAGACCGTCGGCTCCAGCGCGTCGATGCGGCGATAGATCTCCGCCAGTGCCGCGGGATCGCCCGCGTGGAAATGCGCACCGCCCGTGCCGGTGCCGATCGCCTCCAGTGTCGCCACGTCCAGCGCCGCCTCGCCCACTGTGGCGGGGTCGCCGAGCGAGACGGTGTAGATCCGCACGCCCATCCGCCCCGCGATGTCGGCCGCGCGCGCGGGCGGCACGCGGCTGCCGGTGTCGTTGCCGTCGGTGAGCAGGACCATCAGCCGGCCCGCGACCTCGGCCCGCTCGAAGCTCTGGGCGGCGAGGCCGATCGCGTCGCCGATCATGGTCTGCGGCCCGGCCATCCGGGGAAAGGTCTCGTCCAGCAAAGCGAGCAGCGCCGTGTGATCCGCGGTGAAGGGCGCGAGCATGAAGGCCGCGGTGCCGAAGACGACGAGGCCGATGCGGTCGCGCGGGCGGTCGGCGATGAAGCCCTTCAGCACGGCGCGCGCGGCGTCGATGCGGGTGGCGCCCGCCATGTCCGCCGTCTCCATCGAGCCCGAGAGATCGAGCGCGAGCAGCACGTCGCGCCCGCCCGTCTCGCGCGTCACCGGCGGCTCGATGCGGACCGGCGCGGCAAGGGCGAGGACGAGCAGCAGCCAGGCCAGGAGGGCCAGCGCGCGGCGCCAGGGGCGCGGGGCGCTTGCGCCCTGGCTGGCCGGCAGCCGCGCGAGGAAGGGCACGCGCAGCGCGACCTGCCGGCCATGGAATGCGGGGAGGAGCCAGCGCGCCAGCAGCGGCAGCGGCAGCAGCGCGAGCGCCCAGGGATGGTCAAGCCCGAAGGTCATGCCGGCGGATCCAGCTGCGGGCGGCGTCCTTCGTGCCGGGCGGTGTCGCGGGCAGGTAGGCGAGCTCGGCCAGCAGGCGCGCCATCGCCTCGGTCAAGCGCGCGCGGGGCGCGGAAGCGCGCAGCCACTCCGCCCATTCGGCGCCGGTCAGCGAGGCGACCCGTGCGCGCGGCCAGGCGGCGAGCGCGGTGCGCTTCAGGACCACGGCGATCTCGGCGGGGGCCTGCGCGGCCTCCAGCTCGTGCAGCGCCGCGCGGCGATAGGCGTTGCGCCGCCAGGACTTCCAGCCGCGCCGGCCGAACCAGAGCAAGGCCAGCAGGATCAGCGCGCCCAGCACGTACCAGGCCGGCGTCGCCGGCCAGAGTGGAATGGGGGCGGGCAGGATCAGCCCATGCATCGCCTCCCGGCTGGGTGCCGTGGGGTTCATCCGAAGCGCCCGAGACGGGCCCTCAAGTCATTCTCCATATCAGCCCCCTTGTCCTGCCGTGCCATGCATCAGAACGGCAGCACGTAGTTGAGGATCGCCTGCTGCCGGAGCAGCACCCGCCGGATGACGTGGCTGGCGGTCACGCGCTCCGTGAAGATGGCCGCGGTGCCGGCGCTGCCGGCAGGCAGGCTGGCCGCCAGCGCCGCATCGTCCAGGGCGACCCGCACGATGAACGGCGCAGCCTGTCCCGGGCGCGCGCTGGCGGCCTGGCCGGACACCTGCGCCTGGCCGGCGGCGATGGCCTGCAGCACGGCTTCCACCCTTCCGGTGACGATGCGGCCGGGCAGGAATTTCAGGGCGAACTCCACCCGCTGGCCCGTCTCGACATAGCGCGCATCGATCTGCTGGATCTCGACGACTGCGATGGTGCTGGACGTGTCGATGAAGGCCATCACCGGCGAGAGCGGCAGGTTCGCGACACGGGCGCCCTTGCGGAGTGCCACGTTCGTCACGTAGCCGTCGGCCGGGGCGCGCACGGTCGTCTTCTCCAGGTTCCAGCGGGCGCCGTCGAGTTCCGCCTGGAGCTGCTGCACCTCCGATTGCCGCTGCTCCACGTCGAAGGCGCGGCCCGCCTGCGAGCGCTGCAGCTGGGTCATCTGCTCCAGGCGCAGCTGCGCGAAGGAGAGCTGGGCCTCGAGGGCGGTCACCTGCGACTGGAAGGGACGCGGGTCGATCTGGAAGAGGATGTCGCCTGCCCGCAGCGGCGCGTTCGGCTGAACGGGCACCTCGATCACCTCGCCGGCCACATCCGGCACGATGGCGACCGACATGCGCCCGATGAGCGCCGGCCCCGACGGAGCGCCCCAGCCCATCGGAACGAACAGGCCGACCAGCAGCAGCAGGAGGACCAGGAAGGGCGAGGCCTTCCAGAACAGGTTGAACCGGACGACCCGCAGCCTCACCAGCAGGAAGAGGAGGACGAGATAGACATTGAGGAGAAAGACGATCATGCGACGGGCCGCCCCCGCGTGTCCCCTCGGGGCATGTCGACATAGGCCCAGACGAAGACGACGGGCCACAGCACGAAGCCGAAGAGCAGCGTGACCCAGCCGGCCACCTTCACGGCCTCGGCCCAGGGGTGGTTGCGGTGGGCCGCGACATGACCGGGCAGCCATCCCGCGATGCACGCGACGCCGATGGTGCTGACCGCCATGACGATCAGCACGATCCAGGCGAAGATATCCAGGCCGGTCATGGCGTGCCTCCCTGCCTATCCGACGCGCTCGAAGTCCGGCAGCTGCCAGGTCTTTGCGAAGAAGGGCGCCTCCGGATAGTAGAGGCGGAAATAGGCGAACCAGCCGCGCCCCGGCCGTGTCGGCACCCAGTTCGCCTCGCGCCCGGGGGGTGCGCGCGGGCCGAAGAAGAGATCGACGGCACCATCTGCATTCTTCGCGAGGTCGCTGCGCGAGCCGCGATCGGCGCGGTCGTGCGGCGTGTCGATGAAGCAGCGCGTCTCGAGGTCGTAGGCGGTGACGGACCAGAACTGCCGCGCCGGCACGTTCGCCGGCACGCGCAGCCGGTAGTTGCGCCCGCCGTCCAGCCAGTCGCCGCGCGCATCCTTGTTGGCGCCGAGATAGACCTGCCCCGGACCCGGCTGGCGGATCGCCATGGCCGAGGCCGCGCCGACCGCCTCGTAGAACCAGGTGGAGCGCTCGTCGAGCTGGTCGTAGCTGTCCTGCCGCTGCGTCACGTCGAAGAGATAGAGCCAGTGCCAGTGCTGCCGGTCCCACATCTGCGTGCCGGTGAAGCGCTTCTCGACATCCATCGCGCGCACGGTGGCCTCGCCGAGCAGCGCAGCCTGTTCCAGCAGCGCGCGCTGCCGCGCGTCGGGGCGGAAGGGCTGGCCCTTCCTCAGCCCGAGAGGGCGCAGCATGGCCATGAAGAAGCGGTCGCGCTCCTGTACCGGCTCGTCGTCGACGATGGCCGACAGCCGCTCCCAATAGGCGATTCCGCGCGGTTGCGTGCCGCTCCAGGAGCGGCCTTCCGGACGGAGGACGCGCTGGACCGGCGGGTTGTCGCGCTGCGCGTAGGGATAGACGCGGTATTGCGCCATCAGCGCGCGGCCCATGGCCGGATCGGCGGCGAGCAGCCGGAAGCCGTTCATCACATTGTTCGTGCTGGAGACCAGCACGTGATGGCCCGGCGCGTGCGGATCCTCCTGTCCGGGGCCGAGCAGCAGGTACTTGCCACCCCGTCCCTGATCCGGCCCGGCCTGCCCGTAGTCGCCGAGCGAGCGCTGCCAGAAATCACCGACGCCGCCTGCGGTCTCGCCGGCGGGCAGGTCGATCACGAGCGGCCCGGTCCGCGCGAGGTCGTGGAAGCCGATGATGTAGGGCGTGGTCGCGTTCGCCGTCAGCAGCCCGAGCTTGTCGCGGACGCTCTCGTACAGGACCATGTCGGTCTCGCCGGCCCCGAAGACCTGCCGGTGCTGCGCCTGCCATTGCGCGAAGGCGACGATGGGCAGGGCCCAGATATAGGCCTGGACCGCACGCTGCAGGTCGAGGTTGTCGAAGAGCAGCCGCGTCGTCGCCTGGTCGGGATAGCCGCGCGTGAATTTCAGCTTGCCGATGGCCGTATTCAGCCCGGCGGCGGATGGGGCGACGAAGGGCGAGGCGGCGGCGGCGGGCGGCACGCGCGGGCCGGCGGAGGCCGCGGGCCCGCTGCCCTGCGCGAGCGCGGGTGCCGCCGCGGCGGTGGCGAGGCCGGCCTGGCCGATCAGGCGTCGCGTGATGGTCATGGCGTCCTCAGTTCTGTTTCACGATGGGCGGCATGTGCCACTGGCCGGCCTGCACGGCGGGGCTCGGGCCGTACATCCGCAGCACGATGTTGAAGCCGCCCGTGGTGGGAACGGGCAGCCAGTTCGCCTGATGGTCCGGCCCGGGCGAGGTGGCCTGCAGGTGGATCGTCGTGGAGCCGTCGGCCTCGGTCTTCAGCCCGGAGCGGTCGCCCAGCGAGTAGCGATTGATCGGATTGGCCACGAGCAGGCGATCCGGCAGGTCATACACCGTGACCGACCAGAAGATGGAGGCCGGCGGCAGGTTGCCGCGCTCGAAGCGCAGCGTGTAGCGGCTGGCGCCGTCGAGCGGCCGGCGGTCGGCGTCCTTGTCGTCGCCGAGATAGACCGCCTCCTCCTTCGAAAGGCCATAGATGCCCATCGCGGCCGCGACGGAGCGCCGCATGAGATAGTCAGGCCCCAGCGCCTCGCGCGTGCCGAAGAGCCCGAGCGAGGAGGTCGTGGTGGAGATTACCTGGCGCAGCGCCGCCATGCCCTCGGTCGCGCCGCGCATAATGGCCTCGCGCTGCGGCGCGGGCAGCGTGGCGGGATCGAAAGGCCGCCCCGCGCCAATGCCGATCCGGCCGAAGCGCTCGAACAGCGCCGTCTCGCTCGGATGGATGATCGGATAGAAGGGCAGCAGCCTGTTCAGATAGGCGATGAAGTCCGGCCCCAGGGCGCGGCGCTCGTCCCAGGGCAACCAGTCCACCGCGGGTGCCGGCGGCGGCGGGGCAATGCTGGCGAAGGCGCTGAGCGGCTGCAGGCGGAAGCCGGCCTGGATCGCCTGCAGCGCCGGGATGTCGTCCGGCCCGTGCAGCGCCGTGCGGGTGAGCCCGCCGATGATCTGCGTCTCCGGCCGGAAGACTTGCTTGATACCTGGCGGCACGGCGCCGTTCCAGCCCGGCCCCGCGAAGAGGAAGCTCGCGGCTTCATGACCCGTCGTGCGCGTGCCGAGGATCGTGAAGTTGTGGGTGAAGAGGTCGTAGAACTGGCAGGAGTAGTAGCGGTCGGCGGGAACGGCCGGCACGGTCAGCACCATCGGCTCGGCGCGCAGGTCCAGCCAGGCGATGGAATAGGGCGTGTCGTTGTTCGGCGTGACGATGTCGCGGTCGGCGGGCGTGAAGTAGCGCGCATAGTGCCGATACGTGTTGAAGCCGCCGACATAGCCCGGCGCGTTCCGGTCGAGCGCTTGGACATGGATGGTCGAGTAGTTCATCAGCATGGCGTAGGCGTAGATCCAGGCGTCCTTCGCGAGGGCGGCCGGGTCGTCCTGCGCGAAGGCGGGCCGGGCGAGCGCGAGACCGCCAGCCAGGCTGGCGAGGGTGCGGCGCGGCAGGCGGGTTCGGGGGATCGGCGAGCCCATGGGGATGTTCCTCAACGTCGTTTGGCCGCGGCAGCGGCGCCCAGCATGCGACGCAACTGCGGCGCCGCTTCCTCTTCCGTGCCGACGGGCAGCACCGGCGTCTCCAGCCGGAGCCCGCCCTTGCGGGTCGCCTCAAGCCGCTGCGCGTAAGCCTCCGCCACCCGGCTCCCGATGCCGCGCGGATCGATCGTGGCGGTCTGCGCGCCGTCGGTGGCGCGGCCGCGCCAGGGCGAGGCCGGCAACGCGCGCTCCAGCGGGTCGGAGACCGGGATCGCGATGACGTCGTTGTGCCTGGAGATGCGGCCTAGGCTGCGCGCCGCCGCCGGATCGGCCGCCTGGATGTCGGCGATGACAACCACCATGGCGTCATGCGTGACCAGCTGCTCGGCGCGGCGCAGCGCGGCGTTCAGCGCCTCGGGTCCGGCCGGGCGTGGCGGCGCCGCGGCCAGCGCCTCGGCGCGGCGCGCCACCTCGCCCAGGATGCGCATCACGGCGGCGCGGCTGCGATGCGCGCGGAATTCCGTGACGCCCTCGTCCCCGAAGACCAGCGCGCCAAGGCGATCGCCCGCGCGCAGCCCGCGCCAGCAGCACAGCGCCGCCACCTCCGCCGCGATGGCCGATTTGGTGGCGTGGACGGAGCCGCAGAACATCGCCGCCGTCAGGTCGACGATCAGCAAGGTCGGCCGGTCGCGCTCCTCGGTGAAGATGCGCGTCTGGGTGTCGCCGGTGCGGGCGCTGGCGCGCCAGTCGATGTGGCGGATGTCGTCGCCCGGCCGGTAGGCCCGGATCTCCTCGAAGGCCAGCCCGCGCCCGCGCACGCGGCTCGCGCGGCGGCCGGAGAGCAGCGAATGCACGGGCTGCCGGTTCAGGAAGGAAAAACCGCGCGCCTCGTGCTGCAGCCGGGCGAGGGCCGCGAGGTCAGGGGCGAGGCGCGCGTCCATCTCACGCCACCGCGACGAGCGAGACCAGCCGCTCCAGCACCGCATCACCAGTGACGCGGTCGGCCTGGGCCTCGTAGCTGAGCATGAGGCGGTGGCGCAGCACGTCGGGCACCACGGCGCGGACATTCTCCGGCGTCACGTGGTCCTGGCCGGAAAGCCAGGCATGCGCGCGTGCCGCGCGGTCGAGGCCGATGGAGCCGCGCGGGCTGCATCCCACCTCGATCCAGCGGCCGAGATCCTTGTCCAGTGCGTCCGCGTGGCGCGTGGCGGTGACCAGCGCGACCACGTAGTCGTCGATCGCATCGGCGACATGCAGCGCGGCCATCTCCGCCCGCGCCGCGAAGACGGCGTCCTGCGGGATCGGTGCCGGGCGCGGCGGCGGCGCGCCGGACTGCGCCGCGCGCTCCTCCTCGCGCACGAGGCGCAGCACGGCGCGCTCGTCGGCATCGGGCGGGTAGTCCACCTTCACATGCATGAGGAACCGGTCGAGCTGCGCCTCGGGCAAGGGGTAGGTGCCTTCCTGCTCGATCGGGTTCTGCGTCGCCATCACCATGAAGAGCGGCGGCAGCCTGTGCGTGGTGCCGGCGACGGTGACCTGCCGCTCCTCCATTGCCTCCAGCAGGGCCGACTGCACCTTGGCAGGCGCGCGGTTGATCTCGTCCACCAGGATGAGGTTGCCGAAGATCGGGCCGGGGTCGAAGCGGAAGCTGCCGCCGCCCTCCTGGTGATAGACCTCGCTGCCGACCACGTCGGTCGGCAGCAGGTCTGGCGTGAACTGAATACGCCGAAACTCCGCATCCAGGCTCTGCGCGAGGCTCTTCGCCGCGCGCGTCTTGGCGACGCCGGGTAGGCCCTCCAGCAGCACGTTGCCGTCGGCCAGCAGGGCAACGAGCAGTCGCTCGATCACGCGCTCCTGGCCGATGATGGCCCGCCCCATGCGCGCGCGGAGCTCGGCGAAGGCCGCGCGGGGGGAGGCGGCTTCCGCCCCGGCAGCCTCCGGCGCGGCGGCCATCGCGCTCACTGCCGCCCGGCCGCGCCGCGCTGCATCGTCGCCATCACCTCATCGATGCTGAAGCTGGCCGGACGCTGGCGTGGCGGGAAGTCTCGGAAGGTCTGGAGATGCTGCGCCACCATGGCCTGCACGGGAACCAGCAGGAAGGCCCTGTGGAACATCCAGTTCTCGAAGAGGATGCTCTCCGGTCCCCGCTCGAAGGGGTCGGAGCGGATATGAAGGATCAGCGGTACCCGGAGATCGGTGAAGCCTTCGCGCCACACGCCGATGCCCGTCGCCCGCTGCTCGGCGAAGACGATCTTCCAGTTCTCGTAGCGCACCGCGACCAGCTTGCCGTCGTCGTTCCAGTAGATGAACTCCTTGCGCGGCGAGGCCTGCTGCTCGCCCCGCAGGAAGGGCACCAGGTTGTAGCCGTCCAGATGCACCCGGAAGGTCTTGCTGCCGGTCTGGTGCCCGCGCAGGCAGCGCTCGACGATATCGGGCACGCCGGCCATGCCGAGGAGCGTCGGCAGGATGTCCTCGTGCGAGCAGACGTCGTTGACGATGGTGCCGGGCTGCACCACGCCGGGCCAGCGCAGGCAGAAGGGCACGCGGTAGCCGCCCTCCCAGTTGGTCGCCTTCTCGCCGCGGAAGGGCGTGCTGCCGCCATCCGGCCAGGTCATCACCTCGGCGCCGTTGTCGGTGGTGTTGATGACGATGGTGTTGTCGGCGATGCCGAGGTCGCCCGTGACCTCGAAGGTCACGTTGCAGTCCCAGGTCGTGACATCCACGCCGCCGCGCCAGCCCCAGCCGCCTAGCGAGCTGGCCTGGATCCGCCGCCGCTCGTACTGCACGAAGCGGCGGCCCTCCGGCGTCTGGAAGGTCCGCGCAGGCACGCCGAGCGAGGCCACGAGGTCGCCCTCGCTGCGGCCGACATAGGCCTGCATGCGCTGGTCGAAGCCCGCGGAGGTGGCGCACCCCGCGAGCAGCACGAGGGCCAGCACGGCCGCCCCACGACAGGCGTGGGTCATCGTCATCTGCCCCCGGCGTTCGCACCTCGGGTCAGCATCTGGAGATACTGATCCACGTTGAAGGACGCCGGCCGTTGTCGCGGCGGAAAATCCCTGAAGGTGCCGAGGAAGGCCGCCGCCACCGGCTGCGCCGCCCCGATGAGGTAGGCGTTCTGGATGGTCCAGTGGAAGTAGTTGTTGGAATCCGTCATCGCGCGCTCGAAGGGATCCATCTTCATGTCGACCAGGTAGGGGACGCGCATGTGGATGAAGGGTTCCATCCACACCTGGAACTGATGCGCCCGCTGGACAGCGAAGTGCACCTTCCACCGATCATTGCGCAGCGCGACGAGCTCGCCGTCATCGTCGAAGTAGAAGAACTGGGTGCGGGCCGATTGTGGTGCCTGGCCGGTCAGGTAGGGAAGCTGGTTGTAGCCGTCGAGATGGACCTTGTAGGTCATGCTGCCCGCGGTGTGGCCAGCCAGCAGCTTCTCCTTGATGTCAGGCACGCCGGCTGCGGCCAGCAGGGTCGGCATCCAGTCGTTGGCGCCGACCATGCCGTTGCAGACCTTACCCGGCTCGATGCGGCCCGGCCAGCGGATGGCGCAGGGAACCCGGAAGGCGCCCTCCCAGTTGGTGTTCTTCTCGCTCTTGTACGGCGTGATCGCGCCGTCCGGCCATTCGTTGAAGTGCGGGCCGTTGTCGGTGGAGTAGATGACGATGGTGTTGTCGGTGATGCCGAGGTCGTCGAGCTTCTTCAGCAGCAGCCCAACATGGTCGTCGTGCTGGATCATGCCGTCGGCGTAGAAGTTCAGCCCGCTCCGGCCCTCGTAGTTCGGCGGGATATGGGTGAAGACGTGCATGCGCGTGGCGTTGTGCCAGACGAAGAAGGGCTTGTTCGCCGCATGCTGCCGGTCGATGAAGTCCATCGTGGCGGCGGTGGTCTCGTCGTCGATCGTCTCCATCCGCTTGCGGTTCAGCGGGCCGGTGTCCTGGATGCGGCCGTCGGCGAAGCTGCGGATCACGCCGCGGGGACCGTAGCGGCGGCGGAATTCCGGATCGCGCGGGTAGTCGCGGCGCTCGGGCTCCTCCTCGGCGTTGAGGTGGTAGAGGTTGCCGAAGAACTCGTCGAAGCCGTGCGCCGTGGGCAGGAACTCGTCCTTGTCGCCGAGGTGGTTCTTGCCGAACTGGCCGGTGGCATAGCCGAGCGGCTTCAGCAGCTCGGCGATGGTCGGATCCTCCTTCTGCAGGCCCACATCGGCGCCGGGGATGCCCACCTTGGTGAGGCCCGTGCGCACCGGCGACTGACCCGTGATGAAGGCCGCGCGGCCGGCGGTGCAGGACTGCTCGCCGTAGTAGTCCGTGAAGGTCGCGCCCTCGCGGTGGATGCGGTCGATGTTGGGCGTGCTGTAGCCCATGCCGCCGCGGTTGTTGTGGCTGATGTTCCACAGCCCGATGTCGTCGCCGAAGATCACCAGGATATTGGGCGGCCGGCCGCTGCCCGCGGCGGCGGGAGCGGCCGGGCGGGGCGCGGGCGCCGCAGCCGGCGGCGTGGTCTGCGGCGCCGTCTGGGCCTGCGCATAGGCCGTGCCTCCCGCGGCGAGCGTCGAGGCTCCCAGCAGCATCGAGCGCCTGTTCAGCGGCTCCTCGCCCGTTCGATCCGTCATCGACGTCATCTCCCTTGGTGAAACTTTCCCACCGCCGCTCCGGGCTTCGGGCAGGGCGGTCGCCGGGTGGCTCCGCCGTTGGTCGTCGGCGCGCTAGCCGCGCAGTGGGGGCAGCGCGGCCCCGAACAGGTTCCCGCCGGTCGTCGCCGGCTGCAGCCGGCCCGCGCCGGAATGGTCGGCCTGGACGCGCCCGGTCCGCTGGGGCGCGCAGCCGGGCGGGGCCGGTCCAATGGCCGGGGCGGCGAGGGCGAGGCCGCGGCGGGTGGCGCTCATCTCAGTGGTCCCGGTTGCTTCCCGCGGTGGCTCGCGACGGGGTAGGGGCCTGGAGTGCCGACGCCACCATCGATGCAGCGAGTCGAAGGGCAACTCTCATCGCCGGCGCAGCTCCTCCTGGGAGGGCGCAAGCCTATTCAGGGTCATGGATGGTCGGCATCGGTGCGATACCTGAGGACCCCGCGGGATTCACCGCAGCCGCGCGTGCTTCCCGTGCTTCGTCAGCCCATCCGCGTGACGCCGTGCCGGTCGGGACCTCGCGACGGTCGGATCGCCGCCGGATCAGCGGCGGGGCCGAACACGCCCCGGCAGGAACTTCTCCATGTAGAGCTGCCGCGCCCGCTCCATATGGGTGACGGAGAGGTGCACCAGCGCCTCGCGGTCCTGCTGGCGCAGGGCCTTCACCATGGCCTCGTGCTCCTCGCAGGCCTGTGCTAGCGCGCCCGGATCGGCTGCGCCATAGGCGCGCGCGGGAAAGCTCAGCCAGTCGTGCAGCCGGATCGACTCCGCCAGGTAGGGGTTGTCGCAGAGGCCGAAGAGCGCGCGATGGAAGGCCATGTTCTCGCGGTGGATGCGGATCAGGTCGCCGCTGCGGGCCGCGGCGGCATGCGCCTTCATGGCCGCCGTCACCTCCGCCAGCCTCGCCCGCGGGACGGGAAAGGGCGTGGCCTGGGCCGCTGCGCGGTGCAGCACCATGCGCATGGCGTAGAGGTCGTCGAGCTCCGTGGCGGTGAAGAGCGGCAGTTCGGCCCCGCGATGGCGCGGCTTCGTCACCACGCCGAGGCGCTGCAGCTCCGCCAGCGCCGCGCGCACCGCATGGCGCTTGGCGTCGTAATCCTCCATCAGGTGGTCCTCGATCAGCCGCGTGCGCGGCAGGATGCGGCCGCGGATGATGTCGGTCTCGATGGCGGCGATCACGGCCGCGACCTGCCCGGGCAGCTCGACGTCGCGGCCGGCTCGGGATGATTCCTTGCGGGACGGGGCCTTGGCAGGCGGCAAAGTGTCCATGGGATTATCAATAATCCTATTGCCGCGATTGGCAACATCGACCCACTTTCCAGCCCGCCCAGATGCGCGCAAACCGCCCGTCAGCCAGGAATAACGGGGAACGCCGCATGGACGCGCTACCGCCCTCCATCCAGGGGGATGAACTGATCAGCACCGACCCCGCCACCGGCGAGGTGGTGGGAAGCGTGCGCGTGACGACGCCGGCCGATCTCGACGCGATGGTCGAGCGCGGCTGGCAGGCCTTTCACAACTCCGGCTGGAATTCGCTGCTGCCGCATCGCCGCGCGCTGGTGCTGAACGCCATCGCCGACGGCATCGCGGCCGAGAAGGAAGCGCTCGCCACGCTGCAGATGCGCGACAACGGCAAGCCGCTCGCCGAATGCCGTGGCATGGTCGAGAGCGCCATCGGCACCTTCCGCTACTATGCCGGCGTCTGCGAGACGATCGAGACGAACGTGACGCCGCAGCGCGGCGAGTACGTTTCCTTCACGGTGCTGGAGCCCTTTGGCGTGGTGGCCTGCATCACGCCCTGGAACTCGCCCATCATGAACGACGCCACCAAGGTCGCGCCGGCCCTGGCCGCGGGCAATGCGGTGCTGCTGAAGCCCTCCGAGGACTCGCCGCTGCTGGGGCCGGAGCTGGCTCGCATCGCGCTGAAGGCCGGGCTGCCCGAGGGCATGCTGCAGGTGGTGCAGGGCCGCGGCGCGGAGATCGGCGCGGCGCTGGTGGCGCATCCCGGCGTGCGCATGGTGAGCTTCACCGGCGGCACGACCACGGGCCGCGCCATCGGCCGGACCTGCGGCGACAAGCTGATCCCGGTGGCACTGGAGCTCGGCGGCAAGTCGCCGCACGTGGTCTTCGCCGATGCGGATCTCGACCATGCGGTGGCCGCCGTCGTCGCCGGCATCTTCGGCTCGGCCGGGCAGTCCTGCGTCGCGGGCTCGCGCCTCTTCGTCGAGGCGCCGATCTACGACGAGGTCGTGCGCCGCGTCGTCGAGCGGGCGAAGACCCTGCGCGTGGCCGCCCCCGATGCGAAGGGCGTGGAGATGGGCCCGCTGGCCTCCTTCCATCACCGCGAGCGCGTGATCCGCTTCGTGGACCGCGCGCGGTCCGAGGGCGGCCGCATCCTCTGCGGCGGCGCCGTGCCGGAAGGCGCGGAATACGCCAAGGGCGCCTACTACCTGCCGACCGTGATCGACGGCCTGCCCACGGAATCCCTGACCTGCCAGGAGGAGGCCTTCGGTCCCGTCCTGGTCTGCCTGCCCTTCCAGGACGAGGCCGACATCGTCGCGCAGGGCAACGGCACGGCCTTCGGCCTGGCCTGCGGCATCTGGACCGAGAGCTTCAAGAAGGCCTGGCGCGTCGGACGCGCGCTGGAGGCCGGCTCGGTCTGGATCAACACCTACAAGCAGTCCGTCACCACCACGCCTTTCGGTGGCTTCAAGAACAGCGGGATCGGTCGCGAGAAAGGCATCGACGGCCTCCGGCTCTACGCACAGGTGAAAAGCATGTATTTCGGTCTGCACGAACAGCCCATGTCGGTGGCGCGCTGAACATGGCGAAGAAAGCATCCGCCGCTGTCCCGGTGAAGGGCAGCAAGCTCATGGTCATCGGCGGCGCGAGCCTCGTCGGCTCCGCCACCGTGGACGAGATGCTGGCGCGCGGCGCCGAGCAGGTCGTCATCTTCGACAACCTCTCCTTCGGCGGCCAGCCGAACATCGCCCACCTCGAGGACAATCCGAAGGTGAAGGTGGTGCAGGGCGACATCCTGAAGCTGCACCAGCTCCTGGCTGCGACCGAGGGGCTGGATGGCATCGTCCACCTCGCCGCCTTCATGACGCTGAACTTCGACCGCGACCCCTGGGGCGGTATCGACGTCAACATCCGCGGCGTGCAGAACGTGCTGGAGGCCTGCCGCGCGAACAAGGTGAAGAAGCTGATTTTCTCCTCGTCGAACGCGGTCTACGGCTACGGCCCGGGCGTGAAGGGCGATCTCGTCGAGGAGACGCCGTTCCACGCCGCCGGCGCCCCGCCGGCCGCCGTGCTCTACGGCGCGTCCAAGATCATCGGCGAGCAGCTCTGCCGCGACGCGCACCGCAAGCACGGGCAGGACTACGTGGTGCTGCGCTACTCCACCGTCTATGGCGAGCGGCAGCACTACCGCGCGGCGAACGCGCTCTACATCGTGGAGACGCATGACGCCATCAAGCGCGGCGAGCGGCCGAAGGTGATCGGCGACGGCAGCGAGACGAAGCACTTCGTCTATGTGGGCGACCTCGCGCGGGCCAACTGCATGGCGCTGGAATCCGCCAGCACCGACGTGGCCGTGAACACCTCCGGCCCCGAGCCGGTCACGACGCTGCAGCTGGTCAAGCTGGTCGCCGAGCTCTCCGGCCGGCCAGACCTGCAGCCCGAGCTGGTGGAGCCCGATCCCACCAAGGTGCGCCTCACCTCGGGCGGCGCCTTCGAGATCGTGCATAAGGCCGCGAAGGACGCCATCGGCTGGGAGCCGCAGGTGGACATGCGCGAAGGCCTGCGCCGCCTGCTCGCCTGGCGCGACGCGGCCGCCATGCGCAACGCCGCCGAGTAGGACTGCCGGACGGCCGGGCGGTTCCCCGCCCGGCACCCCGCGCCCGCCGGCACTTCAAGGACGGGCATCCATCCAATGAGGAAACTGACATGAACATCGCACGCCGTGCGCTTGGCCTCCTGGCCGCTGCCCCCTTCCTGCCCTCGGCCGCGCGCGCGCAGGCCGCCTATCCCACCCGCTCTGTGCGCATGGTGGTGCCCTATCCGCCGGGCGGCGCGACCGACGTGATCGCCCGCATGATCGGCGAGAAGCTCACGACACAATGGGGCCAGCCCGTGGTGATCGAGAACCGCGCAGGCGCCGGCGCCACGATCGGCGCCGAGGTCGTCGCCCGCGCCGAGCCGGACGGCTACACCCTCTTCGAGACGACGAGCGCGCACACCATCAGCAAGAGCCTGTACCGCAGCCTCTCCTACGACCCGATCCGTGACTTTACCGCGATCACGCTGACCGCGATCATCCCGCTCGTCCTCGTCATCTCGAAGCGTGTGCCGGCGACCGACCTGGCGGGCTTCGTCGCCTGGGGGAAGGCGCAGCCGCAGGGCGTCACCTTCGGCACCACGGGCAATGGCACGGCACAGCATCTGACCGCCGCGCTGTTCAAGCTGAAGGCCGGCGTCAATTCCGAGGTCGTACCCTACCGCGGCGACGCGCCGCTCAACACCGACCTCCTGGCCGGGCTGGTGGACGCCTCCTTCTCCACGCTTTCCGCCGTGCTGCCCTACATCAAGAGCGGCGAGATGAAGGCCATCGCGCTCGCGCACAGCCGGCGCATGGACGCGATCGGCAATATCCCGACCTTCGCCGAGGCCGGCATGGCCGATTTCGAGGCCGCGACCTGGTTCGGCACCTTCGCGCCCGCGGGCCTGCCGAACGCGCTGCGCGAGAAGATCGCCCGCGACATCGGCGCCATCGTGGCCGAGCCCGACTTCACCCGGCGGCTGGTCGAGATGGGCAGCGACGTCACCAATTACCCGCCGGCGCGCTTCGACCAGTTCATCGCCGCCGAGACGGCGCGATGGGCCGAGGCGGTGCGCGTCTCCGGCGCCACCATCAACTGAGGGCTCTCAGCATGACTGACACCGAACTGCTCGCCCGCTGCCGCGAGATCCCCGTCAGCACCTGGTGCGACGCGCTGGACCAGCTCGACCTGGAGGGGTTGGTGCAGGGCATTCCCATGCAGTCCGGCTCGGGCCGCATCTGCGGCTTCGCCACCACGGCGCGGCAGATCCCCGGCAAGCTGCACGAGTTCGAGAAGGCCGAGTTCGCCGTCGGCCGGCTGGTCGATGCGGCGCAGCCGGGCCGCGTGCTGATGGTGGATGTCGGGGGGCAGCCGATCTCCACCATGGGCGGCCTCGCCGCGACGGGCGCCAAGACGCAGGGCGTCGAGGGCGTGGTGATCGACGGCGCCTGCCGTGACGTGGACGAGATCCGCGGCCTCGGGCTCTGGCTCGCCGCCCGCCATGTCGCGCCGACCACGGGCAAGGGCCGGCTGAAGCTGCTGCCGATCGGCGTGCCGGTGACGGTGGGCGGCGTGAAGGTGGAGCAGGACGACCTCGTCGTCGGCGACGAGACCGGCATCATCGTGGTCCCGCGCAAGCTGCTCGACGACGTGCTGCCGCGCGCCGAAAAGCTGCTGGCCGCCGACCAGGCGGTGGAGGAGCGGATGCGGGCGGGCATGAGTTTCTCGGCCGCCGGCGCCGCCTCCGGCTACCTGCCGCCCGAGAAGGTCTGAGCGTGGCGGCATCCCTGACCCTGCAACTGGCGCCGATCGGCCCGCTGGCCGACCGGCTGCTGCGTGACGATCTGGGCGCCGTCCGGCTGTGGGAAGAGGATGCCGGCTGGCTGGCGCGGCATGGCACGGAGGTGGAGCTGCTCGCCACCAGCGTGCGCCGCGGCTGCGACGCCGCTGACATCGCGGCGTTGCCCAACCTGCGCGCCATCTCCAGCTGGGGCGTGGGCTACGACACGCTGGACGTCGACGCGGCGCATGCGCGCGGCATCCAGGTCGCGAACACGCCGGACGTGCTGGACGATTGCGTGGCGGACCTCGCCTGGGGGCTTCTGATCGCGGCGGCCCGGCGCATCCCCGCGGCCGACCGCTACGTGCGGGCGGGCGAGTGGGTCGATCTGGGCGGGTTCCCGCTCACCACGAAGGTCTCGGGCCGGCGGCTGGGCATCCTGGGACTGGGGCGCATCGGCACGGCGATCGCGCGGCGCGGCCAGGGCTTCGACATGCAGGTGCGCTATCACGGGCGAAGGCCGAAGGACGTGCCCTACGGCTTCGAGGCCTCGCTGCCCGCCCTGGCCGATTGGAGCGACTTCCTCGTCGTTGCGGCTGGTGGCGGGCCGGAGACTCGCCACCTGGTCTCGGCCGAGGTGCTGGCGGCGCTGGGGCCACGCGGCATCCTCGTGAACATCGGTCGCGGCTCGGTGGTGGACCAGGAGGCGCTGATCGCGGCGCTGGAGGCCGGGACCCTGGGCGGCGCGGGGCTCGATGTGCTGCAGGGCGAGCCCGGCGCGCCGGAGGCGCTGTGCCGCCGCGACGATGTCGTCATCTCCCCGCATGTCGGCAGCGCGACCATCGAGACGCGCGAAGCGATGGAGCAGCTGGTGGTGGACAATCTCCTCGCCTTCCGGCGCGAGGGCCGCGTGCTGACGCCGATCCTGCCGTGAGCGACGCCCTGCTGCTGGAGCTGGCCCGGATCGTCGGGTTCGGCCATGTGCTGACCGGCGAGGCCGCCGAGCCCTATCTCACCGACTGGCGCAAGCTGGTGCACGGCCGCGCGCGCCTGGTGGTGCGGCCCGGCGACACCGACGAAGTGGCCGCCGTGACGCGCGCCTGCGGGGCGCAGGGCGTGCCGGTGGTGCCGCAGGGTGGCAATACTGGCCAGGTCGCGGGCGGCGTGCCCGGACCCGAAGGCGGTGCCGTGCTACTCTCGCTCGCGCGGCTGAACCGCGTGCGCTCGATCGACGCCGAGAACGACACCATCACCGTCGAGGCCGGCTGCGTGCTCCAGGCCGTGCAGCGGGCGGCCGAGGCCGCGGGGCGGCTCTTCCCGCTCTCGCTGGGCGCGGAGGGGAGCTGCATGATCGGCGGCAACCTCGGCAGCAATGCCGGCGGCACCGCGGTGCTGCGCTACGGCAATACGCGCGAGCTCTGCCTGGGCCTGGAGGTCGTGCTGCCGGACGGCGAGGTCTGGCACGGGCTGCGCGGCTTGCGGAAGGACAACAGCGGCTACGACCTGCGCGACCTCTTCATCGGCAGCGAGGGCACGCTGGGCGTCATCACCGCCGCCACGCTGAAGCTCTTTCCCCTGCCGGCGGCCCGCTGCACGGCGCTGGTCGCGCTCGGCTCGATCCACGAGGCCGGGCGCTTCCTGGCGCGCTGCCGCGCCGGCTTCCACGCCACGCTGACCGGTTTCGAGCTCATGTCCGACGCCTGCCTGCGGCTGGTGACGCAGACCTACCCGCAGCAGCGCGCGCCCTTCGCGACGCTGGGGGCGCCCTGGTACGTGCTGCTGGAGATCAGCGACGCCGAGGACGAGGCGCATGCGGTGGCGCGGCTGGAGGCGGTGCTCGGCGCGGCACTGGAAGCGGACGAGGTCGGCGACGTGGCGATTGCCCATAACATCGCCCAGACGCGCGCGATGTGGCATCTGCGCGAGAGCATCACCCTCGCCTTGGCCGAGGACGGTAAGTGCCTCAAGCACGACGTGTCGCTGCCGGTTTCGACCGTGCCCGACTTCGTGGAGAGCACGGATGCGGCGCTGCAGGCCCGTTTCCCGGGCGTGCGCAACTTCACTTTCGGGCATCTGGGCGACGGCAACCTGCACTACAACGTCGCGCGCCCCGCGGAGGCCGACGACGCCACGCTGCATGCCATGCAGCCCGGACTCTCCGCGCTGGTGCATGACGCGGTGCACGCGCTCGGCGGCTCGATCAGCGCGGAGCAGGGCATCGGCCGCGTCCGCACCGCCGACCTCGCCCGCTACAAGCAGCCCGTCGAGCTGCGGCTCATGCGCGCCATCAAGCAGGCCATCGACCCCGATGGCCTGATGAATCCCGGGGTGCTGCTGCCGTGACGACCGCAGGCCCCACCATCTGACAGGAATCCGGATGTCCATGACGGCACCGGCGCTGGAAGGCGCCACGATGCGGAAGGTGATGCTGCGCATCGTGCCCTTCCTCTTTCTCTGCTACATCGTCTCCTACCTCGACCGCGTGAACGTCGGCTTCGCGGCGCTTACCATGAACAGCGACCTCGGCTTCTCCGCGGAGGTGTTCGGCCTCGGCGCCGGCATCTTCTTCGTCACCTACTTCATCTTCGAGGTGCCTTCGAACCTGCTGCTGCACCGCTTCGGCGCGCGGCTCTGGATCGCGCGTATCATGGTGACCTGGGGCGTGCTCTCGGGCGCGATGGGCTTCATCCCGCAGATTTCCGACGCGACGGGCCTGTCCCATGAGACGGTCTTCTACACCATCCGCCTGCTGCTCGGCGCTGCCGAGGCCGGCTTCTTTCCGGGCGTGATCTTCTACCTGACGCTGTGGTTCCCGAGCAGCTACCGCGCCCGCGTCGTCGGCTACTTTATGGCGGCGCTGCCGCTCTCCAGCGTGCTGGGCGCGCCGCTCTCGGGCTGGCTGCTGAACCTGCACGGCGTGGGCGGGCTGAACGGCTGGCAGTGGATGTTCATCATCGAGGCCGTCCCCGCCGTCCTGCTGTCCGTCGCGGTCCTGTTCTGGCTCACCGACCGGCCCGCCCAGGCGCGCTGGCTGGCGCCGGCCGAGCGCGACTGGCTTGCCGGCCGCCTCGAGCAGGAGGAGCGCGAGCGCCCGGTGCCCGACCACCAGGGCCTCTGGAAGATGATGACCAGCCCGATCGTGCTGGCGCTGAGCTACATCTACTTCGGCATCGTCGCGATGAACTACACGCTGGGCTTCTTCCTGCCCTCCATCATCCGCGAGTTCGGCCTCAGCAACCTGCAGACCGGCTTCGTGGCTGCCATCCCCTCGGCGGTCGGCACGGTCAGCATGATGCTCTGGGGCCGCCATTCCGACCGGAAGGGCGAGCGCCGGCTGCACCTCATCGGCGCCCTCAGCCTCGGCGCGCTGGGCTTCGCCGCCGCCGCCCTCGTGCAGGATCCGGTGCTGAAGATCATCTGCTTCAGCATCTCCGCCTTCGGCATCTACGGCTGCCACCCGGTTTTCTGGACGCTGCCGAGCGGCTTTCTGTCCGGCGCCGCGGCTGCGGCCGGCATCGCCAGCATCAACGCGCTGGCCAACCTCTCCGGCTTCGTGGGCCCCTATGCCATGGGCTGGATCAGGACCGCGACGGGCGAATACACCGGCGGCCTGCTGCTCGTGGCCGCCATGGCCGGCGCCGCCGTGCTGGTGGTGCTCGGGCTGGATCGCCGTCGCTTTCCGGTGCGCCCCGCCGCACGCGACGTGCCGGCGGAGTGAGCTTCACCTCCCCTTAAGGCTCATCCCCCTAAACCAGACACCGAACGCTTCTCGAGGTCCTCGCATCATGAACAGCCTGCATCGCCGCTCCGCCCTCCTGACGCTCGCCGCCGCGGGCCTGGCCTCGCCTGCGCTCGCGCAGACCCGCCGCTATCCCGACCGTCCCATCGAGCTGATCGTCGGCTTCTCGGCCGGCGGCGGCACGGACGTCACGGCGCGCACCTTCGCCCGCTTCCTGGAAAAGGAGCTCGGAGGCTCGGTCGTGGTGAACAACCGCCCCGGCGCCTCGGGCGAGATCGGCCTCTCCTATGTGGCGCGGGCGCGGCCGGATGGGCATGTGCTCGGCATCACCAACATGCCGGGGCTGGTCAGCCTGCCGATCGAGCGGCGGACGCCGCAGTTCACGCTCGACGACTTCGAGTATGTGGCGAACCTCGTCTCCGACCCCTCGGCCTTCAGCGTGCCGGCCGCGAGCCCCATCCGTGACTTCGCCGATCTGGTCGCACGGGCGAAGCAGGCGCCGGACACCATCAGCTTCGGCTCCACCGGCGTCGGCACGGACGAGCATCTCGCCCTGGTCATGTTCCAGGCGGCGGCGGGCGTGCGGCTGATCCACGTGCCCTTCCCGGGCGCGGGGCCCATGCGCACGGCGGTGCTCGGCAACCAGGTGGAGGTCGCGGGCCTGAACGTGGGCGAGGTGGCGGCCTCGCCGGCCGGCGTGCGGATGCTGGTGCAGGGCGGCGAGACGCGCTCGCCCTTCGCGCCGGACGTGCCGACCTTCAGGCAGGCCGGGCTGGACGTGACCATGAGCTCCGAGCGCGGGATCGTGCTGGCCAAGGGCACGCCGGCGGATGTCGTGGCGCGGCTGCGCGAGGCGACGGCCAAGGTGGTGGCAGATCCGGCCTTCCAGGAGCAATGCCGGGTCCAGTTCACGGAGATGGACTATCTGGACGGCCCGGCCTGGCGCGCGCGCCTGGCGGAGGCCGACCGGCGCTTCCGCGAGATGTGGCAGCGGCAGCCCTGGTCGGAGGCCTGATCGGGCCGTCGTCCCGCGCCTTCAGGCGGGGCTGTCGGCGGGCCTGGTCTCGGCCTCGGTGTCGAAGGCCTCGGCCACCGGCCGGTCCTCCACGATGGCGCCTCCGGACAGGGTGATGACGCGGGTGCACCACTTCCGGACGATGTTCATGTCGTGCGTGGCGATGACGAGGATCTCGGACGCCGTGACGAGCTCGCCGAGACGGGCCTCCGCGCGGACCATGAAATCGGCGTCGCCGGCCAGGAACCACTCGTCCATCAGCAGGATGTCCGGCGTCATGGCGGTCGCGAGGGCGAAGCCGAGCCGGACGCTCATCCCGGTCGAGTAGCCGCGGATCGGCACGTCGATGAACTCCCCGAGGCCCGCGAAGGCGACCACGGAATCGGCCAGCGCCCTGCCTTCGGCCGCGGTCATCCCGCGATAGAGGCAGCGAAGGATGATGTTCTCGCGGCCGGTCAAGAGGGGGTCCATGCCGGCCGCCGGGTCGATCAGCGAGCCGATCTCTCCCTGGATGCTCAGGCTGCCCGCGACGGGCTCGTAGATGCCCGCCAGCGACCGCAGCAGCGTGGACTTGCCCGCGCCGTTCGGCCCCACCAGGGCGACGCGCTCGCCGCTTCCGATCCGGAAGGTCAGGTCGCGGAGGGCCGCGACGACGAGGCGGTTGTCCGTGTCGGTCTTCAGCCGGAGCAGGCCGCTGCCGAGGAGGCGCTTCTTCAGCGAGCGGGCGTTGTGGTGATAGAGCGGAAACTCGATCGACAGGCCCTTGGCCTCGATGCACGCCATCTCCGTCAGACCCAGAAGGCGATGCGGCTGCGGAAGCGCGTGAAGAACGCCTGCGCCACCGCCCAGAGGAGGAGCGTGTACAGCAGCGCCGCGACCCACACCGTGGGCGGGACCGCGGTCCCTATGATCGGGCCGCGCACGATCTCCATCAGGGAGAAGAACGGGTTGAGCGGCAGGTAGGGGGCCCAGCTCCGCACGAGCTCGGGCTTCCAGATGACGGGCGTGACGAAGAAGGCGATCTGGACGATCGACGCGACGATCGGCGGGATATCCCGGAAGCGGGCGCAGACGACCCCCAGGAAGAGCGAGGCCCAGAAGGCGTTGACGGCCAGCAGGACGAAGCCGGGGATCGCCCAGAGCGCGCCCCAGCCGGGAGAGACGCCGAAGATGAGGAACACGACGACGATCAGCGGCAGGTTGTGCGCCGCCACCAGGGCATTGCGCAGGACGGTGCGCAGGGCCTGGACGCTGTAGGGCAGGGGCATCTGGCGGATGATGCCCTCCGCGCCGGTCAGCGTCGTGCAGGCCTCGGCCGAGACCTGCGCCATGATGTTCCAGACGATCAGGCTGACGGCCAGCCAGGGCAGGTAGGCCTCGATCTCCATCTGGAAGAGCTTCGCATAGAGGAAGCCCAGGGCCGCCAGCATCACCGCGGTGGACATGGTCAGCCAGATCGGTCCGAGGACCGAGCCGCGGTAACGGTGGAGAACGTCGCTGCGCGCCAGGGCCCAGGCGAGTCGCCATCGGACCAGTCCCTGACGGAGATCGTCCCCCGCGCGGGCCGCCCTGCGGGGGATGGCGGCATCGTAGAGGCGTATCGCGGGGATCGTTTTCGTCATGAAAACGATCTCACGCTATTCAAATGAATTCTCGCGTGGATGGCCGAATATGATTTCATTTCCTGGAGATATCCATATAAGTTGAAATTTTTCTTATATGATCAAAAATATCTCCAGATATGGCGATAAATTCGAGGATTAATGCCGAAAAATAATTCATGATATTTCTCATGTTGAATCGTTACTTCGATTTCAACGCAACAATTTCATGTCTGTCGTGCCTCGTAAGCTCCGGAAAAGAGGTTGCCATGCTTGAGCATGTTTGCGCAACATATGATGCCTTGGCAACTATGGAATCCATCAAGTGCGTGACACCTCGGTTCCATGCCCGAGACCGATGCGACTGCATCCTCCGCATATCGAACGGCCTCACGCAGGCCGAGAGGATCGGGATAAACGAGCAAGCGCGCATGCGACGCTCCCGCCGCGCTGCCGGCCGGGATGTCGCTCCGCCGACGCGTCCCTCTCCTGGAGGGCGCCCAGCCATTCCGCGCCGCGCAGGGCAGGGGCTTTAACTCTTTCTCCCGCCGCGCGGGCGCTTGCGGCGTGCCGGATCGAAACCCGATGCGCCCGACGCCCCGGGTCCGATGCAGCCGCAGCCGGGCCTGCCATGGTCCGGCCCCCTCTGCCGCGCGAGACAGGCTATGTCGTTTCTTGGAGAAAACATCATCCGCGGTGCAAGATATGACTAAACCGCATCCTGCAATTGCTTCATCTGGACGAGATGTGGAATATCTACATGTCTGTATTCCAGGCGAAAATTCTAATATGCCCCGAGCTCGGGAGGCCATACTTCGGCAAGATATATTATATTTAATTAAAGAAAGAGATGATTTGCGGGGAAAAATCGCCCAACTGCAGCAAGTCATCTCCGAATATCGTGCGGAAATAGATTCACTTCATGTGGCGTTAAATCATGAAAGGGCCGAGCTAAATCACGAGAAGCAGGCCATCGCGACGATTTATGCCTCAAACTCCTGGAGGATGAGCGCTCCCATCCGTGCTGTTTCGACGGCCCTCCGACGCATCCTGGGATCCCCGGCGGAGGGGAACCCAGTTCTATCGCTTCCGCCGGAAGTTACCTCGCTTCCTCGGCTGGAGGCGCCGCAACAGCAGAATGTGGACGTCTCCCTCCCGGCGCCTGTTTCTTCTCGTGGCAACATCTTCGTCATGGCCGATCATTTGCCGCTCTTTGATCAGCACAGCGGCGGCCTGCGGCTGAAGACGATCATGGAGTTGCTGAGCTCAGCAGGATGGTCCCTTGTTTTCGGTTCCTTGTAT
The DNA here is from genome assembly GCF_058806835.1 of Roseococcus sp. GW821-FHT12F05. Taxonomy (NCBI): domain Bacteria; kingdom Pseudomonadati; phylum Pseudomonadota; class Alphaproteobacteria; order Acetobacterales; family Roseomonadaceae; genus Roseococcus; species Roseococcus sp. GW821-FHT12F05. Next base: position 90,238 of record NZ_JBXAQB010000015.1, read on the forward strand.
TCTGCTGAAAAACAACCGGGCGTTCTCTCAAGTCGTGAGGGAAGAATCCGATACGAAGATTCGCTGCGTGAGGCTGGGGTATCTCAATTTATTTACGGGATAGAGGAGGTCCAGGCCTTCATGCGCGCATCGGGCCGCGGTCTTGACTGGGCTTTCCTGTCGTTCCCCGAGGTTGCATCCGCGATCATCCCAAGCATCCGCAGCCATTCCCGAAAGACCCGCATCATCTTCGACATGGTGGATTTCCACGCCCTGCGCCTGTCGCGCGAAGCGGCGCTGCAGGGCGACGCGGAATTGCTTCGTGAAGCGGAGCGTCAGAAGGCGATCGAGATCGCCTGTGCCGAGGCGGCGGACCTGACCGTCGCGGTGAGCGCGGACGAGAAGGCGGCGCTGCTCGAACTGGTGCCGCAAGCGGCCGTGGAAGTTCTGCCCAACATCTTCAGCATTCCCCGAGAAGCGCCCGCGGGCGTCGCGGGCCGCAAGGGCCTTCTTTTCGTCGGCGGCTTCTGGCACCGCCCGAACGGCGATGCGGTCCGCTGGTTCGTCGAACGCATCCTGCCGCGCATCCGTCGCGAGGCGCCGGAGACCGTGCTGACCATCGTCGGCAGCAACATGGGCGAGGATGTGCGGGCCCTGGGCGAGCGGCCGGGTGTGGAAGTGCTGGGCTTCGTCGAGGATCTCGCGCCGCTTTTCCAGGTGAGCCGCGCCTTTGTCGCGCCCCTCCGATTCGGGGCGGGCATGAAGGGGAAGGTGGGGCAGAGCATGGCCCACGGACTGCCGGTCGTGGCCACCAAGATCGGCGCCGAGGGGATGAATCTCCGGCATGGCGAGCATGTCCTCGTCGCGGACGGCGAAGAGGAGTTCGCCGGCGAGGTCCTGCGGCTGCTCGGCGACGATGTCCTCTGGACGCGCCTCTCGGAACGGGGGCTGGGGCTGATCGAGGCCACCCTTTCGGTCCGGGTCATACGCAGTCAGCTTGAGGCCCTGCTGAGTGGCTAGAGTCCTCGCCGCGGGCATCTACATGACGGAGGCCGCGAGTTCCGTCGCGCACATCGCGCACGCCCTGGCTTCGAGCGCCGAGCATCATGTCGTCCAGCGCTGGCTCGCCATCGCTCCGGGCGGGCGTGGGCGTTTCGACCTCCCGGGGACGCAGATGGTCGTGACGGAGCCCTTGCCGAAATTCGAGCTGCTGGCCCGGCTGACCGACGATGCCGCCGATTTCGACTATGTCCTGCTCTGCGACGACGACGTGGAGATGGGAGCCCATTTTCTCGACCGGCTTCTCGAGGTCGCCGGCCGACACGATTTTGCCCTGTTCCAGCCGGCGCGGACGGTCGACAGCTACACGGATCACCCGATCGTCCAGGTCATTCCAGGCCTCTCGGCCCGCTGGACGCGGTTCGTGGAGATCGGGCCGGTCACATGCCTGCGGCGCGACGCGGCGGAGCTGCTTCTGCCCTTCGATGCTTCGGTCGGAATGGGCTGGGGACTCGACCTGGTCTGGCCCGTGGTCATGGAAGAGGCCGGCCTTCGGATGGGCATCGTCGACGCCGCGCCGATCGCCCACCGCATTCGCCGCGCCGCCTCGGCCTACTCCGCCGTCGCCGCCCAGGAAGCGATGGCCTGGCTACTGGCGCAGCGACCGCACCTGGCCTTGGAGGACGCCTCCAGAATCCTCGAGGCCTACACGTGACGCTCGAGATTTCCGCGATCCTGACGACGTGCAATCGCGCGGACTTGCTGCCACGGGTGCTCGATGGCCTCGCGAGGCAGACCCTCCATCCCGACCGCTTCGAAGTGGCGGTGGTGGACGACGGGTCCACCGACGCCACCGAGTCGGTGGTGCAGGCCTGGCGGGACAGGCTGCCGCTTCGGTACTTCCGGAAGAATTCCGCGGGCGTGGCCGCGGCCAGGAATCTCGGCACGCTCGTGGCGCGGGCGCCCATCGTCCTTTTTCTCGACGACGACGACGTCGCCTGCCCCGAACTGCTCACCGCGCATCTGGCGATGCACCTCCGATGGCCGGATCCCGGCATGGCAGTCCTTGGACTGACGACGCTCGATCAGGAGGTCCTGCTGTCACCCGTCATGCGCCACGTGACGGAAGTCGGCCACGAGCTGTTCTGCTACAGTTCGCTGAAGCCCGGCGAGATTCTGGACTTCACCTCCTTCTGGGGCGGGCGGGTTTCCTGCAAGCGTGGGCTGCTCGTCCGCTATGGGCTGTTCCATCCGGATTTCCGGTTCGGCTACGAGGATATCGAGCTCGGCTGGAGGCTGGCCAGGGTTGGCCTGCGGGTGGTTTACGAACCACGGGCGCATACCGAGATGATCCGGTCCATCACCTTCGATCAGTTCTGCCATCGCTCGTACCAGCAAGGCCGCTCCCAGCACCTCTTCGCCGCCCTTCATCCGGACCCGACGATCCAATCCTATTGCGCGATCGACGATGGGCGGCGGGCCTGGGCCGCGGAGCGTCTGGAATATGCCGGGCTCCTGCGGTGGACGCGGCAGCTGGAGCACCTGACCCTCGCCCGGCGCGCGGCGGGGCTGCCCGCGCATGACGAGTTGCAGCAGGCACTCACCGGCGCCTACCGGCAGAGCTTTTTCCTGTCACGCGCCAAGGGAATTGCCGATGCGGCCGCCGCGGCGGCGCCCCCCCTCCCTGCGTTGTACAAGACAGGAAGTGTCTTCGATTATGGACTGGACGGACCATCGCCGCGATGACCGTTCGTCATCGGCATGCAATTCTCTGAGCAAGTTTGCTTCTGTCGGTCCTTTATTCAAAGAGGATGGAATTCTCCCAGTCTTTCACGCCTGCCTTGATCGGATGATAAAGCATATTGCTTTTCTTGAAGATTTCGGGAGCCTCATGGAAGTATCCTGGCCTCGATGGACGCCATTGAAAGGTTCCAGGGTCCAGATAGTCGCTGTCCGGCGTGTTTTCGTAATTGAGGTTGCGTCGCGCGGGCGGCGTGAATGGGCCTCTGCCGCCGATATCCTGCACCTCGAAGCCGCTGACCAGCGCTGCGGTCGGAAAAGTGAATTCGTAATGTCCCCGCCAAGCGGGATCTCTCATCATATCCTGATAAATCTGGATAAACCGCCGAGACAATCGCATGACGGGATGAAAGGCACGACATGTTTGCTCCGCGGTGACGTATTGCGGCGCCCTCGCATGCCTCCAATGATACCAATTGTTGGAATTTATTTTTGGAATTACCGTCGATGTCAACAAATCCGCCGAATTTTCGGAAAATTGCCTGAAGAAAAACTCCCAGGATCCGCTGAAGTCGACGTCGTATTCCAGAAACCACACAAAATCCGCATCCAAAGCAGCAGCGCAAGGGATTATAATCAAATCCAATAATCCGCCTTGTATACCGCCTGTGCGCTCCATTTCCAAAAACCTGTTCGGCAGGACAGATTCGGCCGACTCGTATGGGACATCTATCTGAGGCTCAGGTTTATTTTCGGGATTGAAGACCATTCGCCAATCTATATGCCGATGATTTTCGGCAACAAGGCGCCGATAATGTCCTAAAATTCTTTCGGATGGTACGTGGAAAAGAAATATACCTGCCGTCTTCATTTTTTGCCCGATATACTCAATTTACATTTATTTGGTTATCTCTGCCCCATTTCGAGAAGCAGACTGATACTCCAGCGCGCAGGCACGCTAGCTGCGATAAGGGCTCTCGGCCAGTCCCCGGTGAAAGCGGGCTCCGAGCGGGAAGCTCCGCGACGTCATGCTCGGGGATCTCCGCGCGCGAGGATCTGCGGCCGGCCCCGTCACAGACCTCGCCGCAGAAAGGCCAGGCGACAGGCTGATACGGTGGCGGGCACTCCGCTCTCAGCGTGACGGATCGCGAAGGATCAGCGCCCAGGCTTCGGCGATCTTCCGCCGGGCGCCCATATTGAGCGCGGCTGCCGTATCCTCGCTGATCAGCTTGCTGGAATTGGTCTCGGCCGCCAGCACCAGTGCCTCTGCAGCCCTCTCGCGTGTGTCGCGAGGCAAGGTATGGATCAGCGAAATCATCAGCACGTCCAACAGATCGACGCGCGTGTTGAGGGTTTCCACGACCGCCAGTGCCTGGCCGGTGAGAGACGGCTGCCGTCCGTCATCGCTTGAAGTCATCACGCGCTCCTTGCTCCGTATCTGCAATCGCGCGGTGATCGGGGAGTTTCCCCGGCTCGCCCCTGGAAATATGCTCACGACACGGAAAATGGCGGCGCTTTGGGCATTCCGAGTCGCGGGGAGGCAGAGCGGTCGCGGGAAATTCAGCGCCGCCCCCCAAACCCGGCGGTTCAGGCGCTCGGCCTGTAGTTCTGGGCGAGCCGGGATCGCCCTCAGCGCCAGCCGCGGTGCCAACCGTAGTGTGGGTGCCACCAGCCCCAGCCATAGGTCGCATGGTAGCGCCACGCATAGCCCGGGGCGGGAATGGCATAAGTGGGCGCGACATAGGCGATACCGACAGGCGCGCCTGGCGGCTCGGCGACGCATCCGCCCAGCACGGCGACAAGGGCGATAGCGGCGAGTATCCGGGGCAATTCTAAACCTCCTGTTGAAGATCCATCTCAGAATCGGATGCCTGCAGGCTAATGGAACGGAACGTCCTGCCAAGCACATAACTGCATCATCGTGGAAAGCCGCCACGCCACGCCTGATCCGGTTATGGCGCATGGTCCGCGCATCATCGAAGCACGGAAATGGCTGTGGATCATCATCTCTTCCAATGGAGGAGGTGGGAGTGGAATGAGGGGATCAGCCAGCCACGGCCGGCTGTGTCCCCACCGCGGCCAGGGCGCCGGAGCATATGATCGTGCATGGCCCGCGCCGCCTCCGGCGCGCGACCCTCCGTCAGCAAGGCGATGATGGCGTCGTGCTGCCCGGTGGCGCGGCTGGAGCGGATGGCTCCCCTCAGGAGCGCGTGGCGCAGCGGTTCCGCCATTTCATTCGCCAGGTCCAGGGTCGGGTTGGGGGAAGGCGAGGTTGGCCTGAAGATACCCCCCTACGGCGCCTCTGCTGCCCTCATTGCCCTGTGCCATGCCGAAGCTGGGCGAGCAAAACGAGGAGATTCTGGTGCCCCTGCCGGGCGGGGCGGAACTCACGAGGCCAAGGTGGTCCCCGGGTGAGGCCGGCCGAATGACCGCCGTGCCGGCACCTGCATAATCTTCCCCACAAGTCCCGACCGGGCAGGCGAGCAACTACCGGCGCAGGAAGGCGCCGACCTCACGGTTGAGGAAATCGACATCTGCCGGCATGCCGCCGCCGGCCGAGGCATGGCCGGTGATGGTGCCGGGACTGATGCGCACCACGCGGACATCGCGGATGAAGCGCGCCGCGTCGATCGGCTCGTATTCCGGATTGAGCAGGTCGCCGGTGCCATGCAGGATCAGGGTCCGGGCCCGGATGGCGCGCAGGGCGGTCACGAGGTCGCCATTCATGCCGGGCGTCGCGCCGATGTCGTGCCGCTCATAGGCCCAGGTCTGGTAGAGCCAGTCATTGGCGTCGAAGGCGTTGATCAGCGACGCCTCCTGCGCGCGCAGCCAGGGCAGCACCTCCAGCGGCGCGCTGGGAAACTGGTCACGGTACATCTCGGGCGCGCGCGCCGCGAGGAAGCTCAAGATGTCGCGCCACAGGCGGATGCCGCGCTCGGGCGGGGCGGTGTAGTTGCCGCCGTTCCAGGCGGGGTCGAGCATGATCGCCTGACGGCTGGCATCGAGCACGGCAACCGTCCAGGCTGGCGTGCGCGCGAGCGGCACCATGGCCACCAGGTTGTCCATGAAGGCCGGATGGCTGACGCCCCATTGCAGGACCTGCATGCCGCCCATCGAAGGGCCGACCACGGCCACGACATGGTTGATGCCGAGATGCTCGGTCAGCAGGCGATGCTGCGAGGCGACCATGTCGCGGATGGTGAAGCGGGGGAACTGCATCCGCGGCTGGGCGCGGCTGTTGCTGGGCGAGGTCGTCAGCCCGTTGCCGATCGCGTCGGTGGCGATGATGAAGAAGCGGTCCGTGTCCAAGGCCTTGCCGGGGCCGATCATGAAGTCGAGCCGGTGATGATTGCCACTGATGGCCGTCACCATGAGGATGGCGTTCGAGCGCTCGGCGTTCAGCGTGCCGTGCGTGACGTAGGAGATCGCAAAATCGCGGATCGCCTCGCCGCTTTCCAAGCGCAGATCGCCCATGCTGAAGCTCTGGTGCGGCGGCTGGCTGGGGGTATGCGCGTGGGCCGCAGGGGCGAGCAACAGAATGCACAGCCAGGCGAACGCCAGGCAGCGTTGCAGCGTCACCATCGCATTTCCTCCACGTTATTATTGTCGCTTGCCGAGCAGCGTAGCAGCGTCAAGCAAGGCGAGTAAGAGCCGACGCCCCAGGAGGTTGAATTGACTGAACCCGTCGCGCTTCGCGGAGTCGGCGCGGCATGGTACAGCGGCCGCCAGGAAGGGCAGGGCGGCCGCCATCGCGCCGTGGCGCAGATTCAGTCCGCGGCTCAGTAGGTCAGCATCACGAAGCAGCCGGTGTTCTGGGGCGTGCTGGTATCCGGGAAGCAGCCGCTGGTGAAATTTTCCATCGCGCCGGATCTGCCATGGCTGGCGATGATGGACATGGCGCGATCGATGTTGGGCGTCTGGGCGGTAGTCAGCACCCGCCGCATGTCGGTCAGGAACGCCGCCTCGGCGGTATCGGTGTCGCGGTACCGGATCGTGGTGAGGGTCTGGTATTGGGAAATCCGCACATCCTTCGAGCCCAGCCGAATGGTGCAGGCTCGGGCGCCTTCGGGTTCGGCTGGCTGGCATGTCCCTTGGTTGGGCAGCGCCTCCATCATAGTCCGACGAGCCGCTGGATCGGTGCTGCGGCTGGGAGCGGTCCCGCAGGCAGTCGCGAGGAAGAGGAAGGGAATGACGAACAGGCTCTTGAGCATCGAGGGTTCCTGATGGTGAGAAAGGTTCAGATCCTCACCTAAAGGTGAGAAGGATGGCCGGATCAGGGCGAAATGCCCCATCTTGGGAACACATTAAGGGAGTCTCACCGAGCGGCGGATGGCGCCCGGCGCCAGGATTGAAAGCCGCCTGTCGGCACCACCTCTTGACCCTCGTTCAACAACTGAAAGGAGGTGGTCCGATGTCTCATTGTCACATGCCGCATATGGCGGCTCTCACGAGCACGACCCCCGCCTCGGGGATCAAGCTCGGCTGAGCTGTCCGCCTGGGCAGGACAACGGAAGCGCCGTCCCGTCACAGGGGCGGCGCTTCGCTTTTGGAATGGATGCTGGCGGCCTGCCGGGACTTGGCCCGGGCCCCTCGGCCAGGGTGAGCGCTCGGCGGAGGGAGCATGGCCTCGACGACAGCCGGCCCCGCGGATTCCCGGCGAACGCCGATGGCCAATCCAGTGCTCTGAAAGAAATGATGCGGGCAAGGGATTGGACATCCGTGCCGGATCAACAACCAAGCCATGGAAAGAAATGGCGTCCCTTAGGGGATTCGAACCCCTGTTGCCGCCGTGAGAGGGCGGTGTCCTAGGCCTCTAGACGAAAGGGACGTGGCCGGAGCCGAGCTTCTAGATGGGCTTTCTCCCGGGATCAAGCGGGGGGTATGCGGAAAGCCCTGCGCTCAGCGCAAACCTCTTAACGCGTGGGCACCGCCGTCCCGGGAATGACCTCGCCCACGGGCCGCCCGGTCCGCGCGTCGAGGAAGACGATCCGGTCGCCGTCCGGCCGCTGCACCAGTACGGCGAAGCGCCCCTCGGCGCCCGCGATGCCGACGATCCGGCTCCCCGCCGGCAGGTCCAGGCTCATCGGCGGCAGCGACGCGCCACCCCCGCGCCCGGCGCGCTGGACGAGGACCACGACGAGGGCCACGGTGCCCGCGACGATCATCACCCCCATCGCCACAACCAGGATTTTGAGTGCCCGCATTTGTCCAAGACCCATGAGATCGCCGCGACCGAGGCCGACCAGGGCACGCGCCTGGACCGCTTCCTCGCGGAGCGGATAGGCGGTCTCTCGCGCTCTCGCGTCAAGGCGCTGATCGAGCAGGGCCACGCGACGCGCGACGGCGAGGCGGTGACCGAGCCCGCCCATGCGGTCCGCGCCGGCTCCACCTACACGCTCGCGCCGCCCTCGCCGGTGCCGGCGAAGCCCGCGGCGCAGGCCATGGACCTCGACATCCTCTACGAGGACCGCGACCTGCTCGTGCTCGACAAGCCGGCCGGCCTCGTCGTCCACCCTGCGCCGGGCAATGCCGACGGTACGCTGGTGAACGGCCTGCTGGCCCATGCCGGCGAGGAACTGGAGGGAATCGGCGGGGAGAAGCGGCCGGGCATCGTCCACCGGTTGGACAAGGACACCTCGGGCATCATGGTCGTGGCCAAGACGCAGGTCGCGCACCAGGCCCTCTCCGAGGCCTTCGCCGCCCGCGACCTGGACCGCGAATACCTGGCCCTCGTCTGGGGCATGCCCAGCCCCGCCAAGGACGAGATCGAGGCCGCCATCGGCCGGCATGCGACCGACCGCAAGCGCATGGCGGTGGTCGAGCCGCGCTCCCGGGGGCAGGCTGCGGGCGCCACCTCGGGCAAGCACGCGGTCACGCGCTACACGACCGAGCGGTCCTGGTTCGGGGCGGTGGCCCTGCTGCGCTGCAAGCTCATGACCGGCCGGACCCACCAGATCCGCGTGCATCTGGCGCATCGCGGCCATCCGCTGGTGGGCGACCCGGTCTATCTCCGGCGCACCCCGGCCGCGAGCAAGCTCCTGCCCGACGATATCAGGGAATCCCTGCTGGCCTTTCCCCGCCAGGCCCTGCACGCGACGTCACTCGCGTTCAAGCATCCGGTGACCGGGGCGATGCTAACCTTCCGCTCGGAGCCACCGAAGGACATGCAGGATCTCCTGATCCAACTCAGCACGTCCCCCGGCTGAGTCTCTCATCCTGGGGCGGAAAGCTCCTATCCGGACCAAATTGGTCGGTTTTACTGGACACCGACTGACAACCCGGCTAGGGTTACGACATTGGCAACGCGCCGGGGTGCCGCTCGAAGACCCAGGCTACTGAGACCGCCCCCTCCGTGACCGGGGCGGATGCAGCCGGGAGGGCCCCGACCGCGTTAGCCGTAAAAGTTGCGTGCCTGCCGCCGTCACGGGGTGGGGCGCGACGCAGATGGAAGGCTTTCTATGGCATCCCTCAGCATTCCGATGGCCCCCGAAGGCAACCTGTCCCGCTATCTGCAGGACATCCGCAAGTTTCCGATGCTCGCCCCCGAGGAGGAGCTGAGCCTCGCCAAGCGCTGGCGTGACGCCGGTGACGAAGGCGCCGCCCACAAGCTCGTGACCTCGCATCTCCGCCTCGTGGCCAAGATCGCCATGGGCTACCGCGGCTACGGCCTGCCCGTCGGCGAGCTCATCAGCGAGGGCAATGTCGGCATGATGCAGGCGGTAAAGCGCTTCGATCCGGATCGCGGCTTCCGCCTGGCCACATATGCCATGTGGTGGATCCGGGCCGCGATTCAAGAATACATCCTGCACAGCTGGTCGCTCGTGAAGATGGGCACGACCGCGGCGCAGAAGAAGCTGTTCTTCAATCTCCGCCGGCTGAAGGGCCAGATCGGGGCGCTGGAGGACGGCGACCTGCAGCCCGAGGTCGTGGCCAAGATCGCCAAGACCCTCGACGTCCCCGAGCAGGACGTGGTGAGCATGAACCGCCGGCTGGCCTCGCCGGACAACAGCCTGAACGCCCCCGTCCGCGCCGACAGCGAGGGCGAGTGGCAGGACTGGCTGGTGGATGAATCCGAGAGCCAGGAGGAGGAACTCGCCGAGCGGCAGGACATGTCCAACCGCAAGGACATGCTGAACGGCGCGCTGCGCACGCTGAACGAGCGCGAGCGCCACATCCTGATCGAGCGGCGCCTGAAGGACGAGCCGACCACGCTCGAGGAGCTGAGCCAGCAGTACAACATCAGCCGCGAGCGGGTGCGGCAGATCGAGGTCCGCGCCTTCGAGAAGCTGCAGAAGAGCATGAAGCAGCAGATCGTCGAGCGCAGGCTCGCGGTCGGATAATTGCGCAGGCTCGCGGTCGGGTAACGGGTATGGACGAGGCGGCGCCGGGCAACCGGCGCCGCCTTTTTCATGGGCTCGACTCGGGCTTGCAGGGGCCCTGTCGATGGCCTCCGGCCCGCCTATCGCGGCGCGCCGGATCCACTTGCCGGCGCCTGGGGGCCGTGCGGATGCTCGGGGCTGTACGAATGGGTCGACATCTCGCCGGTCGGCGCCCCGATCTGGCCCTCCGGCCCGTAGAAGGCGATGTGCAGGCCCCAGTAGCCGGTGGCGAAGATCAGCAGCGCCGCTGCGAGTCCGGCCGGCACGCCGGCCAGCCTGCTCTTCAGCGCCGGCAGGAAATGCACCTCGCGGGTATGGTCGGCGGCGATCGCGACAATGACCGCCATGATCAGGGCATGGCCGATGAGGTCGATCCGCCCGAAGGGATAGACCGCCAGGTTGAAGATCACGAAGAGCGCGATCGCCGAGAGCCGGCGCACCAGCGGCGTCCAGATCATGCCGAAGCCCATGGTGAACTCGGCGACGCCCGCCATCGGGATGAAGGCGTCGCGCGGCATGCCGAGGGTCAGGAAGGGCTTCTCGACGACGAGCGGGTAGAACCACTCGGGATAGGCGAACTTCTCCAGGCTCGACCACATCAGCGCGATCGCCACACCCCAGCGAAGGACCTCGAAGCGGTGCCTCCGCCATTCCGGACGGCTGGAGGATTCCAGCACGAGGTAGGCCGCGACGCCGACGCCGAGCGCGAGATAGTCGAGCAGGTGGAAGATGTCGTAGTCGCGCAGTGCCATCAGCCAGAGCCCGATGATGCCGGCGGCGGCGAGGGGCCGTGTGGCCCGCGGGATGACCAGGGCCGCGATCAGCAGCTGCGCCCAGGAGACCCATTCGGCCGGTGTCTTCAGGTCCGGCGTCAGGTAGACGCCGCCCACGGCGAAGATCGCGACGAAGAAGGCTGCGATGACGAGGCGAACGAATTCGTCGAGCCTCTGCCAGAGCGGGTCGGTGATCCGGTCCATCCGGGCAAGGATCGCTTCGCCCGCCGGGGATTTCTCGATGGCGCGAGTCACCAGGAAGAAGATCAGCACGAGGCCGAGGCCGGTCCAGAACCAGGGATTGGTCAGGGTCGCGGTGACCGGCTGCGGCGGCGCGCCGACGATATAGGGCGCGAACCATTTGACATGCGCCTCGGCCGGCCATGGGTTGAGCAGCAGGCCCGCAAGACAGGCGGGCATGGCGAAGCGCCGGATACGCCTGTGGCCATGGGGGTTCGCGACCATTCTCTGCCCTCGCATGGCTGATGCAACAGCTGTGGGATCCGATACTGTCCGGATTGGGTAGATGCGGGCTGCGCGAGGGTAAAGGATCGTCGCGAAAGATTATTCGATGCAGTATAATAACAATAGGTTCCGGCTGGTCGCTTCCCTGCTGTCAGGAGGCCTTGGATTCCGCGTTCTTCTTGCGCGTCGCCGCTGCCTTCCGGGCTGAGGCGGAGCGTTCCGCGGCGCTGCGGGAAGCCGCGGCCCTGCCGCCCATCTTTCCACCCTTGTGCGCCGCCGGATGGCCGGTCTCCGCGCCGCGGCCGGAGCCGCCCGCCTTCTTGCCGCCGCCGTCGTCCTTGTTGACGGTCGCCCAGGCGCGACGCTCGGCCTCCTTATCCGGGATGCCGCGCTTCTCGTAGCCCTCGGCGATGTGGTCGGCCTTGCGCTCCTGCTTGTCGGTGTATTTGGACTTATCTCCGCGTGGCATGCTGCCCCTCCTCGATGGCGGTTCATCCGCCCGGAAAACGAGGGACCGGCCCCTGGAGTTGCGCGCGCGGAGCGGCCCGTGCCGCTTCCTGCAATCGCATGCTCCGGGTCCGCAGCGATGGCGGCTCGCATCGCCGGATGCGCGAGTGAAGCCCTCAGTTTACAACTTAAACGCGACACGTTCGTGGTTAACATGGCGCACGGCCTGCCGACCGACTGCGATTCATCCCCCACCGGCCGATTCATCCCAAAAACGGAGCATGCGATGACCTTCCTCTCCCCCCCGGAAACCCAGGCCGCCCCGCTGTCCTTCAGCGGGGGCTCCTTCGGCGATCCCGCCGCGATGCTGGCCACGGCCCGATTCGCGACGCTGGAGACGCGGCTCGAGCCCGACACGGCGAGCTTCTGGGCCCATATGCATCCCGGCCCGAAGCCCAGCTTCACGCTGGATCTGCTGCAGGACATCCTTGCCCAGCAGGCCCTGCTGCGCGACGCGCTCTCGGCCGATCGCCGCGCCAGGTTCGGCACGGCGCTGCGCTACTACGTCATGGGCAGCCGGCTGCCCGGCATCTTCAACCTGGGCGGCGACCTCGCCCTCTTCGCGGAAAAGATCCGCAACCGCGACCTGCCGGCGCTGCGCCGCTACGGCCACCTCTGCGTCGAGGCGATCCACGGCAATGCCGAGGCCTTCCAGGCCCCCGTCGTCACCATCGCGCTGGTGCAGGGCGACGCGCTGGGCGGCGGCTTCGAATGCGCCCTGGCCTTCGACGTCATCGTGGCCGAGCGACAGGCGAAGTTCGGCCTGCCGGAGATCCTGTTCAACCTCTTCCCCGGCATGGGCGCCTACAGCTTCCTGTCCCGCCGGATCGGCCAGGTGGAGGCGGAGAAGATGATCATGTCCGGCCGCCTCTACTCCGCGGAGGAACTGCACGGCATGGGCATCGTGAACGTGCTGGCCGGGCCGGGCGAGGGCGAGGCCGCGGTGCGCGACTACATCGACAACGCGACCCGCAAGCACAACGCCCAGCAGGCGCTGCTGCGCGTGCGCCGGCGCGTGGATCCGGTGACATTGCCCGAGCTGAAGGACGTGGTGGACATCTGGGCCGAGACGGCGCTGGGCATCTCGGAGATGGACCTGCGCAAGATGCTGCGCCTCACCCAGGCGCAGGAGAAGCGCGTGGCGGCCGAGCTGGGGGCGCGGGTGCCGGCGATGGCGGCGGAGTGACGTGATGGGAGCGAAGCGTCGGGGGAGGTGTCCGGCCGCACATGCGGCCGGCCCCGCCGCCCGGCCTGGGGCACAACAAAAACCTCTCAGCTCCGCTGCTGCCCCATTCCGCCCTTGCCCTCGCGCAGCAGCAGCGGCCGCGCCCGGTCGAGCTCCGCGGCCAGCCGCTCCACGATGGACCGGCCCTGCTCGCGCAGCACGTCCGGCCCGACGTTGCGGCACAGCAGGCAGAGCTCGCAGAGCGCGCGGGCGCCCACATTGGCGGCCGCGCTGTGCAGCGCATGCGCCTTCGCGCGGAAGGCGCCCGAATCCCCCGCCGTCACCGCGCGCGACAGCTCGCCGAGGGTGAGCTCCGCATCCTCCAGGAACTCGGTCACCACCTCGTGCGCGAATTCGGCGCCGCCCAGCAGCTCCAGGTCGTCCAGCGCGCGCTGGTCTACCAGCACGGCTCCGGTCGGGCGGAAGCGCGGGTGGCTGGCGATGGCGGCGATGCCCGGGGCCGTCCCGGCGCCCGGCTCTTCCGGCAGGGGCAGCGCCTCGATGGCGCCGAGCAGCGCGGCCGGGGTCAACGGCTTCACGAGGCAGCCGGCGAAGCCCGCCTCCTCGCAGCGCCGGCGCGCCTCGTCCGTGGCATCGGCCGTCACCGCGAGCCAGGGCACGCGCCGCCGGCCCAGCGCCTGCACGGCGTAGAGCTTCGCGGCCTCGATGCCGTCCAGCCGCGGCATGTTGAGGTCCATCAGCACGAGGTCGAAGTCGCGGGCCTCCAGCACGTCCAGCGCCTCCTCGCCGTCGGAGACGAGGGTGGGCTCGTGGCCGGCGGTCTCCAGGATGCGCGAGACCACGCGCAGGTTCACCCGGTTGTCGTCGGCGACCAGCACGGAGAGGCGCCGGCGGGCGGCGGGCTGCGGCAGCGGCGCTTCGCCACGGCGGACGGTGCCGCCGGCCAGGAGCAGCGCCGCCGCGAGCTGCTCCGCGGTGGGCGCCGGCGGCAGCAGTGTGACGAAGGCGCGCCGCAGGGGCAGGGGCGGCAAACCCTCGGGCTGGTCCGGCGCCAGCAGGATGGTCCGCCAGGCCCCGGGGGGATCCAGCGCCTCCAGCGCCTGGGCGAGGGCGGCTGGCGCCATGCCCAGGGCCCGGGCGTCGACCACCAGCAGCCGCGGGGTGGCGGCCGGCAGCCCCTCCAGCGCCGCCACGGCCTCGGCCAGGGTCGCCGCGGCGCGCAGCCGCAGCCCCGCCGCGAGCCAGGCTTCGGCGCGGCCGTCGACGCCGGGGGCCAGCAGCACCGCCTCGGCCGGCGGCGCCTCGGCGACGGGCGCCGCGAGCCCCATCGGCAGCGCGCACCAGAAGGTGCTGCCCACGCCTTCGAGGCTCTCGACGCCGATCTCGCCGCCCAGCAGCTCCGCCGTCCGCTTGCTGATCGCCAGACCGAGGCCGGTGCCGCCGAAGCGGTTGATGATGCTCGCGTCCGCCTGGGAGAAGGCCTCGAAGATGCGCGCCTGCGCCTCGGGCGCGATGCCGATGCCGGTGTCCGTCACCTCGAAGCGCAGCCGCACGCCGCCCTCCGTCGGCACGGCGTCGGCCGCGACCACCACGCCGCCCGAGGCGGTGAACTTCAGCGCGTTGCCCACCAGGTTCAGCAGCACCTCACGGGTGAGGGAGGCGTCGCCCGCCAGCCGCCGCGGCGTGCGGGGCGTGGCGTGGAAGGTGAAGCGCAGCCCCTTTTCCCGCGCGGTGCCGGCCAGCATGCGGCGGACCTCGTCGAGCATGGCCGGCAGGTCGAAATCCTCGTGCCGGACCGGCATCTGCCCGGCCTCGATGCGCGAGAAGTCGAGGATGCTCTCGATCAGCCGCAGCAGGTTGCGTCCGGCATCGGTGACGGTGCCGGCCATCTCGCGCTGCTCGGCGTCGAGCTCGGAATGCTGCAGCAACCCGCCCATGCCGATGATGGCGTTGAGCGGCGTGCGCAGCTCGTGGCTGACGCTGGCCAGGAACATGCTCTTGGCCTGGTTCGCGGCCTCCGCCTGGGCCTTGGCGGCCGAGAGCTTGCGGATCAGCGTCGCCGCATAGGCGGGGATGGCGATGAGCCCGAGCATGAAGCCGGCGGAGAGGTGGGGCTGCTCGCGCCAGAAGGGGGTGAAGGCCACGACCCCCGCGAAGCCCAGTATGGCCAGCGCCTGCCCGACGCGGAGCCAGGTGACGCCGAAGCGGAAGCCGTTGCCGAGGATGGCCCAGAGGTAGAGCGCCGCCAGCACCGACGTCTTCTCGCCGCCGACATGCATCTCGTAGGAGAGCAGGGCCATGTCCAGCGTCAGCGTGACGACGCGCCGGAGGTTGTTGACCGCGGGGAAGACCAGGATGTGCGCGAAGATGGCGATCGCGAAGATCCAGTAGACCGCCACGACCTCCAGCGTGTGCCACGGCATGCCCTCCAGAAGGAGGAAGATCGTGATGATCAGCGCGAAGGCGAGCCGGTTGAAGCTCATCTCGTGCTCGGTGTCCGGCCGGCCGCGCAGCGTGCGGAAGCTGAGGAGGCCGGCTCGCGGCCGTTCCGCGGGCTGCTGGCTCATGGCGTCACGCGCTGGGATGTCACGCGCCGGGCGCCGGCGCGTCCGCCCCGGCCAGCCGGCCCTCCAGCGCCGCGGCCGTGACGGGGTGGCTCACGAAGAAGCCCTGGATCTCGTCGCAGCCCAGCTCGCGCACGGCGTCCAGCTGCGTCTGCGTCTCGACGCCCTCGGCCACGACGCGCATGCCGAGGTTGCGGCCGAGCGAGACCACGCCGGCCACAATCGCCGCGTCCACCGCGCTGCCGGGGAGCTGGGAGACGAAGGAGCGGTCGATCTTCAGCCGCTGCACCGGGAAGCTCTTCACATAGACGAGCGACGAGTAGCCCACGCCGAAATCGTCGATGGAAAGGCAGACGCCGAGCTCCCGCAGCTCCCGCAGCGTCCCCGCGACCTTCTCCAGGTCGTCCATCGGCACGCGCTCGGTGAGCTCCAGGTCGAAGGTCGCGGGCGCGAGGCCGGCCTCCTCCAGCGCGGCGGCGACCAGATTGCGCACGTCGGCCTGGCGGAAGAGCGAGGGCGAGATATTGGCCGAGACGCGGATGCCGCCCCCCGGCAGGCCGGCCCAGGCGGCGCCCTGGCGGCAGGCCGCGCGCAGCACCCAGGCGGTGATGGGGGTGATGAGCCCGGTCTCCTCCGCTGCCCCCAGGAAGGCGCCGGGAGCGAGGAGGCCGCGCTCTGGATGGTTCCAGCGCAGCAGCGCCTCGGCGCCGACGAGGCGGTTGGTCGCAAGGCAGAGCTGCGGCTGCCACAGCAGCTCGAACTCGCCGCGGGCCAGCGCGCCGCGCAAGTCGGCCTCCAGCTGCATGGCCTCGCGGGCCGCCTGGTCCATGGCGGGGTCGAAGAAGCTGTAGCCCTTTCCGCCCTCGGACTTGGCCCGGTACATGGCGAGGTCGGCGTGGCGCAGCAGCTCCTCGGCCGAGGTCGCGTCGCCGGGGTAGAGGGTGATGCCGATGCTGGCGGCCATCTGGACGCTGCGGCCGAGCACGGCAAAGGGCCGCTCCAGCGCGTCCCGGACGCGCAGCGCGAGATGCGCGGCCTCCTGCGCCGCGCCGACGTCGCTCTGGAGGATGGCGAACTCGTCGCCACCCAGCCGCGCCACGAGGCTGTCCTGGCCGACCGCCTCGGTGAGCCGGGCCGCGACGTCGCGCAGCAGGCGGTCGCCCGCCTCGTGGCCGAGCGCGTCGTTCACCGCCTTGAAGCGGTCGAGGTCGAGGATGTGGAGTGCGAAGGGCGCGTCGCCGCGCCGGCCGCCGGCGCGCCCGCAGCGGTCGCGCAGCCGCTCGCCCAGCATGGAGCGGTTGGGCAGGCCGGTCAGCGCGTCATGGCGGGCGAGGTAGAGGAGCTGCTCCTCGGCGCGCTTGCGGTCGGTGATGTCGATCGAGGTGGTGACGACGGCCATGACCCGGCCCTCGCCGTCGCGCAGCGGCGCCTTGGTGGTGAAGAGCGTGCGCGAGCCGCCCTGGCCGTCCGACAGCTCCTCCTCGAAGCCGGTCATGGGCAGGCCGGAGGCGAAGACCTCGGCGTCGGCGGCGAGCCCGCGTGCCAGGCGGCCCTCGCCCAGGATCCGCAGCGCGTCGTGGCCGACCAGCTCGGCTGGGGTGGAGCCCGCGATGGTCGCCTGGCGGGCGTTGACGAAGATGAGCTTTCCCGCGCGGTCGGTCGCGCTGATCATGGCCGGCACGGTGTCGATGAGCTGGGCGAGGGATTCCCGGCTCTCGCGCACCAGCGCGTGGCGCGAGCGCTCGGAGGCCTCCAGGTCGCGCGCCAGGGCCTGGACCTGCCGGCGCGCCTGGAGCTGGTGCTGGCGCAGCGCCAGCAGGTTGCGCACCCGCGTGCGGAACTCGGCATGGTCCACCGGCGAGACGAGGAAGTCGGTGGCGCCGGCCTCCAGCGCGCGCAGGCGGAAGACGGGATCGTTGTAGGCGGTGACGACGATGATCGGCACGTCGGCGCCCGTCGCCTTGGCGCGGATGCGGCCGGCCACCTCGGCGCCGTCGAGATGCGGCATGCGGTAGTCGCTGATGACGAGGTCGGGCCGGTGGCCGTCCATCCAGGCCAGGGCCAGCAGGGGATTGCCGAAGGTGACGACCTTCGCCGTGGGCTCCACCGAGACCGCGAGCTGCGCGAGAATCTTCCGGTTGGTGCCGCGGTCGTCAAGGATCAGGATCAGGGACATCAGGGAGCCGGCCGCGGTTTCACATCCGGCGGTTTCCCCGCCGGTGGGTGCTGATGCACCTTCCCGTGTGTCATGAACATGGCCGCGCGATCCCGCGGCCGCCCAAGGCGTGCGACCTCTTCGGGGCGTCCCGGCCTGAATGCATTCCAAATCAATGAATTATCCTTTCCGCGCGCGCGGCGCGGCCTTGTGCTCCATGGTGCCTAATTCTTTGCCCGGCTTGCAAAACAAATACGGCCCGGCGTAGCGTCGGGGGAACGGGGGAACCGCATCGCACAGCTCGCCACACCGGAACACGGGGCCAGGATGATGCACGCGGATACCCTTGGGGCCTCGCCCCGGATCACCCTTACTTCCGGCCTCCGGCAGGGCCTGTCCCGCCTCCGGCAAGGGCTCGCGCTTGCCGTGGCGCTGCTGGCGCCAGGCGCCGTGCTCGCGCAGGAGCGGGTCCACTTCCAGTATTCCTGGCTGCCGACGGGCGAATACGCGCCGATCTCGGCCGGCATCGAGCGTGGGGTGTTCCGGCGCCACAACATCGACCTCAGCTACAGCACGGGCCGCGGCTCGGGCGACGCTGTCAGGCGTATCGCCTCCGGCGCCTCGCCCTTCGGCGACGGCGACATCTCCGCCGTCATGGCAGCGCGGGTGCGCGAGAATGCGCCGGTGCGCTGCATCATGAACCAGCACGCGATGTCGCCGCACTCGCTCTTCGTGCTGGAGAGCAGCGGCATCACCAGCATCCAGCAGCTGGCCGGCCGCACGCTCGCGACCACGCCGGGCAACAGCCACTTCATCTACTTCCCGATCGTCGCGCGGATGAACAACCTGGACCCGAACTCGGTGCGCTGGGTGACGGTGGATGCGCCGGCCATGGCGCCCATGCTGATCTCGCGCCGCGTGGACGGCGCGCCGCTCTTCGCGACGCATCTCTACTACCAGAACAAGCAGGCCGAGCGCGTGGGCCAGCGCATCCGCTCCATCCCCTTCGCCGATTACGGCTTCCGGATCTACTCTTACTGCTGGATCGCGACCGAGGAGACGATCCGCGCCAATCCCGACATGGTGCGCCGCTTCCTCGCCGCCGTGCACGAGAGCTACCTCTGGGCCAAGGACAACATCGACGAGGCCGCACGGCTCCACAACCGTCGCCACCCCGACGTCGATGCCGACGATGCGGCCGGCAGCATGCGGATCATGTACCAGTACATGTTCCCCGATGCCGCCACGCTCGCCAATTTCGGCCGCTTCGAGGAGACGCGCCTGCGCGAGACCTACCGCGTCGTGGCGGACAGCCAGCAGCTCGACCCGGCCTACGACGTGAACCAGCTGATCGACACGCGGTATGTGCCGGGCGCTCAGTAGGGGGATGACTTGATCCGGCTGGAATCCGTCGGCAAGCGCTTCGAGGCGGCCGACGGTGTCGAGGTCGAGGCGCTGTCCGGCGTCTCGCTGGAGGTGCCGGAGGGCGCCTTCACCGCGATCGTCGGCCAGTCCGGCTGCGGCAAGTCCACCCTGCTGCGGCTGATCGCCGGCCTCGTGCCGCAGAGCTCCGGCCAGGTGCTGGTGGACGGGTATCACGTCACCGGCCCGCATGCCGATGTCGGCTTCGTCTTCCAGGCCGCGACCCTGCTGCCCTGGGCCGACGTGCTGACCAACGTGCTCTTCCCGCTGCGCATCCTCGGCCGCCGCGATGCCGCCGGCGAGGCGCGGGCGCGCGAGCTGCTCGCCATGGCCGGCCTCGGCGGCTTCGAGCGCAAGACGCCGCGCGAGCTCTCCGGCGGCATGCAGCAGCGCGTCGCCATCTGCCGTGCCCTGGTGCACGAGCCGCGCATCCTGCTGATGGACGAGCCCTTCGGCGCGCTGGACGCGCTCACCCGCGAGGAGATGAGCCTGGAGCTGCTGCGCCTCTGGACCGAGCGGCCCTGCACGGTGGTCTTCGTCACCCATTCCATCACCGAGGCGGTGATCCTGGCCGACCGCGTGATCACCATGTCGCCGCGGCCCGGGCGCGTCGCCGACATCGTGGACGTGGACCTGCCGCGGCCGCGCAGCTTCCGCCAGGTCTCAACCCAGGAGTTCGAGCGCTGTGCCGGACGCATCCGCGATCACATCTTCGGCCGTCATCCTGTCGCGGCCTAGGCGGCGGCTCTGGCGGGCGCTGCGGCCCGTCGTGGTGCCGGTGCTGACTGTCGTGGCCTTCTTCGCCGTCTGGGAGGCGGGGGTGCGCGTCTCCGGCGTCCCGGAATACATCCTGCCCGCGCCCACGCAGATTTGGACGGCGACGTCGGCGGCCGGCCAGGTGATGCTGCGCCACACCAGCTCGACGGTGACGACGATCCTGCTGGGATTCCTGCTGTCCATCGTGGTCAGCCTGCCGCTTGCGGTGCTGGTGACCTCCTCGGCCAATGTCGCGCATGCCGTCTATCCGATCCTGGTGCTGATCCAGAGCGTGCCCAAGGTGGCGCTGGCGCCCATCCTGGTGCTGGCGCTCGGGCCCGGCGAGCTCTCGCGCGTCACCGTCACCTTCCTGGTCGCCTTCTTCCCGCTGGTGATCTCCACCGCGACGGGGCTGATGGCGGCGCCACCGGAGCTGATCGAGCTCAGCCGCTCGCTGCGCGCCTCGCGGCTGCAGCAGCTCCTGCTGGTGCGGATGCCCTATGCCATTCCCTTCATCTTCAGCGGGCTCAAGCTCGCCATGACCTTCGCGGTGGTGGGCGCCGTCGTCGGCGAATTCGTGGCGGCCGACCAGGGGCTCGGCTACCAGATCATGTCGGCGACGGCTTTCTTCCGGACGTCGCTGGCCTTCGGGGCGCTGCTGATCCTGTCCTTCCTCGGCATCGTGCTGTTCCAGGCCGTGGTGGTGGTGGAGCGGCTGTGCTTTCCCTGGGCAGCCCAAGAGGAAAAAGCATGAGTCTCGCGGTCTTCGGCAGCCATGTGCTGACGGAACAAGGCGTCGTCGCCGATCGCTGGGTGCTGGTGGAAGGCGACAGGATCGTCGCGATCACGCCGGATCGGCCTTCCGCCGATACCGTGCTGGATGCGCCCGGCCGCCTCGTCCTCCCCGGGCTGATGAACCTGCACAACCACTGCTTCAGCGAGATGGTCGTGCGCAACCGCACCGAGGACGGCGCGAGCGGCGACGAGGCCAGCCTGGTCTATCGGCTGCTCATGCCGCTGAGCCGGCTCGCGCTGGAGCAGCTCACCGCGGCCGAGCGGCTGGCCGCGGCACGCCTCGGCCTGCTGCAGGTGATGAAGGGCGGCGCGGCCACGGTGCTGGAGCCCTTCCGCAACGGCATCCCCGAGATGTTCCAGGCCGCCGCCGAGCTCGGCCTGCGCTTCTACGGAGCGCCCTACGTCTTCTCCTCGGCCGACCCGAAGATGGGGCCGGACGGGAAGATGGACTACGCGACGATCGGGAACGACGACGGCACGGCCGACCTCGCCGAATGGGAACGCCTGCGCGAGATCTGGGACGGGCAGGAGGAGGGCCGCATCCGCCTGGCCATGGCGCCGCACGCCACCGACACCTGCGGGCCCGAGCTGATCCGAGCCGCGGCGGATCGCGCGCGCGAGCTGGGCATTCCCATCACCGTCCATGTCTCGCAGAGCGCGGCCGAGAACGCGCTCGCGCAGTCGCGCTACGACTGCTCGCCCGTGGAGTATCTGGAGCGCGCGGGCGCCCTTGGTCCGAACCTCATCGCGGCGCATTGCATCCATTGCAGTCCCTTCGACCTCGCGCGGCTGAAATCCTCCGGCAGCACCGTGGTGAACTGCCCGCGCACCTTCGCGCGGGGCGGCGTGTTCGCGCCCTTCTCGCGGTTCAGATCCGCCGGTCTGCGCACCGTCATCGGCACGGACGGCTACAACATGGACCTGATGGGCGAGCTGGGCGCGGCCGGGATGGTCTCGAAGCTGGAGGCGGGCGACGCGAGCGTCGCCACCGCGCGGGAGCTGGTCGCCGCCGTGACGCGCGTCGCCGCGGAGGCGATGGGGCGGCCGGATCTCGGCCGCATCGCCGTGGGCGCGACGGCGGACCTCAGTGTGATCGATCTGACGCACCCGCATCTCCAGCCGATGGCCGATCCGATCCGGGCGATGGTGTGGCTCGGACACCGCGCCGAGCTCGACGCGACGGTGGTGGATGGGCGGCTGTTGATGCGCGGCGGGAAGCACCTGCTGGTGGATGAGGATTCCATCACGGCGGAAGGCGCTGCGGCGATCCGGCGGATCTGGGAACTGCCGGAGGCGCAGGCGGCGTTCGGCACCTGATCAATCCAGCAGGAAATCCAGCAGCACCGGATTGAACACCCCCGGCTTCTCCACCGAGAAGGCGTGCGCCCCCTCCGCCGTCACCCAGAGCTCCGCCGCCGGCAGCCCTTCCGCCAGCGCCTGCGATGCGGTCCAGGGCACCAGCAGGTCGTCGCGCGAGGCCGCCACCAGCGTGGGCGCCTCGATGCGCGCGAGGTCCGCACGCACGTCAAAGGCGCGCCCGGCCCCGATGCGCTTCAGCAGATTCTCCGCCCCCTGGAAGTGCGCGGTGCCTTCAATGATCTCGGCCAGGATCTTGTCGTGGTTCGCGGAGAGGTACGGCGCCGTGTGCAGGAAGAGTGGCTGCGCCGCGACATAGGCCCCGACTCCCTGCGCGTGCAGGATGCCGATGCGGATGTCGAAGCAGCGCTCCGTGTGGCGATCCACCTTCGCCCAGCTGTTCACCACGACCAGCCGCCCGAGCCGCGCCGGATGCCGCCGCGCCAGCTCCAGCCCCACCAGGCCGCCCACCGCATGGCCAAGGAAATGCGCCTGCGCGATGCCCGCCGCATCCAGCACCTCCACCACATCGTCCGCCATGTGGCCGATGGTGTAGCCGTCCGGCAGCGGCTCGAGGTTGCGACCCGTGCCTCGCTGGTCGAAGGCGACGACGGAAAAATGCTCCTCCAGCGCGGCACGCTGCGGCGTCCAGAAGGCGGCCGCTCCGCCGAGGCCGGCGGAGAGCACGATGGCCGGCGCGTCCGCGCGCCCAGTCACTTCGAATTTCATCCGCCGATGCCCCATGTCGTCGGCGGCAGCCTAACAGACGGGCGGTCTTGGGCCGAGGCGCCGACTCAGGGAAACAGGCTGGCGGGGAAGGGGGGAATGGGCTCCATCCGCAGCAGCCTGATCGCGATCGTGGCAGGCGGTTCCTCCCCCCGCCACTCGGCCAGGGTCGCCCCGGCGAGCGCCGCATCGGCGAAGCGGATGGCGATCACCTCGCCCGCCTGCTCCGTTCCGACGAATTGCAGCTCCGCGCCGCCCCGCAGGGCCAGCAGCGCGAGGCGCTCGAGGATCCAGGGCCGCGCGGCGCCGTCCGCGGAGGGGAACTCGCAGAGGAGGACGGCGCCCATCGCCGCTCAGCCGTTGCGGAAGGCGTAGCCATAGCCGTTGAGCGCCGGCGCGCCGCCGAGATGCGCATAGAGGATCTTCGACCCCTCCGGGAAATAGCCCTTGCCGACGAGGTCGATGAGGCCCTGCATGGATTTTCCCTCGTAGACGGGGTCGGTGATCATGCCCTCGAGGCGGGCGCAGAGGCGGATGGCCTCCTTCGTCTCCTCGGAGGGAACGCCGTAGACGGGATAGGCGTAGTCCTCGATCAGGACGACGTCGTCCTCGACGATCTCGCGGCCCAGCTCGACGAGCGCCGCGGTCTTCTGCGCGATGTCGAGCACCTGCGCCCGGGTCTGCGCCGGCGTGGCGGAGGCGTCGATGCCGATGACCCTGCGCTCGCGCCCGTCCTTGGCGAAGCCGACGAGCATGCCGGCATGGGTCGAGCCTGTGACGGTGCAGACGATGATGTAGTCGAAGCTGAAGCCGAGCTCCTTCTCCTGCGCCCGCACCTCCTCCGCGAAGCCGACATAGCCGAGGCCGCCGAACTTGTGCACGGAGGCGCCGGCCGGGATCGCATAGGGCTTGCCGCCCTTGGCCTTCACATCCTCGAGCGCCTGCTCCCAGCTCTCGCGGATGCCGATGTCGAAGCCCTCGTCGACCATCTGCACGTCGGCGCCCATGATGCGGCTGAGCATGATGTTGCCGACGCGGTCGTAGACGGCGTCCTCGTTCGGCACCCAGCTCTCCTGCACGAGGCGGCACTTCATGCCGATCTTCGCCGCGACGGCCGCGACCATGCGGGTGTGGTTGGACTGCACGCCGCCGATCGAGACCAGCGTGTCGGCATTGGAGGCGATGGCGTCGGGGATGATGTATTCGAGCTTGCGCAGCTTGTTGCCGCCATAGGCGAGGCCCGAATTGCAGTCGTCGCGCTTGGCGTGGATCTCGACCTTGCCGCCGAGATGGCTGGAGAGCCGGTCGAGCCTCTCGATGGGGGTGGGGCCGAAGGTCAGCGGATAGCGCGCGAATTTTTCCAGCATTATGGCATCCCGTTTGGTGATCCGAACGGGTCAGTCAGCTATCACCAAAAAAATGGAAGGTGCTCTCGATATCAGGGAGGAAATTCTGGAAATCACTTCTGATCTACCGCAGTTTGTCGCCATGCTTGCCGCATTGCCGCGGACTTATGGAAGATCCTTTCATGGCCTCCAAGCTCGACAGAATCGATCTCAAGATCCTGCGTTTGCTGCAGAATAACGGTCGGCTGAGCAATGCCGATCTGGCCGAAACGGTCAGCGTCAGCCCCGCCACCTGTCACCGCCGCACCCAGCGCCTCTTCGAGGACGGCTACATCACCCAGACGCGGGCGATGGTCGCGCCGCGGAAGGTCGGCAAGGGCGCGCTCGCGATCGTGGGCGTCGTGCTCGACCGCTCGACGCCTGAGAGTTTCGCCAGTTTCGAGCAGGCGGCGGCCCGGCTGAAATTCGTCCTGGACTGCCACCTGGTCGCCGGCGATTTCGACTACTTCCTCAAGATCCGCGTCGGCGACATGGAGGATTTCAACCGCATCCACGGGGAGCAGCTCATCGCGCTCCCCGGGGTGCGTCAGACGCGCACCTTCTTCGTCATGAAGGAGGTCGTGGACAACGCGCCGCTGGAGTTCTGAGAGCCTGCCGGATCCGCGACACGCGGAGCCGACCCGCCGGGACTTCCAGGCAGGCTCCTACTTGCCGATATGCGCGGTGGTCGCGATCTCGACGAGCGCGCCCGGCTTCACCAACTCGCACTTGATGCAGTAGCGCGCCGGCTTGTCGCCCGGGAAGAACTGCGCATAGACCTCGTTCATGCCGGCATAGCTGGCCCAGTCCGTGAGGAAGATCTGGTTGAAGGTGACGTCGGCCATGGTGCCGCCGGCGGCCTCGACCACGGATTTGATGGTGTCGAGCACGAGCCGCGTCTGGGCGCCGATGTCGCCCGGATGCATCACGTTATTGTCCTTGTCGAAGGGCAGGGTGCCCGAGACGTAGAGCACGCCGTCGGCCAGCGCACCGGGCGAATAGGGCGCCAGCGGCTTGCCGGAGCCGGCGGGGATGACGGGCTTGAAGGGCATGTCGCTTTACTTTCCCTGTTCCGGAGATTGGCCGATGGCGCCGCAGAAATCCGCGACGGTGGAGACCCAGCCGAAGAAGGTCTCGATGTTGTAGAGCGCGGCCTTCTGGGTAAAATCGGGCCCCGCCGCGTGCGTCGCATCCTCGAGGACCACACAGAAATACTCGAGGTGGTAGGCGTCGCGCAGCGAGCTCTCCACGCAGACATTCGTCGCGATTCCCGTGAAGACGATGTTGCGGATGCCCCGCGCGCGCAGGAGGCTGTCGATGTTGGTGTTGTAGAAGCCGGAATAGCGCGTCTTCGGCACCACGAGATCGCCCGGTTGCGGAGTCAGCCCGTCCACCAGCGCGTGGTCCCAGGTCCCGCGGGCGAGCAGCTTTCCCTTGTATTCTGGCCTGGCGCGCATCGTCTTCAGCGCGTTGGACTTGTGCCAGTTGGGCGAGGCCGGCGTGCCCGCATCCGAATAGGAGGGGTCGAAGCCGTTCTGGAAGAAGATCACCGGCATGCCTGCGGCGCGCGCGGCCGCGGCCGCCTTGGCGACCATGGGGATCACCGGCGGGATGCCGCTCACGTCGAAGCCTGCGACGTCGAGATAGCCGCCGGGCATGGCATAGGCGTTCTGCATGTCCACGATGATCATCGCGGTCTCGGCCGGGTTGAGGCGGATCGCTTCGGGCCGCGCGGGCAGAGTGATGGCGGCGCGGGTCGGCGCCTCGGGGGCGTAGCCGGCGGGAAGGCTCATGCGATGGGCTCCTGTCTCGATGCCCGAAAGAATGCACGCATCATGCCATCGAGGCGAGGCGCGGGGCGTCCCGCTTCTGCCTCGCGAGCGTGCAGCGCATGCCTCAATCCGCGCGGATGCCGGCGGCCCGCACGAGCTCGCCGAAGCGGCGTGTCTCGTCGGCGATGAAGGCGGTGAACTCCACGCCCGGCATGGCGCGCGGGAGGCTGCCGCTCTCGACGACGCGCTGCGCCACCGCGGGGTCGCGCACGGCGGCAAGGGTCTCGGCCTCCAGCTTCGCCAGCCGGTCCGCCGGCACGCCGCGCGGCGCGAAGAGGCCGAACCAGCCGACGGAGACCAGGTCCACGCCCGCCTCCTTCAAGGTCGGCACGTCAGGGAAGGCCGGCGCGCGCTCGGCGCTGGTGACGGCCAGCGCCTTCATCCGCCCGCCGCGCACGAGGCCGGCCGCGGCGGAGATGGTCTGGAACATCACCTCGACGCGCCCGGCCATGAGGTCGTTATTCGCGGCACCCGTCTCGCGATAGGGCACATGCGTCATGTTCAGCCCCGTGGCGATGGCGAATTGCGCGCCGGCCAGGTGCAGCGAGGTGCCATTGCCGATGGAGGCGTAGTTCATCGGCCGCGTGCGCGCGAGGGCGACGAATTCGGCGACGTTGCTCACCGGCAGGTCGGTCGGCACGACCATGATGTTGGGCACCACGGCAATCAGCCCGATCGGCGAGAAATCGCGGTCCGGGTCGAAGGGCAGCGAGGCATAGAGGAAGCGGTTCACGGCCATCGGCACGCCGTTGAGCATGATGGTCCCGCCGTCGCCGCCGGCCTGGGCCGCGGCCGCCGTGCCGATATTGCCGCCGGCGCCCGAGCGGTTCTCGATGGTGACGGGCTGCCCCATCGCGCGCGCCATCCGCTCGCCCACGATGCGGCCGAGGAAATCCGCCGCGCCGCCGGGCGGGAAGGGGACGATGAGGCGCAGGCCGGACTGGGCCTGCGCGGCGAGCGGAGCGAGCGCCGGCAGGGCGAGAAGGGCGCGGCGCGGGACATCGGGCATTCGGTTCTCCATCGCCGCGATCGGCGGCATGAAGATCAAGCAATCTTCAGGCCATCAGCGCGATGGTGGCACCGCTACGGCAGGGGTGCCACCGCCTCTCGCCCGAGCTCGGCCGAGAGCGACCGCGCCGCGGCAACGGCCGGGCGAAGCGCGTCCTCCAGCCGCCGCAGCAGCGGTTCCGGATCGCCCGGCTCCCGCCCGATGAGGGCATCCTCGAGGCGCAGGGCGGCCTCGGCCACGCTGTCGGCGCCCAGAGAACCCGCTGTGCCCCTGAGCGCATGCGCGAGCCAGGCCGCTTCGTCGGAGCGGCCTTCGGCGATCTGCTGGCGGAGCCGCAGGGCGGCATCGCCGAAACTCGCGCCGAACTCGATGATCAGCTTGCGCAGCAGCTTGCGCTTGCCGTTCACGCGGACGAGCGCGGCGTCGAGGTCGTAAGGCGGCAGGAGCTGCGGCAGCCCGTCGGCGGCGGCCGGCATCGCGACCGAAGGCGGCGGGCTCGCCTCCGCATGCCCCACCGCGAGCCAGCGGTCGAGCGTCGCGACCAGCGCCGCCGGATCGACGGGCTTGGCGACATGATCGTTCATGCCGGCCTGCAGGCAGCGCTGCCGCTCCTGCTCATAGGCATGCGCGGTCATGGCGATGATCGGCAGCTCGCTCGCGGGGATGCGCTCGCGGATCCGGATCGTGGCGTCGATCCCGTCCATCTCCGGCATCTGCACGTCCATCAGCACGGCGGCGAAGCCGCGCGGCTCCGCGAGGACCTTGTCCCAGGCGACGCGGCCGTTCTCCGCGATCTCGACGACGAGGCCGGCATCGGTGAGAAGCTCGACCGCGACCTCGCGGTTGATCTCGTTGTCCTCCGCCAGGAGGACGCGCGCGCCGCGGAACGCCGGGGCGACGCGTGGAATCGGGGCCGGGCCGGGGGGGGCGGGAACGGCCTCGGGCCCGGTGCCGAAGAGCGTCGTCAGCGTGTCCAGCAGCAGCCCGGGATCCACGGGCTTCACGAGCACGGCGGAGATGCCGTTCGCCTCGGCCTTCTCCGCCATCTCCTCGCGGCCATAGGCGCTCACCATCACGACGACCGGCGGCTTGGCGCCCGTGACCTTGCCATGGATGCGCCGGGCGGCCTCCATCCCGTCCATGCCGGGCATCTTCCAGTCCATGAGGACGAGGTCGAAGGGCGCGCCGTTCGCCTCGGCCTCGTCCAGGGCGCTGAGCGCCTCCGCCGCGGAGGCGAAGAGCTCCACCCCGACCGACCAGGCCGAGAACATCTCCTGCAGGATCGACCGCGAGGCGGCGTTGTCGTCCACGACCATGATGCGCAGGCGCGCGAGGGCCTCCACGGCCGGGCGCCGCGCGATCGCCGCCGCATCGGCGACGCCCAGCCGGAGGATGAAGCGGAAGCAGCTTCCCTCGCCGGGCGTGCTGTCCACGAAGATCGTGCCGCCCATCAGCTCCACCAGCTGCTTGCTGATGGCCAGCCCGAGGCCGGTCCCGCCGAAGCGGCGCGTGGTGGAGCTGTCGGCTTGCGTGAAGGAGCGGAACAGCCGCGCCTGCTGGTCCGGCGTCATGCCGATCCCGGTGTCGCGGACGGCGACCTCGAGCGCGATGTCGTCGCCCGGCGGGGACCTCGGCCGGACGGTGACGGCCACCTCGCCGCGCTCGGTGAACTTCACGGCATTGGAGACCAGGTTGAGGACCACCTGGTTGAGGCGGAGCGAATCGCCCACCAGCGCCGCCGGCACCCCCGCCTCGACCACGAAGCGCAGGCCGATGCCCTTCTCCTGCGCCCGCACGCCGGCGATGGCGGAGACGCCGTCGAGCGTGGCCCGCAGGTCGAAGGGCGCCCGCTCGAGGGTGAGCTTGCCGGCCTCAATCTTCGAGAAGTCCAGGATGTCGTTGATCAGGCCGAGCAGCGCGCCGCTCGCCGAGCGGATCTTGAGGATGTAGTCGCGCTGCTTGGGCGTCATCTCCGTGCGCAGCGCGAGATGGCTGAAGCCGAGGATCGCGTTCATGGGCGTGCGGATCTCGTGGCTCATATTGGCCAGGAAGAGGGTCTTCGCCGCATTCGCCGCCTGGGCCTCCTGCGTCCGCTGCTCGACCCGCAGCTCCAGCGTCTCGTTCTGGAGCCGGATCTCCGCGCTCATGGCCGCGATCCGGTCGAAGGTCCGGACCAGCGTGACGCACAGCGCGACCAGCACGGCGCTCTGGAACAGCACGATCGCGGCGTGGAAATAGACCCGGTCGATATCCGATCCGCCGAGGAAGATGGCTGTCGGCAGCACGAAGTTGAGCACGAGGTGATGCAGGGCGATGGTGACCGCGCCGATCACGATCACGCGCCAGTCGCACCAGCCGATCAGCAGGGCGAGCAGCGCGAAGAAGTACATGTGCATGTCCATCTGCCAGGCGTGCCCGGCGAGCAGGTACAGCATCACCGCCGGCTGCCCCATCAGCGCGACGGCCGAGACGTAGCGCGTCACTGGCGCGATCCCGCGGAGCCACCAGCAGAGGTGGAAGGCCGCCGCCAGCCCGGCGGAGAAGATCGCCGGCGCGACCGGCGAACGATCCACGAGGACGGCGCCCAGCGCCACCGCCGGCACATGCAGCCAGAGCAGCCACACGAGCGCGGCGCCGAAGCGGCGCCGGAGCCAGTCGAGCTCGGACATCAGGCGCTCCTTCCGCCGGAGCCGAGGCAGCCGCGCAGCAGGACCGGATCGAGCACGAGCCAGGCGCCGGCGCGGTACAGCGCGGCGGCAAAGCCGGGACTGTCGGACTGCGCGAAGATGACGTTGGGCAGCCGGCCGCCATCGACGATCCTGCCATCGGCGGCGGCGACCAGCCCGGCCATTCCGTCGAGCCCCTTCCAGGGGGCGGCGATGACGGCGAACTGGGTCTGTCCCGTCTGCGGCATCAGCCCTGCCACGAGGGCGCCGACCAGGCTGAAGACAAGGAGGAGAACCGGCAGCGCCGTGGCGCCGCCCTGGCGGCGGCTTTCATGCGGCGCCGACGAGGTCCGATGCGGCCGTCGGGTGCGGTCGGATGGGGCGGCAGCCCCAGGATAAGCGTCGGGCATTCTCATTCCCACACCTCGCAGGTGCCGGATGTAGCACGAGGCATGTTTAGATGCGCAATAATCCACTGCCGGATGCGGCGGGCGATGGAAGAGGCGCGGGATGTCCCCGCGCCGATGCGGTCAGAGCCCCGCGCTCTCCAGCCGCAGCACCGAACGGGCCAGGGCTTGCGCCCGCGGCACGAAGCTCGCGACCTCCAGGTACTCCTCCGGGCTGTGCGCGAACCCGCCCACCGGCCCGACCGAGCAGATGGTCGGAGCTCCCTGGGCGGCGGTGAAGCCGCTATCGGCGCAGCCGCCGGAGAACTCCCCCTTCACCTCGAGCCCGGCGTCCTTCGCCGCGCCCTGGTACATGGTGAAAAGCCGCGCGGCCGCCTCGTCCTGGGTGAGCGGCAGGAACTCGCCGCGGATGATGAGCTTCGCCTTGGTGCCGGGCACGTAGCTCTTGGCGATGATCTCGTGGATCCTGCCCATGATCTCGTCGCGGTCGGCCGGGTTCACGTAGCGCAGGTCGATCTGGCCGGTGGCCGAGGGCGCCACGGTGTTCACGCTCTGCCCGCCCGAGACGAGGCCGACATTGAGCGTGATGCCGCGCTTGAGATCCGTCAGCGCGTGGATGGCGACAATCTTGTGCGCGAGCTCGCCGATCGCGGAGATGCCGGCCTCGAAGTTGCCGCCGGAATGGGCGGCCTTGCCCTCGATCTCGAAGATGCTGAAGACGCCGCCCTTGCGTCCCGTGACCACGTTGCCGGTGAGTCGGCCGGGCTCGGAGTTGAAGACGACGCGGGCGCCGCGGGCCTCCTCCTCGATGACCGCGCGGCCCTCGGGGGAGCCGATCTCCTCGTCGCCGGTGAAGAGGCCGACCATCGGGCCCGGCGCGCCGCCGAACTTCTTGAAGGCGGCGAGGACGAACATGTTCATGACCAGCCCGGCCTTCATGTCCGCCACGCCGGGGCCGTAGGCACGGCCGTCCTTGATGGTGAAGGGCCGGCGGGTCGGCTCGCCCTTGGGGAAGACGGTGTCGCGATGGCCCATCAGCACGATGTTGGCGGCGTGGTTGCCGCGCGTGCGGACGGCGGAGGCCCCCTCATGCGGCAGGACCGCGCGCAGGCAGTCGCCGAATTTCTCGCCCCGCACGGTCTCGACCGTGATGCCCTGACCGTCGAAGAAATCCTTCACGATCTTGCCGACGGCATCGACGCCGGCCTTGTCGTAGCTACCGCCATCGGTGTTCACCATGGCCTCCAGCGTGTCGACCATCGCCTGCTGCTGGGTGGCGAGCCAGGCGGTGATCTTGCCTTCGGTGGTTTCGGTGTTCATGCGGGCAGCCTCCAATCTGTCGGAGGCAGGCTACTCCACGCGGCCGATGCGTTGAACAGCCCCCACCAGCCGCGCGCTGTCCTCGGCGAAAAATCGGGAAAAGTCGGGCGCATCCATGTAGCGCGGGGGCGAGCCCGCGGCCTCGAAGGCGCGGAGAAGGTCCGCATCCTGCATGGCGGCGCGCATGGCCTCGCGCAGCCGCGTCACCACCGGCGCCGGCGTCGCCGCGGCGGCGAAGAGCCCGGCCCAGATGTAGAACTCCACCTCGGGGAAGCCGGCCTCCATGAAGGTCGGCACGTCGGGGAAGGCGGGCGCGCGCTCGCGGCCCCAGCAGCCGAGCACGCGCAGGCGCCCGCCCTGGACGTGCTGGGTCAGCGTGCCGGGTGCCGAGGCCAGTGCCTTGATGTCGCCGGAGAGCAGCGCCGTGATGGCCGGCCCCGCGCCCTGGAAGGGCACGTGCAGCAGCCGGATGCCGGCTGCGGTCGCGAACATCTCCATAGCCACGTGCAGCGTGCCGTAGGCGCCGGAGGAGCCGTAGGGGATGTCACCCGGCCGCGCCTTCGCGTCGGCCACGAAATCGGCGATCGAGCGCCAGGGCGCGTTGGCCGGGACCGCGAGCATGGTCGGGTCGGCGTTCACCAGCGCGATCGGCGCGAACTGATCAACCGTATAGGGCGCGGGCCGGCCGAAGAGCTTTTCCGACTCCGGGAGCACCGCCAGCGAGGAGAGCGCCATCAGTAGCGTGTAGCCGTCGGGCGCGGCCCGGGCGACGAAGCCCGAACCGATGGCGCCGGCACCGCCCGCGCGGTTCTGCACGACCACGGGCTGGCGGAGGATGCGCTCCAGCGCCGAGGCGACGGGCCGCGCCGCGAGGTCGGCCTGGCCGCCCGGCGGAAAGCCCACGACGATGGTGATGGCCCGGCTCGGGAAGTCCTGCGCCTGGGCAGGCAGGGAGGCGGCCAGCGGGGCCGCCAGGACGAGGCGCCGCGGCAGCGACGCCGCGCTCATTCCTTGGGACCGATCCGCGTGACGGTCTCGCTCTGCCAGTCGCGGTCCTTCATCATCTCGGTCTCGGCCGAGCCGCCGCGCGGCGGTTCATAGAAGGAGGCCGCGTCCGGCAGGCGCTCGGACGGGTTGGCCGGCGCTGCCATCAGGCAACGGCGGCGCGCCAAAGGAAGAAGCTTCAGAGCACGCATTCGTCATCCTCCCGTCACGGGAAAGCCTTATGGCCCTCAGGCCACCCGATTCTCCAGGGTGCCGATGCCCGGCACCTCGATCCGCACGACATCGCCGGCCTTCAGGAAGACCGGCGGATTGAAGCCGATGCCCACGCCCGCCGGCGTGCCGGTGGCGATGAGGTCGCCCGGCTCCAGCGTGATGGCTGCGCTGATCGCCTCGATCAGCGTCGGAATGTCGAAGATCAGGTCGGAGACCGGGGCGTGCTGCCGCTGCTCGCCATTCACCCAGGTGGTGAGGGTGAGCTTGGTCGGGTCGGGCACTTCGTCGGCGGTGAGGATGGCCGGGCCCATCGGGCAGAAGCTGTCGAGCCCCTTGCCCAGGATCCACTGGCTGTGGCGCTTCTGCAGGTGGCGCGCCGTGACGTCGTTGACGATGGTGTAGCCGAAGACATGCGAGAGCGCGTCGGCCTTGGAGATGCCGCGGCCGCCCCCCTCTCTATTCAATGGGCCGATGACCACGCCGAGCTCGCCCTCGTAGTCGAGGCCGCCGGTCGGATCGAGATGGCTGAGGATCGGCTCGCCGTTGGCGATGATCGAGGTGTGCGGCTTGCTGAAGACGACGGGATAGGGCGGCACCACGTCCTTGGCGCCGCCGTCGAAGCCGGAGCCCGCGAATTCCTTCGCATGCTCATGGTAGTTCTTGCCGACGCAGAAGATGTTCTTCGGCGTGCGGGGGATGGGCGCGCAGAGCGTGGCGCCGGTCACGAGCGGCGCCTTGGCGGCCGCCTCGCGCAGCTTGTCCAGCAAGGCAGGCTCGGCGGCGGCGACGCCGACCATGGTCTCGCCGCGCAGCAGCGGCTCGACCGCGCAGAGATCGAGCACGGCGCCGTCAGCGCCGAGCGCACCCACTTCCTGCCGCACCTGCCCGGCGCGCGTGAACGTGACCAGCCGCATGCCAACTTCCCGCCCAAGACCCGGGCGGGGAGAAAGCAGCTTTGCGTGACGGTTACAAGTCAGGGGCGGTGGGGGTCTGCCTTGCGATTTCGAGGGCCCGCGCCGCGCGGAAGCAGAGGTCGTCGCGATAGAGCGCGGCCGCCACCTGCACGGCGCGCGGCATGCCCTCGGAATCGAGGCCGACAGGGACGGAGATGGCCGGCTGGCGCGTCAGGTTGTGGGTGAAGGTCCAGGGCGCCCAGTCACGCCAGAGCGCCATCTGCGGGTGCAGCGTCGGCTGGTCGGCGGCGAAGGCGGCGGTGGGCGTGCAGGGGGTGAGCATCAGGTCGTAGACCTGATGGAAGCGTGCCATGGCATGCGCTGCCTCGATGCGCAGGGCATCGGCGCCGAGGAAGTCCACCGCGTTCATGGCCGATTCCGCCTCGGCGACCTCCAGGATACCGGCATCCAGCATCTCACGCTTCTCGGCCGGAACCATGGCCATCAGCCGCGCCAGCGCCACGCCCCAGACGCGGCCGAAGATGGCACGGGTGTCGGGAAGCCGCGGATCCGCCTCCTCGACGATCGCGCCGGCCGCCTCCAGCGCCTTCGCGGCCTCGTCCAGCGCGGTCCCGCCGTCGGCGTCCAGCGGCGCGTCGAAGCCGAGGCGCCGGACCACAGCGACGCGCAGGCCCTTCACGCCGTCCTCGATGCCGTCCCGCCATTCGCGCTTCTCGTCGGGGAGGCAGAAGGGGTCGCGCAGGTCGTGGCGGGCCAGCGCGTTGAACATGAGCGCCGCGTCGCGCACCGAGCGCGTCATCGGCCCGGCCACGGCGACATTGGCGAAGGCGCCGAGCGGCCATTGCGGCACGCGGCCGAAGCTCGGCTTCACCCCCACGAGCCCGCAGAAGGCCGCGGGAATGCGGATGGAGCCGCCGGCATCCGTGCCGATATGCAGCGGGCCGAAGCCGGCGGCGCCCGCGGCGCCTGCACCGCTCGACGAGCCGCCCGGCGTGCGCTCGCGGTTCCAGGGGTTGCGGGTGATGCCGTGCAGCGGGCAGTCGCCGGGCGACTTCCAGCCGAATTCCGTGGTGGTGGTCTTGCCGATGATCACGGCGCCGGCCTGCTTGAGGCCCATCACGGCCGGCGCGTCCTCGACGGCCGGCTTGCTGTCCGTGGTCCGGCTGCCGCGCCGCGTGGGGAAGCCCGCGAGGTTCAGCAGGTCCTTCACGGTCGTCGGCACGCCGTCGAGCTGGCCCATCGGCCGCCCGGCCATCCAGCGCGCCTCGCTCTCGCCGGCCTGCTGGATGGCGCGCGGATTGAGGGCCGCGAAGGCGTTCACCCAGGGGTTGAAGCGGGCGATGCGCTCGGAGACGGCCTTCAGCGCCTCGACGGGCGACAGCGCGCGGCGGGCATAGAGCGCCAGAAGCTCCTCCGCCGCCATGAGCGCAGGATCGGTCTTCGTGGTGATGTCGTGCATGGGGGACAAGGATGCGCCCATGCCGGGAAAACGTCACGCCCCAGGACGGAAATCAGAGGCGATCATGGGCCTCCGCTTGCGGATGCGCTATATCCGGGAGAGGATAACGAGCCGGGCCACCGGCCCACACGCGGAGGACTTCCCACATGCAACACGAACGCGAGCATTATGTGAACGGCGCCTGGGTCGCCCCGCTCGAGCCCAGGCTTCTCGACGTGGTCGACCCCTCCACCGAGGAGGCCTTCACCCAGATCGCCGTCGGCGGCGCCGACGATGTGGACCGTGCCGTCGCCGCCGCCAAGGCGGCCTTTCCGTCCTATGCGCGCACCAGCCGCAAGGACCGGCTGGACCTGCTGAGGGCCATCCTCTCCGAATACACCAAGCGCCGCGACGACATCGCCGCCGCCCTTTCGCAGGAGATGGGCGCGCCGCTGAAGTTCGCGCTGGAGCGCCAGGCCGCGACCGGCACGGCGCACCTCCAGCGCATGATCCAGGTGCTGGAGGAGTACAGGTTCGAGGAGCTCGAGGGCACCACGCTCATCGCGCGCGAGCCGATCGGCGTGGTCGGGCTCATCACACCCTGGAACTGGCCGATCAACCAGATCGTCTGCAAGGTGGCGCCGGGCATCGCGGCCGGCTGCACCATGGTGCTCAAGCCCTCCGAGGTCGCGCCGCTCAACGCCATCATCTGGTCCGAGGTGATGCATGCGGCCGGCGTGCCGAAGGGCGTCTACAACATGGTGCAGGGCGAGGGCGGCGTCGTGGGCGCGGCCATGTCGTCGCATCCTGACATCGACATGATGTCCTTCACCGGCTCCACCCGGGCGGGCATCCTCGTCGCCCAGGCCGCGGCGACCACGGTGAAGCGCGTGGCACAGGAGCTCGGCGGCAAGTCGGCCAATATCCTGCTGCCGGACGTCGACTTCCCGACGGCGGTGCGCAAGGGCGTGCTGGGCATGATGGGCAACAGCGGCCAGTCCTGCAACGCGCCGACGCGCATGTTCGTGCCGCTGGACCGCCACGAGGAGGTCAAGGCCATCGCCAGGGCCGCGGCCGAGAGCGTGGTGGTCGGCGACGTGAAGAGCCCCGGCACCACCATCGGCCCGGTGGTCAGCGGGATCCAGTTCGAGAAGATCCAGCGCCTGATCCAGGCCGGCATCGATGAGGGCGCGGAGCTGGTGACGGGCGGCCCCGGCCGGCCGGAAAACCTCAACCGCGGCTACTTCGTGCGGCCGACGGTCTTCGCCGGCGTGCGCAACGACATGACCATCGCGCGCGAGGAGATCTTCGGGCCGGTGCTCGCGATCCTGCCCTACAAGGACGAGGCCGAGGTGATCGAGATGGCCAACGACACCATCTACGGACTGGCGGCCTATGTGCAGGGCGCCGATGTGAAGAAGGTGCGCGAGGTCTCGGCGCAGATGCGCGCGGGCAACGTGTTCATGAACTACCCCGCGGGCGACACGGCCGCGCCCTTCGGCGGCTACAAGCAATCGGGCAACGGGCGCGAGTACGGCAAGTGGGCGCTCGACGACTTCACGGAGATCAAGGCGGTCATCGGCTACGAGGCCGCCTGATGTCCGATGCGGTGGTGCCCGGGATTCCGGGCACCACCGGCTTCTTCAGCGCAGCGCGGCCAGCACGGCCTCGGCCAGCGGCAGGCTGGAGGCCGGGTTCTGGCCGCTGAGCAGGTTGCGGTCGGCCACGACATAGGCGCCCCAGTTCGGCCCCTTCACGTAGTCCGCGCCGGACTTGCGCAGCGTGTCAGCGAGCAGCCAGGGCGCGTTGTCGGCCGTGCCGAGCTCAACCTCCTCCTCGTCGCTGAAGGAGGTCATGCGGCGGCCCTTGAACAGCCAGCCGCCCTGCGCGTCCTTCGCCGCCAGCAGCGCCGCCTGGCCGTGGCAGACCGGCGCGATGATCTTTCCCGCACGCTCGGCTTCGACGAGGACGCGGCCCATGTCGGCATCCTTGTAGAGGTCCTCGACCGGACCGTGGCCGCCGGGGATCACGATGGCGTCATAGGCAGCGGTCTCGACCTCGCTCAGCACCAGCGGCCTTGCCAGCCGCGGCGCGATCGCGTCGAGATAGGCGCGGAAATGGTCGACATTCTCCTGCCCGACGACATGGGGGTTCATGCTGTGCGGGTCGATGGTCGGCGTCACGCCGCCGGGGGTGGCGATGTCGACGGCGCAGCCGGCGGCCACGAACCTCTCGTCCATCACGACGAACTCCTCGGCCCAGACGCCGCTCGCGTATTTGGATCCGTCGGCGCGCGTCCAGGTTTCGGCGGCGGACAGGACAATCAGGATCCGGCTCATCTTTCGTCTCCTTGGTGGGGTGGTGACCGCTCTCTGCGGCCCGCCCGATATCGCGCGCCGGGTCTGCCCCGTGTTGTCGGAAGCTCGGGGATCCTTGCCTGATCCTCCGAAGGTCGTTGAACCCGCCGCGCTCCGTCCGCTAGGAAGGGCGGCATGACCGAGGCCCTCCTCGATGCGATCCGCCGCCATGCCGAGGCCCATGCCGACGGGCACGGCATCGCCCGCGCGCCGATCCCGGGCCTGGTCACCGTGCGCTCCACCGGCACAGGCGAGCTGCAATACGGCATCCAGCGACCGCTGATCTGCCTGGTCGTGCAGGGAACCAAGGAGGTGACGATGGGGAGCCGCACGCTCTCCTTCGGTGCGGGCGATTCCCTGCTGATCACCGCCGATGTCCCGACCGTCAGCCAGATCACCAGGGCCAGCCGTGTGGCGCCCTACCTGTCCTTCGTGCTCGATCTCGATCCCGCTGTTGTCGCGGCGCTCTCGGCCGAGATGGCGGCGGTGCCGCCGGAGGTCGGCGCGGCGCTCCGGCTCGAGCCCACCGATGCCGAGGTCGCCGACGCGGCGCTGCGCCTGCTGCGCTTGCTCGATCGACCGGCCTCGCTG
The DNA here is from genome assembly GCF_058806835.1 of Roseococcus sp. GW821-FHT12F05. Classification (NCBI taxonomy): domain Bacteria; kingdom Pseudomonadati; phylum Pseudomonadota; class Alphaproteobacteria; order Acetobacterales; family Roseomonadaceae; genus Roseococcus; species Roseococcus sp. GW821-FHT12F05. The sequence goes on from NZ_JBXAQB010000015.1 coordinate 128,177, forward strand.
CCGGTGCTCCAGGGGCAGCTGCTGCGCGAGATGCATTACTGGCTGCTGGCCGGGCGCCTGGGGCCCGCGATCCGCCATCTCGGCTTCCCGGACAGCCATGCCCAGCGCATCGCCCGCGCGGCCAGCCTCATCCGTACCGAGTTCGCGTCGCGCCTGCCGGTCGAGCGCCTGGCCGCGGCCGCGGGCATGAGTCCCTCGACCTTCCACCAGCATTTTCGGGCGGTGACCTCGCTCTCGCCCCTGCAGTTCCAGAAGCAGCTCCGGCTGATCGAGGCGCGGCGCCTGATGATGGCGGATGGCGCGACATCCAGCCAGGCGGCCTATGCGGTCGGCTACGAGAGCGTGCCGCAGTTCACGCGCGAGTACGGACGGTTCTTCGGCCTGCCGCCCGCCCGCGCGATGGAGGAGGCCAGGCGCCGGGCGCAGGCTGTGGCCTGATCCTCAGCCTTCGCCTCCATCGGGCCCGAGCAGCCTGCCGCGCCCCTCCGCCTCCACCCAGCCCTGCACATAGCCGACCTTCACCGCCACCATGACCAGCGCGGCGAGCGGCGCTGCCAGCACCACCCCGATCAGCCCGAAGCCGGAGCCCATCAGCGCCTGGGCGCCGAGCAGATAGGCCGGCGGCAGATCCGCGGTGCGGCTCTGCACCATCGGCGTCAGCAGGTTGCCCTCGACATTCTGCGACAGCACGAAGAGGCCGATCACCCAGGGGATCAGCGATGGATCCTCGCCCAGGGCCACCAGCAGCGCCGGCACCACCGAGATCACCGGCCCGATATAGGGGATGAAGCCGAAGATCGCGGCGATCAGCGCCAGGAGCCCGGCCAGCGGCACGCCCAGCGCCCAGAGGCCGGTGCCGATGAAGAGGCCGGTCACGACCATCGCGAAGAGCTGGCCCACCAGCCAGCCGCGGAGCGTCTCCCCGGCCTCGTCGAGCAGGGTCCGGAAGCGCGGGCGGGCTGGTGGTGCCACCAGCGACAGTGCGGCCTTGCGGTAGGGGCCGGGGTCGCTCGCCAGATAGAGGCCGAGCAGCAGGATCAGCACCACGTCGCCCAGCCCGCCGAGCACTCCGCCGAGGCTGGAGACGGCATAGGTGGCCGCCTGGCTGGCGGCCTCGCCCGAGGGGATGAGGCGGCGGGGGTCGACCTGCTCGATGATCCAGCGGCCCCAGCCATAGCGCGACAGCTGCCCCTGCACGCGCTCCACCAGGGCGGGCAACTCCTGCCGGAAGCTGTCGGCCTGGGCGGAGAGCGCGTCGGCGGCGAACCAGAAGGCGAGGCCCAGCAGCAGCAAGGCGAGCAGGGCCACGACCATGACGCCCCAGCCTTCCCCGATCCCGAGGCGCGCGGCGATGGGGACCGCGAGCGCCCGCAGGGCCACGGCCAGCAGCGCCCCGGCGAAGAGGACCAGCAGCACCCCCGGCGCCAGGGTGAACAGCGTCAGCAGGACGGCGAGGAGGATGAGCACGGAGAGGATGGTGCGGGGCATGGGCGCTGAATGACGGCCGTGCCGCGCGGTTGCCCCGGCTTCCAAAAAAGGGAGGGCGGGGCGCTCAGTCCAGCCGGATGTTCGCCGCCTGCGCGACCTCCCGGAAGCCGGCGATGTCGCGGCGCAGCACCTCCGCATAATGCTGCGGCGTCGAGCCCCCGGGCGTGGCGCCCTCGGCCTCGTAGATCCGCGCCACGTCCGGCTCGGCCAGCGAGGCCGCGATGGCGGCGCTGAGGACGCGCATCGGCTCGGCCGGAATGCCGCGCGGGCCCAGCAGCCCCCACCAGATGGAGGCCTCGTAGTCGATGCCTGTCGCCTCCTTCACCAGCGGTGCGGGCGGGCTGCCGGCCGGCGCCCCGGCGGCGCAATAGGCGAGCAGCCGCACGCGGTTCTCGCGGATGGCCGCGGAGGCGCTGGCCATGGTGGTGATCAGCAGCGGCACATGGCCGGCGACGAGGTCCGTCACGGCCGGCGGCATGCCGCGATAGGGCACGTGGTTGAGCCGCAACCCCGCGCGCAGGGCAAAAAGCTCGGTGACGAAGTGGTTGATGCCGCCGGGGCCGGAACTGGCGAAATCCACCTCGCCGGGACGGGCTCGGCAATAGGCGACGAGATCCTGGATCGTGCGCGGCGGGAAGTTCGGGTTGGTCAACACGAGGAAGGGAGCGCGTGCCAACAGCGAGACGGTGTCGAAGCTCTCGATGGCGTCGTAGGGCGTGCGCTGCACCGCGGCCGAGGCGGCGAAGCTGCTGCTGGAGACCATCAGCGTGTGGCCGTCCGCCGCGGATTGCGCGACCTGCGCGGCGCCGATCGAGCCGCCGGCACCGGGCCGGTTCTCGATGACGACGGGCTGGCCGAGGCGCTGCTGCATCTTCTCGGCCAGCGGGCGGGCGATGACGTCGTTGGAGCCGCCGGGTGGGAAGGGGACGACGATGCGGACGGGGCGCTGGGGCCAGGCGGGTTGCGCCTGGGCGATGGCGGGCGTGGCCAGCAGGGCCAGGGCGGTGCGACGCTTCATGGGAAAAGTTCCTCCGCGCGCATCCTGGACCAGCTGATGGCGCAGGTCACCGGGGCGGCGCGGGCATGGTCTGCCCGGCGGCCCAGCGCCATGAACCCTCCGTCATCCGGAAGACGCAGAGGGAGCGGTAGTCGCCCTCGATCACGCGGCCATGGACCTGGAACCTGTCGTGCAGCGTGAGGGTGGCGATGGCGAAGCCGTCATGCGGCGTGACGTGCAGGTCGGTGATGTCCTGTGAGAGGAAGACCACCTGGTCGGAGACGCAGTAGGTCTCCACATAGCCCGCCTTGTCGAGGGTGCGGCCGCTTGCGTTGAGATAGACGAAGCCGGGATCGAGCAGGGCGTCCAGCGCGATGGCGTCACGGCGGATGAGGGCGTCCGTCTTGGCGTCCAGGATGCGGCGGATCTCGTCCTCGATCATCGCGCGATGCTGCGCGACGCGGCGGGTTGCGTCTAGGCGGCGGCGCGCAAACCCGGATCGAGGCTCGCCAGGATCGCGTCCAGATACGCCTCCGCGATGGCCTCGATCTCCGCCGTCGTGCGGTTGAGGATCGGATGCGGCACGAAGACCGAGCGCCCGTCGAAGCCGAGGCTGCCGCATTGCCGGTCGAAGGCGTCGCGGAATTCCTCGGTGAGGATGTTCACGCCGGGAATGCCGCGCTGGTCCAGGTCGTTCAGGTCGTGCGTCGAGCAGGAGGTGCAGGAGCCGCAATCCGATAGCGCGATGATCACCGCATCGGCCTGCTCCGCGATCTCGTGCAGGATCGGCAGCGGCGCGGTGCGCGTGTTGGTGGGCTTCTTCCAGCGCTTGAGCCGGTAGCCGCGCGCGGCGAGCAGCACGGCCAGCCGGTCCACGAACTCGTCGCCGCGCATCTTGCCGATGTCGAGCAGGGCGAGCGTGCCGGCGCGCAGGTCGGCGGGCGGGGCTACGGGCGCGCGGCGCGTGGCGGCGGCCTCGGCGGTGGGGTCGCGCAGCAGGTGTTCCTGGCTTCTCATTCGACGATCTCCCTGGTCACGGGCTGGCTTTCCTCGCGGAAGCGCCCGCCCGTCCAGCCGCAGCAGATGGCGGAGTAGAGCCCCGCCGCGCCGCCCGCGCGGACGACCAGCAGCCCTTCCGGCCAGAACTTGTTCACCATCTCTTTCGCGCGCGCCGGCGCGATGCCCTCGCCCACGCCCTGCGCGCCGGCGATGAGCTCCTCGCCAGGGCGGCGGAGGTCGTCGTGCAGGCTCGCCTCGATGCGCGCGCGGTCCCAGCCGGCATCGGCGAAGATGGCGTGGTGCTCGGGCGAGAGCACCAGGATGGCATTGAAGAACTCGCAGAGCTTGGGGTGGCCGACGGCGGCGAGGCTCATCGCCAGCGAGCGCGACAGCTCCTCCGGCGTGCGGCTCTTCCAGTCCACGAAGCCCTGGATGCCGTCGCCCTGGAACAGCGTCACGGCAGATTTGCCCGGCGCGATGCCGCGCGCCTCGGCGAGCGATTGCCAGCGCGGATCGTCCTCGTTCTCCGCGAAGCAGAAGGTATACTTGCCGGGGCCGCCGATGGTGCTGCGGTCCAGCTCGCCCGGCCGCCCGCCGCCGACATTGCGGATGATGAGGTTCAGCGCGCGGCCGATCGTCGCATTGGCGCGGTTGCCCTGGCCCAGCGCATTGATGCCGGCATTCATCCCGATGCGCCTGGCGATCGGCCCGTTCACGATGATGACCGGAGAGGAGAAGCAGGTCGTGCAGACGATGCCGTGCAGGGTGAAGACCGGCTCCAGCGCGGTCTCCAGCGCGGCCAGCAGCACGGGCATGTATTCCGGCCGGCAGCCGGCCATGACGGCGTTGATCGCGACCTTCTCGACGGTGACGGGCATGAGGTCCGGCGGCACGCGGCCGATCACCTCGTCCGGCTTGCGCCGTGTGCCCTGCAGCATGCGCAGGATGCGCGCGTCCGTGGGCGGGACGACGGGCAGGCCGTCCGTCCAGCCGCGGTCGAAGCAGGCCTCGATGGGGTCATCCCATTCGCCGATGCCGATGCGGCGGCTGGCGATGCCGGTCTCGCCGAAGCGCGCGACCAGGTGCTCGTGGACATTGGGCTCGCGCGACTTGGAGCCGCAGCCGGGGCGGAAGGCGGGCAGGGCCTCTCCGAGCGTCTCGTCGCCGGTGAGGCGGCGCCAGTCCGCACGATCCCAGCCCTCGGTGCGCTCGGCTTCGCGGCCGGCCTCGCGGCGGATCAGCGTGGGGACGATCTCGATGTTCTCCGCGAAGGAGGCGGCCAGCGCCGTGTCGTCCAGGGCGCCCGCGGGGAAGGCGGCGGGGTCGTCCTGGATGACCAGCGTCGCGCCGAGCGACGGCAGCAGTGGCATCAGCAGCCGGCAGGTCGGGCACTCCGCCTTGAGGAAGAGGACGAGCCCGTCATCGGGCAGGGCAGGGGCCTGGGGGGTATCGAGCGGCATGATGAAACTGGAATACCAGATTCCTCCTTGCGGCTGTCAACCGAAAACTGGTATTCCAGATAGATGGACGCCGCCGACCCTCTCAGCAACCAGGCCCTGGCACAGATCCGCGACCGGATCGTTCGGGGAGAACTGGCCTTCGGGCAGCGCCTTTCCGACCGCACGCTGGCCGCCGAGCTGGAGATCAGCCGCACGCCGGTGAAGCAGGCGCTGCAGCGCCTCGCCGCCGAGGGCCTCGTCACCATCCGCCCGCAGAGCGGCAGCTTCGTCATGTCGCCCGACGCCGAGGCGATCCGCACCGTCTGCGAGATGCGCGCCATCCTGGAATGCGGCGCGCTGCGCCTTGCGGCGGGTCATGACCCGGACCGGTTGGCCGCCGCGCTTTCCGTGCCGCTCGCCGGCGCCGCGCTGGCGCTGGAGGCGGGTGACCTCGCCCGCGCCGAGGCCATGGATGCCGCCTTCCACGAGGCGATCGTGGGCGCCTCGGGCAACTCGCTGCTCATCGACTCCTATCGCGGCATCGCCAGCCAGGTCGGCGCGCTGCGCCACCGCCTGCCGCGCAACGCCAAGCGCATGGCCACCGCGCTTGCGCATCACCGCCGCATCCTGGACCTGGCGCTCGCCGGCCGCCTCGCCGAGGCCGAGGCGGAGCTCGCCGCCCATGTCCGCCGCGTCCAGGCCCAGGCCAGCCAGAAGCTTCCCGCCCTTCCTCTCAGCTAGGAGACGCCATGCGCCGCCGCCACCTGCTCGCCGCCCCGACGCTGCTCGCCGTGCCGGCCCGGGCGCAAGGCTACCCGACGCGGTCCGTGCAGATCCTGGTGCCCTATGCGCCCGGCGGCGCCACCGACCTCGTGGCACGGCTCATGGCGCCGCTGATGTCGGCCGAACTCGGGCAGACGGTGGTGGTCGAGAACCGCGGCGGCGCGGCCACGCAGATCGGCACGGAATACGTCGCCCGCGCCGCGCCTGACGGCTACACGCTGCTGCTCACTGCGGCGCCGCTCGCCATCAATGTCGGCCTCTTCCCGCGGCTGCCCTTCGACCCACTGCGCGACTTCGCGCCGATCACCATGGTCATGACCAACCCGCAGATCCTGGTGGTCGCCGCCGACAGCCCCGTCCGCGACGCGCAGGCCCTCGTCGCCGCGGCGCGCGCGAAGCCCGGCGGGCTGAACTTCGGCTCGGCCGCGCCCGGCAGCATGGGGCATCTCTCCATGGAGCTCCTCGCCGCGCGGACCGGCGTGCCGATGGTCCATGTCGCCTACCGCTCCTCCGCCGGCGCGCTGACGGACCTCGTGGCCGGCCGGCTCGACGGCATGTTCGACAATCCCTCGACCGCGCTGCCGCTGGTGCGCGACGGCAAGCTGCGCGCCGTCGCCTTCACCGGCCCGCGCCGGAGCCCCGCCGCGCCCGAGGTGCCGACGCTCATCGAGCAGGGCTTCGCCGATTTCACCACGCTGAACTGGTACGGGCTCTTCGCGCCGGCCCGCACACCGCCGGCCGTGCTGGAGAAGCTCCATGCGGCCGCCAGCGCCACCCTGCGCAAGCCGGAGATCGTGGAGCGCCTGCTGCGCGACGGCACGGAGGCCGCGCCCAGCTCGCCGGGAGAGCTGGGAGTCTTCCTCGCGCGCGAGGTGGAGCTGTGGTCGAGCCTGATCCGGCAGCGGGGCATCCGGGCGGACTGATCGCAGGAGGGGCCTGCATCACCCCTGCCGCAGCCGATCCACCGTCCGCTGCGCCGTGTCCGCCTCCAGCTCGAAGTGCTGCAGCGCGAATCCCGCCATGCCGAGCGCGATCTCGCGCTCGCCCATCACCACCAGCCCCACCCCGTCGAGCCGGCCCAGGAAGCTCGCCTCCTCGTCGTTATGGGCGCGCGCGGTGGCGGCGATGGTCGGGTTGGCGGCACGGGCCATGTCGAGCACGCGCCGGCAGCCGAAGGCGTCGGGCATGGCGAGGATGATGAGGCTGGCGGTCTCGGGACGGGCGGCCTTGAGCACCTCCGGCTGGGCGGCGTCGCCCCAGACGACGGGCAGCCCCTGGGCGCGCAGGTCCATGGCGACGCCGTGGTCCGCCTCAATGGCGACATGGGGGATGCCGTGCTCGGTGAGCGCCTGGGCGACGACACGGCCGACGCGCCCGTAGCCCGCGATGATCGCGTGGCCGGAGAGGCCCGGCGGCAGCGCGGCGAAGGCCCTCGCGCCGGCGCGGCGGGCGATCCAGGCGCGGTAGCGGCGCTCGCCGACGAGGCGGGTCGCCAGCCGCTCGGACAGGGACAGCGAGACGGGGGCCAGGATGATGGTCAGCGTCGCCGCCGCCAATATGGGCCCGCGCGCCTCGGCGGGCAGGACGTGGAAGCCGATGGCGAGCTCCTGCAGGACGAAGGAGAACTCGCCGATCTGGGCCAGCCCGCCCGCGACGGTGGCCGCCGTCGGCAGCGCCACGCGCAGCGCGGTGAGCAGCACCAGGATCGCGACGCCGGTGCCGAGCAGCACCGTGACGAAGGCCGCGAGCGCCAGCCAGGGCGCGGCGAGGATGGCGACGGGGTCCACCAGCATGCCGACCGAGACGAAGAAGAGCGCCACGAAGATGCGTTGCAGCGGCATGGTCTCGGCGGCGGCCTGGTGGCCCTGGGGGCTCTCGGCCAGCAGCACCCCGGCGAAGAAGGCGCCGAGCGCGGGCGAGACGCCGAAGAGGGCGGAGCAGCCGAAGGCTGTGCCGAGCGCGGCCACGACCACGGCCAGCGTGAACAGCTCGCGCGACCCCGTGGCGGCGACCAGGGCCAGCAGCCGTGGCATGAGCACGCGCCCGACGACGCCCAGCAGCAGCACGAAGGCCACAAGCTGCAGCGCGGTCCGGGCGAGCGCTCCGCCGAGCTCGCCGGGGACGCCGGACAGGACCGGCAGCAGCACCAGGGCGAGCACCACGATGAGGTCCTGCGCGACGAGCCAGCCGAGCGCGACCCGCCCGGCCTCGCCGGAGAGCCGGCCGCGCTCCTCGAGGGTGCGGGTCGCGACGGCCGTGGAGGAGATGGCCAGCGCCAGCCCGAAGACGACCGCCGGCCCTGGGCCGAGTCCCAGCGCCAGCCAGCCGAGCAGGCTGCCCAGCGTGGTGCCGATCGCGACCTGGCCGATCGCGCCCGGCACCGCCACGCGCCAGACCGCCAGCAGGTCGCGCGGCCGGAAGTGCAGCCCGACTCCGAAGAGCAGCAGCGCCACGCCGATCTCCGCCATGGCCGAGGTCATCCCCCGGTCGGCGACGAAGCCCGGCGTATAGGGCCCGACCGCGAGGCCGGCGGCGAGGTAGCCCAGGAGCGGCGGCAGCCGCAGCAGACGGGCCACGAGCCCCAGGCCGAAGGCGAGCGCAAGGGCGACGACGAGGGTCGCCAGAAGCGACGGGGCGGGGTGCATGAAGGAAGGGTAACCCGTGCCCCGTTCAGCGCGCCATGGGGCGGCCGCGATCCCTTTGCCGCGCGCAGCGGGCGGGATCGGCCAACTCGCGGCGCAGGGCGCGGCAGTCGGGCGGGCCGACATCGCTCCAGTTGGCGCAGCGCCCATCGGGCCGGCGCCAGCCGGGGCCGCCGCAGAGGCCGCAGCCGGCATGCTCGCCGTCGCGCGGGTAGAGGCGGCAGAGCTCGGCGGGCTGGGCCAGGGCGGCCCAAGAGATGACCAGGGGGATGGCCAGAGGGGCGAGCAGGGGCGCCAGCGGCAGCAGGACCAGGAGGCGGCGCATGCGCCCTCCCAGTGGCCGTGGCGTCTCTCCCAGGCTAGGAGGGGAGGCCATGAGTCACAACAGCTTCGGCCACCTCTTCCGCGTCACCACCTGGGGCGAGAGCCACGGCCCGGCCATCGGCTGCGTCGTCGACGGCTGCCCGCCCGGGCTGGAACTGGACGAGGCCTGGATCCAGCCTTTCCTGGACAAGCGGAAGCCCGGCACCTCCAAGTTCGTGACGCAGCGGCAGGAGCCGGACCAGGTCCGCATCCTCTCCGGCGTCTTCGAGGGGCGGGCCACCGGGACGCCCATCGCGCTGCACATCGAGAACCAGGATCAGCGCAGCAAGGACTACGGCGAGATCGCGAAGTCCTTCCGGCCCGGGCACGCCGACATCGCCTATGAATGGAAATACGGCATCCGCGACTACCGCGGCGGCGGCCGGGCCTCGGCGCGCGAGACGGCCATGCGCGTGGCGGCCGGCGCGGTGGCGCGGCGCGTGCTGGGGGAAGGGGTCGTGATCCGCGGGGCGCTCGTCCAGATCGGCGCCGACCGCATCGACCGCGAGGCCTGGGACTGGGCCGAGGTGGGCAACAACGAATTCTGGTGCCCCGACCCCAGGGCTGCCGTCCGGTGGGAAGAACGGCTCTCCGCCGTGCGCAAGGCGGGCAGCTCGGTCGGCGCCGTGATCGAAGTGCGGGCCGAGGGGGTTCCCGTGGGGCTCGGAGCTCCCATCTATGGCAAGCTCGACGCGGAGATCGCGGCCGGGCTCATGTCCATCAACGCGGTGAAGGGTGTCGAGATCGGCGACGGGTTCGCCGCCGCTGCCCTTTCCGGCGAGGAGAACGCCGATGAGATGCGCATGCGCCAGGATGGCCAGGTCGAGTTCCTCGCCAACCATGCGGGCGGGATCCTGGGCGGTATTTCGACGGGCCAGCCCATCGTCGCCCGCTTCGCCGTGAAGCCCACGAGCTCGATCCTCACCCCCCGCCAGGCCGTGACGCAGGCGGGTGAAAACACGGACATCCTGACCAAGGGCCGCCACGATCCCTGCGTCGGCATCCGCGCCGTGCCAGTGGGCGAGGCCATGCTCGCCTGCATCCTCGCCGACCACCTCCTGCGCCACCGCGCGCAGAACCCCGGGGCCCCCATCCTGGGTCGGCTTCCGCGCGAATGACCCCGGTTGAGGCGCAGGAATGAATCCTGATAGCGTTTCCGTGCAAGACAGCGCTTCTGTGCAAGACGGGACGGTGTCGGCCGCGCTCGATGCCGCGACACCCAGACGAGGGCTTATGCCGCCTGCCGAACCGACCTCCGCCGATGTCAGTGCGTTGAAGGCCTTCGTGGCCCTGGCCGGCGCCGCCACCTGGCGCAAGCGCGTGCTCGACCTGGGCACGCGCGCGCAGCCGGGCTCGCTGGCCGGCCGCGCCGCGCAGCAGCGCCACATGCTGGAGCTGATCCTGGCCCGGCTCGACCGGCCGGAGATGATGGCCAAGGCCGGCCGCGCGGAGCGGCTGGTGCTGGGCTTCGCCCGCGAGGTCGCGGGGCTGGCCAAGGCGTTGCCCGACGCCGGCCGCAAGCGGATCAAGGTCATGCTCGCGGCGGGCCTCGCCGGCGAGGCGAATCTGATCCCGCTCTTCCACCTCGTCCGGACGGCCTCGCTGCTGCGGGCGCGTGGCTTCGCGGTGCGCTTCGACGGCCTGTTGGACGGCGCCGACCACGACCTGCTCATCGAGCGCGGCGGCGCGGCGACCGAGGTGGTCTGCGAGACCGTCTCGGCGGAAGAAGGCCGCCCGCTGCACCGCGGCCACTGGGCGAGCCTGGTAGACCGGGTGAATCCGGAGCTGCAGACCTGGCTCGCGGCCCATCCCGGCCGCTACATCCTGAAGATGACGCTGCCCGAGGGCGTCACCGACACGACCCAGCTCGCGGATCTGCACGCGCGCATCTCCACCATGCTGGCCAATGAGCGCCGGCAGGATTCCAGCGCCGACGCGGTGCTGAAGCTGGACCCGCTGGTCCTGGCCGGCGCCCAGGCCGCGAGCGACCCGCAGCGCGCACTGCCGGCGCGGCTGCGGCAGGTCTTCGGGGTGGAGGCGCATCTCGCCGTCACGGCGGATCCCGCGAGCGGCAGCATCTTCGTCATGGCGGCCCGCGCGGGCCGCGAGAACGCGATCTCCCAGGCGGTCGGCCGGCGGCTGGCCTCCACGGCGGAGGCGCGGCTCTCGGGAAGGCAGCCGGGCATCCTCTCCGTCTTCCTGGACGACCTCGAGGCGGCCGAGTGGCACTCGCTGCGCGACACGCTGGAGCTGGAGGGTGCGGTGCGGCGCTTCCTGACCGAGCCGGTGGCGAAGCGCGTCGTGGCAGTGACCTGCACCACGCGGCAGGAATTCTTCGGGGTCGGCGCTTCCGTCCCCGAAGGCGAGCTCCGCTTCCGGAATCCAGGACATCCGGCGGCGAAGCATGCGGGGCTGGAGCCCGCGATCAGCAGCAACTGAACGGATGAACAGACTGGCCCACCTGGCCTGACGTCCCGCGGAAGCGCGTCCGCGGGGCGGCGACCGCGCGAGGCCTTCGCGGAAGGCACTTCATGTCGAACAGCACTTCGCTCATCCCGGGCGCGCGGCGCGGCACGCTCATGATGATGGCTGCGGCCTGCGGCGTCATGGTCGGCAACATCTATCTCTGCCAGCCCTTGCTCGATGCCATCGCGCAGGATTTCGGCGTGCCAGAGCCGATGGCCGGCCGGGTCGCGGTGGCGGCGCAGGTCGGCTACGCGCTCGGCATCCTCTTCGTGGTGCCGCTGGCCGACTTGGTGGCGCCGCGGCGGCTGTTGCGCTGGCTGATGTCGGTGACCGCGCTCGGGCTGTTCGGTGCGGCGGTCGTACCGGATGCCGGCGCGCTCGCCGTCGCCAGCGCTGTCATCGCGGCTGCGACGGTGGTGCCGCAGATTCTCATTCCCGTCGCGGCCTCGATGGTCGAGGGCCATCATCGCGGCCGCGTCATCGGCGTGCTGCAGACCGGGCTGATCCTTGGCATCCTGCTTTCGCGCACCGTCTCGGGCGCGGTGGAGACGGCGGCGGGAAGCTGGCGCGCCTCCTATCTCGTCGCGGGCGTGCTGACGGCGCTGCTCTTCCTGGCGCTGCCTGCCTATCTGCCCGCCGCCGCGCCGCCGAGCCGGCGTCAGGGCTATGGCGCGCTGCTGGCCTCGCTGCCGGCGCTGCTGCTGGAGCACCGGGCGCTGCGGACCTCGGCGGGCATCGGCTTCTGCGTCTTCGCGGCCTTTTCGGCCTTCTGGGCGACGCTGGCCTTCCACCTCGCGACGCCGGCCTTCGGCTTCGGCGCGGCAGCGGTGGGGCTGTTCGGATTGTGGGGCGCGCCGGGTGCGATGGTGGCGCCGATGGCCGGGCGGCTCTCGGACCGGATCGGGCCGAACCTCGTGAATGCGATCGGGCTGGCCTGCGTGGCCGTGTCCTTGCTCGTGTCCGGGACGCTGGGCGGTGCCTCGGCACTCGCGCTGGTGCTGGCGGTGAACCTGCTGGATTTCGGCATGCAGGCGGGGCAGGTGGCGAACCAGGTCCGCATCTTCCGGCTCGGCGACCAGATCCGCGCGCGGCTGAACACGGTCTACATGGTGTCGGTCTTCGGCGGCGGCGCCTTCGGCTCCTTTGCGGGCGTCTACGCCTGGAGCCTCGCGGGATGGACGAGCGTCTGCGTCTTTGCCGGCGTGATGGTCTTGCTGGCAATGTCGATGCTGGCCGTGGCGGCGCTCAGGCGATCATAACTGGACCTCGGTGCGCGCTAACAAGAGGAGCGCACCAATCGAGAATCCGGCCGCGACTGAGGCCGGCGCCGCCCACTCGACTTCCCATCGGGTGCAGCAGTGCTGCGGCGAAGCCAAGCCGCCGGAGGCGGCGCCCGGCGTCTGAGGGCACGAAAAACAAAGACTTTGGCTACGCCAAAGTCGTCAGGTCCTGGAACCAGTGCTGCGCCTGCGTGTAGCCGCGCACGTTGCGGCTCGCCGCATGCGGGTTGGTGTCGTGCACCACGAAGACCAGCAGCGCCTCGTCCACCGCCTTCTGGTGCACCTGGGCCATCAGCCGATCCACCGCCGCCGGATCGAAGTTGCTCGTCGCCTCGTCGATCAGCCGGTCCATCTCGGCGTCGCGGTAGTGGCTCCAGTTCACGCCGCGCGGCGAGATCTGGTTGGAGTGGAAGAAGCGGATCAGCGCGTAGAGCGGGTCGCTCGTCACATAGGCGACGTTGTTCGCGGTGATGTTGCCGGAGCGCGCGATCTCGCCGGCCGCGCCCTGGCGCCAGCAGGTGTAGGACACCTCGAGCTCCACCACCTGGAACTCGATGTCGATGCCGACCTCGCGATAGGCCGACTGGATGTACTCGTTGATCGGCATCGAGAGCATCTGCCCCGACCCGCCGCTCGGCACGAGGAACTTCGTCTTCAGCGGGTTGGCGCGCGAGAAGCCCGCCTCCTGCACCAGCCGCCGCGCGCGGTCCGGATCATGGGTGATGCGGAAGGTGGGATTGCCGAACCAGGGCGAGGTCGGATCCACCACGCCCACCGCCGGCTTCGCCAGCCCGTTCATCAGCGCCACGATCTCGTCGCGGTTGATGGCGAGGTTGGCCGCCTGCCGCAGCTTCAGGTCGCGCCAGGGCGAGCCCTCCAGCAGGCTCAGATGGTAGTTCCAGACATGCGGCGTCACGTTCTCGATGATCCGCGCGCCGGACTGCCGCAGCCGCGGCACGAGGTCGGGCGAGGGCGTCTCGATGAAGTCCACCTGGCCGGTGAGCAGCGCGTTGGTGCGCGTCGTGTCCTCGGGCGCGACCACCAGCACGATGCGGTCCACCTTCGGCATCCGCGCGGGGTTCCAGTAGCCGGTGTTCTTCAACAGCTCCGCGCGCTCGCGCGGGACGAGGCGGGCGAGGCGGAAGGGGCCGGTGCCCGAGGGCTCGGAGGCGAAGCGCTCCCAGCTGCGGCCCAGCTTCTCGTACTGCGCCGGCGAGGAGATGAGGAACCACAGCATCTGGTAGGGGAAGATGCTGTCCACCGCCCGCGTCGTGACCTCGACGGTCATCGGGTCGACCTTGCGGTAGCTCGCCACGCTCGGCAGGCGCGGGCGGACCTGGGCGGCCTGGCGATTGTCGAAATGCGGCGCCTGCGGATTAAGAACCTTCTCGAAGTTCCAGATGACAGCATCGGCGTCGAAGTCGCTGCCGTCGTGGAACTTCACGCCGGGGCGCAGGCGGAAGACCCACTTCTTGCGATCCGCGGCATCGGCCTCCCAGCCCGTGGCGAGGCCGGGCACAAGCTTCCCGGGACGGTCGGCGACATCCATCTCCCAGGCCACCAGCGGGTCGTAGATCGTGTAGCCGGTGAACTGGTAGGCGCCGGCGCCGCGGTCGGGCTGGCCGGTGGTCTGGGGGATGTCGGCCATGGAAATGCCGTAGCGAAGCACGCGCTCGCCCGCCGTTTGGGCATGGGCGCCGCCGGCCGCCCAAGGGGATGGCATGCCGGTGGCGCCGGCGGCCGCGGCGAGGGCCAGCAGGTCGCGGCGGGAGAGGGGCGATTGCGTCATTCAGGGCTCTTCCGGGCTGGGATGTGACAGCTGCCTTGCAAGACGGAGGCCATGCCATCCCTCCACGCTCCGCTCCAAAAATGGCACCGCGGCGCGGGGCCGCGACAAAAATGGCGCGAAGCCGCCGATTTCATGGACGGAATCCCGCTCCGGCGTGGACGGCGGGCGCGCTTCCGCTTAGTTACAAATTCGCGAGTCTGTTGGGGATCAGCTTGGGCCGGTTGGGGATATTCGCGGTCGCGGGGCTCACGCTCCTGCTGGGCGCCTGGCTGGGAGGCGCATTCCGGACCGCGCCCGATGAGGCCCCGACACGCCCGTCCGCGCAGACAGCCCAGGGGACGATCCAGGGCCCGGGTCCGGGTCCGGAGGCGCTCCGTGCCGAGCCGCCGCGCCTCCCGGAATCCGAAAGCTCCACGCCACAGCCGGGCCCCGCGAGGTCCAGCGTGGCGGCGCTGACGCCGAGCCCGCAGACGGCCGCGCCGGTCGCCGAAGCCTCCGTGCCGCGGCCCGGCGCCGCGGCACCGTCTTCCGAGGCGTCTCGCCCCCCGGCACCGGAAGCTGCCCCGCCGCGCGCGGAGCCCGCCGCGCCGCCTCCTGAGATCGCCGCCCTCCGGCCACAGGACGCGACCCCGCGTCCGGAACCCGCCGCCCCGCGCGCCGAGCCTGCGCCGTCCACCGCTGCCGCGCCCCGTCCGGACCCCGTCGCGCCGCGCGCCGCATCCACGCCGCCCGTCGCTGCTGCGACACCGCGTCCGGAACCCACGTCACCCGTCGTCGCCGCAACGCCTCGCCCGGAGCCTGCCGCCCCGCGCGTCGAGCCCACGCCGCCCGCCGCCGCCCGTCCCGAGCCCGCCCGCCCGCGTCAGGATCCGCCGCGCTTCGACGTGGCGCGCGTCGGCGCCCGGGGCGCGCTGGTCACCGCCGGCCGCGCCGCGCCCGGGGCCGAGGTCATCCTGCTGGAGAACGGCCGCGAGATCGGCCGCGGCCGGGCCGATGCGCGCGGCGAATGGGTGATCCTGCCCGATTCCCCCCTGGCGCCCGGTGCCCGTGAGCTGACGCTGACCGCGCGCCTGCCCGGCGGCGAGCCGCTGGCGGGTGAAGCCAGCGTCGTGCTCCTGGTGCCCGGCCCGCCGGCGCCCGTCCTGGCCGAGGCCCGCCCACAGCCCGCGCCGGGCGGTCCGGCGCCCGAGGCAGGGCCCACCGCCGAGCCGCCATCCACGCCCCTGGCGCTGCTGCTGCCCGCGCCGGGCGTACAGGCGCCGATCCAGGTGCTGCAGGCGCCCGCCGTGGCGCGGCTCTCGATCGACCTCGTGGACTATGCCGGCACCGCCGGCATGCGCTTTGCCGGCGCGGCCCCGGCCGGCGCGCAGCTGCGCCTTTACATCGACGACGCCCCCGTGGGCGAGGTCGTCGCCGACACCCAAGGCCGCTGGAGCTACTCGCCCCAGGCGCAGCCGGCCTTCGGCCGCCATGTGCTCCGCGCCGACCAGCTCGGCGGGCGGGGGCAGGTCCTCGCGCGCGTCGAGCAGCCTTTCCAGCGCGACCGGCCGCCCGCCGTTGCCAGCGCGGAGGAGACGCCGAGCCGGCACGTGGTCCAGCCTGGCCACAATCTCTGGCGCATCGCGCGCAGCGCCTATGGCCAGGGCATTCGCTACACGGACATCTTCGCGGCCAACCGCCAGCAGATCCGCAACCCGCATCTGATCTATCCGGGGCAGGTCTTCACGCTGCCGCACGGGGCGCCCTGATCAGGCGCCCGCCGCCTCCAGCCGGTCCAGATACGGGTCCATCGCCATGGCGAAGCGCACCATCTCGCCCAGCATGCCCACCACCGTGCCGCGCGGCGGCGCCTCCGCCTCCAGCGCGAGCCGGTGGTCCGCGGTCAGGCGGAGCTGCCAGCCCTCCGGCAGATCGGGCGGCAGCTCGGCCACCGCGCGCAACGTTCCCGCGCGGTCGGCGTTGCGCTCCGCAGTGGAGGGGATGCGGCCGGCCATCGCGCGCAGCCGGAGCGCGCCATCCACCAGCAAGGCCTCGCAGGCGCGCCCCCGCCAGGCGAAGCGCAGTGCGGGCCGGAGGCCGGGCGAGCGGGGGGAGAGCGAACCGTCGCGTCCGACGGCAAAGGGACCGAGCGTGATCATGCGGACCGAAACTTGCCGCAGAAAGGTGAACAGAGGATAAACCCGCCGCATGTCCCTCGCGAACAGCCTGTCCCTCGTCCTTTCGCCGCCGCACCCGGCAGGCAAGCCCTTCATCTATGGCGGCGCCGCGGTCGCCGTGGTGGGCGGGCTGATCCTCGGGCCCTGGCTCTTCTGGATCGGCGTCGCCTTCACGCTCTTCTGCCTCTACTTCTTCCGCGATCCCAAGCGCGTGCCGCCGCAGGAGCGTGACCTCGTCATCGCCCCGGCCGACGGCAAGGTCGTCCTCGTCGGCCCCGCCGTCCCGCCGGCCGAGCTCGAGATGGGCGAGGCGCCGCGCTGGCGCGTGGCCATCTTCCTCTCCGTGCTCGACGTGCACGTGAACTATGCGCCCGTCCAGGGCCGTATCAGCCGCATCGCCTATCGCCACGGTACCTTCATCGACGCGAGCATGGAGAAGGCCTCCACGGAGAACGAGCGCAACGCGCTGCGCTTCGACCTGCCGGACGGCCGCCAGCTCGCCTGCGTGCAGATCGCGGGGCTGGTCGCGCGCCGCATCGTCTGCACGGTGCGCGAGGGCGACCAGCTACTGGCAGGCGACCGCTTCGGCATCATCCGCTTCGGCAGCCGCACCGACGTCTACCTGCCCGAGGGCGTGAAGCCCAAGGTGCTGGTGGGCCAGACCATGATCGGCGGCGAGACCGTGCTCGCGGAACTCGCGGGATGAACAAGCCGAGCCTCCGCGGGCGCCTCCGCCGCCTCGGCCCGCGCCAGCGGCCGCGCTTCCGCGGTCCCTCCTTCAACCGGCTCATCCCGAACCTGATGACGATGATCGGGCTGTGCTTCGGCCTGGTCGCGATCCGCTTCGGCATCGAGGGACGCTTCCCGCAGGCCGCCTCCTTCATCGTGGTCGCGGCCGTGATCGACGGGCTGGACGGGCGCATCGCCCGCCTGCTCAAGGGCACCTCGCGCTTCGGCGCCGAGTTCGACAGCCTCAGCGACTTCCTCTGCTTCGGCGTGGCGCCGGCGCTCATCCTCTACCTCTGGACGCTCCAGCATGCAGGGCCTCTGGGCTTCATCCCCTGCGTGATGTTCGCCGTCTGCAGCTCGCTGCGGCTGGCGCGCTTCAACGCCGCGAGCATCGCCGAGCCGGGCGTGATCCCGCCGCCCAAGCCCGCCTATGCCTACAACTTTTTCACCGGCGTCCCGGCGCCGGCGGGGGCGGGGCTGGCGCTCTTCCCGCTCTTCGCCTCGCTCGCCTTCGCGGAATGGGAGTGGGACGGCTTCGCCAATGCCATCCGCTATCCGCTCTTCAGCGCGATCGTGCTCTTCGTGGTGGGCGGGCTGATGGTGAGCACGCTGCCCTCCTGGTCCTTCAAGAACTTCAAGGTGCCGGCGCAGATGGTGCTGCCGCTGCTGCTGGGCACCGGCGCCTTCATCGCCTTCCTGGTCACCGAGCCCTGGGCCGCGCTGGCGCTGGGCGGCGCGATGTACATGGCGATGCTGGTGCTCTCGGCCCGCTCCTACGCGCGGCTGAAGGCCGAGGCCGAGGCGATGATCGTTGAGGAGCCGGCTCCCGCCCAGGAGTGACAGGGAGCCGCCGACCCTACGGGGCTCAGGCGGCGCTGACCCGCGGGCCTTTGACGAAGGCCTCGATGTCGTCGACCAGCGCGAGGCTTCCGGGCAGCAGCCCCACGACGGGCATCACGGTCATGTGCTCGCGCATGTAGTAGCGCGTGTTGGAGCGGTTGCCGGCGCGCTCGAGATCCCGCGCGAAGAACATGGCGTTCGGCGGCCAGACGATCGTGTCGAACATGCCCTGGACCAGGAGCGAGGGCGGCAGGTTGCCCGAGACATAGGTGTTGGGCAGCCGCTGCTCGGTGGGCACGCCCTCGAACAGGTTGAACAGCAGCGGGAACCGGGTGGGCCAGTGCGCATAGGGCCCGGCGACGCCAACGATGCCGCTCAAGGGGTGGCGGTCGCTTTCCACCACGCCCAGTGCCTGATGGACCAGCTGCGGGCGCACATGCAGCATCGCCGACATCCAGCCGCCGGCCGAATGCCCGCTGGCCACCACGCGGCCGCGGGCCGCGCCGTGAACCTCGCCGTTCCGGATGGCCCAGGCGACGACCTGCGCCGCATCCTCCAGGATCCCCTGGTGGTTGGTCTCCGGATAGAGCCGGTAGCCGGCCGCGATGGCCGTGATCCCGCGGGCGGCGAGGTGGCTGCAGACCGTCTGCACCGGCGCCTCCGCCCGGTCCCCGAACTGCCAGAAGCCGCCATGGAAGAAGACGACCGCCGGACGGCGGGGCAGGACGTTGCCGATCCTGGAACTCGCGGCGGGATAGACGTCGAGCCGCTGCTGCGGATGGTCGCCATAGGCGATGTCGTTCTGCACGGGGATGTTCAGATGCGTGAAGTCGGCGACGCCGTCGGGGCCGGGCGCCATGCACCCGGTCAGGGCCGCGGCGCTCCCGCCGAGCAAGAGGTGGCGGCGGGAAAGTTGGGGTGTGGGAACCATGGCAGACGCACTCCTTGCGTGGAGGCGCCATGGTCTCTTTCGAAGTTTAAGGAAGCGTTTGCGGCCGGGCGGATTCCGGCGCGCCGGCGACCGTTTTCGGTCGCGACGGAAAAGGGATCAGCGAGGTCGGTTCAAACGTCCAGGGGGGATCAGCGCACCATCATCAGGCCGATCGGCACCATCTCGGGGATCACGCGCGTGGTGAAGATGCGCAGCGTGTCGCGCGCGGTGGCCAGCGCCTCGGCCGGCGGCTCCGGCGGCGCGGCGAGGTAGGGGCGCAGCCGGTCCGCCTCGACGGAGGCGGCGGCGATGGCGGCCTCGCGCAGCAGGGCGATGCGGCCCATCGCCATCATCGGCGAGAGCGCCGCATAGAGCGGCTTCAGCAACTCCGGCCAGGCCGCGAGATGGAGGTAGAGGGTCGGGATCACCCCCGCCTCATGCCCGTGCAGCGCACCGAGGGCGCGCACCGGGCGGGCCGTGTCCTCCGGCAGATCCTCCAGCTTCGGCAGCGGCACGGAACCCGGCAGCATCGCCGGCGGCGGCGCGTCGGGGGCCACGGCGTCGCCCTGCTTGCCGCGCAGCAGCGCCGTCAGCAGGATCAGGTTGCTCAGATTGCCGCGGTTGTAGAGCGCGGCCAGCTGCGCCGCCGCCGCGCCCATCGGCAGGCTCGGCACGGAAAGGCTGGCGAGCACCCGTTCCCGCGCGCCGTCGAGCAGAGGCAAAGCGGGGCGCACGGATTCCCAGGCCCAGGGCAGCACCCCGTCCAGCGCCGCGAAATGGCGCCAGATGAGGTTGACCAGCGGCAGGCCATAGGCCTCCCGCAGCTTTTCGTAGATCGCGGCGACCTCGGGAGGCGCACCCGCCTCCCGGACCTCGGGGACCACTTACTTCCGCCGCTTCTCGACCAGCACGCCGGCCTCGGCGAGGCGCGCGATCTCCTCCTCGGAGAAGCCGTGCTTTGCCAGCACCTCGGTGGTGTGCTGGGCGAAGCGCGGCGGCGCGGCGCGCGTGCCGCCGGGCGTGCGGCTCAACTTGATGGGCGTGCCGAGGCCGATATAGCCGTCCTTCTCGGTGACCATGTCGCGATGCGCCGTGTGCGGGGCGGACATCGCCTGATCCACGCCGTAGACGGGGCCGGCCGGCAGGCCCGCCGCCAGCATGCGCTGGCAGAGGTCGATGCCGTCCTCGTCGGCGAAGCGGTTGTTCAGAATCTCCGTCAGCGCCGGCTTGTTGATCACGCGCTGGCCGTTGGTGGCGAAGCGCGGATCGGTGCCGAGCTCCTCCAGGCCGAGGAACTTGCAGAACTTCCTGAAGGTCGGATCGTTTCCGCAGCCGACGAAGATCTCGCAGGTCTTCGTGGTGAACTTGGCATAGGGCGCGAGGTTCGGATGCGGGTTGCCCGTGGCCACCGGCCGCTTCCCGTTGAGGAAGAAATTGGCGGCGTGCGGGTGCAGCAGCGCCATGCCGCAATCATGCAGCGTCATGTCGCAATACTGGCCCTGGCCCGACTTCTCGCGCTCGACGACCGCCATCAGGATGGCGATGGTGCTGAACAGCCCGGTCGCGATGTCCACGATCGGCGTGCCCAGCCGCGTCGGCCCGGAATTCTCGGTCCCGTTGATCGACATGAGGCCGACCATCGCCTGCAGGATGGCGTCGTAGCCCGGGAAGCCGCCGAGCGGCCCCGTCGCGCCGAAGCCCGAGACGCGGCAATGGATCAGACGGGGGAAGCGCTTCGACAGCACCTCCTCGTAGCCGAGGCCCCACTTCTCCATGCTGCCCGGCTTGAAGTTCTCGATGAGCACGTCGGCCCCTTCGAGCAGACGCAGCAGCACCTCGCGGCCCTGCGGCTGCGAGAGGTCGAGGCCGACCGACTTCTTGTTGCGGTTCACGCCCAGGAAGTAGGAGGCGTCTCCCTTGTCGTCGAAGGGAGGGCCCCAGTCGCGCACCTCGTCGCCCTGCGGCGGCTCGAGCTTGATGACCTCGGCGCCGTGGTCGCTCAGTACCATGGTGCAGTAGGGACCGCCGAGCACGCGGGTCAGATCCACCACGCGCAGCCCTGAGAGGGCGCCGGGACCGGAGGCGAGGGCACGGCCCTCGGCCATCGGAAGGGCGTCGTTCATGCCGCAGCCTTTCGGTTGAACACCCGAGCACAGAAGTCGGGATAGGTTTCCATCATCTCGTCACACACCGATCCGCGGAGGAGCGCAAGTTCCTCGGCCGTCGGCGCGGGCGTCTCGGGGACCTCGCCGTCGATGTCGAACGAAAAACCGGTCATGGCCGTCACGCTCTCCACCGTCTCGCCCGGATGCACCGAGGCCAGCGAGAAGCGGCCGCGGTCCGGATGGAAGGCGAAGACGCAGCGCCCCGTCACCAGCGCCTGCGCGTGGCCGCGGCGGTAGACGCCGGGCTCGCTGATCCCCGGCGCCGAGATGTGCGCGACCTTCTCGACCAGCACGCGCGGGCTGTGCTCCTCGCGGAAGAGGATCGTGCGGCCCGTCATGAAGTACATGAAGGCCGAGCCGAAGCTGCCCGGGAAGCGCACCTCGCGGCCGGGCCATTCGCCGGTGCCGATGAGGTTGAGGTTGGCCTGCCCGTCGATCTCGCCGCCGCCGAGGAAGAAGAGATCGATGCGGCCCTGTCCGGTGAGGTCGAAGAGTTCGCGCGTGCCCTCGGTGAAGGGGTTTCCGGTGCGCTTGTGCAGGAGGGACAGCCGCACCGGCTCGCCCTGCTTCACCGCAAGCCAGCAGGCGGCCGCCGGGATGGGCGAGGCGGCGCCGACGGCGATGTGGCCCGTCGGCACGGCGCGGATCAGCCTGGCCAGCGTGACGGCTAGCAACTCTTCCGAACGGTAGCTCATTCGGCAGCGACCGCGCGGGACTCGAAGACATGCTCCGCGCACCATTCGGCGAAGCCCGCATCGGTCTTGGCCGCCCGCGCATAGGCGGCGACATAGGCGGCGTCGAAGCCGTATTCGTCGAGCAGCGCCGCCGGCCGCGCGCCGCGCTCGGCGATGGCGAAGGCGCTGATGTAGGTCGCGTTGATCGTCCCCGGGGCGAGCCTTTCGTCCTCCAGGAAATTCCCCTCGACCACGCGCTCCACAGTCACCAGCGCGCGCTTCGACGCATGGGCGATGGTCGCGCATTCGCGCCGGCGGCCGACATAGATGTTGCCATGGCTGTCCGCCATGACGCCATGGAAGACCGCGATATCCGGATGCAGCGCCGGCAGCACCACGATCTTCTCGCCGGTTCCGAAGGGGCTCTCGATCACCCGCCAGTCGGGCCGGTGCGCCAGGATGTCGCTGCCGATGATCCCGCGCAGCGGCATGAAGGGCACGCCCTTCTCGGCGGCCTGCAGCATGGTGTGGACGGCCGGGCAGGTGGCGTCGGTGATGCTCAGCTTCCCGGCCTTCAGCGCCGCCGTGAAGCGCGGGGCGAAGCCGGCCTCGCCGAGACTCACCGCGCTGGTCTGCACGCTCGCCACGCAGCCCGCGCCGATCAGGATGTCGGTGGCGAAGCCCGAGACCGGCACACCCACCAGCCGCAACTCGCGCGCGCCGCGGCGGATCAGCGCCTTGGCCAGCGCCACGGAGGGCAGCGAATTGTCCGGGGGCAGGGCGATGAGTGCGCCGTCGGGCACACCGGCGGCCATGGTTTCCAGGTCGATGGGGGTCATCTTGCGTTCCTTCCTGCCGGAATCTACGCGGAAGCGTCACGCGAGGCGAGGGGGAAGCGCCGATGATCCTGCAAGGCCCGAGGCTGCTCCTGCGCCCGCCGGAGCCCTCCGACGCGGCGGAGCTGGCCGCCATCAACGGCGACCCTGTCACGATGCAGCACTTCGCCAAGACCATGGATCGCACGGAGAGCGACGCCTGGCTGGCCCGTATCATGGCGCATCACGCGGAGCACGGCTTCGGCTTCTGGAGCGTCGTGCGGCGGGACGCGCCCGGCTTGGTGGGGATTGTCGGCCTCATGCATGTCGGCTTCGACGCGCGCTTCACGCCGGCGGTGGAGATCGGCTGGCGCACCGCGCCCGCGCATCAACGGCAAGGATACGCCGAGGAGGCCGCGCGCCTCGCGCTCGACACCGGCTTCGGGCCGCTGGCATTGCGCGAGATCGTCGCCTGGACCATCCCGCCCAACGAGCCGTCCTGGCGCCTGATGGAAAAGCTCGGCATGTCCCCCGACGGTGATTTCGAGCATCCGCGGCTGCCCGAGGGGCATCCGAAGCGCTTGCACCTGCTCTACCGGATCGCGCGCCCCGTGTGATACTCGGCGGCAACAGGAGAGAAGGTGGCGCGATGCTGAGCTGGGTCGAGACGCATCTCGTCCGCGCCGTGCTGCTGGCCGCCGCGCTGCTTTTCGCGATCTATGAGCTCTCCGCCACGATCTTCGCCTATTCCGGCGACGCCCGCGTGGTCGCGGCGCTCGTGACCGTGGCGCCCGAGGTGGGCGGCCCGATCGCGAGCCTGCCCGTGCGCGACGACCAGCTGATACGGCCCGGCGACGCTCTCTTCGCCATCGAGCCGCGGCCCTTCGCGCTGGCCGTCGCCACGGCCGAGGCGCAGCTCGCCACCGCGCAGCAGCAGCACACGCTGGCGCAGCAGGCCGTGGCCGAGGGCGCCGCCACGCTGGATGCCGGCCTCGCCCGCCGTGCCGATGCCGAGGCCGCGCTCGGCCGCCAGCGGCAGCTGGTCCGCGCCGGCGACACGCCGATGCAGCGCGTGGACGACGCCGCGCGCGATGCCGAGATGTCCCGCGCCGCCGTGAACCAGGCCGAGGCCGCGGTGGCGGTGGCGCGGCAGCTCGTGCAGGTGCGCCAGGCCGAGATCGCCGAGGCCTCGGCGGCGCTCGACACCGCCCGATACCAGCTGAGCCGCGCGACGGTCGCCGCCCCCGCCGCCGGCCGCGTGGCGCCCTTCACCGCCCGCCCGGGCGACGCGGCGATCATCGGTCAGCCCGTGCTCCTGCTGGTGACCGATGCCGACTGGCGCATTGTCGCCAATGTCACGGAGCGCCACATGGCCCGGCTGCGGGCCGGCCAGGGCGTCTGGGTGACGCTCGGCAGCGACCCCTGGCGCCTTCATCGCGGGCGCGTGCGCAGCGCCGCGGCGGCCGTGTCCGGCACCATCCCCGGCCCGGAGGACGGCGTGATGCCCAACGTGCCCGCCGACACGGACTGGATCCGCCTCCCGCAGCGCTTCCCGGTGGAGATCGTGCTCGACGCCCTGCCGGAGGGCTTCCGCCTCTACCACGGCGCGACCGCGCGGGTGCTGGTGTGGTTCTGAGGGCCCAGCTCGCGAAAGCCCGCGCCGCGATCGGGCGGGTCTTTTCTGCCTCGGCACCGGGGACCCTGATGGGACAGGCTCCGAACCCCGGCTGGAGCGCGCGGCAGGGGCTGGTCACGGCGGGCGGCGTCGTGCTGGCGCTGCTGGCGGCGCTGTGGCTGGGTCTCGAGGATCCCTGGTGGGCGGCGCTCTCGGCCTGGGTGGTCGCGAACCAGGACCGCGACGCGCTCTGGGCCAAGGCGGCGCAGCGCGTGGCGGGCACGGTGACGGGGCTCGGCCTGGGGCTGCTGCTGGCGCAGGCGAGCGCGGGACAGCCAGGGCTGCTCGTGCTGTCGCTCTTCGCGGTCGGCGCGCTGGGCGTGCGCGGCCGCTTCGCCGCCGGGGCACATGGCTACGCCTGGTTCTACGGCGGCGTGACGGCCGTGATGGTGCTGATGCAGGGCGCCTCGGCGCCGGCCGGGCTGCTCGCCTTCGCGCAATGGCGCCTGCTGGAGATCACCACCGGCGTGCTTTGCGCCACCTTCGTTGCTGCGGGCGCCGCCTCGTCCGGGCATCGCGCCCCGGCGCCCGAGCCGCCGGCGGCGCTGGACCGGCTGACCCTCGCCGGCGGGCTCCTGCCGGTGCTGGTCCTGCTCGCCTGGGCGGCGCTGGACCTGCCGGCGGTGGTGCAGATGGCCGCGACCGCCATGGTCCTGCTGGACCGCGACGTGGGCTCGGTCCACCTGCGGGCGCGGCAGCGGCTGCTCGGCTGCCTGCTCGGCGCCGCCGCCGGCCTCGCCCTGGTGCTGGGAGTCGGGATGGACTCGCTGATGCTGTGGCTGGGCGTGGTGGGGCTGGGGCTCTTCGTCTTCTCCACCCTGCACCAGGGCGGCGGTCCCTCGGCCTATGTCGGCACCCAGGCCGGCGTGGCCTTCGTGATGGCGCTGGTCTCCGACCGCGGCCCGCCTGCGCAGCCCAGCCGGTGCTGGAGCGGCTGGCGGGAATCTCGCTGGGCGTGGCGCTGATCCTGGTGGTGGCGGTGCTGGTCGCGCCGCCGCGGCGGACCGTGCCGGCCTAGGCTCAGAGCCGAGTGGTCGGCCCGCCCTTCGGTCCCTGCTTGGGATCGGTCGACGGCGCGGGCTCCGCCGGCCGGTCCGCGGGCGGCGCTTCCGGCAGCGTCTTGTCGGCCGGCAGGTCGATCCGCGGCAGCTCCGTCGGAGCGGGGGCGGGCGCCGTCGGGAAGGCGGGCGCCTCGACTGGCGGCCGGAGCGGCTCCTCCAGCGGCGGCGCCAGGGGCGGCGGCTCCGCGGGCGGGGGCGGCTGGATGGGCTGTATCTCGCCCGGCTGGATCACCATCATCCGCAGGCAGCCCATGAAGGCGCCCATCACGGTGTTGGTGCCCGTGAGACTCAGGTTCCAGGGCGCGTCCGGCCCGTTCGGGAACTCGATCCGCATGAGCGCGCCCTGCCGGAAGGCCGGCTCGAACGTCTCCAGCGCGAGCGGCCAGCTCATCTCCCGCCCCGCGCCCGTGGCGTTGGCGGCGAAAATCCGCCGGTTGTCGATCACGATCCGCACCGGCAGCGCCGAGGAGGCGCGCAGGTTCCATCCCTGTCGGGAGAGCCGCAGGATCGGCCGGTCCTGTCCCACCAGGTGCTGCAGCAGGAAATGGCGCCCGGTGTTGGGGTCGCGCGTCTCCAGCCCGCAGGTCGAGGCGCCGCCCTCGGCCGTGCCGCCGAAGGCGGACCAGCCGTTGGCCTGGGCGATGATCCGGGTCTGGGCCGCGGCGGGCGCCGCCACGCTCGCGGCCAGGAGGAAAGCGGCGATGTGTCGCATGGCGATGTGCCTCAGAAGGGCTCGGCCTTGTCGTGCCGGAGCAGGCGGGCATAGCCGGCCTTCTCGCGGTCCTGGCCGGTCACGGCGTCCGCCAGCGCGTCGAGCCAGCCCGCGAACCAGGCCTTGCCCCAGTCGCCGGTCTGCGCCATCGGGTTCTCGAGCACCGAGGCGCCCTGCTTGAAGGCAACGCGACCGGCCGCATAGGCGTCGTCGCTGACGAAGAGGTCGTCGGGGTCTACATCCTCGGGCATGGGCTCCATATAGGCCGGAACGCCCGATCGCCCAAACCGGATGCATGGGGCCGGCTGCATGCGGCGGCCCCCGTGCCTATATTGCGGTCCATGAACCTGATCGCCGCGCCCATGCTCTTCCAGCCCATCCGGCAGCCCATGCCGCCCGTGGGCAAGCCCCTGACGGTCGCGAGTCCCTTCCAGCCCAACGGCGACCAGCCGCGCGCCATCGAGGAGCTGATCCGGGGCGTGAACGCGGCCGAGCGCGA
Source organism: Roseococcus sp. GW821-FHT12F05 (assembly GCF_058806835.1). NCBI lineage: Bacteria > Pseudomonadati > Pseudomonadota > Alphaproteobacteria > Acetobacterales > Roseomonadaceae > Roseococcus > Roseococcus sp. GW821-FHT12F05. The sequence goes on from NZ_JBXAQB010000015.1 coordinate 154,680, forward strand.
CCAGGTGCTGCTGGGCGTCACCGGTTCTGGAAAAACCTTCACCATGGCGAAGGTGATCGAGGCGGTGCAGCGGCCGACGCTGATCCTGGCGCCCAACAAGACGCTGGCGGCGCAGCTCTACGGCGAGATGAAGAGCTTCTTCCCCGACAACGCGGTTGAGTACTTCGTCTCCTACTACGACTACTTCCAGCCGGAAGCCTATGTCCCGCGCACGGACACCTACATAGAAAAAGACAGCCAGATCAACGAGCAGATCGACCGCATGCGCCATTCCGCCACGCAGTCGCTGCTGCAGCGGCGCGATGTGGTGATCGTCGCCTCGGTCTCCTGCATCTACGGCATCGGCTCGGTCGAGACCTATTCGAATATGGTCGTGAAGCTGGAGCGCGGCGGGACCATCCAGCGCGACACCCTGCTGAAGGGCCTCGTCGAGCAGCAGTATCGCCGTAACGATGCGTCCTTCCAGCGCGGCAACTTCCGGGTGCGCGGCGAGAACCTGGACGTCTGGCCGGCGCATCTGGACGACCGCGCCTGGCGCATCAGCCTCTTCGGCGACGAGGTGGAGAGCCTGCGCGAATTCGACCCCCTGACGGGCGAGATCACGGGCGAGTTCGACAGGGTCTCCATCTTCGCCAACAGCCACTACGTGACGCCGCGCCCGACCCTCCAGCAGGCCATCGGCCGGATCAAGATCGAGCTGAAGGAGCGGCTGAAGGAGCTGGAGGCCGAGGGCAAGCTGCTGGAGGCCCAACGCCTGGACCAGCGCACCACCTTCGACATCGAGATGATGGAGACCACCGGCTCCTGCAAAGGTATCGAGAACTATTCCCGCTACCTCTCGGGGCGTAATCCCGGCGAGCCGCCGCCGACGCTGTTCGAATACCTGCCCGAAGGCGCTTTGCTGGTCGTGGACGAGAGCCACGTCACCGTGCCGCAGATCGGCGGCATGTACCGGGGCGACTATGCCCGGAAGATCATCCTCAGCGATTTCGGTTTCCGGCTGCCGAGCTGCACCGACAACCGCCCGCTGAAGTTCGAGGAGTGGGAAAGCTTCCGTCCCCAGACCGTCTTCGTCAGCGCCACCCCCGGCCCCTGGGAGATGGAGCGCACCGCCGGCGTCTTCGCCGAGCAGGTCATCCGCCCCACCGGCCTCGTGGACCCCGTCTGCGACATCCGCCCCGTCGAGGGCCAGGTGGACGACCTGCTGGCCGAGGTGAAGTCCGTCGCCGCCAAGGGCTTCCGTTCCCTCGTCACCGTGCTCACCAAGCGGATGGCCGAGCAGCTCACCGAATACCTCACCGAGATGGGCGTACGCGTGCGCTACCTGCACAGCGACATCGACACGCTGGAGCGCATCGAGATCATCCGCGACCTCCGCCGCGGCGTCTTCGACGTGCTGGTCGGCATCAACCTGCTGCGCGAGGGGCTCGACATCCCCGAATGCGGGCTGGTCGCCATCCTGGATGCAGACAAGGAGGGTTTTCTCCGCTCCACCACCTCGCTGATCCAGACCATTGGCCGCGCCGCGCGCAACGCCGAGGGCCGCGTCATCCTCTACGCCGACCGCATGACCGACAGCATGACCCGCGCGCTGAGCGAGACGGAGCGGCGCCGCAACAAGCAGATCGCCTTCAACACCGAGCACGGCATCACGCCGACCACCATCCGCCGCGAGATCGCCGACGTGCTGCGCGACGTCAGCCAGGGCGACTACGTGACCGTGGATGCGGTGGAGGGCGATGCCGAGGCGCAGTTCGTCGGCAAGGACCTGCGCCAGGCGATCGCGGAGATGGAGAAGAAGATGCGTGCCGCGGCAGCCGATCTCGAATTCGAGACGGCGGCCCGCTACCGCGACGAGATCAAGCGGTTGGAGGCGCTGGAGCTGGGGATCCCCGGCGACGTGGTGCTCTCGCCCAACCAGGCGGGCCGCTCGCTACGCGAGGCCGTTCCCAGGAAGGAGGCCAAGAAGGATTGGAAGCCCAAGCCGATGGGCCCGGGGGGTGGCGGCTACGATCCGAAGAAGATGAAGCGCCCGGCACGCAGATAGTTGGACCGCAAATAAAGTCCTGTGGCCCTAACCCAGGTTACTTCGCCTGGGTGTTCCTGCGGATAAGTTCCAGTAACTCCGGCGGCACCGGCTCTTGGGCCACCTCGCCGAAGGAGGCGCGCAGGCTGCGGTTCAGCCAGCTGTCGAAGCCGGTTTCCGCAGGCGGATTCCGGCGTGGCCTGGGCGACCATTGGGACGCGGTCGGCATGGGCTTCTCGTCTCCGGATTCTTCAGGGCCGTCGCTCATGGCAAGCGGCTGCTCTCCCCACGGAACCCGTGGCGGGACCGGCGAGACGCACTCCTGGATATGAATGTGGCGTGGACAGACATGTCTTCACAACGTCTCTGGCGTGAGCCGGTTTCGCATATGCAATAGCATGTTTTTAGACCACGTACAGGAAAAGGCGACGCGGGTTTCCCCGCGCCGCCTGTCTTCGTCAGGCAGATCGCTCAGCCGCGGCGGAGCGAGTTGTAGTCGAAGGGCGTCCGCGACTGCAGGGCCTCCTTCGTGGCGCCCGGCATCACGATCCGGCTGTTCTCGGCATTCCAGCGCAGGTCGTTCAGCGGAACCGAGACCAGTCGGCCGCCCATGCCGAGGAAGCCGCCGACCTGGATGATCGCCATCGGAGCCTGGGCGGTGCCCGAAGGCGTCGCCAGGATCACGTCGTCGACCTCGCCCACGCGCTCGTTGCGCTCGTTGTAGACGTTGCCGCCGATGATCTGGCTGAGGCGGGGGCGTTCCGTCACCACCGAGCCGGCGGTCACGGCCAGCGTGGTCGCGGCGGTCGTGGGCGCGGTCGCAGTGGTGGCCGGAGCCGGAGTGGTCGCATCGCGCGTGGCCTGTCCGGCGCGCTCCGCGGCGCGGTCCGCCATGCTGCCCGGCGGGTTGTTGCCCGTGCCGTCACGGCTCGTCGCCTGGCCAGTCACGCGGTCCATGGCGCGGCCCGCCGCGGTGCCGGGCGGATTGCCGGGGGCGCCGTCTGGCACGGTCGGGTTGCCGGTGGCGCGGTCGATCGCGCGGCCCGCGGCGGTGCTCGGCGGATTGCCGGGCGTGCCGTCGGCCTGGGCGAAGGCGAGCATCGGGGCGACGACCAGACCGGCGGCCAGGGTCATCGGAAGCAGGTTGGTGTGAAGGCTTTTCATCGTCGTGGTTCCCTCTCTGAGGATAGTGCGGGTTGAACGAACGACCCGACGCAAAGTTTCCCGGATCTGCTGCCGGACGTGGCGAAAAGCGCGGATTTCCGCCATTCGCGCGCGCAGCAAAACGGGGCGGGAGTTCCCTCCCGCCCCGTTCCGCCCTCAAGCTTGGCCAGCCTCAGCGGCGGATCAGGCTCGCGATCACGAATCCCGCCAGCGCCGCGACGCCCAGGGCTATGAGCGGCTTGTCGTGCACGGCATCCGTGGCGCGATCGGCCTGATGCCGGACCGTGTCGCTCGCGGACTTGCCGATGGCGCTGGCGCGATCCGCGACGGCCGAGACGGCCGGGGTGATGCGGTCGTTCATCAGCGCCTCGACCTTCTCGCGCAGCTGCACGATCTCGGCCTTGGCATCGGACACGAAGCGCGAGGCATCGTCCTTGGCGTTGTAGGCGAGGTCGCGGGCATTGCCGGCCAGGCGGGTCGCCTCGCCCTTGGCGTCGTTGGCGAGGTTGCGGGCGTTGTCGATGGTGCTCTGGGACATGATGTGCTCCTGGATGAAAGGTTCAGCCGAGATGGCTGCGAAGCAGCCAGGCGGCCTTCTCGTGGACCTCGATGCGCTTCACGAGCATGTCGTGTGTCGCGAGGTCGTCGGCGTCGTCCGCCTCCTCGGCCAGGTCGCTCGCGCGATCGGCCAGGGTGGCGTTGTCCTCGGCCAGCATGCGCGCGGCATCGACCGTGGAGACCGGGCCGTCCGGCGCTTCCTGCAGCGAGGCGAGGTGCAGCATGGCGTTCAGGCCGGTGGGGGCCAGCACGTCCAGCGCGCGAACCCGCTCGGCCAGCTCGTCGATGCTGGCGAAGAGCTCGCCGTACTGCGCTTCCGTCAGCTTGTGCAGGCCGAAGAAGTTCGGGCCCGTGGCGTTCCAGTGGCAGGCCTGCGTCTTGGCCAGCAGGACGTAGGTATCGGCCAGGAACCCGTTCAGCGAGGCGCCCACGCCCGCCTCCGCCTTGTTGGAGGCGGGGCGCTTCTTCGTCTTGGTGTCGCTCGGCATGGCGGGCCTCAGCGCCAGACGGGCCGGCCGAGGTTGACCGAGTTCGGCGAGGTCAGGCCGCCCACGGCGCCGCCGGCCACGGCACCGGCCGCGGCGCCCGCCAGCGGGTTGCCCGCCATGGCGCCGATCGCCGCGCCGCCGGCGCCGCCGATCAGCGCGCCCGAGCCGACGCGGTCGCCGGTGCTGTAGCCGCAGGCCGAAAGACTGCCGAAGAGGAGGACGGCACAGGCCGCCTTCGCAAATATTCGCATGTTCGTTTCTCCGATGGTGTCTGGTGAATTCGAAACGCGCGGGATGCCGCTCCCGTTGCATGCCCCCTTTGGGAAACTCAGCCGCCGCGCGGCGTTGCGAGCGCCTCGGCCAGCGCGTCGCGCAATCCGCGCGGCGTGACGGGGCGGCCCCTCAGCCCCTCGGGGGAGAGGTGCAGCACCACGCCGGCGCGGTCGCGCAGCGCCTCGGCGAGCTCCTGCACCGGCCGGCCACCCAGCCGTCCGGCGAGCACCACCACATCCACGCGCCCCACCTGGCCGGCGAGGAACATCGCCTCCGCGGCCGAGCGCGCCGGGCCCAGCACCTCGCAGCCACCCTCACGCAGCGCCGCCGCCAGCGAGAGCGCCGAGACCGGATCGTCCTCCACCAGCAGCACGCGCCGCCCCGCGAGCGGCCCCTCCGCCAGCCCGGCGGATTCGGCATCCCGCGCCAGGGCTTCGGCGCCGATGGCGAGCACGCAGGTCAGGCCCTCGGCCTCCCAGTGGCGGCGTACCTCGCCGGCGAGCTGGGTGCGCATGTTGGCGTCGACGAGCATGGTGCCGAAGCCGATCCGCTCGGGCGGGCCCGCGATATCGGGCCCGCCGCGCTCGATCCAGCGCAGCTCTGCGCCGCCCTCCGTGCGCGCCCAGCTCAGCGTGACATGCCCCATCGACCTGGAGAGGGCGCCGTGGCGCAGGGCGTTGCTGACCAGCTCGTTGAGCGCGAGCGCGAGCGGCTGCGCGGCCTCCGCGGTGAGGCGGACCGGCGGTCCCGACGCCTTCACCCGGCCGGGATGCGCGGCGAGCTCGCGCACGACGATCTCGCCGAGATCCGCGCCCAGCCAGTTCTCGCGCGAGAGCACGTCATGCGCGCGGCTCATCGCGCCGATACGGCCTTCCAGCTCCTCCACCAGCGCGGGCACGTCGTCCGGCGCATCGGCGGCGGACAGGCGCAGCAGGCCGCGCACCACGCTCAGCGCGTTCTGCGCGCGGTGGTCGACCTCCTGCGACAGCTTCCGGGCGGAATCCTCCATGCGCCGGCGCGCGGTGATGTCGACGACGGCACCGCTGATCGCGACCACCGCGCCCGCGCGGTCGCGCACCGGATGGTAGCTGCAGAGCCAGCAGCGCTCCTCCTCACCCTCCGTGGTGGCGCAGAATTCCAGGTCCTCGACGGGCTCGCCGGTCTCGACCAGCCGATGCAGGCGGGCTTCCAGCTCGGCGGCGAAGTGCGGCGCGACCTCGGCGAGGGGCCGGCCCAGATGGTCGGCGGCGGAGCTGCCATGGGCGCGGGCGAGCCGCTCGTTGACGGCGAGGAAGCGCAGCTCGCGGTCCAGCAGGCAGAGGCCGACCGGGGCATGGGCATAGACGGCGCGCAGCCTGGCGTCGGTGGCGTCGGCCCGCGCCTCGGCCTGGCGCAGCTCGCGCACGTCGAGGCCGAAGAGCGCCCAGGCCAGGACCTCGCCCTCGGCCGAGACGGCCGGCGCGCCCTTGAGCAGGCAGCGGTGGCCGCCCCGCAGCCGCAGCTCCTGCAGCAGGGGAACGCCGCAGGGATCCGACACCGCCGCGCGCCAGGCGGCCTCGACGGCGGGGCGGTCCTGCGGATCGACGGCTGCGAGCCAGCCGTCGTTGCGGGTCTCCTCGAGGCCGAGGCCGGTGGCCTCGCGCCACTGGGCATTGGCCCATTCCACCCGGCCCTCGCGATCGGCCGCCAGCACGAGCAGCGGCGCGGCCTCCATGCAGGCCTGCCAGCGGGCCTCCGCGCGCTGCCGCGTCTCGACCGCCTCGGCCATGCCATCGAAGGCGGCGGCCAACCGGCGGAAGTCGCGCCCGCCGCCGATGCGGCCGACCCGCGCGCGCCAGTCCTGCGCGCCCCAGCGCCGGGCGGCGCCGAGCAGCGCCTGCACCGGCCCCTCGGCCGAGGCGTGGAAGGTCAGCAGCGCCAGCAGGAAGCTGAGCAGGAGCGCGCCCACGATCATCAGGGCCATGCGGCGGTCGGCCTGCAGCGCGGCGCCCTGGCGCTCGTCGAGCCCCACGGCGAGGAAGAGCCCGCTTCCGGCCCCGGGTGGGACATAGGCGAATTGCCGCAGCCCCTCCTCGCCGGTCACGGCCGCGACGCCGGCGGCCGCGGCATCGAGGAAACGGTGCGCGACGCCGGAGAGGGCGCGGCCTACCCGCGTCTCGGGATCGCGCGAGCTGGCGAGGACGATGCCGTCGCGGTCGGCGATGGTGGCCGCGCAATCCGGCGGCAACCCCATGGCCTGGAGGTCGCGGCCCAGCCAGTCCAGCGAGAGGGTCAGCGCGACCGCGCCGACCGCACGCCCCGCCGCGTCGCGTACCGGTGCGGCGAGGCTCAGCGCGCCGGACTGGTAGCCGCCGAGCCGGAAGACGTTGTCGTGCAGCACGGCCTGGAGGCCGAGATCGGCGGGCGCTTCCGCGCGGCTGGTGCAGACGGCGCGCCCCTCGGCATCCGTGAGGTCGGCCGCGAGGTAGCGCGGATTGGCCTCCAGCACGCGGCGCAGGAAGGCGGGGCAGTCGCGGCCCTGGAGCGCAGGGGTCGCCGCGATGGCGCTGATCAGCTGCTTCGCGGCGCCGATCGTCGCCGCCTGCTGCGCGGCGACGCGCTGCACCAGGCCCGAGGCCTGGTCGGCGAGCTGGACGGCGCGCTCCATCCGCGCATCGCGCTCCATCTGGACCAGGACGGCGCCGGCGGGAACAAGGGCCAGGAGAAGGCCGAGGAAGGCACGTAGGGCCAGGGGCACGGTGCGCGGCTCTCGCGCGACCTTTGGATGTCGCGAAATGGGTTTCCGTCCCGGGCTTTCCCCGGGTTTCGGTCTGCCTTGTCCAACGATGCGGCGGGCCCCCGGGTTTCGCATTCCTAAACATGGAATTAGGGGGTTAGCCGGCGGAAATACGCTCCGCGGCGATCAGGAACTCGCGATTCCCCTCCGGGCCGAGGATGGGGCTCGGCTCCACGCCCAGGACGCGCCAGCCGGGCAGGGCGGCCCACCAGGCGGCGATCTCGGCGCAGACTCGCTCGTGGACCGCGGCGTCGCGCACCACGCCGCCCTTGGCGATGGCGGGGCCGACCTCGAATTGCGGCTTGATGAGCGCGATGGCCCAGGCGCCGGGCCTGCAGAAGCCCAGGGCCGCCGGGAGGACCACGCGCAGCCCGATGAAGCTGGCGTCGCAGACCAGGACATCCAGGGGAGGGAGGTCGCCCTCCTCCGCCGGCAGCGGGCCTTGGCCCGCGCGAGGCGGCAGCGACGTCAGGTGGCGGGCGTTGACGCGCTCCATCACCGTCACGCAGGGGTCGTTGCGCAGCTTCCAGGCGAGCTGGCCGTGGCCGACATCGACCGCATACACATGGGCGGCGCCATGGGTCAGCAGCACGTCGGTGAAGCCGCCGGTGGAGGAGCCCAGGTCCATGCAGACCCGCCCCTCCGGCGAAAGGCCGAAATGGGCGAGGCCATGCGCCAGCTTCACGCCGCCGCGCGAGACCCAGGGATGGTCCTGCCCGCGCAGCTCGATGGCACGGTCGGGCGCGATCACCTCTCCCGGCTTGTTGATGCGCTGCTCGCCCGAATAGACGAGGCCCGCCATGATGAGCGCCTGCGCGCGGGTCCGCGATTCCGCGAGGCCGCGCTCGACCAGCGCGACGTCGGCGCGCGTGCCCTTGGCCACGGCCTAGGCTGTGGCAGGGACCGCCAGAGCGCCCTTGCCCAGCGCCGCCAGCGCCGTCTCGACGATCTGCGGCGCGTTCAGCCGCGCGAGGTCGTACTGCTTCTTCGGCGACTCGTGGTCGATCCACATGTCCGGCAGCGTCATCGGCCGCAGCTTGAGGCCGTGGTCCAGCAGCCCGTGTGTCGCGAGATGGTGCATCACCAGCCCGCCGAAGCCGTTCACGCTGCCTTCCTCGATGGTGATCAGCACCTCGTGGTGACGGGCCAGCTGCTCGACCAGCGCCGTGTCGAGCGGCTTGGCGAAGCGCGCATCAGCGACGGTGGTGGAGAGGCCGAAGGTCGCCAGCTCGTCGGCGGCCTTGAGGCATTCCTGCAGCCGCGCTCCATAGGACAGGATCGCGACCTTGCTGCCCTCGCGCAGCACGCGGCCCTTGCCGATGGGCAGGACGATGCCGCGGGCCGGCAACGCCTCGACGCCCAGGCCCTCGCCGCGCGGGTAGCGCACGCCGGAGGGGCCGCCGTCGATCGTCGCCATGGTGGCGACCATGTGGGCCAGCTCGATCTCGTCGGCTGCGGCCATCAGCGTGAAGCCCGGCAGGCAGCCGAGATAGGCGATGTCGAAGCTGCCCGCATGCGTCGCGCCGTCCGCGCCGACCAGGCCCGCGCGGTCCATGCCGAAGCGCACCGGCAGCGACTGCAGCGCCACGTCGTGCACGACCTGGTCGTAGCCGCGCTGCAGGAAGGTCGAGTAAATCGCGCAGAAGGGCTTCATCCCCTCGGTCGCCATACCCGCGGCGAAGGTGACCGCGTGCTGCTCGGCGATGCCCACGTCGAAGCAGCGCTTGGGGAAGCGCTTGGCGAAGAGGTCGAGCCCGGTGCCCGAGGGCATGGCGGCGTTGATGGCGACGATGCGCTCGTCGGCCTCGGCCTCGGCGATCAGCGACTGGGCGAAGACCTTGGTGTAGCTCGGCGGGCCCGGCGGCGGCTTCTGCTGCTCGCCGGTGACGACGTTGAACTTCACCACGCCGTGATACTTGTCGGCGCTGGCCTCGGCCGGCGCGTAGCCCTTGCCCTTCTGCGTCACTGCATGCAGCAGGAAGGGCCCCTGATGGCCGGAATCGCGAAGATTCCGCAGGACCGGCAGCAGGTGATCCAGGTTGTGGCCGTCGACGGGGCCGACATAGTAGAAGCCCATCTCCTCGAAGAGGGTCCCACCGGTCAGCAAGCCGCGCGCGTATTCGTCGGCGCGCTTGGCCGCGCGCTCTATCGGGCCCGGGAAGTTCTTGGCCATCTTCGCCATGAACTCGCGTACGGACAGGAAGGGGCGCGAGGAGATGGTGCGGCTCAGATAGGCCGACATCGCGCCGACGGGCGGTGCGATCGACATGTCGTTGTCGTTCAGGATGACGATGAGGTTGGCCTTGCTGGCCCCCGCATTGTTCATGGCTTCATAGGCCATGCCGGCGGACATGGAGCCGTCGCCGATGACGGCGATCACGTGCCGGTCGTCGCCCTTCAGCCCGCTCGCGACGGCCATGCCGAGGCCGGCGGAGATCGAGGTCGAGGAATGCGCCGCGCCGAAGGGGTCGTACTCGCTCTCGCTGCGCTTGGTGAAGCCGGAGAGCCCGCCGCCCTGGCGCAGCGTGCGGATGCGGTCGCGCCGTCCGGTCAGGATCTTGTGCGGATAGGCCTGGTGGCCGACGTCCCAGATCAGCCGGTCGTTCGGCGTGTCGAAGACGGCATGCACGGCCACGGTCAGCTCGACCACGCCGAGCGAGGCGCCGAGATGCCCGCCCGTCACCGAGACGGCGCTGATGGTCTCGGCCCGGACCTCGTCGGCCAGCTGGCGCAGCTGCTCGTTGGAGAGGTTGCGCATGTCCGCGGGGTAGCGGACCCGGTCGAGCAGGGGAGTTTCGGGGCGGTCTTGCATCAGTTCCTCCGCTCGATCACGAAATCGGCCAGGGCACGCAACAGGGACGCTTTCGCGCCGAAGACCTCCAGATGGTCCCGTGCCTGGGCTACGAGTCGCTCCGCTTGGAGTCTTGCACGATCCACTCCCAAAAGCCCCACCAGAGTGGCTTTTCCCGCGCCGGCATCCTTGGCGGTGGCCTTGCCCATCACCTCCGTGGAAGCGGTGGCGTCCAGCAGGTCGTCGGCGATCTGGAAGGCGGCGCCCAGGTTGCGGCCGTAGCTCTCCAGCGCATGGCGCTGCGAGGAGGCGGCCTTGCCCAGCACGGCGCCGGCCTCGGCCGAGAATTCGATGAGCTTGCCCGTCTTGAGCAGCTGGAGCCGGCCGATGGCCGATTCCTCCAGCGGCGCCGCGGCCTGCTCGGCCATCATGTCGAGCATCTGGCCGCCGCACATGCCGCGCGGGCCGGCGGCATGGGCCAGCATGCGCACCAGCTCGATCCGCACCTGCGGGTCGGGATGGGTGGCCTCCTCGGCCAGCACGGTGAAGGCCTGGCTCTGCAGGGCGTCGCCCGCGAGGATCGCGGTCGCCTCGTCGAAGGCCTTGTGGTTGGTCGGCTTGCCGCGGCGGAGGTCGTCATTGTCCATCGCCGGCAGGTCGTCGTGGATGAGGCTGTACGCGTGGATCATCTCGATCGCGCAGGCCACCCGCAGCGCCGAGGTGCGCGAGACGCCGAACTGTTTCGCCCCCTCCAGCACCAGGAAGCCACGCAGCCGCTTGCCCCCGCCGATGGTGGAGTAGCGCATCGCGTCGAACAGCCGCGCCTCGTCGCCTTCCGCCACGGGAAGGAGCTGGTCGAGCGCCGCGTCGATGTCCTGGGCGGCCTGCGTCATCGCAGCCGAGAGGAAGGCGGCGGAATTCCCGCCCGTCACCATATCCATACCTGTTCCCGCGATCCCTATTCCCACGTCTGGTCTATTCAACGTCGCGCAGGGAGAGCCCGCCTGCGCCTTCCACCACTGCCTGCACCTTCGCCTCGGCTTCGGCCAGCTTCGCCTCGCAATGGCGGCGCAGCGCCGTTCCCCGCTCGTACTCGGCGATGGCCTGAGCCAGGGTGCTCTTGCCGCCCTCCAGGGACCGCACGATGCCCTCCAGCTGGCTCAGCGCCTCCTCGAAGGGGAGGTCCCGGATGTCGTCGCCAGCAGGGCTGGCCGCAAGGGACGTGCCATGAGGGGCATCGGTGGTCATCGCTGCCCCTCCATTGGGCATCCTCCCGCTGAACGGGCGAGTATAGGACTTTCTGTTACAAAACCCAAATGCCGGGACCGATCGGTATCAGCTGCGCAGCAGGGCCCGGACATGCGCCGCGGCCGAAGCGGCCAGCGCGTCGAGGTCATAGCCGCCCTCCAGCAGGCTGACCACCCGGCCCTCGCAGCAGCGATCGGCCAGGGCGCAGATCTGCTCGGTGATCCAGGCGAAGTCGGCCTCGTGCAGGCGGAGCTGGGCCAGCGGGTCGCGCGCATGGGCGTCGAAGCCGGCGGAGACGACGATCAGCTGAGGCTCGAAGGACTCGGCGGCGGCCAGAAGCGGGCCCCACGCGGCGCGGAAGGCGGCGCCGGTGGCGCCCGGGGGCAGGGGGGCGTTGAAGACGTTGCCCGCCCCCGTCTCCGAGGCCGCGCCGGTGCCGGGGTAGAGCGGCATCTGGTGCGAGGAGGCGAAGAAGATGGACGGGTCCTCCCAGACGCAATCCTGGGTCCCGTTGCCGTGATGGACGTCGAAATCCAGGATCGCGACGCGCTTCAGCCCGTGGACGGCCTGCGCGTGCCGCGCGGCGACGACCACGTTGGAGAAGAAGCAGAATCCCATCGGGCGGCGCTTCTCGGCGTGGTGGCCGGGCGGGCGGGTCGCGCAGAAGACGCGGAGCGCCTTCCCGGTGCACACCTCGTCCACCGCGCGCACGGCGGCGCCGGCGGCCAGCAGGGCGGCCCGGGCGCTGCCGGCGGACATGACGGTGTCGGCGTCCAGCGCGATCTTCTCGCCGGGTTCGGGGCGGATGCCGAGGATCGCCGCCACGTAGTCGGCCGGGTGGACGCGGGTGAGCTGCTCCTCGGTGGCCTCCCCCGGCTCGTCGCGGAGCAGGTCGGAGAATTCCTCCGAATCCAGCGCCTGGAGCACGGCGCGCAGCCGTTCCGGGCATTCGGGATGGCCCTCGCCCATGTCGTGGGCGAGGCCGTCGCGATGGGTGAGCAGCAGGACGGTCATGGCTCTTCCCTTCGGCGCAGCGCGAAGCGGAAGATTCTTTCGCCGCCCCGGCCTTCCTCCTCCGCCCAGGCCAGGAGCTCGTGTCCCGTCTCCTGGGCATAGGCATGAAAGTCCTTCACGGCCGCAGGGTCGGTGGCGAGCAGGACGAGGGTCTCGCCCGGCGCCATGCCGCGCAGCGCCTTGTTGGCCTTGAGCACGGGGAGCGGGCAGGCGAGGCCGCGCAGATCGAGGGGGTCGGGCATATGCGCGCTATCCCACATCCGACGGGGCTTGCCCGCAAGGGTGGGGCGCCGCAGCCTGCCTTCATGCGGATCGGCGTGGATTTGGGCGGGACGAAGACCGAGGTGGTGGCGCTGGACGCCTCGGGGGCGCAGATCCTGCGCCGCCGCCGGCCCACGCCGCCGGACTATGCCGGCGTCATCGCCAGCATCGCGGCGCTGGTCGCCGAGGTGGAGGCGGAGCTCGGCGCTGATGGCACGGTGGGGGTCGGCATCCCCGGCAGCCTCTCGCCCGCGACGGGGCTGGTGCGTGGTGCCAATTCCATCTGGCTGAACGGCGGGCGGCTGGACGCGGACCTCGCCGCCGCGCTGGGCCGCGACGTCCGCATCTCCAACGACGCGAACTGCCTGGCGCTCTCCGAGGCGGCTGATGGAGCGGGGGCGGGGGCCTCCAGCGTCTTCGCGGTGATCCTGGGGACGGGGGTGGGGGCCGGCATCGTGATCGGTGGGCGCCTGCTGGAGGGCTTCAACCGGATCGGCGGCGAATGGGGCCACAACCCGCTGCCCTGGATGACAGAGGACGAGTTTCCCGGCCCGGCCTGCTGGTGCGGGCAGCGCGGCTGCATCGAGAAATTCCTCTGCGGGCCGGCGCTCGCGGCCGATGCCGACGGGCCCGGCGCCCGGGATGCCTCGGGCCTGCCGGCGCGGCCCGACCCGGCGGCGCGGGGCGCCCTGGCGCGCCACGCCGACCGGCTGGCCCGCGCGCTCGCGCATGTGGTGAACATTCTCGACCCGGAGGTGATCGTGCTGGGCGGCGGGCTGTCCAACATGGCGCATCTCTACGAGGACCTGCCGAAGCTCCTCCCGCGCCACGTCTTCTCCGACATGGTGCGGACGCGGATCGTGCCGGCGCGGCATGGCGACAGCTCGGGCGTGCTCGGCGCCGCCCGGCTGTGGAATTAGGGCAGACGAGCCGTCACGCCGGGGCGTGAACGGCCGGCTCGGCCGGCAGGATGCCGTGGGTGGCTCGGATCATGTCCGCCGCCCGCTCGCCGATCACGACGCAGGGCGCCATCGTATTGCCGGTCGTGATCCGCGGCATGATTGACGCATCCGCGATGCGGAGATTGCCGATGCCGTGGACGCGGAGTTCATGGTCGACGACGGACATGGGGTCGCGGCCCATCTTCGCGGTGCAGGATTGGTGCCAGTAGGTCACTGCCCCGTTGCGGAGGAACTGCTCCATGCCGCGGCGGTCGCGCGGCCGCGGCGCCGCCTCACGCTGCACCAGCGCGCCGAAGGCGGCATGGTTGCCGATCTCGCGGCACAGCTCGACCGTCGCCAGGGCGGCGGCCATGTCCTCGGGCTCGCTCAGCGCGTTCGGCTCGATCAGGATCGGGTCGAGCGGGTCCGCGCCCGAGAGGCGCAGGCGGCCCCGGCTCTTTGGCTGGGCCAGGCCGGCGAACATCGTCCAACCATGCTCGGGCGCCGGGAGGCCGACCTCGGCCGGCGAGGGCACCGCGAATTCCAGCTGGCACTGCAGCAGGTCGGGGGCTTCCAGCCGCGAGTCGCTCTTCCAGTACAGCGTCGCCTCGCAGCCGCCTCCGCCGACCTCCTGCGGACGGCGATACTCCCAGGTGCAGCCGAAGGCGACGTGGTCCTGATAGTTCCGGCCGACGCCCGGCAGGTGCTGCACGACGTGGATGCCGTGGGCGCGCAGCTCCTCCTCTGGACCGATGCCGGACTGCATGAGCACCTTCGGCGTCTGCACGGCGCCGAGCGAGAGGACGACCTCGCGCCGCGCGCCGAAGGTGAGGGGCCGCCCGTCGACCAGGGCCACCACGCCGATCACCCGGGTGCCGTCGAGGACGAGGCGGGAGACGAGCGCGCCGGTCAGCACGGTGAGGTTCGGCTGGTGCATGCGCCGCCAGGTGTAGGACCGGTGCACCGACTCCCGCCTGCCGCCGCGGATGCGCAGGTCCGCGATGGCGGCCCCGCCGGCACCTTCCATCATCGCGCCGTTGGGGCTGTCGAAGCGCGGGATGCCGAGCTGCCCGGCCGCCTCGACCATCGCCTGCGCGACCGGCTGCGGCGAGGCCGGCTGCGCCACATGGACGGGGCCGCCCGAGCCGCGGCGCCGCTCGTCGGCTGGGCCCTGCCAATCCTCGATGCGGCGGTAATAGTCCAGCACCGAGTCGTAGCCCCAGGCGGGATCACCCGATTCGGCGGCGAAATGGTCCCAGTCCGCCCTGTGGCCGCGCGCCCAGACCATGACGTTGACGCTGGAGCCGCCACCCAGCGCCTTGCCCATGCTCAGGGGCAGGCGGCGCCCGTTCACGTGGGGGCAGGGCTGCCCTTCGAAGGCCCAGTCGCGCTCCGAGCCCAGATTGAGCGGCCACTGGCCGGGCTCCATGACCGTGGGGACCAGGTCGTCGCCGCCTGCCTCGAGCAGCAGCACATGGGCGTCGTGCCGCTCGGCCAGCCGCGCCGCGACGACGGAGCCGGAGGAACCCGCCCCACAGACGATGAAATCGTAGTCCGGCCGGAGATGGCGGCCGAGCTTCGACTGGTTCTCCGCGACCGCGCGGGCGTGGCGCGCGTCTTCGAGATCCCGATTCATGGGTTCGACCTCGCGCTGACGGCGCGTCCCTTCCGCGCGAGGAGGTTCCCGTCGCGAAGGGCAGGAAGCCTGGCCATCGCCTGGCCACGGCCGGACGCTGCGCGGGGGATGAGAACGGTTCTGGTCATGTGGACCTCCAGGTCGAGCGACCGGAGATAGGCAGGCGATCCGGCATGGCCCATGACGGCTTTGGTATGGGCCATCCGGGACGGACCCGCCCCGCGCATGACCGAGGTCCTTACCTCGGCACGGGACATCCTCCCCGGGTACCGATGCCGTCACGAAACGATCACGCAGCCGCGTCATGATCGGGGGCAAACAACCACGCAAACCCCACCCCCGGACGTGACGCCATGACCATCGAGATCGAAGACATCGGCAGCAACCCCGCGCCCCGCGCGACCATCGGCGAGATCATCGAGGCCCGCTTCTCCCGCCGCGGCGCGCTGCTCGGCGCGGCCGCCGCCTGGACCCTGGGCACCGGCGCCGCCGAGGCCCAGACCGCTCCGCGCGAGGGCGGCCCCTCCACCCTTACCTTCAACGAGCTGCGCCACCAGCTCGCCCAGACCGACGCCGTGGCCGAGGGCCACGAGAAGCACATCGTCATCCGCTGGGGCGACCCGGTGGTCCCCGACGCGCCCGCCTTCGACCCGCGCAACGTGACGGCCGCGGCCCAGGCCCTCCAGTTCGGCTACAACAACGACTTCATCGCCGTGATCCCGCCCGAGCGCGGCGGCCGGATCGGCGAGCGCGCCCTCCTCTGGGCCAACCACGAATACACCAACACCAACCTGATGTTCCCCGGCATGGGCACCGGCAGCGAGGCCCGCGCCCGCGTCTCGGCCGAGCAGGTCCAGGCCGAGCTCATGGCCCATGGCGGCAGCATCGTGGAGCTGGAGCGCGTGGACGGGCGCTGGAAGCCCGCCGCCAATCCGCGCCTCAACCGCCGCATCACGGGCGGCACGCCCATGACCATCTCCGGCCCCGCGGCCGGGCATCCGCGGCTGCGCACCAGCGAGGACGCCTCCGGCACGCGCGTGCTCGGCATGCTGAACAACTGCGCCGGCGGCACCACGCCCTGGGGCACGATCCTCACCTGCGAGGAGAACTTCAACACCTATTTCGGTGGGGAGCTCGCCGATCCCGCCCAGGCGGAGAGCCACCGCCGCTACGGCATCACCGCGACGCCGGGCTATGGCTGGTACCGCCACATCGCCCGCTTCGACCGCTCGAAGGAGCCGAACGAGGCCAACCGCTTCGGCTGGGTGGTCGAGATCGACCCCTACGACCCCACGAGCACGCCCATCAAGCGCACCGCGCTCGGCCGGGTGAAGCACGAGGGCGCGACCCATGCGATCGCGCCCGATGGCCGCGTCGTGATCTACATGGGCGACGACGAGCGCTTCGACTACGTCTACCGCTTCGTCACCGCGCGGCCCTGGAACCCGCAGGATCCCGCGGCCAACCGCGACCTGCTGGACGAGGGCACGCTCAGCGTCGCGAAGTTCGACGCCGACGGCACGATGCGCTGGCTGCCGCTGGTGCACGGCCAGGGCCCGCTGACCGCGGCCAACGGCTTCGCCAGCCAGGCCGACGTGCTGATCGAGACCCGCCGCGCCTCGGACCTGCTGGAAGCCACCCCGATGGACCGGCCCGAGGACGTCGAGACCAACCCGGCGACCGGCGTGGTCTATGTCATGCTCACCAACAACTCCTCGCGCACGCCGCAGCGGGTGGACGCCGCCAACCCGCGGCCGCGCAACGACCACGGCCATGTGCTGGAGATCATCCCGCCGGGCCCGGCGAACCGGCGCGAGCACGCGGCCGACGCCATGCGCTGGAGCCTCTTCCTGCGTGCCGGCAAGCCAGGCCTCGACGCGGGCGCCGAGTACCATCGCGCGACCAGCGCCGAGGGCTGGCTCTCCTGTCCCGACAACTGCTCCTTCGACAGCAAGGGTCGCATCTGGATCGCGACCGACGGCGCGCCGACCGCGGCCGGCGTGGCCGACGGCATCTACGCCGCCGACACGACGGGACCGGGCCGCGCGCTGACCCGCCTCTTCTACCAGGCGCCCACGGGCGCCGAGGTCTGCGGCCCCTTCGTGCTGCCGGACGACAGCGCGCTGTTCCTCGCGATCCAGCATCCGGGCGAGGATTCAGGCAGCACCTTCGAGCGCCCCTCCACGCGCTGGCCGGACTTCGACGACGCCATGCCGCCGCGGCCTTCGGTGGTGGTGATCACGAAGACGGGCGGCGGCGCGGTCGGGAGCTGAAGGAAGACGAGGGGCTCCGCCCCCTCGACCCCCGCCAGGGGCCAGGGGCCCCTGGACCCGCGGTCACGGGCGCCTGAGCCCGAGATGCTCGCGCAGCGTCGTCCCCGCATATTCCGTCCGGTACAGGCCGCGGCGCTGCAGCTCCGGCACCACGAGGTCCACGAAGTCGTCGAAGCCGCCGGGGAAATAGGGCGGCAGGATGTTGAACCCGTCCGCCGCGCCCGTCGAAAACCACTCTTCCAGCGTGTCCGCGATGTCGGCCGGCGTGCCGCAGATCACCCAGTGCCCGCGCGCCGCGGCAGTGAGGTTGTAGAGGTCACGCAGGGTCATCTTCTCGCGGTGCGCCTTGGCCAGCATGGCGCGCGCGAAGCCGTGCGAGGTCTCCGGCAGCGGCAGGTCCGGCACCGGGCCATCGAGCGGGTAGACCGACATGTCCGTCCCCATGCGGTTGGACAGCATCGCCATCGAGCTGGTGTCGCTCACGAAGCCCTGCAGCAGGTCGAGCCTGTCGCGCGCCTCCTGCCGCGTGGCGCCGATCACGGGCATCACGCCCGGCAGCACCGACAGCTCCTCCGGCGCGCGGCCGTAATCTGGCAGCTTCGCCTTCAGCGCCGCATAGCCCTTCCGGGCCTCCTCCAGGTCCTGCACCACGGAGAAGACCACGTCGGCCGTGCGCGCCGCGAGCTTCATCCCGGGCTCCGAGGAGCCCGCCTGCAGGATGATGGGCCGTCCCTGCGGGCAGCGCCCGATGTTGAGCGGCCCTTCCACCTGGAAGTAGTGCCCCCGGTGGTTCAGCTTGTGGACCTTCGCGGCGTCGATGTAGCGGCCCGTCACGCGGTCCTTCACGATCGCGTCGTCCTCCCAGCAGTCCCAGAGGCCGCGCACCACGTCCACGAACTCCTCCGCGACGGCGTAGCGCTCGGCATGCGGCGGGTGCTGCCGGCCGAAGTTCTTCCCGGTGGCGGGGCCGGAGCTGGTCACGGCATTCCAGGCCGCACGCCCGCCGCTCAGATGGTCCAGCGAGGCATAGGCGCGCGCGACGGTGTAGGGCTCGCCATAGGTGGTGGAGGCGGTGGCGCCGAGGCCGAGATGCGTGGTCGTCGCGGCCAGTGCCGACAGCATGGTGATCGGCTCGAAGCGCGCGGCGAAGGAGGGATGCGCGCCCGCATCGAAGCTGAGGTTGTCGCCGAGGAAGAGCAGGTCGAAGAGACCGCGCTCGGCCGTGCGGGCGATCTGCTGGATCACGGGCAGGCTCTGGAAGCTGTCGAAGGCGCCGGGGTAGCGCCAGCCCGCGACGTGGTTGCCCGTGCCAAGGACGAAGACGCCAAGGTGCATCCGGCGTGCTGCTGGGGTCATGACTTGCTCTTTCGGTGGAAGGATCAGCCGTCGTGCAGCGCCTGCGCGGCCTCGGCGGCGAGGGGGCCGAAGCGGCGGCCGAACTCCTCGGGCGGCCATTCGCCGACCTGGCCGGCGATGTGCACGGCGGCGATGGGCTCGCCCTGGGCGTTCAGGACCGGCGCCGCGACCGAGACGACGCCGGCCAGCAGCTCGTTGGCGACGAGCGCATAGCCCTCCGCGCGCGCGAGGCGGACGCGCTCGAGGATGGTCGCGTGGTCCGTCGTGGTCTGCGGCGTGGGCTTGTCCATGGGCGAGCGGGCGAGGATGTCGCGCACGCGGTCCTCGTCCAGCCGCGACATCGCCGCCTGCCCGCCGGAGGAACAGAAGGTCGGGATGCGGCGGCCCACCAGATTGGTGAAGAAGGTCTCGCGCTTCGCCTGCAGGCGGATGGCGTAGAGCATGGTGAGGTCGTCGAAGAGGCTGAGGTCCACGCGCTCCTGCGCCGTGCGGCGCACCTCGACCAGCACGGGCGTGGCGCGCTCGATCAGCTTGTGGCTGCGCAGGTAGTCGAAGGAGCGCTCCAGCAGGCGCCGGCCCGGCAGCAGCCCGCCGCGCGCGGTCTCGAGATAGCCGAGCTGCACGAGCGTGTGCGCCAGCCGCTGCACGCCGCTCTTGTCGATGCCGGCGGCCTTGGCGATCTCGCGCAGCGAGGCGGGGTGGGGCGAGGTGGAGAAGGTCTCCAGCACGCGGAAGGCGCGGGCGACCGCCTCGATGAAGAGGGGATCGCGCCGCTCCGGCTCGCCAGCCTCGGGTCGTTCGGCAAGTGTCATCGATCTCACGGCGATAGGTTGACGGGCAAATGCGCTCCCGTCTACCATTATTTCGATATGAAAGTATCTTCTAGAGATACGATTTTTCTTCGAGTGACCAAAAGCCAGGCCGAAAAGGCTGGCACCGCCAGTCCCGACCCATTTTCGAGCAGCCCGCGCCTGCCGCGCGGGGAGAGGGTTCCGCATGTTCCAGCACCGATCGCACGAGGCTCGCCGATGAGCGGCCTTTCCCTGGGGCGGCGCCCCCTTCTGCTCGGCGCGCCAGCCCTCGTCTCCGGGGCGGTGATGGCGCAGGGCCGCGACCGGCCGGTGCGGCTGGTGCTGAGCGTCGAGCTCCAGATCCTCGATCCGCATTTCGGCAACACCAATCCGACCCGCGCCTTCGGCTACATGGTCTTCGACACGCTGGTCTCGATGGATAGCCAGGGCCGCTACCGCCCGCAGATGCTGGAAAGCTGGACCCGCAGCGAGGACGGGATGCGTTGGGGCTTCACCCTGCGTCCCGGCCTCGCCTGGCACGACGGCACCCCCGTCACCGCCGAGGACTGCGTGGCCAGCCTGCGCCGCTGGGGCTCGAATGACGGCTTCGGCCGCCGGCTCTTCGCCGCCACCAAGGAGCTGCGCGCCGAGGACGACCGCCGCTTCACGCTGGAGCTGTCGCGCCCCTTCGGCTGGGTGATCGAGGCGCTGGGCAAGCCGGCCGCCTATGTCCCCTTCATGATGCCGGCGCGCCTCGCGGCCACGCCCGCCAGCCGGCAGGTGGCGGAGATCGTCGGCTCCGGTCCCTTCACCTTCAATCGCGCCGAATGGCGGCCGGGCGAGCGCGCCGTCCTGCGCCGCAATCCCCACTACGTGCCGCGCGACGAGCCGGCGGACGGCCTCGCCGGCGGCAAGGTGCCGCGCGCCGAGGTGATCGAGATCGTCTCCATGCCCGACCTCGCGACCCGCGTGGCGGCGCTGCAGACGGGCGAGGTGGACTACCTGGAGCTGGTGCCGATCGACTACATCGCGCGGCTGCGGCGGGAGCGCTCCATCGCCATGGCCGCGCCGCCGCCGATCGCGCAGGTGATGGGCGGCGTGCAGGTCAACACGCTGCAGCCGCCCTTCAACAACCGGTTGGCACGCCAGGCGCTCCAGGCCGCGGTGGACCAGGAGGAGATCCTGGCCGCGCTCGGGCTGCCCTCGGACATGGCGATGCCCTTCTGCGGCAGCATCTTCATGTGCGGCGGGCCCTATGCCTCCGAGGCCGGCACCCGGCCCTGGCGTGAGGGCGGCATGGCGCGGGCGCGGGTGCTGCTGGAGCAGTCCGGCATGAAGAACCAGCGCGTGGCGCTGCTGCACAGCGGCGATTCCGCGCTGATCAGCCCGATGACGCTGGTGCTGGCCGACCGGCTGAAGCAGGCCGGCTTCAACGTGGACCTGCAGACCTACGACTACGCCACCATCACCCAGCGACGCCTCAAGCAGGACCCGGTGGAGCAGGGCGGCTGGAGCCTCGTCCCCGTGGTCTGGACGGGCTATGACCTGCTGAACCCGCTCTCCAACTACGGCACGGCCTACAGCTGCTCGACGAGCTATCCGGGCTGGTACTGCATCCCGGAGATGCAGCCGCTGCTCGAACGCTTCGAGGCCGAGTCCGACCCCGCCCGGCGCAAGGAGCTGGCCGACCGCATGCAGGCCCTGGTGCACGAGGAGGCGACCATGCTCTTCACCGGCCAGTTCGCGGTGCCGGCGGCCTATCGGACGGAGCTGGAAGGCGTGCTGCCGATCGGCCTGCCGGTGATGTGGAACCTGCGGCGGAAGGGCTGAGCCTCAGCCCATCCGGACGTTGTAGAAGAGCGGCGCGCCCCGCGGCACGCCGCTCACGTTGCGGCGATAGGCGGTCGGCTGCCACCAGCGGCCGCCGGGAATGTAGGGCACGTCGATCCAGACCTGTTCCTGGATCTGCCGGCAGATCGCCTTCTGGGCGGCTTCGTCGGGCGCGGCGAACCACGCGTCGCGGAGCTCCTCCAGCTTCGGTGCGTTGGGCCAGCCGGACCAGGCGCGCGGGCCGTTGCCGCGGATCGCGAGATGGCCCGCCGGGTCCCACATGTCCGTCCCGGGCAGGAAGCTGGCGGTGGCGCTCCAGCCGCCGCGCTCGGGCGGCTCGCGGTTGTTGCGGCGGGCGAGCCACGAGCTGAAATCGACCGGGGTGAGGTTCACGTTCATGCCGGCCCGCTTCAGGGAATCCGCCGCGATCTCGGCCAGGCCGTTCATCGCCTGGTTGTTGGTGGGCGTGAGGAAGACCACCGGCTCGCCCTTGTAGCCCGCCGCCTCCAGCTCGCGCCGGGCCTTGCCGAGTTCACGCGGGCCGGTCAGCACGCCCATCCCCGCATCGTTGGCCATGGGCGATTCCGGGCAGAAGACGCCGAGGCGGTCATCCGCCAGCGACGGGTCCCCGCCGGAGACCGAGGCCATCAGGTCGGTCTGGCTGATCACGCCCAGCAGCGCGCGCCGCACGCCCGGATTATCGAAGGGCGGGTAGAGCTGGTTGAAGCGGATGATGGTCATGAAGCCGGTGCGGTCGATCACCTCGACGGTGATGTCGCGCTGGCGGCGCAGGGTGGCGAGGTAGTCGGTCTGCGGGCGCTCCCACCAGTCCACCTCGCCCTGTCGAAGCGCGGCGGCGGCGGTGGCGTCGTCGCGGATGGTGACCCATTCCACGCGCGGCAGGTGCGCGATCTTCGGGCCGGCCATGAAGGAGGGCGTGCCGTCGGGGCGCGGCACGTAGCCGGAGAAGCGCTCCCAGACGCTGCGCACGCCGTCCACGCGCTCGGCCGCGAGATAGCGGAAGGGCCCGCTGCCGACCATCTCCGTGACCTGCCGGTTGGCGGGCGTGCTCGCGAGCCGCTCGGGCATGATGACGGGGAGGAAGGCGGTGCTCTTGCCGAGAGCCGCGGGCAGGAGCGGGAAGGGCGCCTTGAGGCGGAAGCGGACCTCGGTGTCGGAGGCGGCCGAGAGCTCGTCCGTCTGGGCCATCAGCGCCTGGCCGAAGGGATCGACGCTGCCCCAGCGGCGCAGGCTCGCGACCACGTCGCGGGCGAGGACGGGCGTGTCGTCGTGGAAGCGCAGGCCGTCGCGGAGGGTGAGGCGCCAGAGCTTCCCGTCGTTCTCGACGACGTGGCCGGCGACCATCTGGGGCTGGACCTGGAAGTTCTCGTCCTGGCCGTAGAGCGTGTCGAAGACCATGAGCGCGTGCAGGCGCTGGACGAAGCCGGCGGTGAAGATCGGGTCCAGCACGGTGAGGTCCGAATTGGGCACGAATTTCAGGGGGCGGACGCCCTGAGCGAGGGCAGGGGCCGCTGATGCGGCGGGGAGGGCGAGGAGCGAGCGTCGGTGCATGGGCGAAGCTTATAAGGAATCAGAGTCCAGGGAACTGGTTCCCTGGCGGGGTTGGCCGCGAAGCGGAGAGAACGCGGGAGGGCGGAGCCTTCCGCGATGCTCGCCCCGGGTTCATGCTGACGTCATGGACGCGCTCTGCCGCGACTGTTTTCGGGATCCTGGCCCCGAGCCTGCCTGCCGTCATTGCGGTGGCCGCCGGCTGCTCTGTCATGCCGAATTGTTTGCGCTGACCATCGCGCATGTGGATTGCGACGCCTTCTACGCGAGCGTCGAGAAGCGGGACCGCCCGGAGCTGGCGAGCAAGCCGGTCCTGGTCGGCGGCGCGAAGCGCGGCGTGGTCTCGGCGGCCTGCTATGTCGCGCGCGGCTATGGCATCCACAGCGCGATGCCGATGTTCAAGGCGCTGGCGGCCTGCCCCGACGCGGTGGTGATCAAGCCGGATATGGCCAAATACGTGGCCGAGGGCCGCCGCATCCGCGCGATGATGGAGGCGCTGACGCCGCTGGTGGCGCCGCTCTCCATTGACGAGGCGGTGCTGGATCTCGCGGGAACCGAGCGGCTGCACCGCGCGCCGCCGGCGGCCGTGCTGGCGCGCTTCGCGAAGCGG
The DNA here is from genome assembly GCF_058806835.1 of Roseococcus sp. GW821-FHT12F05. Taxonomy (NCBI): domain Bacteria; kingdom Pseudomonadati; phylum Pseudomonadota; class Alphaproteobacteria; order Acetobacterales; family Roseomonadaceae; genus Roseococcus; species Roseococcus sp. GW821-FHT12F05. Next base: position 178,285 of record NZ_JBXAQB010000015.1, read on the forward strand.
GTGGAGCAGGAGGTGGGGGTGACGGTCTCCATCGGCCTCGCGGGCAACCGGCTGATGGCGAAGCTGGCGGCCGAGCGCGACAAGCCGCGCGGCTTCGCGGTGATCGGGCGCAACGAGGCCGCCGGATGGCTGGCGCCGCAGCGGGTCGGCCTGCTGCCAGGGATCGGCCCGGCCGCGGCGCGGCGGCTGGAGGCGGCGGGGATCACCCGGCTCGGCCAGCTCGCGGCCCTGGACGACCGGGCGGCGATGGCGCGGCTGGGCGCGGAGGGGCCGTCGCTTGCGGCCCGTGCCCGGGGCGAGGACAGCCGGTCTGTCAGCCCCGATCGCGAGACCAAGAGCGTCAGCGCCGAGACCACCTTCGACGAGGACCTGGCCGGCCTCGCCGAACTGGAGGCCGTGCTCTGGCGCATCTGCGAGCGGCTGGCCAAGCGGCTGGCGGCGAAGGAGCTGGCGGCGGGCGGCGTGGTGCTGAAGCTGAAGACGGCCGGCTTCGAGACGATCACGCGCAGCGCGCGGATGCCGGCGCCGACGCTGCTCCCCGAGACGATGTTCGAGGCCGCACGGCCGCTGCTGGCCAGGGCGGCGGACGGCACGCGCTACCGGCTGCTGGGTCTGGGCGCTGCGCCGCTGGCGGAGGCGGCCGATGCGGACCGGGGCGACCTCGCCGATCCGAATGCGCCGAAGCGCGCGGCCAGGTGGCGCGCGGTGGAGGCGCTCCGGGAGAAATTCGGGGCCGGGAGCGTGGTGGCGGGCCGGGCGCTGGGCGGGCGGAAGCGGTGAGGGCTACTCCGGCAATTGCCCGATCACGTAGTTGCACCAGCCGGTCGCAGCCCAGAGGCCCATCTGGCGCCAGACCATGTCGTTCCTGCGCCTGCCGCGCGCCATGTATTCCTCGGCCACCGGGCCGAGCGTGACCTCGCCGCTTTCGACGATGTGGAAGCCGCTGGCGGAAAGCAGGTCCTCGACCTCGCGCCGCTCCGGCGTGCGCAGATGCGTGAAGTCGTCGAAGAAATTGAAGGTCTGCATGACGAAGCCCTGCGCGCCGAGATCGGCCGCCTTCGGGAAGCCCGCGCTGCGCGGATGCGGCCATTCCAGGTAGATGCGCGCCCCGGGCGCGGCCTGCCGGCGCATCGCCTCGACCAGCCCGGCCGGGCTCGCGACGTGCTCGATGAGGTGCGAGGCGAGGAAGCCCTGGAAGGGATGGCCGAAATCGGGCAGCCCCTCGTCCAGGTTCGCCACGCGCCAGTCGGCGTAGCGGCCGGCATGCTGCCCACGCTGCAGGTCGACGCCGAAGAAGCGGATGTCCTTGCGGCGCGGGTGGCCCCATTCCGACCAGAAGGACAGCCCGCCCGAGCCCGCGCCGATGTCGAGCAGCGAGGCGTTCATGGGCAGGGTCTTGAGGAAGCGGTAGCGCGGATAGAACTGCCAGAAGAGCTGCTCCAGCTCCCCGTCGCCGATCTTCAGCCGCTCCTTCTGCGTGATCAGGGCGGTGGTCCAGTCGGGTAGCTCGCTCATGGGCGGTCGGGCTCCTGGCCGGACTGGGAAGGGGATATCAGGATCGCACGCGCCAGGCCGTAGCCCCTTCCTGCGTGAAGAAGCAGCCCTCCACGCGGCAGCCCATGGCCTCCAGCGTGCCGATCAGGCCGAGCCGGCTCTCCAGCGGCACCAGCAGCATCATGAAGCCGCCGCCGCCCGCGCCCGAGACCTTGCCGGCATAGGCGCCGGCCTGCATCGCCGCCGCCTGCACCTCCTCGATGCGGGCGTTGCTGATGCCGCTCGCCATGGCGCGCTTCTGCAGCCAGCCCTCGCGCAGCGTCTCGGCCAGCAGCTCGAAGTCGCCGCGCAGCAGCGCCTCCTTCATGGTGAGCGCGGAGGCCTTCAGCGCGTGCATCGCGTCGATGGATTTCGTGGCGCCGGCGCGGACGTTGTCGCTCTGCTGCGCGATGATCGTGGCGCTCTCGCGCGAGACGCCGGTGAAGCAGAGCATGGTGCGCGAGGCGAGCTCGTTCGCGACCTCCTGCTTGATCTTCAGCGGATTCACGATGACGCGGTCGTTCGCGTAGAACTCCATGAAGTTGAAGCCGCCGAAGGCCGCGGCGTACTGGTCCTGCCGCCCACCATGCAGGCCGATGTCCTGCCGCTCGATGACATAGGCCAGGTGCGCCACGTCGTATTCGCCGAGCGGCAGCGCCAGCCATTCGGTGAAGGCCTGCACCAGCGCCACCACGATCGCCGAGGAGGAGCCGAGGCCGGAGCCGGCCGGCGCCTCCGAGAAGGTGCTGATGCGCACCGCCTGACCCTTGCCGTGCCCGTAGTCGGCGATGATGCGGTTGTAGACCGCCTTGGCGATGTCGAGCTCGCCGTCCAGCGGCAGCCGCGCGGCCACCGGATAGGCGCGGCGGCGCTTCAGGTCCACGCTCTCGACGACGATCTCGTCGCCCGTCAGCGGCTCCACCATGGCATAGGCGTAGCGGTCGATGGTGACGTTCATCACGGCACCGCCATGCAGGTCGGTGTAGGGCGAGACGTCGGTGCCGCCGCCGGCCAGGCCGAGGCGCAGCGGAGCTCGGGCACGGATGATCATGGCAGGCGTCGTCCTCCGCGGATGGGATCGGGCGCCGTTCGGATGCGGCGCCTCCTGTCGAAGCGTTCCGCCGGGCGTTTCGCCCCCCGGCACCGGGAAGGTTCAGCTATGACGTGCAATGCCGCGTTTGGGAAGGCGGATGCCGTGCGCCGGGCACGCGGCGGCATGGGCCTCCGCGCGCCCGGCGGGAGCGCGCCGCGGGAGCGGCGCAGGCCGTGCATGGGGCTGCCCGCCGGGCATGCGGCTCACGCCCCGGCCGGCCGGCGGCCGGCTCCGACAAGGATCGACCAGGCCTGCGCGCGCAGCTTCGGCGCGACATCCTCCCGCTCCTTCGGCACCGCGACCACGTAGTGCGGCACCTCGCGCTGGTCCCAGGGCAGGTTGAAGAAGGCCGTGGTGAACTCGCGGCCGACCAGGTCGAGCAGCCGGTAGTCCACACTCTCGAAATAGGCGAAGAACTCCGGTGCGTCGTAGCCGGCCGGCAGGGCGGCGTCCTTGCCGCCGAACTCGAAGGCGACGATGGGGCGCTGCCGGCGCAGCAGCTCCGTCGCGCCGCGCAGGGCCAGGAAGTCGTAGCCCTCCAGGTCCAGCTTGATGAAGCGCACCGGCTCGTCGGCCAGCGTGTCGAGCGGCACGAGCTCCGTTTCGATCTTCTGGATCTCGAGGTCCGGATAGGCGAAGGAGAGATCGCGGTCGAGCAGGCTCGAGAGCGCCGCGTCGTTCACCACGTGGTGGAAGGTCGCGTGGCCGGCCTCGCGGCCGAGCGCCTTATTGTGCAGCGTGAGCTGCGGCCGGCCGGCCAACGTGGAGCGGACATGGGCGGCCGCGTGGGGCAGCGGCTCGAAGGCGTGCACGCGGCCCGTGGGCCCGACCAGCGCGGTCATCGGCCCGGTATGCGCGCCGAAATTGGCGCCGCCGTCGATCGCCGTGTCGCCCGTCCGCAGCTCGGAGGTGTAGAGGCGCCGGATCAGCACCTCGTAGGCCTCCTGGCTGTCCTGCAGGTCGGCCAGCATCCGTGCGTCCGCCTGGTCGAGATCGGGCAGCGGCGGCAGCTTCACCGCCTCGAAGATGCGGATCGACTCGCGCGCCGTGCCGCCGAGCACGGGGACGTCGTGCTGCACCAGCAGCAGGCCGGCCTGCGCGATCAGCTCCGGGAGGTCGGCGCCGTAGTCGGTGAAGACCAGCGCGCCCTCCGACCGCACGGGATCGCCGTGGTATTCCGCCGGCAGCAGGTGCTCCACACCCTGCTCACCCAGCCGGGCGCGGGTCACGCTGCGCGGCATGTCGGGGTATTGCGGGATGGTGAAGAAATGCGAGCCGCCGGGCCGCAGCACCCGCGCCGTCTCCGCGAAGCCGCGGACGGGGTCGGGGACATGCTCCATCACGTCCTGGCTGAGGACCATGTCGAAGCTCGCATCGGCATAGGTGAGGCGGGTCACGTCCTCGCAGCGCACGCCGTGCGGCCCCGGCGTGCCGATCGGCACGTCCGGGAAGAACTCGGAGGTGGAGTAGTTCGGGAAGCCATTGAGCGCGTCGGCGATGCCGCCCACGAAGCCGAGCTCGTGGATGCGGAGCTCCGGGCGGCTGCGCATCAGCTCGGGCAGCGAGCTCTCGCCGGCCTGGGCGAAGCGCCGCACCAGCACGCGCGCCATCGCCTCGGCGCGGCCCAACGCATAGCAGCCCTGGCAGACGAAGGATTCGCGGAAATTGCCGTCCAGCGGCGGTGCCATCAGCTTCGCCGAGCCGCAGGCGCTGCAGCGCGGCGTGCGGAACACCTCGTTGAGCGCAGCCCGCGCCGCGCTGCGCGTGAAGCGGTGCCGCATCAGCGCGACGCCGGCTTGCGACAGGGAGGCGCAGCGTTCCGCATCCCCCAGCAGCGCCAGCACGCCCGCGGCCAGCCCCGCCGCATCCCCGGCGACGAGGGCCTCGGCTCCGGGCGTGATGCCGATGCCCTCGGCGCCGACCGGCGTGGTCACCACGGGCAGGCCGAAGCGTAGCGCCTCGACGACCTTGCCCTTCACGCCCGCGCCGTAGCGCAGAGCCGCGAGCATGACGCGCGACCGGTCGAAATAGGGATCGAGCTCCGGCACCTGCCCGGTCACGAGGATGCGCGGCCCGGCCAGGGCGCGGACCTCGGCCGGCGGGGCGTAGCCGACCAGCAGCAGGCGGGCCTCCGGCCGCTCCCGCCAGACGAGAGGCATCACCTCGCGGGCGATGAACAGAGCCGCGTCCACGTTCGGGGTGTGCGGGAAGCCGCCGACGAAGAGCACGTCCTGCAGCGGCTCGAAATGGGCGGCGTCGCGCGGATGCAGCTCCTCCTCGGCGTAGCAGTAGGACGGGATGGCGATGACCCGCTGTTCCGGGAGGAGGCCGCGGATGACCTCGGCTTCCTCGCCGCTCGGCGTCATGACGCGGTCCGCCGCGCGCAGGACGGCCAGCTCCTTCTCCCGCATCTCCGCGGCGGCACGCGTCAGCGCGGCGTCACCGTGCGTCGCGGCCTCGCGCTCCATCCGCTGGAAATGCAGGTCGTGCGTGTAGTAGGCGATCTCGGCCCGGCTGTGGGCGCGCAGCGGGCCGAGCAGCTTCGCCGCGATCTCCGGCCGGCTGATCCAGGCCGCGTCGAGGTGTTTCCCGTGCTCCGCGAGCCAGCCTTCGATGGTCCAGGGCGCGCGGATCAGCTCGATGCCGAGCGTCTCCAGAGCCTCGGCGGCGGGGCCTTCGGCCAAGCCGTCGCGCGGCCCGAAGACGACCCGCCAGCCGGCCTGGACCAGCAGCTGCAGGTAGGAGGTCATGGTGACGTCGCCGGCATGGCGGTCGGGCCGCGGCACGCCGTGGTCGACGACCAGGATCACCGGCCGCGGATGGCCGGCCTCGGCGATCGCGAACTCGTCCGAGGGGTCGCCCGGCTGGCGGCGGAGCGTCTCGGCGAAGCGGGCCGCGAAGGTCTGCTGGTTGATGCCCGACAGCTGGTCCCGGCGCTCGGCGCCGTAGGAGGAGCTGCCGAGGTGCACGACGCGACTGCGCGGCTCGTAGATGACCTCCAGCCCCTTCTCCTTTGCGCGGAAGGCGAAGTCGAACTCCTCATAGAAGGCGGGCGCATAGGCGGTGTCGAGGCCGCCCAGTTCGTCCCAGACGCGCCGGGGCACGGCGAAGCAGGCGCCGGTCACGCAATCCACGCGGCGCCGGCGGGTGTAGGCGCCGTTGCGCGGATCGCCGTCGCGGCCGATGGGCTGCCCCCAGCCGTTCGACAGGATACGCCAGCCGGCATCCTGGATGGAGCCGTCGTCGTTCAGCAGCATGCTCCCGGCCAGTGCGGCGCGGGGAGACGAGTCCAACGCCTCGACGAGCGTGCGGAGCCAGCCCGCCTGGACGATGGTGTCGCTGTTCAGCAGGCAGAGAATGCGCCCGCGCGCCGCCTCGGCGCCGCGGTTGCAGGTGCGCAGGAAGCCGAGGTTCTCGGCATTGGCGATGCCGACCAGGCCGGGGCTCTCCGGGATCAGGGGCAGCACCGGCTCGGCCGGGCAGTCGTCCACCAGGATGACCTCGAAGGACGGCTCGCCGCGCCGATGGACGGCGAGCGAGCGGAGGCAGTTCAGCAGCTCGGGCAGGCCGCGATAAGCCGGGATGATGACCGAGACCTCGGGGTCGGCCACGGCCGGGAAGCCGATCGGCGCGGTGCCGTACATCTCCTCGAAGTCGAGGCGCAGGGTGAGCGGGGTGCGGGGTGGCGCGGCGGCCGGTGCGGCGGGCTCCGGCAGGGACGGTAACTCGGCCGTGGCCTGCTGCGCGGCGGCGGCCCGGTGGCGGCGCCAGAGCAGGAAGCGATGGCCGATCTGCAGCGTCGCCGTCCACCAGATCACCTGCAGGACGCGCCGCAGGTTGCGCGCCACGCGGGGGTGCTCGCTGCCCAGCCGGCGCAGCGGCGCGGTCAGCCGCCAGATGCCGCTATTGGCGACCATGTCGCGCGCGGCGATCGCCTCCGCGAGCTCGACGTCGCGGGAGGCGATCTGCTCCCGCAGGGCCTCCAGGGCGGCGCGGTGCTGCTTGAGCTGCTCGACCCGGTGCTGGCGCTCGCTCTCGGTCCGGCGGCGCTCGCTCGTGATCTCCCATTCCAGCCGCTCGCCGGCGGAGAGCGCCTCTGCCAGTGTCCAGTTCTTCAACATCCGCCTGCGGCCGAACTGCCAGTATGAGAATGCGCCTATTCGCCGCTTCTTCTCGTTTTGCCTCATTGCTTGACCGTGGACGTTCGCTTGAGCCCGTTCCAAGACATCGCTATGATGTGGGGAGCGTTGTGGGGATAACTCCATAGCAGCGGAGCGAACCATGCCGAAGCGAGCTGAGCCCCTTACAGCCCTGCAGGTGAAGAATGCAAAGCCGGGAAGCTACGTCGATGGTAGCGGGTTGATGCTCGTGGTGGGCGCTAGCTCTGCCTCCTGGGTGTTGCGATACTCGGTACGCGGCCGGCGCAGGGACATGGGCTTGGGCGCCGCACGAGGGCCGTCCGCGCTATCTCTCGCGGATGCTCGGCAGCGGGCGGGAGAGGCCCGGGCGCTGCTCAAGGCAGGTGTAGATCCGCTGGCCGCGAAACAGGCCGAAGCTGCACGGGACAGGGACGAGGCGGAGGCGGAGGTTGCTCCGGTCTCTTTCCAGACCGCGGCCATAGCTTTGCACGGGGCCAAGTCATCCGAGTGGAAGAATCCCAAGCACGGCGAACAATGGCTGACCACGCTGAGGTCCTACGTCTTTCCGATCTTTGGGCCAGTGCCGGTGGCTGAGATCGACACAGATCATGTCCTCCGCGCACTTCAGCCGATCTGGACGAAGACGCCCGAGACAGCCTCCCGAGTGCGCGGACGCATTGAGGCGGTATTGAACTATGCTGCCGCTACATCCCTGCGGCCGAGAGGCTCCAATCCCGCAGCGTGGCGTGGACACCTTGCCGAAGTGCTGGGTGCCCCAACCAAGCTGAAGGCCGCAGCGCGCCGGGAGAAGGAGAAGGGCGCGAACTACCCATCACTCCCCTGGCAGCAGGTTCCCGCCTTCCTGATCGCTCTCCGCGGGCGCTCCAGCATGGCCGCGCTGGCCCTGCGCTTCTCCATCCTGACCGCCGCCCGGAGTGGGGAGATGCGGGGCATGCCCTGGCGCGAGGTCAACGAGAGTGCGTCGATCTGGGCCTTGCCTGCCGCCAGAATGAAAGGCGGCAGGCTGCATCAAGTGCCTCTCTCGTTGGCGGCTTTGGATTTGCTGGTCGAGATGAAGCCCCTTGCGGATGGACCAGATAGCCTCGTCTTCCCAGGGCGACGCAAAGGCCGACCATTATCGGACACGGCTCTCTCGATGATGGTGCGCAGCATGAGCTTGGAAGGTTTGGAGAAAGGCGAGCGCCCCCGCTGGCGTGATGACGAGGGCTGCGCCGTGGTGCCGCACGGCTTCCGGGCGACCTTCAAGGCGTGGTCGCTGGCTCATGGCTACGCGGATCACCTCAGCGAGAAGGCGCTGGCTCACAGCGACAAGGACAAGGTGCGAGCCGCCTATGCGCGCGATCCCCTGGTGGAAGAGCGCCGACCGATGATGGAGGCATGGGCACGGTGGTGCATGGGGCAAACAGCAGAGGTCACAGACCTGGCATCCGAGCGGGCAAAGAGGTCGGCGGTTTAGGATCGCACGCTCACACAGATGCACGCGTCGGGCCCGGCCGGAAAAGCATAGGGGATCATAGGGATCATAGGCGCCTTGGCTCGTGCTCACCCGCCGCGAGGAACGAGGTGTCTGGCCTCAGGCTGACCCTCGTTTTCCGAATTTCCGCACGTTCCCCAAAACCCCCATAACCACCAAAACCTCCGCAAAGAGCCGGCCGGGCAAGCAGCGGCTGACTGACCGCCTTGCCTGGGCTGGATGAGAGGCCCAATGGCATCAGCCGTGCGTGGTGCTCGGCCCTTCGGGCGGATAGCCCTGGCGCAAGTAGTCTACCACCTGCAGCGGGCGGCGGCGCGGTATTCGACTGCTCTGGGAAGAGGCCGACGCTCATCTCAGGCGGCTCCATGCGAAGGAAGGATTCGCGCGCAGGAGCCGCCCTCGCTCAGACTGGTGGGTGCGACGACACCAGGGAGATGCGAGATGGGCGATTCATATGACCTGCCGGAGTGGGTCAGGCGCGAACTGCGAGAGGATGCGCGACGGCAGCAGCCGCGACCCGTCGATCCGCCGCAGGCCACGGAAACTGAGCCATTGCGCGCGCAGCAGCTTGGGCTGACCAGCGCCAGCACCCCCGCCGGCCTCAGTGGCGAGAGGGCGTCCGAGCAAGCGTTGGCACTCCTCAAGGACATCAGCGATCGCCTCCATCGTGTGGAGGAAATCCTTGGTATTGCGAGGACGTAGTGCTCCTCGTTCTCCCCACCCCGCCGACGCGGTGGCGAGGTGAACGAGCCCAAGTCCCAGAACTCTATTGCCTCACCCAGATGCGCTAATGCACTCTGTAAGGCGGCATGAGTACAACCTTGCTTGGGAGAACAAATCGTGGCGCCCGACCTAAAAATCGCCGAACTCAGTGGCCGCTTGCTTGTACTGGACTTGGCGGTCCGCTCCCTACTCAAAGAGTCGCCTGATGCGGCGCAGGAGTTGGCCCAGCGTCTTCCCGAGCTGTTGCTCCACCACCGGCCGGGGCGCCCCACATATGCCGGCATCGCCGTCCAGGAATTCCAGGGCTGGCTCTGGCGCGAGTGCAATGTGGTTCGGAAGGACTGAGCGGAGCGGCGCATCGGGTTGCGGTCTTGTGAGAACGAGTCCGCCGCGAGACGCCGGGGCGCGCGTTCACGCCGCGCGAGGCGGACATCCGCTTCGAGGATTTCCCGCGCCAATCCAGTGGCAAGTTGGGCGGGCCTCGACCGGAGGGTTTCGGTGGGCTGCGGAGGTTGAGATTTATACAGGCCCGATCGGTGGCCGCGGTATCCCGCTCTTGCCGTAGTCGCGCAGATGAAACTCGATTTGTCCTCGCGGTTCTGGCGTCCGAAACCGCCTCAAGCTATCTCGGACACTTCCAAGTTGAGCGTTCGCTTGCTGCGCTCGATATAGCCCAGGGCTTCGATAATCAGCAGTTCGACGGATGCGGGATCTTTCCTGTTCTCGTGCATAGCAGCCAGTATCAGGACCATATGCTCCAAATTGATCAAAGTCTCGGCGATCACAGGAACCAGAATTCTCGACGTCGGGTCAGGCAAGGCTCGGTTCCTCCAGGGAAGGATCACTCATGACAATCTTGCTGCCCCAATTCGCAATGGACAACCCGCGGTTGCAGGAAATCCGGAGGTAAATTTCATTCTATAGAATGTTGCTGTCGCTTGGCGCCTGGATATCCACGGACTGCTCGCGTATCGAATAGCAATATACGCGATTATCTCACTTTTTATGACTCGACGGCTCCGCCATTTACCCGTCAGGATTGTAGTTTACGTCAATCCAGAGCGATAAAAGGGTCAATCGCAGATCATGATGAGAATGCCGAGCTTCCGCGTCCTTGTCTTTGGCGGCCGCGATTTCGCTAACGTCAAGGAGATATATGACGTGCTGGACCGCGTGCACGCGAGGCGATCTATTACGACTCTGATCCACGGCGGAGCCTCGGGCGCAGACACTCTCGGCGGCCGTTGGGGCGCCGATCGCGGTGTCCTAGTGGTTGTCTATCCAGCGAACTGGAAGCGTTACGGCCTCGCCGCCGGGCCGATCCGAAACGAGCAGATGCTGCGCGAGGGCCAGCCGGACGCAGCGATCGCTTTCCCGGGCGGAAGGGACACAGCCAACATGGCAGGGCTACTACGAGCTCAGGGCGTGCCGGTGTGGGAGCCAATCGGAGCCGAGGTTCAGTAGACCGCATCGGTCAGCAGTATCCCCTCGGCGCCTAAGTCGCCCCGAGGGTCGTCTTTCTTCGAACATGCCGTCCTCCTAACATTTGATGACCGCCGGGCGGCAGAATGGGCGGGACCGCTCATGGAAGCCCTGATGCCGACGCGCGCCTCACACTCCGTCCGCCGGTTCGTCCTCACCTGGATCGGCGCCGGCCTCATCCTGCCGATGATCGTGTTCTGGGCGCTGGTGGCGTGGGCACTGCTCTGATCTGCCTGCGCCCCGCGAAGAAGCCATGATGGCGCCCTATCTGCGCCTAGCCGCGACTTCGCTGGCGCTGCTGGGCCTTGGCATCTTGGCGTTCAAGTGGCTCGCGCCCTGATGCATGGCATTTGTCGCCAACTGATCTTCGTCATGCCGGCAGTGAGCCCGTTCGCGCGAGCGATGGGGATCGGCCGTATCAGGCAGGGTGAGTGGAACGGATCGGCTGACACTGCCGCGCTGGCTCTACCTTGTCCCCAGGGATCCTCGCTAAGGCCACGCCGGGGTCCGCTTAATCGCCTCTGAGCAACAGGCTGCCGCGCCAAGTGTTCAAGCTCCGTGGCCGTTTCGACTGGCCGGATGCAGTCCGCGAGAAACACCGACATGGAATCTCCGACCATGGTAGCCGAGCGCGACCACGCGCGGGACTCAGACGAACTTCGCAGGCTCATTGCCTGGGGCATTGAGAGTCCTGCCGCAAAGCTTCGAGCGCGCGAGCTGCTAGATCGTAAGCGCGGTGCCGAGGCCCTTCTTCCGGCGGGTGTGTTGAGTGTGCTGGGTCAGCTTGGAGCGAGGGGACTTCG
>NZ_JBXAQB010000016.1:0-184211 GCF_058806835.1 Roseococcus sp. GW821-FHT12F05
TCATCTGCAAATGCTGGACAGCCGAGCCTGAACGATTCAGCCTCGATCCAACCCATCAAATGCCGGGACTAAACACCGCATCTTCGAGGCTGTCTCGCGGGCCTATGACGGCGACCTGCAGATGGTCGATTCCTCCTCGATCCGCGTCCATCAGCATGGTGGCAACGTCAAAAAGGGGGTGCGCACGCCACGCCGGCCACCGCTCGGGACCACGCTCGAGCCCAGTGCATGGGGCGCTCGCGAGGCGGGCTGACGACCAAGATCCACGCGCTGGTCGATGCCAACGGCCTGCCTGTCCTGCTTAAGCTGACCGAGGGACAGGCCCATGATGGCCGTAGTGCCGCCGATATGCTGGGCCATCTCGGACCTGGCCAGATCCTCATGGCCGATCGCGCCTACGACAGTAACACCCTTCGCAGCACCATGGAGGCTCAAGGCGCCTGGGCCAACATCAAACCCATGCCGCGTCGGGTGAACCTCCCCGCCTTCAGCCCCTTCCTCTATCGCTACAGAAATCTCGTCGAGCGCTTCTTCAACAAGATCAAGCACTACCGCGCCGTCGCAACCCGATACGACAAGCTCGCTACCAACTACCTCGCCATCGTCAAACTCGCCGCTACACGCATCTGGCTTCGCGCTTATGAGTCGGTGACCTAGAGCATGATCGCCGCAGGGGGAAATCACCGGAGGCGTGGATCATGCTCTCGAAACAACAGGCTGCTAGGCGCGCCGCGCATCCGGCCAGAACCGCACGCCCTGCCGCGCCGGCCCGCCGCCGATCGCGACCGGCGCGCCGTCCGCCCGCCAGCAGGAGGCGCCTTCCATCAGCCCGTCCTCGTGCCAGCGGATCGCCCCCATGCCGCCCGCCACATGCGGCATGGCCACCGGCTGGTGGCCCATCGCCTCCAGCGCCGCGCGGATCTCCTCCGGGAAGGCGCCCTCCATCTCCACCGGACCGCCCATGGTCCAGAGCCGCGGCGCCTCCACGGCCTCCTGCAACGACATGCCGTGGTCGACCAGGTTCATCACCGCCTGGAAGGTCGAGGCGAAGATGCGCAACCCGCCCGGCAGCCCCAGCGCGGCATAGGGCTTGCCGTCCTTCCGGAGGATCAGCGGCGACATTGAGGTGGTGATGCGCTTGCCTGGCTCGATCGACTGCGCCAGCCCCGGCCGCGGGTCGAAGAGCGCCATGTAGTTGTTCGGGATCAGCCCGCTCTCCGGCAGCATGATCTTCGCCCCGAACAGGCTGTTGATCGTGTGCGTGCAGCAGGCGATTCGCCCCTCGTGGTCGGCCACCGTGATGTGCGTGGTGTTGGCGCTCTCCATCGCCTGGATGCCCGGCGACCAGGCCTTGGCCCGGGCGGTGTCGAGAAAGGCGCGGCGCTCGGCGGCGTAGTCCTTGCTGATGAGCTTCGCCACCGGCACGTCGAGGAAAGCCGGATCGGCGGTCGCGACGGCGCGGTCGGCGAAGGCCATCTTCAGCGCCTCGGCGATGAGGTGCAGCGTGGCCGGCGTGCCGAAGCCGCTGGCGGCGATGTCGTAGGCCTCCAGCAGGTTCAGCATCTGCAGCACGTGCACGCCGCCGGCCGAGGGCGGGGGCGGGCCATAGACCTCGATGCCGCGATAGGTGCCGCGCACCGGCTCGCGACGGATCATGCGGGCGGCCGCCAGGTCGTCGGTCGTGATGATGCCGCCCTTGCGCGCGAGGTCGATGGAGGCGGAGGTGCCGAGGTCGCCCTCGTGCAGTGCGGCCGCGCCCTCCTGGGCCACGGCGCGCAGGCTGTCGGCCAGCGCCTCGTTCACCACGCGCGAGCCGGCGGGGATGGGCTCGCCGTCCTGCAGGAAGATGCGCGAGATGGTGGCGTCCAGCTTCAGGTCGGCGGCGGTCTCGGCGATGCATTCGTGCAGGTAGCCGCTCGCCTCAAAGCCCTTCTCTGCGAGGCGGATGGCCGGCGCGATGACGTCGGCCATGGAGAAGCGGCCGTGCCGTTTCAGTCCGGCCTCCCAGGCGAGGAGGTTGGCCGGCACGGCGACCGAGAGCGCGCCCAGCGTCTGCTTTCGCGGGTCGCGCCTCTCGAACATCTCGGGCCGCGAGTTGAGGGGGCAGGTGGCCATGCCGTCCAGCACTTCATGCGTGCCGTCGGGCAGGGCGACGTGCATGAGGCCGCCGCCGAACATGCCGACCATCATCGGCTCGCAGACGGTGAGCGCGAGGATGGCGGCGACCGCGGCGTCCACCGCATTGCCGCCCTCGGCCAGCATTTGCGCGCCGGCGGCGCTGGCGGCGGGGTGGTTGGTGACCACCATGCCGCGCGCGCCTGTCGCGGGCTGCTTCTGGGGGGTGAAGGTGGTGCCCGCGCGGGCGCGCCATGTCGTCATGCCCACGAGGCTCGCGCGATGCGGGCCGGGCGGCAAGACGTTGCGAGAGCCATGCAGCGCTGACCCGGCGGAGCCGGCTGGCGATAGCCTCGGCGCGGGAACAGGCAGGCCTATGCCGACGGATCGCCATGGGAACGCTTGCTCCACCGGCTCGGCCAGCGCGCGCGACGGCCATTTCGGGGGCTCGCGGCAAGGTGCCAAATCACATCTCTGGGGATTTGCAATATTCCAAAGAATATTATTCCAATTTTCGGTTTCGTTGAAGTGATGTAAATTCGGCCATGAAAACGCCAAAGAAATGCCGCAGTAAGCGGCACAGCTTCGAGAATGTCACGAGGCCTTCCGATGCAAGACCACACCCCCGTCCCGAATCAAGTGACGCAAATCCTCAAGCGCCGTTTTCTTCTGGTCGCGCCCCTTGCCCTGCCTATGCTGGCGACGGCTCGGCGGGCCCGGGCCCAGAACGTTACTTGGTTGCAATATCCGGGGAGCGCGCAGGACATCGGCGCCGGCGGCGGCAAGGTTTGCGTCATCGGCCGCAACCGCAGCGGGGATGGCTACGGCATCTTCCGCTGGAACGGCCGCGCCACCGGCGATGTCTGGGACTCCTTTCCGGGCGGCGGCGTCAACGTCGCCGTGGATGGCAGCGGCAATCCCTGGGTCACGACGGCGAGCAACGGCATCTACCGCTGGAACGGCAGCGCCTGGGACCGGCTTCCGGGCGCCGCGCGTGACATCGCGGCCGGTGGCGGCAAGATCTTCGTGGTGGGGAACATCTCGGTGCCGGGCGGGTTCAGCATCCATCGCTGGAACGGCAATGGCTGGGACAGGCTTCCGGGTGGCGCGGTGCGCATCGCCGCGGACGACACGGGCGCGCCCTGGCTGGTGAACGACCAGGGCAAGGTCTACCTCTGGGCCAGCAACCGTTTCGATCAGGTGCCAGGGGATGCCAGGGACATCGGCGCCGGCGGCGGCGAGGTCTATGCCATCGGGACCAACGCCGTGCTCGGGGGCTATGGCATCTGCCGCTGGGCCGGCGTGGGTGCCCGGCCATGGCAGAACATTCCCGGCGGCGCCGTGCGCGTGGCCGCCGACGGCCAGGGCAAGCCCTGGGTCGTGAACGACAGCGGGAACATCTACCGGGGCTGACCTGCATCGCCGCCGAGCAGATTTGGCCGTGCGGCCTTCACCTCCGCCCGTTTGCCGGCACTATGGCCTGGCGAGCTGCTCCGCTCGCCGGAGACCATGGCATGAGCCTTCCCTTCTCGCCCGACCGCTTCTGGCAGAGCCTCGAACAGATGGCCGCCATCGGCGCCACGCCCGAGGGCGGCGTCCGGAGGCTGGCCCTCTCGGCCGAGGATTCCGCGGCGCGGGCGCTGTTGCGGGACTGGGCGCTGACGGTGGGCTGCGAGGTCACGGTGGACCGGCTCGGCAGCATGTACCTCTCCTATGCCGGCACGGATCCGGAGGCCGCGCCGGTCGCGGTCGGCAGCCATCTCGACAGCGTGCCGACCGGCGGAAAGTACGATGGCCCTTACGGCGTTCTGCTCGGGCTGGAGATCGTGCGCGCCCTGCAGGAGGCAGGACGGCGCACCCGGGCGCCGATCACCGTGGTGAACTGGACCAATGAGGAGGGCTCGCGCTTCAGCCCGTCGATGTCGGCGAGCGGTGGGGCGATGGGCATCCTCGACGAGGCGACGGTGCTGGCCGCGCCCGACAATTTCGATCCCTCGATCACCTATGGCGACGCGCTGGAGGCCACCGGCTGGGCCGGCACCGCCGATCCGGCGATGGCCCAGAAATTCGCCGCCTATTACGAGGCCCATATCGAGCAGGGGCCGATCCTAGAGCGGGAGGGCATCCCCATCGGCATCGTCACCCATTGCATCGGGGTCGAGCAGTGGACCGTCACCGTCACGGGCCGTGACGGCCACGTCGGCTCGCCCATGGCGGGACGGCAGGATGCGCTGGCGGCGGCGTCGGAACTTGTGCTGGCCCTGGAGCGCGTGGCGATCGCGACCGGCGGCATGGCCACGGCCACGCGGCTGCTGGCCCTGGAGCCTGATGCGCGCGGTAACATCCCGTCCCTGGCGCGCTTTGCGGCGAACATCCGCCACCCCGACGCGGACGGAAACGCCCGGATGACGGCCGCTCTCCAGGAGGCTGTCGCCGAGATGACCGTGCGCCGCGGCGTCCAGGTCGAGATCGAGCGCGTCGGCGGCTATCCGCGCGTTCCCTTCGCGCCGAAGCTGCTGGATTCCCTGCGGCGCGCAGCCGATGCCGCGCAGCTCCGGCATCGCGACCTGCCCGGGCCCATTCCGCAGGACGCCCTGCATGTGGGCCTCGTGGTGCCATCGGCGCTGATGTTCATCCCCTGCCACGGCGGCGTCAGCCACCATCCCGCCGAGAGCATTTCCCGCGAGTGGTGCGCGGCCGGCCTTGCCGCCATGGGACCCGCCGTGATCGAGGCGGCGGGCGGCATCGCCTAACCCGCTGGCCCCGGTGACTTGGTCCGGGAGGTCGCCTTCATCCCGCCCGCCGCGTAGCGGAGGATGGAGGCCTGGGCGGCGACATGCGGAAGGGTATCGCCCCATCGCCGGGAATAGGCCGTGGCGAAGGCCTCGAGTTCCAGCCTTTCGCAGATGTGGAGGTGGTGGAGCAGTCGCTTCATGCCGCGCGTGCTGCTGGCGGTCTGTCGCCGGAAGATCTTCCAGAGGATCAGCGCATTGACCGCCCAGGCGTCATAGGCGTGCTCGTGCAGGCGCCGGCGGATGAGGGGCGGCAGGGAATCGAAGGCTGCCCAGTCATCGCCGTCGAAGCGCCGCCAGATCTGCGGGCGCTCCGTCACGTCGTTGACGCCGAAACGCATCACGGCCGTTAGAAGGTGAAAGTCGCCAGCAGTCGCACGGCGCGCCCCGGCAGCAGCACCTCGTCCTTCTTGAAGGAGGCCGAGTTGCGCATGTCGGAGTCCAGCAGGTTGGTGCCGATGACCGAGAAGTTGACCGCCCGCGTCCCGCCCAGCTGCCGCGTGTAGCCGACGCGGAGATTCAGCAGGTCGTAGCCGTTGGTGCGGGTCTCGTTCTCGCCGGTGCGGGTCTGGTCGAAGGCGTGCAGGTAGTCGAGGGCGGCCTGCCAGGTGGGGCTGCGCCACCAGATCCCGGCGCCCAGCCGGTGCGGCGGGATGCGCGGCACGTTGCCGGCACCATTGGCGAATTCGGCCCGCACGAAGTCATAGCGCCCCGAGACGCCGAAGGTGCCGTTGCCCAGCTGCATCACGTCCTGCTCCGCGCGCCCCTCGAAGCCGTAGAAGGTGGCGTCGCGCTGGCCATAGGCGACCTGGCGGAACTCGCCGCCGGGACCCGAGGCGCAGGACGAGAATTCCTCGCCGCAGGTGTTGCCCGTGAGCGCGCGGTAGATGAAGCCGTTGAAGCGCGAGTAATAGGCGCTGGTGTCGAAGCGGAAGGCGCCCGTCGTGCGGGAAAGCCCGAGCTCGGCGGTCGTGGCCGCCTCCTTGCGCAGGTTGGGGTCGCCGACGTCGAAGGTGCCGGAGGCATCATGCGCGCCGCGGGAGAAGAGCTCGGCGGCGCTCGGCGCGCGCTGCACGTATTGCGCCGTGGCGCGGGCCTGCATGGCCCAGGGCAGGTCTCGCAGCAGGCCGAGGCTGAAGCTCGCGGGCATGAAGTCGCGGCGGCGCGAGGCGTTCTCCAGCTCCTGCTCCGCGTCGAGCGGGAGGTTGCCCGCCGGGAAGGCCGCGGTGGAGCCCGCGATATTGACGAATTCCAGGCGAGCCGCCGCCTGCAGCCGCCAGACGGGGGAGAGCTTCAGCTCCTCGAAGACGTAGCCGGCGGTGCGGCTGGTCCGGGCGGGTGGGAGGAACTCGAAGAACTCGCCCGTCGTGCGCAGATTCTCCTGCTCGTAGGAGAAGCCGAAGGTGCCGTTCAGCTCGCCGAACCGGGTGGAGACCGGCATGTGCTGGAGCTCCAGCCGGCCGTCCCAGGAGTTGTTGCGGAAGCCGCCATGGACGTGCCGGCTGCCGACATCCACCGTCCCGTCCTCGGCCAGATCGGCGCCGAGCTCCTCGTGCCGGTAGGTCGTGTAGCCGAGCCAGAAGTTCACGCTGCGGATGGGTCCCGAGCCCGGCCGGTACTCGCCGCGGCTGGCCCAGCGCACCTGCTCCATGCGGATGGTGGTGCCGACCACGGCATCGATGTTGCCGGGGATGCCGTAGGTGCTGTTGAAGCGCGACACCGAGGTGCCGACGAAGCCCTGGTCGAAGAAGTAGCTGAGGCCGACCGCCCCGCCGTCGGTCCTGACGCCGGTATTGGCCTGCCGGCGGCCGCCGGGGATGCTGTAGTCGCCGTCGTGGCGGCCGAAGAGGTCGCCATGCATGACGAAGTTGCCGGCGCGGACGTCGGTGCTGGCGGTGCCGTCCCAGCCGCGGCTGCCGCTGTTCCAGCCGCCGGAGACGCGGCCCTTCGCGACCTGGTCGGGCAGGCTGGTGGGGATGCGGTTGTTGATGACGTTCACCACGCCGCCGATCGCCTGGGATCCCCAGCGCAGCGAGGCCGGGCCGCGAATGACCTCGATCCGCTCGGCGGTCAGCGGGTCCAGCGGGACGGCGTGGTCCTCGCCATAGGCGGAGACGTCGCCGGCGCCGAAGCCGTTCTCCTGCAGGCGCACGCGGAAGTTGTCGAGGCCGCGGATGATGGGGCGGCTGGCGCCGGGGGCGAAGGTGGTGGCGGTGAGGCCCGGCTCGTCGCGCATCACGTCGCCGAGGGAGCGGGCCGGAGAGTCCGCGATGCGCGCCTGGTCGAGGGTGGTGACGGGCACGAAGCTGCCGGGCTGGTCGCCCGCGATGGGGCTCGCGGTTACCGACATCTGCGGCAGGGCGATGGGATCCGAGGTCTGGGCATGGGCAGCCGGGGGCAGGAGGCCGGCGAGAATCCAGATCGGGGAGAGGCGCATGACATGACCCTTGAGGCGTTCAAGGGATATGTAATGCTATAACATCTTCGATGACAATCCGGACGCTATAACATCCAGTCGGATGATGCCGTCACGAGGGCGTGTGCGTCCAGATGAGTGGCCTGCGGTGTGGCGAGGATCTCTTCCGCCACGGTTTCGGCGGGCGTTCCGCCTTCCAGCTCGTCGAGCCAGTGCAGGAAGCTGTCCCGGTCCGGAGCAGTCCCGAGGGCCAGATCGCAGAGCCGGGTGAGCAGCGCCGCCTCGGCATCCGGCAGCCAGACGGGCTGGTCGAGCCGTCCTTCGCGCGGCGCGTCGAGCGCGGCCTGGACGCGGAGCTGCACCGCCTCGCCGGCGCCGGCCGCGAGACGCCCCGCCAGCGCTTCGGCCGAGCCGCCGACCTGCAGCGTGGCCGCCTCGCGGATCATCTCCATTGCGGAGGGAGCATGGCCCGTCGCGGCCAGGTAGAGGCGCTGCACCAGCGCGGCCGGATCGCCGGCGGTCAGGATCCAGTCGCCGTCGCGCAGGTCGACGACCTCGATCCCGTCATACTGGTCCTCGCCATCCTCCAGGCTGATCCGCTGGAAGCGGGTGTCCAGGCTGACCTCGGCGCGCATCCGATCGTAGCGGATCGTGTCATGGCCGGCGCCGCCGTAGAGCAGGTCGCGACCCGGGCCGCCCACCAGGATGTCGTCGCCGGCCAGCCCGTCGAGCCGGTCGTCGCCGGGGCCGCCGAGGAGCCGGTCGCCATGGCTGGTGCCGGTGACGCGGATGGCGAGGGGGCCGAGGCTCTCCACGAGGATCCGCTCCTCGGGTGGAGGGGCTGGGGGCGTGGGCCGGTGCAGGGCCATCGGCGGGGGCGTGATGATCTCGGTCGGTCCGGCGGCCTCCGGCGCGGCAGACGGCACCAGCGAGGAAGCGGGGACAGCGGCGTGCGCTTCCGGCTCTTCGATGGGCAGCTCGCTCACCAGGAAGAGGGCGGGCTCAGGAGCAGGACCGTCGGGCAGGCCCGGGAAGCGGGGGGCCGGCGCGAAGCTCCCGGCCTCTCCCGACACGGTGAAGATGCGCCCTTCCGCTTCGCCCCCGCTGCCCAGGATCGGCTTGACGAGGCGGGGCAGGAGCGGCGCGTTCATGGGCTGACAATAGGTAAAGGTCGCCTTAACCGTCAAATCATTTTTTAGACTTCGCTCATGATTGATTACCGATGCTGGAAGATGCGACCGCCCGGAAGCTCCGCCATCCCGCCCGCCGAGCGCAGCGCGCCCCAGACCGAGACGGCCACCGAATCCAGCACCATCGGCCCCAGCCGCGCCTCCAGCGCCGGCGCGCCCGGGAGCCCGCGGAAATTGGTGCAATGGATGATCACCGCCTCCGTCGGCGCCTCGGCCACCGCCGCCCGCACGAGTTCGTCGACGGTTCCGGCGGCGTGCAGGGCGAAGCTGTAGTTGCCGGGATCCTCCAGGTGCCGCTCGGCGGTGACCTGGAATCCCTCGCGCTCCAGATTGGCGGTGATCGCTTCCTGCACATCGGCGAGATAGGGCGTCACCAGCGCCACGCGCCGGGTGCCCGCGAGGCGCAGCGCATCGCGCAGGGACAGCGTCGCCGTCGTCGCCGGAATCCCGGTCCGCTCCGTGATGGCGGCGCAGAGCGCCTCGTCCTGCGCGAAGCCCAGCCAGCTTCCCGAGGTGCCGGCCCAGCAGATGGAATTCACCTTCGCATCGGCCAGCAGCTCGGCCGCGGCGAGGACCGGCGCCGTGTCGAACTGGCTGTTCGCGGCGGCGCCCAGGTTGATCGCCAGCACGCGGAACCGCGCGAAGTGCGCGGTGATCCCTGGGTGGTCGCGCAGCAGCGCCGCGATCATCGGCTCCAGCACCGTGTTGGAGGAGGGAGTCAAAAAGCCCAGTCGCATGCATCCTCCGAAATCCATCGCGAATCCATGAGCCTGCATTGCCCCGGCGCGTCAGCGGCACCATTCTTCGGGTTCCGTTGCCAGAGGAGCAAGCCATGCCCGGTGTGCCCGATATTTCGCCCGCCGATGCCTGGGCCGCCCTGGAATCCGATCCCAACGCCGTCCTGGTGGATGTGCGCACGGATGCCGAGTGGAATTTCGTGGGCGTCCCCGACCTGTCCCCGATCGGCAAGCAGGTGGTGCTGATCCCCTGGCAGGTCTTCCCGGGCATGCAGCTCAACGGCCATTTCACCGAGCATCTGCGCAAGGCCGGCGTCACCGCCGACAGTCAGGTCTACTACCTCTGCCGCTCCGGTGCGCGGAGCCTGGCGGCCGGACAGGCGGCGCAGGCGGCGGGCTTCCCGCACGCCTTCAACGTGGCCGACGGCTTCGAGGGTCCGGTGGACGGCGAGGGCCATCGCGGCCAGATCGCCGGCTGGAAGGCGAGCGACCTGCCCTGGCGCCAGCGCTGACCCGACCCTGTTGAGCGCGCCGCGGATCCAGGCCCAGGCCCTGTTGCTGGGCGAGCGCCTGGAGCTCCGCGGCCTCGCCCGCGCCGCCGGCAGCGGCACCGATCCCGTCCTGCTGCGGGAGGCGCCCGGCCTCGCCGCCTTTGCCTTCCGCTGGGGCGCGGTGGTGCTCTTCGGCGCCACCGAGGTGGAGCGCGACGCCCTGCTGCTGACGCTGCGCGAGCGGATCTCCTCGCCGCTCGACCGTCCCGTTGAGGAGAAGGCCTGGATTGCCGATGGCGCCGAGCGCGACGAGGTGGCCGAGGGCGGCGAGGTCCAGCTCATGAACCTCGCGCCGCCGCGGCTCGCGCTCGTGGCCGAGGCGCTGGCCAAGAGCGCTGCGCTCACCCACCAGGAGGGGGAACTCGCCCGCACGCTGGACGGGATGGACCCGGTGGTGACCCGGCTGCGCCGAAGGGGCCGCCTCGCCATCTTCTCGCGGGGGCTGATGCGGGCGATCGGCGACGCGCTGGCCGCGCGCAGTTATGCGACCGCGCGCGTGCAGGTGGGCGATCGGCCGGAGACGCTGTGGGAGCACCCAGAGCTGGAGCGGCTGCACCAGCGCCTGGCCGAGGAGTTCGAGCTGGCCGGCCGCTCCGCCGCGCTCGACGCCAAGCTCGTGGTGATCGGCGAGACGATGCAGACGCTTCTCCTGCTGATCCAGGGCCAGCGCTCGCAGGTGCTGGAGATCGCCGTCGCCCTCTTCATCGGCATCGAGGCATTGGCGACGCTCTATGGATTGCTGCACTAGCGCCGGCCGGGCATCCTTCCGATCCCAGGAGGAAAACATATGCCCGATCTTCTGCCGCTCGTCAGCGAGCATCTCTTCACCATGGAACTGGCCGTCGGCACGCCGCAGATGGTCGGCAAGGGGCCGGATGGGATGGACCTGCGCATCGTCCCGGTCACCGGCGGAACGGTCACCGGCCCGAAGCTGCAGGGTGAGGTGCTGGCCGGCACGGCGGCGGACTGGCTGCGCGTCGAGGCCGACGGCACCGCGCATATGGACGTGCGGCTGACGATCAAGGCGGCCTCGGGGAGCCTGGTCTACGCGCAGTACACGGGCGTGCGCACGGCGGCGCCCGAAGTGCTGGCGCGGCTCAATGCGGGCGAGCCGGTGCCGCCTTCGGACTACTACTTCCGGGTGGCGATCCGCTTCACGACGGGCGCGGCCGACCTCGCCTGGATGAACCGGGTGGTCGCGGTCGGCGTGGGCCAGCGTCCGCCGACGGGCCCGCGCTACGACGTCTACGCGATCCGCTAAGTGCCTGGGTCCAGGGCCTAAAGCCCTGGCGGGGGGGCAGCGCCCCCCGCATCAACCGAGGGTAATGGAGATCCGTCCCACGGGCGGGATCGCCGCCGCCCATTTCGTGCCGGCGATGGGCGGCGATCCCGTCGCCAGCCCGGCCACGACCAGCACGGCACCGGCCGGCAGCCCGCCCCATTTCGAGGCGGCCGCGCCGGCCTGCCGCATCAGCGCCGCCAGCGGCGCCCGCAGCGGGCGCGGTCGATCGCCAGTCAGGCCGATCCGGGCCTCGCTTTCCTCGGGCAGCGCACCGATCCAGCGCTTGCCGACCATCACGAGCCCGAGCCCGCCGAGATCGGCCACCTGTTGCGCGGCATCGACCTGCGGCGCGGCATAGCGGCTCGCAGCGATGTCGATCACGGGGTGGAAGGCGGAGAAGACGGGCAGCCCGTCCGCCAGCGGTTCCGCCAGCACGCCGAGGATTCCGGCGGAGATGCGCGCGTGCCGCAGCGACGCCATCGCGACCGGCGTGCCCGCGCGCAGCATGCGCGGCTCCAGCATCGGCGCGGAGAGCAGCGTCAGTCCGTCCGGCCCCGGCGCGAGCCGCACGCCGCAGACGGGCAGGGCCAGGGCCTCGACCAGCCCGGCGGTGATGGCCTCGCCGGCCGCGATATCGACGGGGGCGAGCCCGGCGGGGAAGGGCGCGAGGGGATCGCCGGAGGTCCAGGCTTCCGCCAGGAATTGCGCCGCTCGCGCGGCGGGGGTCTCACTCATTGAAGCGGGGGCAATTCGGGCATCTCTTCTTCCTGGAAGCCGCCCACGGGTGGCGCATCCATCTGGATGGCCGGCGGGCCGGACTGTCCCCCATACAGCTTATCGGGCAGCCAGGTCACGATGCCGGGGAAGACGTAGACCATCAGCATGGTGAAGACGACGATGTAGATGAAGGGCATGCAGCCCTTGAAGATGTCCTCGATCCGCACGTGCTTCGGCGCCACGCCCTTGAGGTAGAAGGCGGCCATGGCGACGGGCGGGGACAGGAAGCTCGTCTGCAGGTTGAGCGCGATGAGGACGCCGAAGAACATCGGGTCCACGCCGAAATCGTCGAGCAGTGGCAGGAAGATCGGCACGAAGATCACGATGATCTCCGTCCATTCCAGCGGCCAGCCGAGCACGAAGACGATGGCCTGGGCCAGCAGCATGAAGGTGAAGGTGTTGAGCGGCAGCGACTTGACGAATTCCTCCACCACCGACTGCCCGCCGAGATAGCCGAAGACCGAGCTGAAGATGTAGGAGCCGACGAAGAGCCAGCAGACCATGGCGCTGGTGCGCGCGGTGAGGAAGACGCTCTCCTTCAGCTTTTCAAACGAGAAGGAGCGGTAGGCGACGGCGAGGATAATGGAGCCGAGGCTGCCCATGGCCGCGGCTTCGGAGGGCGTAGCGAGGCCCATCAGGATCGCGCCCAGCACCATGGCGATGAGCAGCGCGAGCGGGAAGAAGCTGGTCAGCAATGCCCAGAGCAGCTTGAAGAACGGGACCTTCACCTCGTCCGGCGGCAGGCGCGGCGCGACGCTGGGCTTCACGATCGCAAGGCCGATCACGTAGAGGATGTAGAGGCCGGCCAGCATGAGGCCCGGCAGGAAGGCGGCCGCATAGAGCTGCACCACCGAGACGCCGGCCGTCGCGCCGTAGAGGATCAGCATGATCGAGGGCGGGATCAGGATGCCGAGGCAGCCGCCCGCGCAGACCACGCCGGCCGCGAGCTTCGGGTCGTAGCCCGCGCGCAGCATGGCCGGGAAGGCGAGCAGGCCCATCAGCGTCACGACAGCGCCCACGATGCCGGTGGCGGTGGCGAAGAGCGCGCAGGTGGCGAGCGTGGCGACCGCGAGGCTGCCCGGGATGTTGCCGGAGGCCATCTGCAGCGAGCGGAACAGCCGGTCCAGGATATTCGCGCGCTCGATGATGTAGCCCATGAAGACGAAGAGCGGCACGGAGATCAGCACGTCGCTGCTCATCACCGCATAGGTGCGCTGGATCAGCAGGTCGAAGACCCGGTCGCCCATGCCGAGGAAGCCGAAGAACAGCCCCATCGCCATCAGCGTGAAGGCGATCGGGAAGCCCAGCAGGATGAAGAAGAGGAAGAGGAGGAGCTGCGTCAGGCCGAGGCCGGCATCGGAGATCATCTGGCGTCAGTGTCCCTTGTGGAGCACGGCGTCGCCCTGGGCGAGCTCGCGCGCGAGCTCCTCCGGGGACTTCTCGGCGGCCTTGGCGAGAATGATCTGATCGAGTTCCTCCACGTCGGAGAGGCGCTGCGGCCATTCGCCGGCGCGGATGCAGCGCACGCAGCGCACCACCTCGACGAGGCCCTGCAGCAGGAGGAGAAAGCCGACGATGGGGATGATGCCCTTGAAGGGCCAGATGATCGGGCCGGAGGGCGAGAACATGCTGTGCTCGTTCTGCATCCGGCTCAGCTCGAAGAAGTGGAAGCCGGCGACCATGAAGGCGAAGATCGCGGGGAAGAAGAACAGGATGTAGAGCAGCAGGTCGAGCATGGCCTGCCGCCGCGCAGACATCATCCGGTAGAGGAAGTCGCCGCGGACATGCCCGTTCCGGCTCAGCGCATAGGCGCCGGCGAACATGAACAGGATGCCGTAGAGCATGTACTGGCTGTCATAGCCCCAGTTGGTCGGCGCGGCGAAGAATTTGCGGGCGATGACCTCGTAGGTGATGGCGAAGGTCAGCAGCAGGATGGACCAGGCGAAGGTCTGGCCGATGATCGTGGAGAGCTTGTCCACCGCCAGCAGCACGCGGCCCACCAGCGCGCTGCCTGCGAAGGCGATGCCGACGATCAGCGCGGCGACCACAAGGCACGCCAACCCGATGACGAAGATGCTGTCGGTCAAGTTCCCCGCCCCCTGTTTGGCAGCAAATTGGCCCGGGGATTGCCCCCGGGCCATGTCAGCGTAATCGGAACGAGCTCAGCGCTGGGCGAAAAAGTGGTTGTAGGAGACCACCGGGCTGACCGTGTAGCGCAGGTAGAAGTTGCCCACGCGGCGGCACCAGTCGCGCTGGCTGTCGCAGATCTTCTTGAAGAGCGGGCCGTTGACGGGCGCGCTGTTGTCGCCCTCCATCTTGGCGATCACGCGGTCCCAGGCCTGGAGCTGCGCGTCGAGGATGGGCCGCGGCGTCTGGCGCACGTTGACGCCCTGGGTCTGCGCCATGGCGAGCAGGTCGCGCGAGTAGCGGTCCTGCGACTTCCACGACATGTCCGCGGACGCGGCCTCGGCGGAGATGCGCAGGATGGCCTGCTGCTCGGCGGGAAGGGCCTCGATCTTGGGCCGGTTCCAGAGGATCTCGAAGCACTCCACCGCCTGGTGGTAGCTCTGGATGTAGAAGTTCTTGGCGACGTCGGGGAAGCCGAGCACGCGGTCCGAGGAGGGGTTGTTGAACTCGGCCGCGTCGATGACGCCGCGCTCCAGCGCGGGCACGATCTCGCCGCCCGGCAGCGCCACCACGGCCGCGCCCATCTCCTGGAAGAGGTCGGTCGCGAGGCCGACGGTGCGATAGCGCAGGCCGCGGATCTGGTCGGCGCGCTCGATCGGGTTGCGGAACCAGCCGAGCGGCTGCGTCGGCATCGGCGCCGACATGAAGCCCACGACATTGAGGCGCAACACGTCGTGCAGCAGCTCCTTGTAGAGCGCCTCGCCGCCGCCGTAGTAGAACCAGCCGAGCATCTGGTTGGCGTCGCCGAACCAGGGCGGCGTGGTGCCGAAGAGGCTGAAGGCCTTGTTGCGGCCGAACCAGTAGGCCGAGACGCCGTGGCCGCCGTCGAGCGTGCCGGTGTGCACGGCGTCCATGAGCTGGAAGGCGCCGACCACGGCGCCGGCGGCGAGCAGCTCGACGCGCAGGCGGTTGCCGGCCAGGCTGTTCACGCGCGTCACGTAGTCCTGGGCGAACTCATGGAAGATGTCGCGCTGCGGCCAGGTGGACTGGAAGCGCAGCGTCATGGTCTGCGCGCGGCTGACATTGGGCGTCGCCAGAACCGCCGCGCCCGTGGCGGCGACCGCGGACGCCTTCAGCAGGCCGCGACGGCCGCCGATCTTGGAATCGGACATCAATCTCTCCCGTGTTTTTCGCACCGCTCGGACGGCGGGTCGCTTCCGGAATAAAGAAACGTCAATCCCGGCGCAATGGTCGTTTTCCATGCTTCTTTTCTTGACTTTGGACAGCGCGGCGGGCGACGAAGTGCATGGAAACCCGGGATTCATGAGCGAAATCTGCGACGAAGCCGAGCCTTTGGAGCAGCCCCGGGACAGGGCCATGTACCGGCTTGACGCCTCGGCGGGACACCTCCTGCGGCGCGCGCATCAGCGCTACCAGTCCATGTTCCAGGAATGCGCGGCGGGGCTGGGCCTGACAGGGCCGCAATTCGCGACGCTGGTGCGGCTCTCGGAGCTGGGGCGCGCCACGCAGAATCACCTGGGGCGGCTGGCCGCCATGGATTCCGCGACGGTGCAAGGCGTGGTGCGCCGGCTCATCGACCGCGGCCTCATCCGCACGGCGGCCGACCCGATGGACCGCCGCATGCGCGTGCTCACCATCACGCCCGAGGGCGAGGCGCTGCTGCGCGAGGCCCAGGAAGCCGGCCAGCGCGCGAACGAGGCGCTGATGGCCGCGCTGACGCCGGCCGAGCGCGCGAGCCTGCTGGCGCTGCTGCAGCGGCTGTCGGAAGGCTAGCCCGGCCAGTCCGGCCGCTCGAAGCGCTGGACTTCGAGCGTGTAGCCGGCCGGGTCGCGGAAGAAGAAATGCGTGATGCCGTGCGCGTCCGAATAGGCCGGCGGCGGCACGTCCATTCCCTTGCCGGTCAGGAAGGCGTGCCAGGCCTCAACCTCCTGCGTCACCAGCGTGAACATCACGCCGCCGGTGATGCGCGGATCGTCCGAGAGGCGCGAGCCGCGGGCCCGGCAGATGCCGAGATGCGCGCGGCCGCCATCGACGCGGTAGATGCGCACCATGCCCTGGTCCTGGATGAGGGGCAGCTCGAGCACCTCCTCATAGAAGCGCCAGGAGGCCTCGGCGTCCTCGGCGTAAAGGAAGGTGATCTGCTGGTCGATCGGCGGGCGGGTCATTCTCGCGTCATGCCTGCGGGCGAGCGGCGAAGCAAATCAATTGCTTGCGCCGGTCACGGCCCATCCGCTGGAATGGGCCAAACCTGCACGGAGACGCGCCATGCAAGCGCCCATCAACATCCCCCAGCCACAATGGCTGAAGGACTTCAAAGCCTTCATCATGCGGGGCAACGTCATCGACCTCGCGGTGGGCTTGGTGATCGGCGCGGCCTTCACCGCGGTCGTCAGCTCGATGGTGGAGGACCTGCTCAACCCGCTGCTCGGCCTGCTGCTGGGCGGGATCGACTTCTCGAATCTTTTCCTCGTCATCGTGGGCGAGCGGCGGCCGACGCTGGAGGCCACGCGCGAGGGCGGTGCGGCGGTGCTGGCCATCGGCCGCTTCATCAACGCGATCATCAAGTTCGTGATCGTGGGCTTCGCCGTCTTCTGGCTGATCAAGGTGCTGACGCGCATCGGGCTGGAGGCCGGCAAGAAAGCCGGCCCGCCCGCGCAGGAGGTGCTCCTGCGCGAGATCCGCGACGAGCTGCGCCTGCAGAACGAGAAGAGCAGCGGGGCGCCTCCCGCGGGATGACCGGAGGCGCGAAGGCGCCGGAGGTCTGAAGCCCGCGGGCAAAAAGCTCCTACTCCGCCGCCAGCTTAGCGCCCTCGTCCATCGCCAGTTTCAGCATGCCGTCGCGCGTCTGCGGCAGCTTGCGGCCGAGCAACTGCTCGGCCACCTGGTTGCGCAGGATCTGCGCGGTGCCGCCGGCGATGGGGAACATCCGCGCGTCGCGCACGGCGCGCTCCATCGGGTTCTCGCGCGAATAGCCGGCCGCGCCCCAGAGCTGCAGCGCGGCGTTGGTGACCTCGACGGCGCTGTCGGCGGCCAGCACCTTCGCGCGGGCGGCCATCAGCCGGTCGGGGAAGCCGTTCGGGCCGGCCGAGGCCGCGGCCTGCCAGATGAGCGCGCGGCTCGCCTCCAGCTTGATGGACATGTCGGCCAGCATCCAGCCGAGGCCCTGGAACTCCGCGATGGGACGGCCGAACTGGCGGCGCTTCTGCACGAAACCCAGCGCATGGTCGTAGGCGCCGGTGGCGATGCCGAGCGCCGCCGTGGCCGCGCCGACACGCTGGCCGTTATAGGCGTCCATCAGCTTGCCGAAGCCGCGCTTGAAGCCGCCCGGCGCGCGCAGGACCATGGTGTCCGGCACTTCGAGCTCGGAAAAGTGCAGTTCCGCCTCGGGCATGCCGCAGAGGCCCATGGAAGGGATGCGCCGCTTCACGATCAGCTGCGCCGGATCGTTCTCGCCGTTGCGCACGACCAGGAAGCCGCCGATGCCCTGCTCGACGCCGTCCTCGATGGCGCGGGCGAAGATCAAGTGCAGGCGCGAGACGCCGCCGCCGGTGATCCAGTGCTTCACGCCGTTGATGACCCAGGTGTCGCCCTTGCGGACGGCGGTGGTGGTCATCTCGCCGGCCGCGGAGCCGGCCTCGGGCTCGGTGATGCAGATGGCGGGCTTGTCGCCGGCCAGGACCAGCTCGGCGGCGATGCGCTTCTGCGCCGGCGTGCCGTAGGCCATGACGGCGCCGACCGCGCCCATGTTCGCCTCGACGGCGATGCGGCCGCAGACGGCGCAGGCCTTGGCCATCTCCTCCACGACGAGCACCGCATCGAGATAGGTGCCGCCCTGGCCGCCCCATTCGCGCGGGATGGTCAGGCCCATGAAACCATTTTCGGTCATGCGGCGGACCATGGGCCAGGGATATTGCAGGCTGCGGTCCGTCTCGGCGGCCTGGGCGGCCGCCTCCTGCGCGAGCTCGCGGGCGTTATCGCGCAAGCGCGCCTGCGCGTCGGTCAGCGTGAACATCCTAACCCCCCAAACGTCGTTCGATGGCCGCGATGGCGGTCTTGTCGAGCCTCAGTGCCATCCCCAGCCGGTCGAGCCAAGCCCGTTCGTCCGGGCTGAGCTCGCCCGCGGCGCCGAAGGCGGCGGCGTAGAGCTGCGCGGCCAGCATGGGATCGTGCGCGCCGCGGGCAAGATCCTCGATGCTTGCGGGATGGTCGAAATCGCCGAGGACATGGTCGCGCTCGGCGGGCGTGAGCCCGGCGGCGTCGAGCTGCTTCGCGATGGTCGCGCGCTCCTCCCGGTCCACGGCGCCGTCGGCCCGGGCGGCGGCGATCATGGCGCGCAGCAGGAGCCGTGCCTCGGCGGTCTCGGCGGCGGCGGAGAGCTCGACCTCGGCCGGCGGCTCGCGCGGCGTGACGTCGGGGATGCGGCGCGGCGGCGCGCGGCGGGCCGGCGGCTCCTGCGGGTAGGGGCGCGGCTCGGGCGCCGAGGGGCGGGACAGCGCCTCGATGGCGATGGTGGCGAGCGTGCCGATCGCGCGGCCGACCTGGCGCGTCTCCGTCCGGTTCATGCCGAGCGGGCCGGCACCGCGGCGCGTGGAGCGGGCCCGCGGCCGCTGCGCGGCGCCGTTGAGCACCGCGCCGAGAATCCGTCCGAAATCCATGGCTCAGCCTACCCCCTCGGCGATGGCCGGCGCCAGCGACCGGAACTCGGCCGCGCGCGGGCTGCGCGGGCGCCAGGCGAGCGCGAGCATGCGGGCCGGCGTGGCCTCGCCGGGCGTGTCGGCCACGACGGGCCGGACCACGAGGTCGGTGCCGGTCAGCACGCCGCCCTCGACGGCCAGGCGCGGCAGCAGGGTCAGCCCGAGCCCGCCCGCCACCATCTGCACCAGCGTGTGCAGCGACGTCGCGGCGAAGCCTTCGGTGGAGAGCCCGCGCGGCAGACCGCAGGCCTCCTGGGCCTGGGCGCGCAGGCAATGGCCGTCCTCCAGCAGCAGCACGCGCTCGCCGGACAGCGCGCCCATGGGCACCTGCGGCAGCTGCGCGAGCCGGTGGTTCTCCGGCATGGCGAGCAGGAAGGGATCGGGCGCGATGGGCTCGATCTCGGCGGCCGTGCAGTCACAGGGGAGCGCCAGCAGCAGGAGATCGAGCTTGCCCTGGTCGAGCTGGGCCATCAGCCGCTCGGTCATGTCCTCGCGCAGGTAGAGCTTGAGGCGCGGGAAGGCGGCGCGCAGCGCTGGCATGAGCCGCGGCAGCAGGAAGGGGCCGATGGTCGGGATCACGCCCAGACGCAGCGGCCCCGAGAGCGGGTCGCGCGAGGAGGCCGCGGTCTCCGCCACCGCCTCCAGCGCGGAGAGCGCCGAGCGCGCGCGGGACACCACCTCCAGCCCGATCGGCGTGAAGACCGGCCGCTTGGTCGCGCCGCGCTCGATCAGCGCCGCGTCGAGCTGCCGCTCCAGCGCGAGGATGCCCGCGGAGAGCGTGGATTGGGTGACGGCGCAGGCGGTGGCGGCGCGGCCGAAATGCCCGTGATCGGCGAGTGCCGTGAGATAGCGGAGCTGTTGGGGGGACGGTAGGATCATGCAAGGAAGCGATCATTTGAACTAGAATAATTCATTGGACCGCATGGCGTTGGGGGACGCAAGCTCCCCCCGCATGGCAAGCAGGAAGGGAGCTCACATGGGTGTCGGTCGGCTTCCTGGATGCTTTCCATTCGCACGGGCGCGCGGCCACTGTCCGGGCCGGTTCGGGACGTGCCCCGTGGTCGACGCAGGATCGCCGCCGGGCCTTCAGGCCCGGCGATCGCACTGAAGCAAGAAGCCAGAATCGGAGAGAAGTCATGGACGGAAATATCGATAACGCCGGCAAATGCCCGTTCCCGCACGGAACCCAGCACACGACCATGGGCAGCCAGTCGAACCGCGACTGGTGGCCGAACCAGCTGAACCTGAAGATCCTTCATCAGAACTCGTCCCTGCCCAGCCCCATGGGCGAGGGGTTCAACTACGCCGAGGCGTTCAAGAAGCTCGACCTCGCGGCGGTCAAGAAGGACCTCTACGCTCTGATGACGGATTCGCAGGACTGGTGGCCTGCCGATTTCGGCCATTACGGTGGGCTCTTCATCCGCATGGCCTGGCACAGCGCCGGCACCTATCGCATCGGCGACGGGCGCGGCGGCGCGGGCTCGGGCACGCAGCGCTTCGCCCCGCTCAACAGCTGGCCGGACAACGGCAACCTCGACAAGGCGCGCCGTCTGCTGTGGCCGATCAAGCAGAAATACGGCAACAGCCTCTCCTGGGCCGACCTCATGATCCTCGCGGGCAATTGCGCGCTGGAGTCGATGGGCTTCAAGACCTTCGGCTTCGCCGGCGGCCGCCCCGACGTCTGGGAGCCGCCGGAGGACATCTACTGGGGCGCCGAGGACAGCTGGCTGGGCGACAAGCGCTACAGCGGCGACCGTGACCTCGAGAACCCGCTCGCCGCCGTGCAGATGGGCCTGATCTACGTGAATCCGGAAGGGCCGAACGGCACGCCGGATCCGCTCGCCGCCGCCAAGGACATCCGCGAGACCTTCGCCCGCATGGCGATGAACGACGAGGAGACCGTCGCGCTCATCGCCGGCGGCCATAGCTTCGGCAAGACCCATGGCGCCGGCGATGCGGCGCTGGTCGGCCGCGAGCCCGAGGGCTCGGCGATCGAGGAGCAAGGCCTTGGCTGGAAGAGCAGCTACGGCAGCGGCAAGGGCGCCGACGCGATCACGAGCGGGCTGGAGGTCATCTGGACCACGACGCCCACGCGATGGAGCAACAGCTTCTTCGACAACCTGTTCGGCTTCGAGTGGGAGCTGACCAAGAGCCCGGCCGGCGCGCACCAATGGGTGGCGAAGGGCGCGGAGGCGATCATCCCGGATCCCTTCGATCCCACGAAGAAGCGCCTGCCGACCATGCTGACCACGGACCTCTCGCTGAAGGTGGACCCGAACTACCTGCCGATCTCCAAGCGCTTCCACGAGAACCCGGACCAGTTCGCCGATGCCTTCGCGCGGGCCTGGTTCAAGCTGACCCACCGCGATATGGGGCCGCGCGCCCGCTACCTCGGCCCGGAGATTCCCGCGGAAGAGCTGATCTGGCAGGACCCGGTCCCGCACGTCACGCATCCGCCGGTCGACGCCGCGGACATCACGGCGCTGAAGGCGAAGATTCTCGCCTCCGGCCTGTCCACGGCCGAGCTGGTCTCGACCGCCTGGGCCTCCGCCTCGACCTTCCGCGGCTCCGACAAGCGCGGCGGCGCCAATGGCGCGCGCATCCGGCTTGCGCCCCAGAAGGACTGGGCGGTGAACCAGCCGGAGCAGCTCGCGGGCGTGCTGGCGAAGCTCGAGGGGATCCAGAAGGACTTCAACGCCGGGGCCTCCGGCGGGAAGCAGGTCTCGCTCGCCGACCTGATCGTGCTCGGCGGCAGCGCCGCGGTCGAGCAGGCGGCGAAGAAGGCCGGGCATGACGTGACGGTCCCCTTCGCGCCGGGCCGCACCGACGCGTCGCAGGACCAGACCGACGTGGCCTCCTTCGCGCCGCTGGAGCCGGCCGCGGACGGCTTCCGCAACTGGCAGAAGACCCGCTACGCCGTGACGGCCGAGGAGCTCCTGATCGACCGGGCCCAGCTGCTGACGCTGACGGCGCCGGAGATGACGGTGCTGGTCGGCGGCATGCGCGCGCTGGACGCCAATACCGGGCATTCCCAGCACGGCGTCTTCACGCAACGGCCGGGCACGCTGACGAACGACTTCTTCGTCAACCTGCTCGACATGGGCACGGTCTGGACGCCGGTCTCGGAGGGTGCGGAGGAGTTCGAGGGCCGCGACCGCAAGACGGGAGCGGTGAAGTGGACGGCAACCCGGGCCGACCTCGTCTTCGGTTCGAACTCGCAGCTCCGTGCGCTCGCGGAGGTGTATGGGCAGAACGATGCCAGGGCGAAGTTCGTGAAGGACTTCGTGGCGGCCTGGGTGAAGGTCATGAACGCCGACCGCTTCGACTTGATTTAGTG
The DNA here is from genome assembly GCF_058806835.1 of Roseococcus sp. GW821-FHT12F05. Classification (NCBI taxonomy): domain Bacteria; kingdom Pseudomonadati; phylum Pseudomonadota; class Alphaproteobacteria; order Acetobacterales; family Roseomonadaceae; genus Roseococcus; species Roseococcus sp. GW821-FHT12F05. The sequence goes on from NZ_JBXAQB010000016.1 coordinate 22,040, forward strand.
CCCTCAAGCGCCGGGCGGCGGCGTCCGCCGCCTTGGCTTCACCGCGCCGCTGGAGTGCCCAGCGGCGCGGTTGCTTGGGCGGCGCCGGCCGCACTTGCGGCCGGATGCTGCATAGGCGCTCCGCTTCTGGGCGGCCTTTCTACTCGGCGGGAGCCGGGGCTGCGGACACGTTCCACAACTCCGGCTTCAGCTCCTCCTTCCGGTTCGGGAACCACAGCGCGCAGACCAGCGTCACCATCCCGAAGCCCGACAGCACCACCATCGCCAGCGCGAGATTGCCCGTGGCCTCGTGCAGGAAACCCACGATCGGCGAGGCCAAAGCCGCGCCCAGGAACCCCACCGTGAAGCGGATGGAGTAGATCTTCGCGCGCAACTCGGGCGCGATGTAGCGCGCGGTCATGGTCTCGTTCACTGTCACCTGGCCGAAGATCGCCGAGGCCACCAGCGCCGAGACCGGCAGCACCACCCAGCCGTCCAGGAAGGACAGCGCCAGCAGGCTCGGCACCAGGATCAGCGCCAGCGGCATGAAGACCGACTTCAGCGTCTTGCGGTCGATCATCTGGCCCACCGTGTATTGCGTGATGCCGCCGCAGATCGTTGCCAGGAAGGCCAGTAGCCCCACGACCGGCAGCAGGTCCGGATTGCCGGCCAGCCGCTCCTGCATGAGCTTGGGCAGCAGCAGGGTGAAGGCGTTGAAGACCAGCCCCGACACCGCGCCGACGGTCAGCAGCGAGATGAGCGCCTGCCGCACCACCTGTGCCGGGATGTCCGGGAAGGGGCGGGTCTGCACGCCGGCCTTCTTCGCGTCGAAGGGCGGCTCGCGCAGGTAGACGAAGCCGACGGCGATGCAGGCCAGCCCCGGCAGGATGAAGGCGTAGCGCCAGCCCAGCTGCGCCGCGACGAAGGCCGTCACCACGGGCGCCAGCGCCACGCCGACATTGCCGAAGACGCCGTTGATGCCCATCGCGCGGCCCACGCGATTGCCGCCGGCCTCGGCGATGATGGCCGTGCCGATCGGATGGTAGATGGCCGAGAAGCCGCCCATCACGACCAGCGCGACGGCCAGGCCGAGCGGCCCGGAGGCGAAGCCAGCGGCCGCCATGCCGGCGCCCGAGCCGAAGAAGAAGGCCGTCATCATCGCCTTGCGGCCAACCTTGGAGGCGATCCAGCCCATGGGCAGCGCGCCGAGTCCGTAGACCACGAACATCGCCGTGCCGAGGGTGAGGATCGGGCCATAGGCGGTGCCGAAGATCTCGCCGTCCTGCTGGACCATGGCGAGCACCGCCGTCGCGAGGATCAGCAGGCCGTAATGGGTGAAGAGATGCGAGGCGTTGATGAGGCAGATCTGCCGGGTGGCGGGAGACATGACCATGGTTTCCTTTCGTTGCCCCGAGGAATAACCTGTCCGCTTCTCAACGTCCGGACGAGTTATGTCGCGATTCGGCCAGAACCCTCGCACCATCGCCCAGGAGAAGGTGGACCGCCCGCTCGCCGCCTTCGCGCGCGACTATGTGGAGGGCGAGACCACCGGCTGGCACGACCATGCCCGCGCGCAGCTGCTCTACGCGATCGAGGGCGTGATGCGCGTGGACACCACGGCCGCGCATTTCGTGGTGCCGCCCGGCCGCGCGCTCTGGGTGCCGGCGGAGATGGCGCATGAGGTGCGCAGCCAGGGACGCGTGGCCATGCGCGCGCTGTTCTTCCGCGCCGACGCGGCCGATGTGGGCGAGCAGGTGCCCGCCGTGCTCGGCGTCTCGGCGCTGCTGCGCGAGCTGATCCTGGCGGCCTGCGCCGAGCCGCTGGAATGGGACGAGGCGGGCCGCGGCGGCCACCTCGCGGCGCTGATCGCCGAGGAGGTGGCGCGCGCGCCGCGGCTGCCCTTCGGCGTGCCCGCGCTGCGCGACATCCGGCTGAAGCGGCTTGCGGAGGCGCTGGCGAGCGATCCGGCGAGCGACCTGACGCTGGAGGATTGGGCCGCCCGCTGCGGCGCCAGCGCGCGCACGCTGGCACGGCTGTTCCATGCCGAGACGGGGATGGGCTTCGCCCGCTGGCGGCAGACGCTGCGCCTCGCCGAGGCGGCCGCGCTGCTGGCCCAGGGCGCGACGCCGGCGCGGGCGGCGGCGGCGGTGGGCTATGCCAGCGCGCCGGCCTTCGGCGCGGCCTTTCGGGCCGCCTTCGGGATCACGCCAGGCGAGGCGCGTTAGATTTTCTCGTAGGTCAGCCGCCGCGCGAGCCAGCAGCCGACCTCGACACCTGTCGGCTTGCCGGAAGCGTCGCGCCGGAAGGCCAGCGTCCAGTCGCCGGGCGGCGTGTGGTCCAGCGCGCGCGGGCAGGGCAGGGCCCAGAGGTCGGGTGCGATCGGGTTCAGCAGCTCCATGCGCCCCTGGCCGAGGAAGCCGGAAAAGCCGCCATAGAGCGTGCCGCCGCTCTCCACGATGGAGACCTCAGCCTCGAGCTCGGCGCAGCGGTAGCGGCCGCCGAGATCGACCTTCGGCTCGCCCGAGACGGCCTGCAGGCGCGCGGCGAAATTCTCCTGCGGCCGGTCCATCCAAAGGCCGTCTCGTTCCATTCGCAGCTTCGTGCGTCCGTTGCCCGCGGTGCCGTCGGCGGAGAGGTCGAGGCGTTCGGGCGAATGGCCGAAGCGCAGCAGAAGCTGACCGGGCGCGACATTCTCGACCCGCGCGGAAAGCCCGGTCTCCGGCTCGACATAGGCGCCGAGCCAGGCCGGGGCGGGCAGGCTGGTGTCGGCCGAGGGCCGCTCCTCGCCGAGCACGGCGGCCAGCAGGTCCAGCGCGGCGCCATGCGCGTCGCCGAAATGGTTGAACATCACGACGACGGAGACACGCTCCGACGGCATATACATCCGATGGCTGCGCCAGCCGCGCAGCGCGCCGCCATGGCTGGTGTGCGCGCGGCCGAAATCCGTGCCGCGCCCCAGGCCGAAGCCATAGGGCGCCTCCGCGCCATCCGCGAAGCCGACTGGCGCGGCGATCCGGCCGTAAAGCGAATCCGCATCGTCGCGCGTCGCGTCGATGTGGCGCTCCCAGGCGATCATGTCGTCGAGCGAGGCGCCGAGCCCGGCGTCGCCCGTCCAGAGGATGCGGTTCTCCGCCGCCCGGAAGCCGCCGGTCTGGGTGCCTTCGTAGCCCTCGGTTCCGTCGGGCAGGGCGCGCGTGTCGGCGGCGAGGAGGGCGGTCTCCATGCCCGCGCGATCGAAGACGCGCTCGCGCAGCAGGTCGGCGAAGGGCCTTTGGGCCCGCTCCTGCAGCAGGTCCGACAGCAGCCGGAAATTCTGGTTCACGTAGGAGTAGCGCGTGCCCGGCGCGAAATGCAGCGAGCGCGTGCCGCCGATCACGCGCGCGGCTTCCGCGTCGCCGAAGGGCGCCTCCACGGGCGAGCCGTGCAGCATCGCCACCGCCCAGTAGTCCCGCAGGCCGGACTGGTTGTGGCAGAGATGCAGGGCCGAGGGCGCCGGGCCCTCCAGCAGCGGCAGCTTTTCCCTGATATCACCGTCCAGCACCGTGGGATCGGGGAAGAGGTCCAACAGCGCCGCGCAGGTGAACTGCTTGGTGATGGAGCACATGCGGAACAGCGTGCGCGGCGTGAAGGGGATGCGCCGCTCGGCATTGGCCCAGCCCCAGGCGTGGCGCGCGAGGATCTCGCCGTCCCGCAGCACCGCGACTGCGCCGCCCGGGCCGGGATATGTGCGCGGAAGCTTGGCGAGGGCGGCGTCGAGGCGGTCGGTCATGGGATCAGCTTCTCACGGCGGGCGTCGCTTCGCGAGAGCGCCGCCATGCGCCCGGCGGCATGCCCACCAGCCTGGAGAAGGCGCGGCTGAATGCGGCCTCGGAATCGTAGCCGACCTCCAGCGCCACCTGGCCCACGCGGCCGCCCTCGGCGAGCCTTCCGGCGGCGAGCTGCATGCGCCATTGGGCCAGATATTGCACCGGCGGCTGTCCCACGAGGCGCGTGAAGCGCTCGGCCAGCGAAGAGCGCGAGAGCGCCACCTCGCGCGCCAGCGCCTCCAGCGTCCAGGGCTCCGCCGGCCACGCATGCAGCAGGTTGAGCGCGCGGCCCACATGCGGGTCGCGCAGCCCGGCGAACCAGCCGGTGCCGCCGGACGGCAGGGCTTCGGCATGGCGGCGGATCAGCTCGGCGAACATGAGCTCGCTGAGCCGCGTCAGCATGGAATCCCGGCCCATGCGCTGCTGCTCGGATTCCACCAGCGCCGCCTCGAGGAAGCGCTCCAGCCAGGGCCCATCCCCGCCGTCGCCGCGGCGGAGGTGCAGCATGCGCGGCAGCGCGCCGAGCAGCGGGTTGAAGGGCCGCGCATCGCAGCCGAGGAAGCCGCAGACGATGCGGCCGCTGACCTGGTTGCCCTCGCCGATCGAGACCGTGAAGGGCGTTCGCGCCTGGCCGGCGTTCCGGTAGAAATCCGTGTAGTCGGTCGCGTCGCGCAGGCCGGGCCTGCTCGCGAGCACATGCGCATCGCCCTGTGGGAAGGCGATGACGTCGCCCGCCTCCACCCGCACGGGCTCGACGCCCAACGGCCCTGCCCAGCAGCTGCCCTCGGCGATGACGTGGTACTCGATGACGTGCTGCGCGCGCGGCAGGACGAAGGGCGCGCAGGCGGCGGAAGGCGGCGTCTCCGCCACCCATTCGCCGCGCACGTCCACGCGGAAGAAGATCGCGGCCGTCAGCCGGACGGCGCGCAGCACCTCCGAGAACGCGTCCGCCTCCATCCTCTCCCCCGAACGCCTTGCCGGAGCACCCTTCGCGGGAAGATGGACGATCGGTCAAGTTTTCCGGCAGCGCCGTCATTCAGCCGCCGACCGCTCTCCCCTACCCAGCGCTCATCCAACGAGGAGAGCCACCATGGACGGAATGACCCCTATCCCCGCCGCGCCCGATCCCCAGGCGCTGAACGAATTCGTCGGCCGCATGCTGGGCGACCTGGGCGCGGCGATGGCCGTGCCGCTGGTGCGTCTCGGCGACGAGCTCGGCCTCTACGCCGCCCTCGACGGCGCCGGGTCCATGACTTCGGTGCAGCTCGCGGAGCGCACCGGCGTCTACGAGCGGTTGCTACGCGAATGGCTGAACGCCCATGCCGCCGCCGGCTACCTGAACTACGATGCGACGAGCGCGACCTTCCTGATGACGCCCGAGCAGGCGATGGTTTTCGCGCGCCCTGACAGCCCGGTCTATCTGCTCGGCGCCTTCGAGATCGCGGCCGCCAACGTGCTGGACCAGCCCAAGGTCGCCCGCGCCTTCCGCGAGCCGGCCGGCCGCGGCGCGGGCTACGGCGCGCGCTGCAACTGCCTCTTCACCGGCATGGCGCGCTTCTTCCGTGCCGGCTACGAGGCGCATCTGCTACAGGACTGGCTGCCCGCGCTGGACGGCGTTGTGCAGCGGCTGACCGAGGGTGGGGTCGTCGCCGATATCGGCTGCGGGCATGGTGTGCCCATCGTGCTGATGGCCCGGGCCTTCCCGAACTCGCGCTTCTTCGGCTTCGACGACCACGCGGCCTCCATCGCCTGCGCCACCCAGGAGGCCGCCCTCGCCGGCGTTGCGGACAACGCCTTCTTCGGCGTCGCGGGCGCCGGCGATTTCGCGCTGGAGCCTTGCGACCTCATCGCCTGCTTCGATGCGCTGCACGACATGGGCGACCCTGTCGGCATCGCCGCGCGCATCCGCCGGTCGCTGCGGCCGGACGGCACCTTCATGCTCATCGAGCCGCGGGCCGGTGACCGCGTGGAGGACAACCTCAATCCGGTCGGGCGTCTCTACTATGCGGGATCGACCATGATCTGCACGCCCGTCTCGCTGGACCAGCCGGGGGCGGCGGCGCTCGGCGCGCAGGCAGGGCCCTCGCGACTCAAGGAGATTCTGCGCGAGGCGGGCTTCAGCCGCGTGCGCCTGGCGATGGAGACGCCCTTCAACCTCGTGATGGAGGCGCGGCCCTGAAGGGCGGCTTCGCGGCGGCATGTCGTTATACTAACATTCCCATTCCTGGCCTGCCGGGACCAGAAGAACAGGGAAACGCATCATGCCGTCACGTCGCCGGACCTTGGCCCTTTCGGGCGCGTTCGCCGCAGGCGCGGGGCTGCCGCTCCGCGCGACGGCGCAGTCCGCCTGGCCCAGCCGATCCATCACGATCATCGTGCCCTTCGGGCCGGGCGGCGGGACGGACATCCTGGCGCGGCTGCTCGCGCAGCAGATCGCGCCGGCGCTGGGCCAGTCCGTCGTTATCGACAACCGCGCGGGCGCGACCGGTACCGTCGGCATGGCCGCGCTCGCCCGGTCGCGGCCGGACGGCTACACGCTGGCCGTCGCGCCCAACGGCACCTTCGCCATGGCGCCGCCGCTGCTCAGCCTGCCCTACGACAACGACCGCGCCTTCGCGCCCATCGGCCTGCTGGCGACCAACGCCATGTTCGTCTGCGTCCATCCGCAGGCGCCCTGGCGGTCGCTGCGCGATCTGCTCGACGCGGCGAAGGCGCAGCCGGGACAGCTCACCTATGCCTCCTCCGGCGCCGGGGCCACCAACCACCTGGGCGTCGAGCTGATGCTGGACATGTCCGGCACGCAGATGACCCACGTCTCCTACCGCTCGGCGGCGCAGGCGGCGCAGGCGGTGATGACGCGGGAATCCGCGATCTCGCTGGCCGATGCCGCGGTGGCGCTGCCCTATCTGCGCTCCGGCGAGCTACGCGCGCTGGCCATCACCGGCACCGAGCGCAGCGCCAAGATGCCGGACGTGCCGACCGTCGCCGAGAGCGGGCTGGCCGGCTACCGCGCCACCGTCGATCTCGGCTTCTTCGCGCCCGCCGGCACGCCGCAGCCGATCCTCGACCGGCTCGCGGCCGAGGCGCGCACGGCGATGCTGTCCGACGAGATGAAGTCGCGGCTGGAGCCCCTCGCGATGGATGCGATCGGCGGCCGCCCGGCCGAGTTCGCCGCCTACCAGGTCGAGGAAAGCCGGAAGTGGGCGGAGCTCATCCGCCGCCGCAACATCCGGCTGGAGTGAGCGTCAGGCCGGCTCCAGCAGGCCCATCCGCCAGAGCCTTCCCGTGAATTCCCGGTCCTCCGGCTCCGCGCCCTCGCTGAGGGCCGCCAGCGTCGCGGCCTGTTCCGGCGTGAGATCCACCGTCCCGCCGGTCCAGAACAGCGTCGCCGCGCCGTCATCGGCCTGGACGAGGTGGGTGTGCATGCCCTCGGCGAGGCGCAGCGCGCCCTCCGGCATGGGCGCGAAGAGGCCGCGGGCGGGCAGGGGCTGGCGGTCGGCGGCGAGCTGCTTCAGCAGCAGGTTGGTGAGGCGCCCGGCATGCTCGGGTTTCGCCATGCCGTTGAGCCGGGCGGCGAGCGCCGCGAACAGGTCCGCCTCGCCGATGCGCCAGGTGGGCACGCTCTCGCGCAGCACGGGATCGCTGAGCTCCAGCTCGTCGACGAGGCTGCGGATGGCCTGGGCCCAGCTCGCCTCCAGCAGGCCGAGCGTGACGTGGAGCGACCGCTCGCCGGGCAGCGTGGCCGCGTCGTGCATCACGCCGCGCGGGATGTAGAGCACGTCGCCCGGCGACATCATGACCTCGTGCGGCTCGCCCTCGGGCAGCATGTTGCCGGGCCAGGGTGTGCGGCGCGTGGGGCGGGCCAGCCGCTCGCCGTCCCAGACGCGCCAGCGCTTGCGGCCCTCGATCTGCAGGACGAAAACGTCATGCGTGTCGAAATGCGTCCGGAAGCCCTGCGCGGCGGGCGGCGTGAGGTAGATGTTGGCCTGCACGCCATGCAGGAACAGCCGCTCCAGCCCGCGGCAGAAATCGGCGAGCGGCGGGTGGGTCTCGTGGAATTGCGAGACGACGAGCGAGGCGCCGGCATCGAAGCGCATCAGCAGGCTGGGCAGGTCCACGCGGCCGTCGGGCAGGGTGAACTCGTGCTCGGGCACGCCGGCGCTGCCGTTGCGGGATTCGTCGGCCATGGAGATGCGCGGGCTGCGCGCGCCGTCGGTGCGCAGATGCGCATCGAGCGCGGCAACGCTGAGCAGATGATCGAACCGCTTCGGATCGGGCGCGGGAAAATGCCGCCAGTCCAGGCCCTCGCGCAGCGCGAGCACCTCGTCCACCTCCAGGCCCGGAAAGGCGAGGGCGAAGGCAGCTTCCGTCAGTCCTTGATCCATGGGGCCCTGGTCGATCGGCGTATCCATCAGGCATTCCGGCGAGTTGTTCGAGGGCAGCTTAGCGCAGGTGCCGACGATGCCGATGGCCCCGGCGGCATCTGCTGAGAGGGGGGCCGCTTCGGCGATTCGCCCGCTAGTAGCGGCCGCGGCCAGGCGCATCATAGGGGTCGGCGTCGGAGCGGCCGGTGCGATATCCGCGGTTCCCGCCACGTCCGTTGCCGGGTCCGTCATTCGGGTCGGCATCGGTGATGCCGGTGCCGCGGCGGTAGCCGCCGCCGCGCCCGTTGCCGGGGCCGTCGTTGGGATCCGCGTCGGTGATGCCGGTGCCGCGGCGGTAGCCGCCGCCGCGCCCGTTGCCAGGGCCGTCGTTGGGATCCGCGTCGGTGATGCCGGTGCCGCGGCGGTAGCCGCCGCCGCGCCCGTTGCCGGGGCCGTCATTCGGATCGGCGTCGGTGATGCCGGTGCCGCGCACGGGCTGCGGGTAATAGCCCGGGGCCGGCGGCGGCACGCAGGCCGTGACCGCCGCTCCGGTCCCGCCGAGTGCCGCGGCGCGAAGGACCAGCAGGCGGCGGGATAGACGGTCTCCCAATGGGTTCTTCCTTTTTGAGTTGCTGCGATCAAAGCTGCCGATCGTGGCAACTCAACGGCGAAGATGCGCTTCGGTTGTCCAGTGGCCGTCGCCTAGTAGCGGCCCCGGCCCGGACCGTCCGACGGGTCTCGGTCGGTGCGGCCCGTATAGCCGCCCCCTCGATAGCCGCCGCGCCCATTGCCGGGCCCGTCGCTCGGATCGTTGTCGGTGATTCCGGTGCCGCGACGGGCGGGTGGGGCACGGTAGCCGCCACGTCCGTTGCCGGGGCCGTCGTTGGGATCGTTGTCGGTGATGCCGGTCCGGCCCCCTCGATAGCCGCCACGCCCATTGCCGGCCCCGTCGCTGGGGTCGTTGTCGGTGATGCCGGTCCGGCCGCGATAGCCGCCGCGCCCGCGGCCAGGCCCATCGTTCGGGTCGTTGTCCGTGATGCCGGTGCGGGGCTGGGCTTCGGCCGGGCTGGAGGCCGCCGCCAAGGCGGCGGCGGTCAGGCCAGCCCCGCTTGCCACCCGGGCGACCAGCAGTCGGCGCGTCAGGCGGGGATCTTTCTTCTCGTTTTCGGACATCTGGGCGCCCCGTTTGCCTTGGATACAGCAGCTTGGGGCCAGACATTGCCGTATCGCAAGGTCTTTCCCCGCTGCAATGCAGCGAGCTATCGCAATTGTAATCAGTACGTTGAGGATTGCGGCATCCTATGCGTAAGCACGAAAATAGATGGACCGCCCGGAAATCCGGCCTTTTCGCCGGAGCGGGCCCGATCGCCGCGCCGGACCTCCCGGTTGCGCGGCGCGCCGTCCCGGAACAATTCTGCGGCGAACCCGATGCCGGCGGGAAAAGCCCCGGAACACGTCAAGAAAGGGCCGAGCCCATGAATCGCCGATCCGTCCTGGCCGCCGCCGCGCTCTCGCCGCTGGCCGCCGCGCCCCATGCTTCCGCCCAGGGGAGCGCTGCGCCGCGCTTCGCCAACATGAACATGTTCATCCCGGCCGGCCCCGGCGGCGGCTGGGACGGGCTCGGCCGCGCCATCGAGCAGGTGTCCCGCCAGGCGGGCCTCGTCGGCAACTTCCAGTTCGAGAATGTCGGCGGCGCCGGCGGCATTGTCGGCCTGCCGCGCTTCGTGGCGCAGCGCCGCGGCCGCGGCGACGCGCTGATGGTCTCGGGCTCCATCATGGTGGGCGCGGTGCTGACCAACCGCTCGCCGCTCGGCCTCTCCAGCGTCACGCCGATCGCGCGCATGACGCAGGAGGTCGGCGTCGTGGTCGTGCCGGCGCAGTCCGACATCCAGGATATCGCCGGCCTGCTGAACGCCTTCCGCACCAATCCCGGCGGCACCTCGGTCGCCGGCGGCAGCGCCGGCGGCACGGACCACATCACCCTCGGCCTGATCCTGCGGGCGCTCGGCCGCAGCGCGCGCGAGGGCAGCTACGTGGCCTTCGCGGGCGGCGGTCCGGCCCAGGCGGCGATCCTCGGCGCGCAGGTGAAGTGCGGCATCTCCGGCTACTCGGAATTCGCCGAGCAGATCCGCGCGGGCCGGATGCGCGCCCTGGCCACCACCGGCGAGACCCGCAGCGAGCCGAACATCCCGACGCTCAAGGAATCCGGCATGGATGTCGTGATCGCCAACTGGCGCGGCGTCTTCGGCGCGCCCGGGATCAACGCGAACCAGAAGGCGGCGCTGACGGGCTACATCACCGCCCTCGTGGAGCTGCCGGCCTGGAAGGAACTGCTGGAGACGCGCGGCTGGGACAACGCCTTCCTCGCCGGCCCCGAGTTCGAGCGCTTCCTCGCCGCCGACATCGCGGCCACCGAGACTGTGCTGAAGGAGCTCGGCCTCGCGGGGTGAATGAGCGTCATCACGGGGGCTGATTTCCCGGATGACAACCCCATAACCAGTCTGCGGGAAAGGGAACGTCGCGTTCCCTTTCGCATGGAGACTGTGATGACGAACACCCTCTTCTCGCCGGTCCGCCTCGGCGCGCTGGATCTGCCCAGCCGCCTGGTCATGGCGCCGATGACCCGCAACCGCACGCCGGGCCAGACGCCCAATGCGCTCAACGCCGAATACTACGCCCAGCGCGCCGGCGCCGGGCTGATCGTGACCGAGGGCACGACCCCGGACGCCTCGGGCCGCGGCTACATCGACATCCCCGGCCTCTACGCGCCGGAGCATGTCGAGGGCTGGCGCAAGGTGGCCGAGGCCGTGCACGCCAGGGGCGGGCATATCTTCGTGCAGCTCATGCACACGGGCCGCATCTCGCGCAGCGACTTCCTCGATGGCGGGCAGCCGGTGGCGCCCTCGGCCATCGCCAAGTCCGGCGAGATCTACACGCATGCGGGCATGAAGCCCTATGGCGAGCCGCGCGCGTTGGACGCCTCCGAGATCGCGCCGCTGGCCGAGACCTATGGCCGCGCCGCGCATCTCGCCCGCGAGGCCGGGCTGGACGGCGTGGAGATCCACGGCGCCAACGGCTACCTCCCGAGCCAGTTCCTGAGCCCCAACACCAACCACCGCACCGACGAGTGGGGCGGCTCCGTCGAGAAGCGCGCGCGCTTCCTGCTGGCCGCGACCGACGATGCCATCGCCGCGATCGGCGCCGACCGCGTGGGCGTGCGGCTGAGCCCGGGCGGCAAGTTCAACGACATCGACGATCCCGACGCGGAGGCGACCTTCGCCTATGTCGCGAGGGAGCTGACGAAGCGGAAGCTCGCCTATCTGCACATCTTCGACACCAAGCCCGGCTTCGACGTGCCGGCGCTGATCCGCGCGCACTACAAGGGCACGCTGGTCCTGAATGGCGGCTACGACCTGGCGCGGGCGAACGCGGATATCGGCTCCGGCCTCGCCGACCTCGTGGCCTTCGGCGTGCCTTACCTCGCCAATCCGGACCTTCCCGAGCGGCTGAAGACGGGCGCGGCGCTGAACGCGCCTGATACCGCGACCTTCTACGGCGGCACGGCGAAGGGCTACACGGACTACCCGGCGCTCGTCGCCGCCTGATCGCCCTGTTGGGCGAGCCACACGGTGTGCCCGCCGCAGTCCGGATCCTCGGCGCGGTGGGCCATCACCCGGAAGCCGTTCGCCTCCAGCAGGGCCCGGTACTCGGCCGGATCCAGGCTGGAGTGGAAGAGGGGCTCGCCCTCGAAACTTCCCATCGCCACTCCCTGGGACGGGCCGCTCGTGAACATCAGCGCCGCGCCCGCCGCGGCGTGGTCGCGGAACACGGGAAACATGCGGCGCTGGTCGTCGTGGCCCAGGTGGAAGAAGCTGCCCCAGGCGAGGAGGCCGTCGAAGCGCCGGCCGAGCGCGAGGCCGCGCATGTCGGCCACCTGCCAATCCTGGTCCGGGAAGCGTGTCCGGCACATGGCGATCATCGCGGGCGCGGAATCGACGCCCGTCACCCGGAAACCTGATTCCAGCAGGTGCCGCGCAATCGGCTCCCCCGAGCCGCAGCCCAGGTCCAGCACGGCGCCGCCCGGCGGGAGGAGGGCTGCGAACCGGTCCAGCCATCCCCGCTCGAACAGGTTTTTCCCGCGTTGCGTGTCGAAGGCCACGGCATGGCTCTGGTAGAGGCCGATGATGCTTGCGGCGTCGGGGTCCATGCTTGCAACCTGCGCCGGATCGCGGCTGATGTCACCGCATGACAGCGAAGCCATGTACCGGACAGGTGACTCTCCGTCGCAAGCTGCCAAGAAGCAAAGAACTGAGGAATCGCTGATCTCGATGACATCCCGAATCCCGTGGCCCGACCTGTTCGCCGGGCTCGCCGTCCTGGGCTTCGGCCTCATCGGCTTCTGGCAGGCCTGGGCGATTCCGGTCTCGCCGCTTTATGCGCAGGTCGGCCCCAAGGCGATTCCCTATGTCGTCGCGGCCGGGCTGACGATGCTGGGCCTTGGGCTGGTCATCTCCGCCTTGCGCGGCGGGTGGTCGCACGGGATCGCCGAACTGGCCGAGGCCGGGCCGCCCAACTGGCGGGCGCTGGGCTTCCTCTTCGCCGGGCTGGCAGCGAACCTGATCCTGATCGGGCCGGCCGGCTTCTCCATCGCGGCTTCCGTGCAGTTCGTGCTGGTGGCCGCCGCCTTCGGCAGCCGCTCCATGGCGCGCGACCTGCTGATCGCGCTGCCGCTGACGCTGCTGGTCTGGTTCCTCTTCGTGCAGGGGCTCGGCGTGAATATCGGGGCTGGGCTGCTCGAGGGTTTCATCCTGCGGCTGATGGGCCAGGAGCCGGTCTGATGGAAGCGATCAACGGACTGTCCCTGGGCTTCTCCCACGCCCTCAGCCTGAGCAACCTCGCCTGGGCGCTGCTGGGCTGCTTCCTCGGCACGGCGGTGGGCGTGCTGCCGGGCATCGGGCCGGCGCTGACCATCGCGCTGCTGCTGCCCATCACCTACCAGGTGAGCGCGACGGGGGCCTTCATCCTCTTCTGCGGCGTCTTCTACGGCGCGATGTACGGTGGCAGCACGACCTCGATCCTGCTGAACACGCCGGGCGAATCCGGCTCCATCATCACCGCGCTGGAGGGCGCCAAGATGGCGCGCAGCGGCCGGGCCGGGCCGGCGCTGGCGACGGCCGCCATCGGCAGCTTCGTGGCGGGCGTGGTGGGCACGCTGGGCATCGCCTTCCTCGGCCCCGTCATCGTGGACTTCGCCCTGCTGCTGGGGCCGGCCGAGTATTTCTCGCTGATGCTGCTCTGCTTCGTCACGGTCTCGGCGTTGCTGGGCGGCTCGCCGCTGCGGGGGATGGTCAGCCTGTTCTTCGGCCTGACATTGGGCCTGGTGGGCATCGACCTGCAGACGGGCCAGCCGCGCATGACCTTCGGCCTGCCGGAGCTCTTCGACGGAGTGAACGTGGTGCTCGTGGCGGTCGCGCTCTTCGCCGTCGCCGAGGCGCTGTACATGGCCTGGCACCATGTCGAGGGGAAGCTGCAGGTGCTGCCGGTGGGGAGCCTCTGGCTGTCGAAATCCGACCTGAAGCGCAGCTTCTGGCCCTGGATCCGCGGCGCCGGGCTCGGCTTCCCCTTCGGCGTGATGCCGGCCGGCGGCACGGAGATGCCGACCATGCTCAGCTACTACGCCGAGCGGAAGCTGGTCGCGCCCGAGCACGCGCACGAATTCGGCACGACCGGCGCCATCGAGGGCGTGGCCGGGCCGGAGGCGGCGAACAACGCGGCGGCGGCCGGCATCCTCGTGCCCATGCTGACGCTGGGACTGCCGACCAGCGCGACGGCGGCCATCATGCTCTCCGCCTTCCAGAGCTACGGCATCCAGCCGGGGCCGCTGCTCTTCCAGACCCAGGCCGAGCTGGTCTGGACGCTGATCGCGAGCCTCTTCATCGCCAACGTCATGCTGGTGGTGCTGAACCTGCCGCTGATCGGGCTCTGGGTGAAGATCCTGAAGATCCCGACGCCGCAGCTCTATGCGGGAATCCTGGTCTTCGCGACGATCGGCACCTACGGCATCTCGAACTCCATCACCGACCTGCTGCTGCTCTATGGCATCGGCATCATTGGCATGTTCATGCGCCGCTTCGACTTCCCGGTGGCGCCTGTCGTGATCGGCATGATCCTGGGGCCCATGGCCGAGCAGGCGCTGCGCCAGGCCATGACCATCAGCGAGGGCGACTGGACCACCTTCGTGACCCGGCCGGGCAGCCTCGCCATCCTGATCCTGGCGGCGCTGGCGCTGGTGGGGCCGCGGCTCTACGGGCTGGCCATGCGGCGCTGGGGGGCGGTGCGCTAGGCTGATCCTGTCAGGATTTACCTTGTGATTCGCGAGGCTTTCGGCTAGCTGAGGGGCATGCGGGATTCCGGCCTTTCCAGGGCGATCGAGCGGGCAGGGGGCGTCAACGCCCTGGCCCGGGCGCTCGGCCTCGCCAGCGCCTCGGTGGCGCAATGGCGCAGCGTGCCGCCGGCCCGGGTGGGCGAGGTCGCCCGCGCCACCGGCCTCTCGCCCGCCGAGCTCCGGCCCGACCTGCAGCCCGGCTTTGCCGAGACCCAGACGCCCTTTGCGGAAGCCGAGGCGCTCGGCCTCGACGCGGCCGCCATCGCAGCGAAGGCCTTGCGCGAGGCGGTCCGTGCGGAAAAGGCCCGCCGCTGGCTGGAGGAGAACCGCGAGGCGATCGAGGCCCACAACAAGTGGGTCGAGGAAAACGGCCTGCCGCTCGCCGCATACCGCATGTTCTGACGATGGCACGCTTCGACCTCTATCGGCCGAAGCGTGGCCCGGGGTATCTCCTCGACGTCCAGTCTGACTGGCTCGAAGCCTTGCCCTCAAGGATCATCGTGCCCTTGCTCCCGCCGACGTCCGCGCTGCCCGTGATCCGCGACCTCACGCCGCTCTTCGAGGTGGCGGGGGAGGAGGTCGCGATGATGACGCACTACCTGACGGCCGTGCCGAAGCGCGAGCTCGGCCGCCCCGTCGGCACCCTCGCCGAGCACCGCGACGAGATCATCCGCGCCCTCGACACCCTGCTGATGGGCTTCTGACCATGCCCGAAGCTCCCCTGCTCAAGCCCGACGAGGCCGGCCCGGTCCCGGAGCGGACCCGCCGCCGCTGGGTCTCGCCGCTGCTGCGGCGCATCCTGCTGGTGAACGCGCTGCCGCCGGCACTGCTGGCCGCGGCGCTGCTCTACCTCGACCAGTACCAGAACGGGCTGCTGGCCGCCGAGGTCGAGGCCATGCGCAACCAGGCGCGCATCTATGCCGGCGCCATCGCCGAGGCCGCCGTCCGCATCCAGGACGACCGCGCCGTGCTTGTGCCCGAACAGGCGCGGCCGCTGCTGCGCCGCCTCGTCGAGCCCTCGCCCAACACCCAGGCGCGGCTCTTCGACACGGCCGGCCTCGTGGTCGCCGACAGCCGCGTGCGCGAGGCGGTGGGCGGCGCCGTCGTCACCGAGCCACTGCCGGCGCCGGTCTCGCGCGGGGCGCTCTCGGACTCTGTCTCCGGCCTCTACGAGCGGGTGCTCGGCCTGCTGCCCAGCCAGTCGCGCAACCCCGTCGTGCTCGACACCACGCCCGACGCGCAGAGCTTCGACTGGCAGCCCGACCTCGGCCCGGAGCGCCAGGCCGAGCTGCGCCTGGCGCTGGAGGGTGGCGTCACGCCCTATATCCGCCGCACGCCCGACGGCCGCCTGCTGGTCTCCGTCGCCGAGCCCGCGCGGCGCGGCGCCCAAGCCGTCGGCATCGTGCTGCTGACGCGCGAGGCGCGCGAGGTGGACGAGCGCCTCTTCGAGATCCGCGCCAGCGTGCTCGGCCTCTTCGTCCTCGCGCTGATCCTGACGGTCGCCGTCTCGCTCTATCTCGCGCGCACGATCGCCACGCCGATCCTGCAGCTCGCCGGCGCCGCAGCGGAGATGCGGCAGGGCAAGGGCCGCACCGGCAGCGTGCCGGCCGGCCTGCTGGAGCGGCGCGACGAGATCGGCGTGCTCTCGCGTGACCTGCAGGCCGCGGCCCGCGCGCTCTGGGCGCGGATCGACGCCAACGAGCGCTTCGCCGCCGATGTCGCGCACGAGCTGAAGAACCCGCTCACCAGCGTGCGCAGCGCCATCGAGACGCTGCGCCGCGTGGAGGATCCCGCGCAGCAGCGCCGGCTGCTCTCCATCATCGCCAATGACGCGGTGCGGATGGACCGGCTGATCGGCGATATCTCCGACAGCTCGCGGGTCGATGCCGAGCTCTCGCGCACCATCGCCGAGCCGGTGGATATCGGCCCGATCCTCGCCGTGCTGGTCGAGCTGCACAACACGACGCGCCAGCCGAACGATCCGGAGATGCATCTGGAGGCCCCGGAGAAGCTGGTCGCGATGGGGGTGGAGGACCGCCTCGTGCAGGTGATCCGCAACCTGCTGGGCAACGCCGTCTCCTTCAGCCCGGAGAACGGCAACGTCTGGCTCCGGGCCCGCGAGACCGCGAACGAGGTCGAGCTCACCGTCGAGGACGAGGGGCCCGGCATCCCCGACGCCAAGCTCGAAGGCATCTTCGACCGATTCTACACCGAGCGCCCCCGCGGCGAGCGCTTCGGCCAGCATTCGGGGCTGGGCCTCTCCATCTCGAAGCAGATCATCGAGGGGCTGCGCGGACGGATCGGCGCGGAGAACCGCAGGGACGCCGACGGCAAGGTGCTGGGCGCCCGCTTCACGGTGCGGCTGCCGAAGGCCTAGGCGGGCACGGGACGAGGGCGCCAGCCGCCCCGGTCGGCGTTGACGGCACACTTGGCCCGGTTCAATCTACAACAAAATCAAAGACATTCAACGATGTTGAATGTCGCCGACGACCGGAACCATGACCTTGGGTGGGAGGGAAAGAGACATGCAAGACCGTGCATCCGCGCTCGCGCGCCGTCCGCTTCTCGCGGCGGCGGCGGCAGGCTTTCTCGCCGCAGGGCCGGCGCGGCATGCTGCGGCACAGGGAACGCCCGCCTATCCGACCAAGCCCGTGACCATCATCGTGCCCTTCGCGCCCGGCGGCCTCGCGGACATCCTGGCCCGGCTGATGGCGGAGAAGCTACGGCAGGAGTTCGGTGCGCCCTTCGTGGTGGAGAACCGGCCGGGCGCCGGCGGCATCGCGGGGGCCCGCACGGTCGCTTCCGCCGCGCCGGATGGCCATACCCTGCTGCTGGGCAATACGAACCTGGCCATCAACCCCAGCCTCTATCGCAGCCTTCCCTACGACACCGCAACGGCCTTCACGCCCATCGTGCTGGCGCTGACCCTGCCCAATGTCATCGTCGTGCGCTCGGACCTTCCGGTGAGGACGCTGGGCGAGCTGATCGCCCTGGCCCGGGCGGAGCCGTCCCGCCTGAACTACGCCTCGGCCGGCAACGGCACCTTTCCGCATCTGGCCATGGCCCTCTTCCTCCAACGGGCGGGCATCGCCATGACGCATGTCCCGTTCAACGGCGCGGCGCCGGCCATGTCGGCCATCGTGGCCCGGCAGGTGGACGTGCTGTCGAGCGATCCGCCCGGCGCCCTGCCGCAGATCGCGGCGGAGGTGCTGCGGCCGCTGGCCGTGACCTCCCCGGCGCGGCTGTCCTCACTGCCCGACGTGCCCACCGTCTCGGAGGCGGGGCTGCCGGGCTTCGAGGCCCTGGCCTGGCAAGGGCTGGTGGCGCCCGCCGGTACGCCCGCCTCGGTGATCCAGCGGCTGCACGACGCGGCCGTCCGTGCCCTCGCCGCGCCCGACGTCCGCGCGCGGCTGCTCTCCCAGGGCGTGAGCTTCGGCGCCGGCAGCGTGGCGGATTTCGCCGAGTTCCTGCGGCGCGACACCGAGAAGTGGAAGGCCGCGGTCGAGGCCTCCGGCGCCTCGGTGGATTGAGGCGATGGAGGAACGGAATCTCGGCCGGTCGGGCCTTGTCGTCTCGGCCATCGGGCTGGGCTGCAACAACCTCGGAGGCCGCTGCGACTTCGAGGCGTCGCGCGCCGTGGTGCATGCGGCGCTCGATGCCGGCGTGACGCTCTTCGACACCGCCAATGTCTATCCGCGCGGCGGGGCCGGCCGGTCGGAGGAGTTCCTCGGCCGGCTGCTGGGCGGCCGGCGCAAGGACGTCGTGCTGGCGACGAAGGTCGGCATCCCCATGGACGGGCGGCTGGGCGGGCTGTCCCGTCGCACGGTGATGACCTCCGTCGAGGAGAGCCTGCGGCGGCTGGGGACGGACTGGATCGACCTCTACCAGCTCCACCGCTTCGACCCGCTGACGCCGGTGGAGGAGACGCTGCGCGCCATCGAGGACCTCGTCCGGCAGGGCAAGGTCCGCTATCTCGGCTGCTCGCGCTTCGCCGCCTGGCAGGTGGTGGACGCGCTCTGGACCTCGAGGGTGAACGGGCTCTCCGCCTTCGTCTCCTGCCAGGACGAGTACAGCCTGCTGGCGCGCGAGCCGGATGCGGGGCTGCTGGACGCGATGGCCGCCCATGGCCTCGGGATGCTGCCCTACTTCCCGCTGGCGAGCGGGCTGCTGACGGGCAAGTATCGCCGCGACGCGCCTATGCCGGAGGGCGCGCGGCTGGCCTATACGCCCGTGCTGTCCGACCACTTCGTGACCGAGCACAACTGGTCCGTCCTCGAGCGGCTGGAGCGCTTCTGCGCCGCCCGCGGACGCGGCCTGCTGGAGCTTGCCTTCTCCTGGCTGCTGGCGCGGCCGACGGTGGCCAGCGTGATCGCCGGCGCCACGAGGCCCGGGCAGATCCTGCAGAACATCGAGGCCTCGGGCTGGGCGCTGAGCCCGGAGGAGATGGCGGAGGTGGACGCGATCACTGCGCCCCAGCGGGCGGTCCCGGCGCCCTAGGCAGGAACCTTCGCCGCGGGCAAGGTTCGGCCGCAGCGGATACGAGACATGATCGAAGTCGCTTCCATCCTGATCGGCGCGGAAACCATACGGCGCCGCTGGTGGGTGATTGCCGCCGTCGGGCTGTCGTGGATGGCGCTCGGCGCCTTCTTCTTCGTCAACGCCATGGTGGAGGAACTGCGGATCAACGACGTGTATTTCGTGATCCCGCTGCTGGTCGACGGCAGCCTCTCCCTGGCGGCGGCCTTCAACAGCTCCGGCACGGGCCGAAAGGTCCGCTTCGCCAAGGCCGCCGCCTTCCTGGCCATCGCGCTGCTGGTGATCTTCGAGCACGGGCACAGCGCGATGATCATCGGCTTCGTCGCCGGCACCTACCTGATCATCGACGCCGTCTGGCGGGCCGCGAGCGCTTATGTGGTCCGGTTCCGGCGATGGCGCCTCTCGTTGTTCAACGCCGGTATCGAGTTTCTGCTGGGCGCCTGGTCCTTCGTGCCCTGGCCGACGCAGTGGCAGGGCGAGGTCGGCATCGATGTCGGGCTGCTCCTCATGGTCTCGGCCCTCGGCATCTGCGGGATGGCCTGGCGCATCGTCCGGCTGCCGCCCGGCACGCCCATGTCCAGGATCCTGTCGGACGGGGGCGGCCGGGAGGCGGCGCATGCCCGCGGCCCGGCCGTCCCTGCCGGGCCGGAGGCCACCGTCACCGTCCATGTCTGGACGCCCACCGGCGCGCTCGCGCCGATCGGCCGGGGCGTCAGCCGCTATGTGGCGGCGCTCGACGAGCAGGGCGTCATCTCGACCGGCCATGCCGCGCTCGCCGGGCCCGGCTTCTATGTCAGCCACTATCCGGCGGTGGAGATCGACCGCTCGGCGGGGGATTTCCGGCGGACGCTGCGGGCGACGCACGACAACGACGTGCCGGGCCGCTTCCAGCCGAGCTACGAGGAGGAGAGCGCCGGCTGGTGCCCCTCCACGCTGCAGGTGCGCCTGCCGGGCCTCGACACGCGCGCGATGCGCGAATTCTGGGACGCCTACAGCGCCGACACGACCTACAACCTGACGAACCGGAACTGCTCGAGCACCGTCGCGGCGGTGATCGAGTCGGGGCTGGAGGGAATCTTCGCGGCGCATGCGGGCTCGCCCTGGTTCCTGCTGCGGCTCCTGCTGAGCCCCGAGCTCTGGATCGCCGGCCACCTGCGCGCCCGCGCGGCCGCCATGGCCTGGACGCCCGGCGTCGTGCTGGACTATGCGCGCGCCCTCTCCTATGTCGTCGCCCTGCCGGAACGCCTGGGGCGCGCGCGGCCCTGATGCCCCGGAGCGCTGCACCCTTGCATCGGCATCCCGAAAGCGTCATATGGGGGCCTTACCAACACCATCCGTTCTTAGGGGGGTGGCCTTCCGGGGCCGCCTTTTTTGTTTTTGACGATCGAACGTCCGCGACATGAAGGGCTCGACGCCCGTATTGCCGATCTCGTGGCTCCCACCATCGAGCACATGGGTTATGAGCTCGTCCGCGTGCAGATCAGCGGCAAGGAGCGGCCCACGGTCCAGATCATGGCCGACCGGATGGACGGCGCGACCTTCACCGTCAGCGATTGCGAGAACATCAGCCACGCCGTGGGCGCCGTGCTCGACGTCGCCGATCCGATCAAGGCCGAATGGATGCTCGAGGTGTCCTCGCCCGGCATCGACCGCCCGCTGACGCGCACCAAGGACTGGGAGCGCTACGCCGGCCATATCGCGACGGTGGAGATGCAGATCCCCGTCGAGGGCCGCAAGCGCTTCCGCGGCATCGTGCTGGGCGCCGACCTGGAGAATGCCCGGCTCCGCCTGGACGAAGGCCCCGAAATCTCGCTGCCGCGCGACCAGATGCGCCGCGCGAAACTCGTCCTCACCGATGAACTCATCGCCGCCACGTCGGCGAACAAAGGGAACTGAGACATGGCCCTGGATGTTGCGATCCCCCGCCCCGAATTCCTGCAGGTCGCCGAGGCCGTCGCCCGCGAGAAGATGATCGAGCGCGAGGAAGTGCTCGAGGCCATGGAACTCGCCATGGGCAAGGCCGGCAAGCAGAAGTACGGCCTCGAGAAGGACATCCGCGCCACCATCGACCGCAAGAACGGCGAGGTCCGCCTCTCCCGCTGGACCGAGGTGGTCGAGCAGGAGCCGGTGGAGAACGAGGACACCCAGATCCCGCTGCGCATCGCGCAGAAGGTGAAGCCGGGAATCGCCATCGGCGAGTTCATCGTGGACCCGCTGCCGCCCATCGACTTCGGCCGCATCGCCGCGCAGACCGCCAAGCAGGTCATCGTGCAGCGCGTGCGCGAGGTCGAGCGCAAGAAGCAGTTCGACGAGTACAAGGACCGCGTCGGCGAGATCAT
Source organism: Roseococcus sp. GW821-FHT12F05 (assembly GCF_058806835.1). Taxonomy (NCBI): domain Bacteria; kingdom Pseudomonadati; phylum Pseudomonadota; class Alphaproteobacteria; order Acetobacterales; family Roseomonadaceae; genus Roseococcus; species Roseococcus sp. GW821-FHT12F05. Next base: position 43,449 of record NZ_JBXAQB010000016.1, read on the forward strand.
CAACGGCACGGTGAAGCGCACCGAGTACGGCAACCTGATGGTGGAGCTCGGCAAGGCCGAGGCCCTGCTGCGCCGCGACGAGACCATCCCCCGCGAGGCCTTCAAGAACGGCGACCGCGTGCGCGCCTATATCTACGACGTCCGCGAGGAGCCCCGCGGCCCGCAGATCTTTTTGTCGCGCACGCATCCCGGGTTCCTGGCGAAGCTGTTCGCCCAGGAGGTCCCTGAGATCTACGACGGGATCATCGAGATCAAGGCCGTGGCGCGTGACCCCGGCAGCCGCGCGAAGATGGCCGTCATCAGCCGCGACTCCAGCATCGACCCGGTCGGCGCCTGCGTCGGCATGCGCGGCTCGCGCGTGCAGGCGGTCGTCGCCGAGCTGCAGGGCGAGAAGATCGACATCATCCCCTGGAGCCAGGACATCGCGACCTTCATCGTGAACGCGATGGCCCCGGCCGAGGTCTCCAAGGTCGTGCTGGACGACGAGAGCAAGCGCGTCGAGGTCGTGGTGCCGGACGAGCAGCTCTCGCTCGCCATCGGCCGCCGCGGCCAGAACGTGCGGCTGGCCTCGCAGCTCACGCGCTACGACATCGACATCCTGACCGAGGCCGGCGAATCCGAGCGCCGGCAGGAGGACTTCCGCAAGCGCAGCGGCCTTTTCGTCGAGGCGCTGGACGTGGACGACGTGATCGCCGGCCTGCTGGTGACCGAGGGCTACTCGACGATCGAGGAGATCATCGAGGTGGACGACGAGGAGCTCGCGGGCATCGAGGGCTTCGACGAGGCCATCGCCGCCGAGCTGAAGCGCCGCGGCATGGCCTTCCTCGAGGCGAAGGACGCCGAGTTCGAGAATCGCCGCGTCGAGATCGGCGTGTCGGACCAGATCGCCGAGATCGGCACCTTCACGCCCGCCATGCTGGTGGCCCTCGGCGAGGCCGGCATCAAGACGCTGGACGACCTGGCCGACCTGGCCTCGGACGAGCTGATCGAGATCCTGGGCGCCGACGCGATGGACGAGGACACGGCCAATGCCGTCATCATGGCCGCGCGCGCGCACTGGTTCGGCGAGGACGGCGAGCACCCCGAGGGCGAGGAAGGGGAAGCCGCTCCTGGCTGACCTTGCGCAACCCGCCGCGGACGACGATATCCCGGACGACGCGATCGCGCGCGAGCGCGGTCCGTTGCGCCGATGCATCGTCACGCGGCAGGTGCTTCCCAAGGAGCGGCTGATCCGTTTCGTCATAGGTCCTGCGCGCGAGCTGGTCCCCGATCCGGGTGGACGTCTGCCGGGCAGAGGCCTATGGTTGCTGGCGCAGGAAGACGTGTTGCGCAAAGCGCTGAAGCAGGGCGCCTTCGCCAAGGCAGCGCGGGGCTCCGTGGGAGTTCCGGGCGATCTTGGCGCGCTCGTCGTTTCCGGCCTGCGACAGCGCATCCGCGATTTCCTGGGCTTCGCCCGGCGCAGCGGCGAGGCGGTCGCGGGGCGTGAGGCGGTGATGGACTGGCTCCGCCACGACAAGGTGGCGCTGCTCGTCCAGGCTTCGGATGGCAGCCCGGCCGAGCGGAGCAGACTGGTCGGCAGCCGAGAGCTGCCGGTGCTGACTCCGCTCACGGCCGCGGAGTTGGGTGGGGTTTTCGGACGGGATCGCGCGGTGCATGTCGCGGTCTCCCCGGGTCGGATGGTGTCCTCGCTGCAGGCGGAGGCGGCCCGGTTGGCCGGCTTCGAGCCGGCAGCCGGGGTTTAGGGATTGGTTTCGGAACGGCGAATGAGCGACCAGAACGATCAGGATGCGGCGAAGAGCCGGTTGAGCCTCCGCCCCGCGGGCCGCTTGGAGTTGGGGAAGACTGTGGATGCCGGGAGCGTCCGGCAGAGCTTCAGCCATGGGCGGTCGAAGGTCGTCCAGGTCGAGGTCGTGAAGAAGCGCGCGCCGGTGCCCGGCACGCCGCCGGCGACGCTGCGCGCCCCGACGCCGCCCGCGCGCCCCGGCGCTCCGCGCCCGGCCACGCCCGGCGGTCCGGCCAAGCCCGGCGGCGCGCCGTCGCGCGGGCCCGCGCCCAGCGCCGGCCGCCCGCTGACGGCCAGCGAGCTCGCCACGCGCCAGCGCGTTCTCGAGGAGAATCGCCGCGTCGAGGCCCAGCGCGAGCGCGAGCAGCGCGAGCAGCAGGCCCTCATGGTGCGCAGCGCCGCCGAGGAGGCCGCCCGCCGCGCCGAGGACGAATCCCGCCAGCGCGAGGAGGAGGAGGCCGAGGCCCGCGCCGCCCGCCAGGAAGCGCAGCGCGCCGAGCGTGAGGCGGCCCGCAACGCGCCGCCGCCGGCTGCGACGCCTGCTCCGGCGAGCCCGGCCGCAGCCGCTGCTCCGACCGCGGCCGCAGCGCCTGCGGCCGCGCCGCGCCCGGCCGCGCCCGAGGCCCCGCGCCCGGCGGCGCCCAGCGCTGCGCCGCGCGTGACGCCGCTGGCCGCCCGCGCCACGCAGGGTCCGGCCGTCCGGCCGTCCAGCCCGCCGCCGTCCTCCGCGCCCGCGGCGAGGCTCTCGCTCAACCCGCGTGCGCGCGGCGAAGAGGAAGACGACCGCCGCGGTCCGCCGCGCCGTCCTGGCGGCGGCATGTCGCCCGGCGGCGTGAAGCGCCCGATGCCGGCGCCCGTGAAGAAGACTCCGCTGGCCGGTGGCCGGCGTGACGCCAGCGGCCGAATCGACGTCGCCGCCGCGATGGATGGCGAGGACGAGCGCAGCCGCTCGATGGCCTCGGTCCGCCGGGCCCGCGAGCGCGAGCGCCGGCAGCAGGAGCTGGCCCGCCTCCGCGCCGGCCAGGAGCGTGTCGTCCGCGACGTGATCATTCCCGAGACCATCACGGTCCAGGAGCTTGCCAACCGCATGGCCGCCCGCGGCGGCGAAGTGGTGAAGGCGCTGTTCCGCATGGGCGTGATGGCGACGCTGACCCAGAGCATCGACGCCGACACGGCCGAGCTGGTCGCACAGGAATTCGGCCACCGCGTGAAGCGCGTGGCGGAAGACGACGTGGAGATGGGCCTGGAGGGCATGATCGACGAGGACGAGGCGCTGCAGCCGCGCCCGCCGGTCGTAACCATCATGGGCCATGTCGACCACGGCAAGACGAGCCTGCTCGACGCGCTGCGCAAGACCGACGTGGCGGCGCGCGAGGCGGGCGGCATCACCCAGCACATCGGCGCCTATCAGGTCGAGACGGCGCAGGGCCGCGTGACCTTCATCGACACGCCGGGCCACGAGGCCTTCACCGCGATGCGCGCCCGCGGCGCCGGCGTCACCGATATGGTGGTGCTGGTGGTCGCGGCCGACGACGGCGTGATGCCGCAGACCATCGAGGCCATCAAGCACGCCCGCGCGGCGGACGTGCCGCTGATCGTCGCGGTGAACAAGATCGACAAGCCGGGCGTCAACCTGGACCGCGTGCGCAACGAGCTGCTGCAGCACGAGGTCGTGGTCGAGAGCCTGGGCGGCGACACGCAGGAGATCCAGGTCTCCGCGACCAAGGGCACGAACCTCGACAAGCTGCTGGAGGCCATCATCCTCCAGTCGGAGATCCTGGACCTGCGCGCCAATCCGGACCGCGCGGGCGAGGGCACCGTGATCGAGAGCAAGCTCGACCGCGGCCGTGGCCCGGTGGCGACGGTGCTCGTGCAGAACGGCACGCTGAACCAGGGCGACATCGTGGTAGCCGGCTCCGAATGGGGCCGCGTCCGCGCGCTGGTGGACAATCGCGGGGCGCAGCTGAAGTCGGCCGGGCCCTCGATGCCGGTGGAGATCCTTGGCCTTTCGGGCGTGCCCTCGGCCGGCGAGAACTTCATCGCGGTCGACAGCGAGTCCAAGGCCCGCGAGGTCAGCGAGTTCCGCCAGCGGCGGGCGCGCGACAAGGCGGCGGCGCAGCTCGGCGCCAACCGCGGCTCGCTCAACGAGATGCTGGCGCGCATCCAGGCGGGCGAGCAGAAGGAAGTGGCGGTCGTCGTCAAGGCGGACGTGCAGGGCTCGGCCGAGGCGATCAACGTCACCCTCGGCAAGCTCGGCAACGACGAGGTGCGCGTGCGCGTGCTGCACTCGGCGGTCGGCCAGATCACCGAGAGCGACATCCAGCTCGCCAAGGCATCCAACGCCGTGGTTGTGGCCTTCAATGTCCGCGCCACGACGCAGGCGCGCGAGATGGCGCAGCGGGACGGTGTGGACATCCGCTACTACTCGATCATCTACCAGGTGTCGGACGACATCGAGGCGATCTTCAAGTCGCGGCTGGCACCGGTGCAGCGTGAGAACTTCATCGGCTACGCGACGATCCTGCAGGTCTTCGAGGTCAAGCGCATCGGCAACGTGGCGGGCTGCCGCGTGACCGAGGGCGTGGTGAAGCGCGGCTGCGGCGTGCGCCTCATCCGCGAGGGCGTGGTGGTCCACGAGGGCGAGCTGTCCACGCTGCGCCGCTTCAAGGACGACGTCCGCGAGGTCACCAACGGCTACGAATGCGGCATGGGCTTCAAGAACTACGACGACATCCGCGTCGGCGACCAGATCGAGTGCTTCGAGACGGAGACCGTCGCGGCCGCCTGATTTCCGCGGTTCGAGGGATAGGGGCGCGGTGGGGCAGCCCGCCGCGCCCTTTGCTTTTCAGAGAGACGAGACATGGCCAAGCGCCACAACGACACCCCGCCCGGCGCGCCCTCGCAGCGCCAGCTCCGCGTCGCGGAGGAGGTGCGCCACGCGCTGGCGGCCGTCTTCGAGCGCGGGGATTTCCGGGATCCCGACCTTGCCAACGCGCGGATCACGGTGACGGAGGTGCGGGCCAGCCCGGACCTCAAGCACATGACCGCCTTCATCAGCGGCCTCGGCCGCGACGTGCCGCCGGAACAGTTCGCCGCGCTGAAGCGGGCGAGCGCCTTCCTGCGCGGGCAGGTGGCGAAGTCCGTGCGGCTGAAGTTCGCGCCCGACCTGCATTTCCAGCCGGACCATGCGCTCGACTACGCCATGAAGATGGACGTGCTGATGAAGCAGCCTGCGGTGGCACGGGACCTCGCCGTGGAGAAGAAGGATGCGCCGGATGGTGAGGCGAGCTAGCATCGGCCATCGATGCCGCGCTGTCTCCTGATGATGCGGAAGCCATAACCGCCGCGGAGGGCAGCCAAGCCCTTGCCCCCGCAAACTTGCTCTACCCATCCCCGCGCAACCGGCTAGAACGCGCCTTCACTTCGGACCGACTCCCCAGGACATGGCACGCAACTTCCGCAAGAAGCCCCGCGGTCGCGAGATCGACGGCTGGCTCATCATCGACAAGCCCACCGGCATCGGCAGCACCGACGTGGTGAACAAGGTCAAGCGTGCCTATGACGCGCAGAAGGCCGGGCACGGCGGCACGCTCGACCCGCTGGCCACCGGCCTACTGCCCATCGCCTTCGGCCATGCCACCAAGACCGTGCCCTATGTCATGGATGGCACGAAGGTCTATCGCTTCACCCTGCGCTTCGGCGAGGCGCGCGACAGCGACGACGCCGACGGCGCGGTCGTCGAGACCAGCGATTCCCGTCCCTCGGACGAGGCCATCCGCGCGGCGCTGCCCGCCTTCACCGGCGACATCATGCAGATCCCGCCGATCTATTCCGCCATCAAGGTGAACGGCGAGCGCGCCTACGACCTCGCACGCGACGGCCAGGCCGTCGAGCTGGAGGCCCGCCCCGCGCGCGTCGACCGCTTCGAACTGATCGAGCGCCCCGATGCCGACACGGCCGTCTTCGAGGTCCAGTCGGGCAAGGGCGTCTACATGCGCTCGCTGGCGCGCGACCTTGCCCGGGCCACCGGCGCGCTCGGCCATATCGCCGCCTTGCGCCGGCTGCGGGTCGGCCCCTTCAAGGAAGCCGACGGAATCCCCCTGGACAGGATCGTCGTGACGGGCGATACGCCACCCCCTTCGCTGGACCTCCTTCTCCCCCTGACGACCGCGCTGGCCGACATCCCGGCACTGGCCGTTGTGGAAGGGGAGGCCGCCCGCCTCAGTTTCGGCCAGGCCCTGAGCCTCGTGGATCTGATGGGCCGGGTTCCATCCGAGGCCAGTCCCGATGGGGGGCTGGTCCGCGTGATGGCAGGGGGGCGGTTCGTCGGCCTGTGTCGCCTCGAGGAGGGGATGCTGCGGCCCGAGCGGTTGATGGCTTCTGCCTGAAAACCAACGGATCGGTTCATCTCTCAGCCGCGCTGGGCTCAGTCCCTGGGCGGCCAACCCGAAGGATTTCACGATGTCGATCACTGCGGAGCGCCGTCAGGCGCTCATCATCGAGCATGCCAAGAAGCCCGGTGACACGGGCAGCCCCGAAGTGCAGGTGGCCCTGCTCTCCGAGCGCATCTCGAACCTCACCGAGCACCTGAAGACCCACGCCAAGGATTTTCACAGCCGCCGCGGCCTGCTGGTCCTGGTCGGCCAGCGCCGTGGCCTGCTCGACTATGTGAAGCGCAAGGACAAGGCGCGCTACGACGCGCTGATCGCCAAGCTCGGCCTGCGCCGCTGAGGCCGGGCGGGCCTGAGCGCCCGCCCCCTTTCCGCCGGACCCGGCCGCACCACCTCCGGAGGGTGATCGGCCGCCGGCTTCTGCTTGCCCTACCCCTGCTGCCCGCGCTTCCGGCGCGGGCTCAGCGGGCGCGCTACGCCTTCGACCAGGACAGCGGCCGGATCGGCTTCACCTTCCGGCACCTGTTGCTCTTCACCGCCATGGGCCGGTTCGAGCGCTTCCGGGGCATGCTGATGCTCGACCCCGCGCATCCGATGATGATGGGCGTGGACTGCGTTCTCGACATGGCCGAGGTCCGGGTGTCCCTGCCGGGCGCCACCGAACGCCTCCGCTCCGAGCCCTTCTTCGACGTCGCGCATTTCCCCGAGGCCCGCTTCCACGGCACGGCGAACGGGCAGGGCGACGCCGCCTCCTTCCCCATCATGGGCGAGCTCACCCTGCGCGGCGTCACGCGCCCCTTCCGGATGCAGGCCCGTCTGATCGACCGGCGGCCGGGCGCGGTGCGCTTCGAGGCCGAGGGCGAGATCAGCCGCGCCGCGTTCGGCCTGCTGGCGGATCGGCCGCTTGTGTCGGATGCGATCCAGTTGAGCGTGGATGTCTGGATTGCGCTGTAGAGCGAGAGGGCTTCGCCCCTCGCCGGGACCTGGGTCCTGCACCCTGTTCTGGGTTTCAAAATATGGGCCGGAGATGCAAGAAGCTGAGGTTCTTGCCGGGGAGTTTGAGAGGCGCCCCTCAAGGAGCCACCCCAGAATTCGCACTGGCGCTCGCGGCCCATCCGGTCCATAAGGCCGCCCAGCCGATCCCGGGACTGTCCAGGGCCGGCCCAACCACGCGCGCAGCGGCGGGTTGTCAGAGCCTCCGAGCCCCCTGAACGGAAGACGGGTCTGGCGGCGTTTCCGGCCACATGGCTTCGCCGCGGGTGCAATCCCCGGCCCCCATGTTCCCCGAGACGCCGAAAGCCTCCCTCCCCGAAGGGCCTTTTCTGCGGACGGACTGTCACCCTGCCGCATGCGTACCCGAAAAGTCCCCGCGCCGATGCGGGGCAAGAAGGACGACGCATGTTCGACAACTACTTCCGCAAGGATATCTCCTGGGGCGGTCAGATCCTGACGCTGGAGACCGGCAAGGTCGCCCGCCAGGCCGACGGGGCCGTCATGGCCCGCCTGGGTGACACCATCGTGCTCTGCACCGTGGTCGGCGCCCGCGGCGTGAAGCCCGGCCAGGACTTCTTCCCGCTCACGGTGAACTACCAGGAGAAGGCCTTCGCGGCCGGCAAGATCCCGGGCGGCTTCTTCAAGCGCGAGGGCCGGCCCTCCGAGAGCGAGACCCTGATCTCGCGCCTCATCGACCGCCCGCTCCGCCCGCTCTTCCCCGAGGGCTTCCGCAACGAGGTGCAGGTCATCGCGACCGTCCTCAGCCATGACCTCGAGAACGATCCGGATATCGTGGCGCTGGTCGGCTGCTCGGCGGCGCTGACGCTCTCGGGCATTCCTTTCTTCGGCCCGGTGGGCGGCGCGCGCGTCGGCTACATCGACGGCGGGTACGTGCTCAACCCGACCGCCGCCCAGCGCAAGCTGAGCGCGCTCGACCTCGTGGTCGCCGGCACGGCCGAGGGTGTGCTGATGGTCGAGTCCGAGGCGAAGGAGCTCTCCGAGGACGTGATGCTCGGCGCCGTCGAGTTCGGCCACAAGTCGTTCCAGGCGGTCATCGAGGGCATCATCGCGCTGGCCGAGGTCGCCGCGAAGGAGCCCTGGAACGTCGCCGAGGCCGATCCGGCGCTCGTCACGCTGAAGGCCCGCATCGCCGAGCTCGGCACGGCCTCCGTGGGCGAGGCCTACAAGATCACTGAGAAGCTCTCCCGCCAGAAGGCCGTGGGTGAGGCCAAGAAGGCCATCGTCGCCGCGCTGGAGACCGAAGGCGCCGACGTCGCCGCGGCCAAGGGCCTGCTGAAGGAGCTGGAGGCGGACGTGGTCCGCAACGCGATCCTCGACACCGGTCTCCGCATCGACGGCCGCGACACCAAGACGGTCCGCCCGATCCTCGCCGAGGTCGGTGTGCTGCCGCGCGCCCATGGCTCCGCGCTCTTCACCCGCGGCGAGACGCAGTCGCTCTGCGTGGCCACGCTGGGCACGGGCCAGGACGAGCAGGTCATCGACGCGCTCGCCGGCGAGTACCGCGAGCACTTCATGCTGCACTACAACTTCCCTCCCTACTCCGTGAACGAGACGGGCCGCATGGGCTCGCCCGGCCGCCGCGAGATCGGCCACGGCAAGCTGGCCTGGCGCGCGATCCATCCGGTGCTGCCGGAGAAGGAGAAGTTCCCGTACACCATGCGCGTGGTCTCCGAGATCACGGAATCCAACGGCTCGTCGTCGATGGCGACGGTCTGCGGCACCTCGCTCTCGCTGATGGACAGCGGCTGCCCGCTGCTCCGTCCGGTGGCCGGCATCGCCATGGGCCTGATCAAGGAGGATCGCGGCTTCGCGGTGCTCTCCGACATCCTGGGCGACGAGGATCATCTCGGCGACATGGACTTCAAGGTGGCGGGCACCGAGGCCGGCATCACCGCGCTGCAGATGGACATCAAGATCACGTCCATCACCTTCGACATCATGAAGACGGCGCTGGGCCAGGCCAAGGACGGCCGCTTCCACATCCTCGGCGAGATGGCCAAGGCCATCAGCGGCGCCCGCGGCGAGATGGCGGCCACCGCGCCGCGCATCACCGTGATCACCGTGCCGAAGGACAAGATCCGCGAAGTCATCGGCACGGGCGGCAAGGTGATCCGCGAGATCGTCGAGCAGACCGGCACGAAGATCGACATCGAGGATGACGGCACGATCAAGATCGCGTCGAGCAACCCCGAGGCGACCCAGGCCGCGATCGACCGCATCAAGGGCATCACGGCCGAGGCCGAGATCGGCGCCATCTACAACGGCAAGGTGGTGAAGACCGCCGAGTTCGGCGCCTTCGTGAACTTCCTCGGCGCCAAGGACGGCCTGGTCCACATCTCCGAGCTGGCCAACGAGCGGGTGAACAAGACCACCGACGTCGTCAAGGACGGCGACGCGGTGAAGGTCAAGGTCATCGGCTTCGACGACCGCGGCAAGGTGAAGCTCTCCATGCGCGTGGTCGACCAGGCCACGGGCGCCGATATCACCGAGCAGGTCGGCGAGCGCCGGCCGCGCGAGCCGGGCGAGGGCGAGGACCGCCCCCGCCGCGACCGCGACGACCGGGGCGGCCGCGACCGCCGCCCCCGCCGCGACTGATCGGGGAATCGGCCGGGCTTTCTAACCCGGCCGAAAAACCCCATATCCACCCGGCGCCTGATGGCGCCGGGTGTTTTCATGCTAGTGTCACATCCGGAAATATGGACGGCAGGGACGACGCGGAAGTGAAGGCCATCAATACCATCCGCATGGGCGGCGTGGACGTTCTTCCCCTCGTGGAGGGCGGCAAGGGCGTGGCCGTCAGCAACGGCCTGACCGCCGGGGCCTGGGCCGCGGCGGGCGGGGTCGGCACCTTCTCCGCCGTCAATGCCGACAGCTACGATCCCGAGGGCCGGACCATCCGGCAGACCTATACGGGCCGCACGCGCGTCGACCGTCATGAGGAGCTCGTGGCCTACGGCATCGCCGGCGGCATCGCCCAGGCGCGCGAGGCCCGCGAGGTCGGCGGCAAGGACGCCCGCATCCACGCCAATATCCTCTGGGAGATGGGCGGCGCCGAGCGCGTGATCCGCGGCGTGCTGGAGGGGGCCAAGGGCCTCATCAACGGCATCACCTGCGGCGCCGGCATGCCCTACCGCCTGTCGGAGATCGCGCGCGAGTTCGGCGTGCACTACTACCCCATCGTCAGCTCGGCCCGGGCCTTCAGCGCGTTGTGGAAGCGCAGCTATTCCAAGGTCAGCGACTGGCTGGGCGGCGTGGTCTACGAGGATCCCTGGCTCGCCGGCGGCCATAACGGCCTGTCCAACAGCGAGGACCCGAAGAAGCCCGAGGCGCCCTACGAGCGCGTGCGCAAGCTGCGCGAGCAGATGCGCGCCTTCGGCCTGGATGACACCCCCATCATCATGGCGGGCGGCGTCTGGTGGTTGGAGGAATGGGACGACTGGATCGACAATCCCGAGCTCGGCCCCGTTGCCTTCCAGTTCGGCACGCGGCCGCTGCTGACCAAGGAAAGCCCGATCAGCGAGGCCTGGAAGCAGCGGCTGACCACGCTGAAGCCGGGCGATGTGCTGCTGCAGCCCTTCTCGCCGACGGGCTTCTATTCGTCGGCCGTGCGCAACGAGTTCCTCCAGGACCTCGAGGCGCGCAGCGAGCGCCAGGTGGCCTACAGCAGCGAGCCGGTCGGCGAGCACACGGCGGAGTTCGGCATCGGCCCGCGCAAGCGCCTCGTCTGGCTGACGCCGGCCGACCGCGAGCACGCCATCGGCTGGACCAACCAGGGCTTCAGCGAGGCGCTGCGCACGCCGGATTCCACGCTGGTCTTCGTGACGCCGGAGAATGCGCGCGAGATCGTGAAGGACCAGGTGGACTGCATGGGCTGCCTCAGCCAGTGCCGCTTCAGCAACTGGACGCAGCACGGTCCGGAGTTCAGCACGGGCAAGAAGGCCGATCCGCGCAGCTTCTGCATCCAGAAGACGCTGCAGGACATCGCGCATGACGGCAGCCTGGAGAACAACCTGATGTTCGCCGGGCATAATGCCTATCGCTTCGGGTCGGACCCCTTCTACTCCAACGGCTTCGTGCCGACGGTGAAGCAGCTGGTCGAGCGGATCCTCACCGGGCGGTAGCCTCTTCGGCCATCGCTATTTGTCGGAAATGCAAGAACCTGGGGTTCTTGCCGGGGTGCTCGAGGGGCGGAGCCCTTCGATGCCACTCGCGAGCATTCGCGCTGCGTGCCGCAGCGCGCCCGGCTCATGCCCCGAAAATCCGAGCATGAGCGCCTGGATCGGCCGCTCGGCCATAAACATCGGACTGACCGGCCGCGCGATGACGCCCGCGCGTTCTGCGGCCGCTGAGATCTCCGTGTCGAGCCATCCCGGCCGCAGCCGCGCGAGCAGCTTGAGGCCCTGATCCGGCGCCTCGACGTCGAGGAAGCGTCCGCAGGATTCCCGCAGCGCCTCCACCAGCGCGTCGCGCGAGAGCCGGTAGCGCTGCCGCATGCGCCGCAGGTGCTGGGCGAAATGCCCCTCGGCCAGGAAGTCGGTGACCACGCCCTCCTGGAAGACGGGCGGATGCCAGTCGGACAGAAGGCGGGCCGACTGCACCGGTTCCAGCAGCTCCGGCGGCAGCACCGCATAGCCCAGCCGCAGGCCGGGGAAGAGCACCTTGCTGAAGGTGCCGATGTAGATCACGCGCCCCGCGTCATCCACGCCCTGCAGCGAGGCCAGCGGGCGGCCGGCGTAGCGGAACTCGCTGTCGTAGTCGTCCTCGACGATCCAGGCGCCGGCGCGCCGCGCCCAGGCCAGCAGCTCCATCCGCCGCGCCATGGAGAGCACCACGCCCATCGGATATTGCGAGGAGGGCGTCACATAGGCGAGCCGCGCGGAGGGCGAGGCGGCGACGCCCTCGCTCACGATCAGCCCCTGCGCATCCACCGGCACCGGCACGATCTTGGCTCCTGCCGCGGCCATGGCGGCGCGCAGCGCGGGATAGCAGGGGTCCTCGATCCAGACGGGATCGCCCGGCGCCACCACCACCTTGCGCACGAGGTCGATGGCCTGCTGCGCGCCGGAGGTGACGATCACCTGGTCGGGCGTGCAGCGCACCGCCCGCGCGGCGCCGAGGTAGTTCGCGATGGCCTCGCGCAGCGCCAGCGAGCCGCGCGGGTCGCCGTAGCCCAGCATGTCGGGATCGGGCGACTGCAGCCGCCGTAGGGTGAGCTGCCGCCAGATGCGGGCCGTGGCCTCGTCCCAGGAGGTGCGGCCGGTGTTGAAGGGCTGTGCGCCCGGCTGGACCATGTTGGGGAGGTTGAGCGGGGCCGATTCGGGCTTCGTCGGGCGCGGCCTTGCGGTCGCCGGTCGCTCCAGCCCCTGCGGCAGGTCGCTGGAGACGTAGCTGCCGGCGCCGACGCGCCCTTCGATGAAGCCCTCGGCCAGCAGCTGCTCATAGGCTGCGACCACCGTGTTGCGCGCGATGCCGAGCCGCTGCGCCAGGACGCGCGTGGCGGGCAGGCGGCTGCCGGGCGGCAGCGTGCCGCCGAGGATCGCCCGGCGCAGCTCCAGATAGACCTGACGCAGCAGAGGCGTGCCGTTGGTGCGCTCGATGGCGAGCAGCAGCAGGTCGGAGAGGTCGGCCATGATCCCAGCCTAGCACCGATGCAGAATTGGACCAGCGCTAAACGCTCAAATTGGCCCTCGCGACGGACCAATACGTCTGTCACGCTACGGCATCAATTCCATCACCAGGATGTCCGCCATGTCCGAGGTCGTCGACAGCTACCCCATCACCGAGCGCAACAAGGTCCGCCGTCTGCACGAGCGCGGTCGACACGACTTCAAGTCGGTCTACGAGATCCTGGATGCGGCGATGCTCTGCCACATCTCCTATGTGATCGACGGCCAGCCCTACTGCACGCCCACGGCCTTCTGGCGCGAGGGCAACCACCTCTACTGGCACGGCTCCTCCGCGAGCCGGATGCTGCGCACGCAGAAGCCGGGCGTTCCGGTCTGCGTGACGGTCACGCATCTCGACAGCCTCGTGCTGGCGCGCTGCGGCTTCAACCACTCGGTCGACTACCGCTCGGCCATGTGCTTCGGCACGGCTCATATCATCGACGACCTCGACGAGAAGGCGAAGCTGCTCGACCTCATGATCGACCGCTTCTATCCCGGCCGGAACGCCGAACTGCGCCCTAGCACCACGCAGGAGCTGAAGGCGACGATGGTCGTCGGCATGAACATCGATCAGGCCTCCGGCAAGATCCGCAGCAAGGGCATCGGCGACGAGGAGGAGGACTACGCGCTGCCGATCTACGCCACGCGCTTCCCGGTGACGCAGGTGATCGGCGCCGCCGAGGACTGCCCGCGCATGCCGGCGGGCGTGCCCTACCCGGAGGGCCTTGCGGGTTTCACGCCCGGCCGTAGGCTCGATGAGATCATGACGGAGAGCTACAAGAAAACGTATGGCGACACCTGATCTGGCTACCGCCTCGGCGGTCGAAATGGCGGCGATGGTGCGCGCGAAGCGCGCCTCGCCCGTAGAGATCACCCAGGCGGTCCTGGATCGGATCGCGGCCAAGAACCCCTCGCTGAACGCCTTCGTGGCGCTCGACGCCGAGGGTGCCATGGCGCAGGCGCGTGCGGCGGAAGAGGCCGTGATGAAGGGCGAGGAGCTCGGGCCGTTGCACGGCGTGCCCGTCACCATCAAGGACGTGCAGGCCGTGAAGGGCCTGCCGACGCGCCGTGGATCGCGGCTCTCCGATCCCACGCCTGCGACGGCCGATTCCGTGCTGGTCGCGCGGCTGCGCAAGGCGGGCGGGATCATCCTCGGCAAGACCACGAGCACCGAGCATGGCTGGACGGCCGTCAGCGACAGCCCGCTCACCGGCAGCACGCACAATCCCTGGATGCATGGGCGCACGGCCGGCGGCTCCTCCTCCGGCGCTGCCTCGCTCTGCGGCTCGGGCTGCGGGCCGCTGCACATCGGCACCGACGGCGCCGGCTCCATCCGCATTCCCGCGCATTTCTGCGGCGTGGTGGGCTTCAAGCCGACCTATGGCCGCGTGCCCTACACGCCCGTGCCGAACAATGGCGGGCTCTCGCATGCCGGTCCCATCACGCGGAGCGTCACCGACACGGCGCTGATGTTCTCCGTGATCGCCGGCCCGCATCCGCTGGACCACACCTCGCTGCCGGACGTCTTCCCGGCGGCGGTGCCCGAGGGCGGCCTCGAGGGCCTGCGCATCGCCTACAGCCCCGACCTCGGCCATGCGCGCGTCGATCCCGACGTGGCGGCGGCCGTGGAGGCGAGCCTCGAGGCGCTGGTGCGCGGCGGCGCGACCGTGGAGCATGTGACGCCGCCCTGGGGCCCCGAGGGCCCGGCGCTGGAGCGCGAGATGTGGGGCGGCGCGTTCCGCATGTTCTCGGCGAAGAAGCCGGGCGACGAGGCCGAGATGGATCCTGGCCTCGTGGCCTGCACCAACGCCTATCGCGACTTCACGCTCGACCAGGCGCAGGCCGCCATGGGCCGGCGCTTTGCCTATGCGGCGGCGGTGAACTCCTGGTTCTCCGAGGCAGGCTTCGACCTGTTGGCGACGCCCTCCGCCTCGGTCGCGGCCTTTCCGGTGGGACGGCAGCTGCCGCCGCACTGGCCGCAGCACGATTGGGATTGGCTGGTCTGGGCCGAGTTTTCCTATCCCTTCGACCTCTCGCACGGGCCGGCCATCTCGATCCCCTGCGGCTTCAGCCATGAGGGGTTGCCGGTGGGCCTGCAGTTCGCCGGGCGTCGCCTCGCTGATACGCTGGTGCTGCGCGCGGCGGCGGGCTTCCTGCGCGAAAAGCCCTTCGAGGTGACGCCCGCGCGGTGATCACTCGTGCCAGCGCCGCAGCAGCAGGTGCGAGAGCAGCGTCAGGGCGAGGAAGATCAGGATGCCGAAGCCGGAGACCAGCACGAGGGCCGCGAACATCCGCGGGATCTGGAGCTGGTAGCCGGATTCGAGGATGCGCGACGCGAGGCCGGAGGAGGATCCGCCCGTCCCCGCCACGAACTCCGCCACGATCGCGCCGATCAGCGACAGCCCGCCCGAGATGCGCAGCCCCGCGAGGAAATAGGGCAGGGCGCTCGGCAGCTGCAACCGCCGCAGCACCTGCCAGCGGTTGGCGCGATACAGCCGGAAGAGGTCGCGCAGGTTCGGGTCCACGCTGTTCAGCCCCTGCGTGGTGTTGGACAGGATCGGGAAGAAGGCGACGATCCAGGCGCAGATGAGCAGCGCCAGCGTCAGGTTGTCCGCCCAGACGATGATGAGCGGCGCGATGGCCACGATCGGCGTCACCTGCAGGATCACCGCATAGGGGAAGAGCGACATCTCGATCACGCGCGACTGCGCGAAGAGGATGGCGAGCAGCAGCCCCAGCGTCGCCGCCACGAAGAGCGCGAGGAAGGTGATCCGCATCGTCACCCACAGCGAGGGCGCGAGCGTGCCCCAGTCGCGCCAGAGCGTCTGCGTGATCAGCACCGGTCCCGGCAGGATGTAGGGCGCCACATTGTAGTGGCGCACGCCCCATTCCCAGCCGCCCAGCACCAGCACGCCCACGAGCAGCGGCGCCAGGACGCGCAGCACGAGGCTCATGCCAACGGCCGCCTTAGGCGACTCGTTGGCATGAGTCTTTTTCGTGCCCTCAGACGCCGGGCGCCGCCTCCGGCGGCTTGGCTTCGCGGCACTGGCCGCGGCCGCCATTCAGCGGCTCGGCCGGCTGGAGCCGGCCGCAGGTGGATACCAGAGGGGTCGCCGATTTTCATCCGCCGCGTCACGCTGCCATCGCCTTGCCCAGCGCGTGCGAGACGGCGCGGCAATGCGCGGCATAGATCGCCGAGGTGCGGAAATCCGGGGTGGCGCGGTCCCCGGCGGGCACGTGGAGTTCCGCCGCGATGCGGCCGGGGCGCGGCGAGAGGATGACGATGCGCTCGGCGAGGAAGACGCTCTCGAAGGTGGAATGCGTGACGAAGACCGCGGTGAAGCGCTCCTCCTGCCAGAGCTTCAGCAGGTCGGCGTTCAGGCGGAAGCGGGTGATCTCGTCGAGCGCCGCGAAGGGCTCGTCCATCAGCAGCAGCCGCGGACGCGTCACGAGAGCGCGGGCGATGGAGACGCGCATGCGCATGCCGCCGGAGAGCGCGCGGGGATAGGTATCCTCGAAGCCCGAGAGCTCCACCCGCGCGAGCCATTCCCGCGCGCGGCGCTCGGCCTCGCCGCGGGCGACCCCGGCCAGCTCCAGCGGCAGCGCCACGTTGCGGAGCGCCGTGGCCCAGGGCATCAGCGTGGGCTCCTGGAAGACGAAGCCGATCTCGCGCCGTGCGTCGCGGCCCCAGTCGAGGCGGCCCGCGCTCGGCTCGATGAGGCCCGCGATCATGCGCAGCAGCGTGGATTTTCCGCAGCCGGAGGGGCCGAGGAGGGCGAGGAAATCGCCCTCCGCCAGGTCGAGGCTGACATCCTCGACGGCGGAGACGCCCTTCGGGAAGCGCTTGGAGACGCCGTCGAGACGCAGAAGATTCACGCCCTGGCCCGGGCGATCGGACGCGGTCAGAGCCCAATCCGCTTGTTCACGAAGCGCAGGTCGTAGGCGCGGCGGAAATCCAGCCCCGGTGGGTAGATGCCCGCGTCGCGCATCGTGTTGTAGAAGCGCTCCCACCTTGCGTCGGTCATGGCGCCCACGCCGAGCGTCGTCGCGTCGCCCGACATCACGATGCCACGCTCGTTCATCACGCGGATGGCATAGGCGATCCGCTCCTCCGTCATCTCGGGATTGTCGCGGATGATGAGCCGGTTCGCCGCCGCGATGTCCTGGCCCTGCATGTACTGCGTCCAGCCCTCGATGCTCGCGCTGACGAAGCGCTGCACGACGTCCGGCCGGTTGTCCAGAAAGATGCGCTGCAGGTCGATCGTGGTCTGGTAGTTCTCGTAGCCGGCATCGGCGATGAGGAAGCTCCGCGGCGTGGCGCCCGCCTGGATGGCGGAGAAGGGCTCGGAGGTGAGAAACCCCTGCTGGATCGCCATGCGGTTCAGCAGGAAGGGCTGCAGGTTGAAGGTGTAGGGCCGGATCTGCTCGTCGGTGAAGCCGAAGCGGGACTTCAGGAAGGGCCAGTAGGTCACCCGGCCGCCCGAGCCCACCAGGATGGGCTTGCCGCGCATGTCCTCGAAGCTGTCGATGCCGTTGCCCGCATGGGTCATCAGCACCTGCGGGTCCTTCTGCATCATGGCGGCGATGGTCAGCGCGGGCAGGCCCTCGCGCACGTAGTTCAGCGCCTGGAAGCCGTTGGACATGACCATGTCCACCAGCCCCATCAGCATGAGCCGCACGGGGTCGAGCTGCGGCCCGCCCTGACGCAGCTCGCATTCGATGCCGTAGCGCCGGTAGATGCCGGCGGCGAGGGCCTGGTAGTAGCCGCCCTGCTCGGCCTGGGCGCGCCAGTTGGTGTGGAAGGTGACGCGATCGAGGTGCTGCGGGACGGCGACGCGCGCGCCGGCCACGGCGGTCAGCGCGAAGCCGCCGAGGATGGCCCGGCGTTCGATCCTGTAGCGGGTGCGCATGGGGCCCCTCTCCCTTGGCTGTTGCGCGGATTATGTGGCGCAGCTCGCGCGCCGCGCCAGTGTCTATCCGCCAGGTACCGGGACGAGGCCGTGGCGCCGCATGATCTTCGCCATGCGGGCCGGGTCAGGCGTGGCCGACATGGCCTCGGCGATCTCGCGGAAATAGCCGGGGCCGAGCACGCCGGGCGTCAGCACGCAGAGGCAGGTGGCGGGGGCCTGCGCCTCGTTGCGGAAGCCGTGGACGATGCCGCGCGGGATGAAGAGGCTCTCGCCGGGGCCGAGCGCCACGTCCTTCCCGTCGACCCGGAAGACGAGGCTGCCGCCCAGCCCGTAGACCAGCTCGTCCCAGCTCTCGTGGTAATGCGGCACGGGCATGCGGGCATTCGGTTGCACCACCATCTCGAAGGCGTCGAGGCCGCCTTCGGTGCCCTCCTTGGTCTGGAGGAAGCGCAGCTCCAGCCCGCCGAGGCGGATGGTCTCGATCACGTCCGCGCCGTCGCGCGCAGCATGTTGATGATGCCGGAGAAGTCCGTGCCGGCACCGCCGCCCTCGGCGAAGCTCTGGTAGAGCGCCAGGGCCGCGGCGCCCAGCGGCGTCGCGGCTCCGGCGCCATCCGCCGCTTGTTGCGACAGGCCGAGATCCTTCAGCATCAGCGCCGTTGCGAAGCCGGGCTTGTAGTCGCGGTTGGCGGGGCTGCCGGGGACCGGGCCGGGGACGGGGCAATAGGTGGTGACCGACCAGCATTGGCCAGAGGATTTGCTCGCCACCTCGAACAGCGCCTCGTGGCTGAGGCCGAGCTTCTCGGCCAGGGTGAAAGCCTCGCAGGTGCCGATCATCGAGATCGCCAGCAGCATGTTGTTGCAGAGCTTGGCCGCCTGGCCGGCGCCGGCCTCGCCGCAATGGACGATGGTGCGGCCCATGGCCTCCAGGATGGGCTTCGCCGCGGCGAAGCTGGCGGCATCGCCGCCGACCATGAAGGTGAGCGTGCCGGCCTCGGCCCCCATGGTGCCGCCGGAGACGGGGGCATCCAGCATGGGCCGGCCCGCGGCGACGGCGCGCGCGGAGTCCACGTCGATGGTGGAGCAGTCGATCAGCACGGCCTTCGGATCGCTCGCCGCCGCCATGCCGCCCGCGCCGAGCCAGGCGTCGCGGACATGCGCACCGGCGGGCAGCATCGAGATGACGAAGTCGGCGCCGCGCGCGGCATCGGCGGCGGATTGCGCACGGCCCACGCCGCCCTCGGCCGCGGCGTCCATCGCGGCGGCGCTGAGGTCGTAGCCACGGACGTCATGGCCTTTCTTCGCGAGGTTGCGCGCCATGGGCAGCCCCATATTGCCGAGCCCGACGAAACCGATGCGTGCCATTTGCGCCTCCTCTTTTCTGGGGGAAGGCTAGGACAGGCGCTACGCCGCAACCACCCCGGGGCGCCCGGCGAAGGTCACGAAATGCCCGGCATCCTCCCGTGGCGCGTCCGGGCGGACGACATAGGGCACGGCCCGGTAGACCGCCTCCACCCGGTCGGCCCGCGCGACATGCAGCGTGTAGCCACGGCGGTTGCTGTTGAAGCGCAGATGGGGGTACGCCGCCATGATGGCGTCCGCATAGGCCACCTTCGCACCTCCATCGCCGTTGCTGGCGATGGAGGTGCCGATGAACTCCACCAGCACCGGCCGCTCGCCCGGACGCATGGAGACCTCGTTGGCCCAGGCGGAGTGCACGTCGCCCGTCAGCGCCACCACGTCGCGCCCGCCGAGCATGCCGAGCAGCCGCGCTCGGGCCGCGGGGTAGCCGTCCCAGGTGTCCATGGCGAGCGTGCCGTTCGGGAAGGGGCGGGGCGCGAGGAAGATCTGCTGCGCCAGGATCTGCCAGCGCGTGCCGCTGCGGGCGAGCCCGTCGCGCAGCCAGGCCTCCTGCAAGAGCCCGAGCATCTGCGCATCCGGCCGCGCCACGGCCTCGCAGGGCGACACGGCACCATCGCCGCAGGGCTGGTCGTCGCGGAAGCGGCGCGTGTCGAGCACATGCAGGTCGAGCGTGCGGCCGAAGCGCAGGCGGCGGTAGGCGGTGACGTCCACCCCGCGTGGCAGCGCGGCGGCGCGGACCGGCGAATTCTCGTACCAGGCCTGGAAGGCGGCGGCGCAGCGGAGCAGGAAGATCTCCGGCGGTGTGTTGCGCTGGCTGATCAGCCCGGCCCAGTTGTTCTCGATCTCGTGGTCGTCGTAGCTCGTGACGAAGGGGTGCGCCGCATGGGCTGCGGCGAGGTCCGGATCCAGCCGGTACTGCGCGTAGCGGGCACGATAGTCCTCGAGGGTAAGCACATCGACGCTGTGATGCGTGCGCGCGAGCGGCCGGCTGCCGGGCCGGGTGCGGTACTCGTAGATGTAGTCACCGTAGTGGAAGACGAAGTCGATGTCCTCTTCCGCGGCGGCGTGGCGCCAGGCGGTGAAGAGCCCGTGCTCGTAGTTCTGGCAGCCGGCATTGAGGAAGCGGATCGGCGCCTCGCTGCCCGGCTCCGGCGCGGTGCGCGTGCGGCCGATGCGGCTCTCTCCGCCCATCGCGCGGAACCGATAGAAGTAGGTCCGCGCCGGCTGGAGGCCGCACAGCTCGACATGCACGGAATGGCCCAGCGCCGGCGTCGCGGTGAAGCTGCCGCGCTGGACCGTGCGGGCCATGCGCTCGTCCTCCGCGACCTCCCAGGCGACCTCGACCGGCGCCGGCCCCATGCCGCCGCCTGCCGCCATCGGATCGGGCGCGAGGCGCGTCCAGATCACCACCCCGTCCGGCCAGGGATCGCCGGAGGACACGCCCAGCGTGAAGGGATCGCCCGGCGCCTGCGACTGCGCGCAGGAGGGCTGCAACGCCGCCAGCGCCGAAAGACCGGCCGCGCCCCGCAGCAGCCCGCGCCGCCCGAGCTCCAGCAGGTGCCGGGTCACGCTACGCACGCGTCAGCACCTCGCGGACCACCGAGCGGAACTCGCGCCGGTGCAACTCGCGCAGCACCACGATCGAAGCGATGATCAGCGCGATCGGGTGGATGATCCAGGCCAGCGCCGCCAGGCCGAAGTAATAGGCGCGCAGCCCCGTGTTGAAGTGCCGCGCCGCGCGGTTCGCGACCTTCGCCGCGGCCTCGGCCTGCAGGATGAAGCCGTCGCCCTGGCCCAGCCCGCCGATCAGGATCGAGGTGTAGTTGAACTGCCTGAGCGCCCAGGTGAGCTCGAAGAAGGCGCGGATGAAGATGAAGACGAGCAGAAAGATCCGCATCTCCCAGGCCATCTCGCTGGTCGGCGGGTCGGTGAAGGGCAGGTTGAGCAGCACTCGCCGGCCGAGGTCCGAGGCGCTCAGCAGCGCCACCAGCCCGCCCAGGATGAAGATGGAGTTGTTGGCGAGGAAGGACGTGCTCGTCATCAGGTTGTTGACGATCGAGACGTCGCTGATGCGGTTGTCGCGCTCGAGCAGCGCGATCATCCAGCGCCGCCGGTGCTCGTCCATGGAGGCGATCACCGAGCGGGACTGGATGGACGGGATGCGGTCCACGATGGCCGCATATCCCGCCCAGCACAGGAAGAAGATCGCCAGCGCGACATAGTCGAGCGGCGACAGGAGACTCACGGCGTCAGGTCTGCCTGGCGCCGCTGCGCATCAGGCCATCGCCTTCTTCAGGTTCTCGTCCAGCGCCGAGAGGAAGGCCTGGGTGGAGAGGTAGGCCTGGTCCTTGCCAATGAGGATGGCGAGGTCCTTGGTCATCTGGCCGCCCTCGACCGTGGAGATGCAGACCTTCTCCAGCGTCTCGGCGAAGGCCGTCACATCCGGCGTATTGTCGAACTTGCCGCGATAGGCGAGGCCGCGGGTCCAGGCGAAGATCGAGGCGATCGGGTTGGTCGAGGTCTCGCGGCCCTTCTGGTGCTCGCGGTAGTGGCGCGTCACCGTGCCGTGCGCGGCCTCGGACTCGACCGTGTTGCCGTCCGGGGAGAGCAGGACCGAGGTCATCAGGCCGAGCGAGCCGAAGCCCTGCGCCACGATGTCGGACTGCACGTCGCCGTCGTAGTTCTTGCAGGCCCAGATGTAGCCGCCTTCCCACTTCAGCGCCGAGGCGACCATGTCGTCGATCAGCCGGTCCTCGTAGACGATGCCGAGCTCCTTGAACTTGTCGGCGAACTCCGCGTCGAAGATCGACTTGAAGATGTCCTTGAAGTTGCCGTCATAGGCCTTGAGGATCGTGTTCTTGTGGCTGAAGTACACAGAGTACTTGCGCGCCACGCCGTAGTTGAACGACGCGCGGGCGAAGCCCTCGATCGAGGCGTTCAGGTTGTGCATCATCATCGCGACGCCGGCGCCCTTGAAGGGGAACTCGCCGATCTCCTGCACCGCGCCGCCCTCGGGCGTGTAGGTCATCTTCACCGTGCCGGGGCCCGGCACCTTCATCTCGACCGCGCGGTAGATGTCGCCGTAGGCATGGCGGCCGACCACGATCGGCTTGGACCAGTGCGGCACCAGGCGGGGCACGTTCTGGCAGATGATCGGCTCGCGGAAGATCGTGCCGTCGAGGATGTTGCGGATCGTGCCGTTCGGGCTGCGCCACATCTTCTTGAGGCCGAACTCCTTCACGCGGGCCTCGTCCGGCGTGATCGTCGCGCACTTGATGCCGACGCCGTACTGCTTGGTGGCGTTCGCCGCGTCGACGGTGACCTGGTCGTCCGTCTGGTCGCGATACTCGATGCCGAGGTCGTAGTACTTGAGGTCGACGTCGAGGTAGGGGTGGATCAGCTTCTCCTTGATGAAGGCCCAGATGATCCGGGTCATCTCGTCGCCGTCCATCTCGACGACGGGGGTCTTCACCTTGATCTTCGCCATATCCTGATGCCCTCTTGGCCTCCTGCCCCATGGGGCATGGGAGAGGCCGTCCTTGCTGTTGCGATGCGGGCCGCACATTCGCACCGCCCCGAAAAGGCGGCAAGGGAGAGGCCCGGAAATCCGTGCTTGCACGCCATGAGCCGTGTCTATTTATTGCGCGCCTGAACAACGCCCTGGGATGACGCGTCCATGGCCATCGGAGGCCGAGAGCTGATCCGCGCGCTGGCGCACAGATCCTCCGTCGCCTTCGTGATCCTGGTCACGACACTGCTCGCCGGCGCATGGCTTCTCGTCCAGCAGGCCTCCCGCGCCTCCGAGCAGGCCGCGCTCGCGCTGGCCGGCGAATCCGCGGCGCGCGCGGCGCTGGCGCTGCGCGGCGAGATCCTGACGATCGAGGGGCGGCTGCACCGCGCCCAGCAGGGCGGCGCGCTGGTTGCCGGCGTGACGCTGGGGCCGCTGCCGCCGGAGACGGCGCGGCGCCTTGAGGGCGCCATGCCGGGACACCTGCTCTTCCTGCCGCTGGAGGAGGGATCGGCGCCGGAGATGCTCGCCGTCCTCGCGCCCTCCGCGCCGGGAACGCCCACCGTCTCGCAGCGGCTGCCCATCTCCACGCTGGAGGCACGGCTGGTGCCGGCGCCCGGCACCGGCCTGCGCCTGCTCACCGCGCAGGGCGTGGAGCTTGCCGCGCTGTCAGTGCCGACGGGCTACGGCCACGCCGTCCGCGCCAGCCTCTGGGTGCATGAGGGCAGCCTGCGCGTCGAGGGCCTGGCGCGCTCGCACGGTGTGCCGATCCTCTACTGGTTCATCCCCGTCCTCGGCCTCTGCCTGATCGGCGTGATCTTCCGGCAGCAGATCGCGACGCGCGAGCGGGCGCAGCGCAAGCTCGGCGCGCTGCGCGGCAGCCTCGCGCGGCATGCGGCACAGCTCAGCGTGAACGAGGCGCGGATGCGGCTGACCCAGGCCGAGCGCGCCGCCGCCGAGCGCCGCGATGCCGCGCTGATCGAGGCCTGGCCGGGCCCGGCCGCGCTGATCGACGCCTCCGAGCGCCTCTGCGCCTGGAATGCCGCCTTCGCCGGACTCGTGCCGGCCGGCGTGCTGCGCCGGGACCTGCAGCTCGGCATGCTGCTGCGCCACCTCGACACGCGCAGCGGCCCGCGCCGGCGCGAGCGGGGCCAGCGGCCGCAGGTGCGGCTGACGCCGATGGCCGACGGCAGCCGGCTGATCGAGGGCGTGATCGACCAGGCCACGCCGAACAAGGCCGGCAACGAGGCCCGCCGCCTCTGCCGCGCCGAGCTGGAAAGCCGCGCGCCCCTGCTGCGCGAGGCCGTCGAGGCGGCGGATGCCGAGGCGGCCAAGGCCCAGGCCCATGCGATGCGCGGCCTCGCCTCCAATTTCAGCCTGACCGAGCTGACCTCGCCGCTGGAATGGATCGAGCGCGGCGCCGAGACGCAGGACGTGGCGGCCATGGCGGCAGGACTCAACGCGCTCGACGCGCATCTGGAAGCGGCGCTGCGCCAGCTCGACGACCAGCGCGCGGCTTGACCCTTGGCCCCTTTGGGCGATGCTCGCCGGAATATCGGGCGGGGGGGGGGACATATGGGACAGTTGACGGGTCGGGTGGCCGTGGTGACCGGCGGGGCGCGCGGCATCGGCCTTGCCATCGCGGAACGGCTGACGCTCGACGGCGCGAAGCTGGCGCTGTGGGACAGCGACATCGCCGCCGCCAAGGCCGCCGCGGCCCGGATCGGCGGCCATGCCGAGGCGGCCGACGTGACCGACGCCGCCAGCCTCGAGGCCGCGCTGGCCGGCACGGAGGCGGCGCTGGGGCCCGTCGACATCATGGTCGCCAATGCTGGCATCACCGGCCCGAACCATCGGCTGGAGGATTATCCGGTCGAGGACTGGCGCCGGGTGATCGAGGTGGACCTGGTCGGCGTCTACCTGACCTGCCGCTGCGTCGTGGCGGGCATGCGGGCGCGCAACCGCGGCCGCATCGTCAACATCGCCAGCATCGCGGGCAAGGACGGCAACCCCATGGCCTCGGCCTATTCGGCCGCGAAGGCGGGGGTGATCGGGCTGACGAAATCGCTCGGCAAGGAGCTGGCGGAGACGGAGGTGCGGGTGAACTGCATCACGCCGGCCGCCGTCGAGACGGAGCTGTTCCACCAGATGACGGCGGAACAGGTGGCCTGGATGAAGTCCAAGATCCCCCTGGGCCGCTTCGGCCTCGCCTCCGAGGTGGCTGACATGGCCGCCTTCCTGGCCTCGGACGCGGTGAGCTTTTCCACCGGCGCGGTGTTCGACTGCTCCGGTGGGCGCGCGGTCTACTGAGGCCCGCTCAGACGGTGCTGGTCCAGTCCGCCGGGACGAAGCGGAAGCCGCCGGTCTCCTCGAGGATGTAGCCGGTCCCGGGGAAGGGGAAGTGATAGGCGGCCATGCGCGCCCGCTCGGCGGCGATGCGGCCGAAGAGGCGGCGCCGGCTCTCCACCGCCATCGCGCCGTCGAAGTCGAAGATGGAGTGCCAGCCGGCCTGCCGCAGGAAGAGCTCCGGCCGCCCGGCCGCATCGGCGGTGACGAAGAACTGCTCGCGACCGCTCGCGATGTGGAAGGAGCAGTGGCCGGGCGTATGGCCCGGCGTGGCGACGGCGCGGATGCCGGGCGCGACCTCCGCCTCCGCCTCGAACATCCGCATCCGCGCGCGCAGGGGCGCGAAGCGCCGGGCGGTGTTCGCGAAATTGCCGCGCTGGAACTGCGGGCTGCGCGTCTCGTTGGCGGTGTCGCTCCACCAGGCCCATTCGGCGGCCGGCACGGCGACCTCGGCATTGGGGAAGAAGGGCTGGTTGTCGCGCGTGGTGAGGCCGGTGATGTGGTCGCCGTGGAAATGGCTGACGGCGACCAGCGTGACGTCCTCGGGCCGCAGGCCCGCGGCGGCCATGTTGCGCGGCAGGAGGCCGGTGCCCGGTGCCATCTGTCCCGCGCCGGTGCCGGCGTCGAAGGCGACGAGGCCGCGGCCGGTGTCCACGAAGGTGACGATGTAGGGGTTCATCAGCCCGCGCGTCGGCAGGGCCGCGCCTTCCAGCGCGGCCCGGACCTCGGCGGCATCAGCGTTGGTGACCAGGCCTTCCAGCGGATTGGCCCGGAGCACGAAGCCGTCATGCACCGTGGTGACGGTGAAGTCGCCCACCTTGAAGCGGTAGAAGCCCGGCGCCTGGGCTTCGGGGGTGGTGGGTGCCGTCTGGGCGGCGGCCGTGCCGGCGATGCCCGCCGCGACACCTGCCAGAAGGAAGCGGCGGTCCATGGCCGTTCTCCCGCTCA
Organism: Roseococcus sp. GW821-FHT12F05; assembly: GCF_058806835.1. Taxonomy (NCBI): domain Bacteria; kingdom Pseudomonadati; phylum Pseudomonadota; class Alphaproteobacteria; order Acetobacterales; family Roseomonadaceae; genus Roseococcus; species Roseococcus sp. GW821-FHT12F05. The sequence continues at coordinate 69,376 of NZ_JBXAQB010000016.1, forward strand.
CACCGCGCTCGACCAGTCGGCCGCGACGAAGCGGTAGCCGTTGCCGTCCTTCACGAAATAGCCGTTGGCCGGGAAGGGGAAGTGGTAGCCCGTCACGCGCATGCGGTCCGTCGCGACCCGGTCGAGCACGCGGCGGCGGGTGGCGGCGGCCATGTCGCCGTCGAAGTCGAAGACGATCTGCCAGTCCGGTCTCACCGCCATGAGCTCCGGGCGGTTGGTGACGTCGGCGAGGAAGACCATCTGCTCGCCGCCATCGGCCAGGTGGTAGATCGTGTGGCCCGGCGTGTGGCCATAGGCGGCCATGGCGCGGATGCCGGGCACCACCTCGGCGCCGTCGGCGATCTGGCGGATGCGGCCCTGGTAGGGCGCGAAGCGGCGCGCCGTGTTGGCGAAGTTGCCACGCTGGCCCTCGGGGCTGCGGGTCGCGTTGCCCTGCTCGGTCCACCAGGCCCATTCCGCCGCGGGCACCACGATCTCGGCATTGGGGAAGGCGCGCCCGTTCTGCGCGTCGAGCAGGCCGTTGATGTGGTCGCCGTGGAAATGGCTGAAGATGACTGCGGTCACCCGCGTCGGGTCGATGCCCGCGGCGGCCATGTTGGCGGCCATCTGGCCCGAGGTCGGGTTCATCGCCACGCCGGTGCCGGTGTCGAACGCCACGAGCCCGCCGGGCGTCTGCACGAAGGTGATGGTGAAGGGCACGGTCAGCATGTCGGCCGGCATGAAGCTTTGGGCCAGGACGGCCTGGACCTCGGCCAGCGGCGCGTTGCGCACGAAGCCCTCGACGGGCCGGCGGAAGAAGCCGTCATGCACGGTGGTGACGGTCAGGCCGCCCACCTTGAAGCGGTAGAAGCCGGGCGCCTGGGCGTTGGTCGCGGTCGGCGCGGCGGGGGTGGCGGCCTGCTGGGCGGCGGCGGGCAGAGCCATGGCTGCGGCCACGGCGGCCGAGCCGGCGAAAAGCGTGCGGCGATCTGTGGTCATGGCTGTTTGTCTCCCGGAGAGCACCGGTCGGGCGCTCAGCGGGCGAAGACAACCACAGATTCGAGATGCGGGGACCATAGAAATTGATCCACCGGCGTCGCTTTCAGGAGCCTGAAGCCCGCGGCGCGCAGGGTGGCGGCGTCCCGGCCCAGGGCCGCGGGGCCACAGGAGACGTAGATGACGCGCTCCAGCTTGCTGCGGGCGATCTGGGCCACTTGCTCGGGCGCGCCGGCGAAGGGCGGGTCCAGCACGACGGCGGCGTAGTTCTTGAGCTCGAGCGGCAGCAAGGGCTGGCGCGCCAGATCCCGGCGCTCGGCGCGGACGCGGATCTGGCCGGCGCCGGCGCCGGCCCGCAGCGCCTCGGCAGCGGCCGCGTCGCCCTCGAAGGCCTCGACCAGCACGTGCTGCGCCAGCGGGAAGGAGAGGGTGCCGATGCCGGCATAGAGGTCGGCCACCCGCGCCCGGGGCGAGCGCTTCTTAGGCAGGCCCGCCAGCACGGCCTCGATGATCGCGGCCTCGCCGGGCGCGCTGGCCTGGAGGAAGGCGCCGGGCGGTGGCGTCACCGTCACGCCGGAGAGGCTGTGGCGCACCGGGCGGATCTGCGCTGCGACCTCGGCGCCGCCCTTGGCCTCCCAGCCGATGCGCGGGATGCCCTCGGCCTCGGCGAAGGCGGCGAGCAGGCGCCGGTCGGGCATGGAGAGCGGCATGTCGGTGCGCAGCAGGATGTCCGGCCCGCTGTCGAGCATGTTGATCACGGCCGAGCCCAGCCGCCGCAGCGCGTTCAGCCCGCGCAGCGCGTCGGCCAGCCGCGGTAGGAGGGCCACGAGGTTGGGCAGGACCACATGGCATTCGCGCATGGGCACGAGGTTGGTGGTGCCGCGCTCATGGAAGCCGATCTCGATGCGGCCGTCGGCCAATCGCTCCAGGCCGAAATCGGCGCGCTGCCGGACGGAGCGCGGCGTCGGGACCATGGGCTCGACCTCGGGGTCGGCGTAGCCAGCGCGCGACAGGGCCTCGGCGAGCCTTCCGCGCTTCCACGCTGCGTAGGGATCCTCGTCCCAGTGCTGCAACGCGCAGCCGCCGCAGATGGTGAAATGGCGGCAGGGCCATTCCACGCGCTCGGGGCTCGGCTCCAGCACCTCGACGAGCGCGGCGCGCTCCTTGCCGGTGGGACGCGCCTCGACGCGCTCGTCCGGGAGCGTGAAGGGAATGTGCAGGGGGCCAGGAGCGATGCCGTCGCCGCCGGCGCCCATGCGCTCGATCCGGTAGTCCGGCATGGTATTCCTTGTGAAATGCGAGGGGCTCTGCCCCTCGGCCCCGCCAGGGCTTTATGCCCAGGACCCTCTGACTGATGAGGGTCCAGGGAACATGTTCCCTGGTGGGGGGAGTTTGAGGGGGGTAAAGCCCCCCTCAAGTCAACCGAAGGCGTTGAGCCCCGTGATGGCCCGCCCGAGGATCAGCGCGTGCACGTCATGCGTCCCCTCATAGGTGTTCACCGTCTCGAGGTTCATGACGTGCCGGATCACGTGGTACTCGTCCACGATGCCGTTGCCGCCGTGCATGTCGCGGCTCATGCGCGCGATGTCCAGCGACTTGCCGCAGTTGTTGCGCTTCACGAGCGAGATCATCTCCGGCGCCGCCTTGCCCTCGTCGAAGAGCCGGCCCACGCGCAGCACCGCCTGCAGGCCGAGGGTGATCTCGGTCTCCATGTCCGCGAGCTTCTTCTGGATGAGCTGCGTCTGGGCCAGCGGCTTGCCGAACATCTTGCGGTTCAGCGTGTACTCGCGCGCGGCGGCCATGCAGAACTCGGCGGCGCCCAGCGCGCCCCAGGCGATGCCGTAGCGCGCGCGGTTGAGGCAGGAGAAGGGGCCGGCCAGCGAGCGCACGCCGGGCAGGCGGTTCTCGTCGGGGACGAAGACCTCGTCCATCATGATCATGCCGGTGATGGAGGCGCGGAGGCTGAACTTGCCCTCGATCTTGGGCGTGGTCAGGCCCTTCATCCCGCGCTCCAGCAGGAAGCCGCCGAGCGTGCCCTCGTCGTCCTTGGCCCAGACCAGGCAGACGTCGGAGATGGGCGAGTTGGTGATCCAGGTCTTGGAGCCAGAGACCAGCCAGCCGCCATCGACGCGCTTCGCCTTGGTGCGCATGGAGTTGGGGTCGGAGCCGGCGTCGGGCTCCGTCAGGCCGAAGCAGCCGACCCACTCGCCCGTGCGCAGCTTCGGCAGGAACTTCTGCTTCTGCGCCTCGGAGCCGTAGGCGTGGATCGGGAACATCACGAGCGAGGACTGCACGGAGAAGGCGGAGCGGTAGCCGCTGTCCACACGCTCGACCTCACGCGCCATCAGGCCATAGGCCACATAGGACACGCCGGCGCAGCCATAGCCCTCCAGCGTGGCGCCCAGAAAGCCCTGCTCGCCGAAGGCGTTCATGATGGAGCGGTCGAAGGTCTCGTTCCGGTTCGCCATCAGCACGCCCGGCATCAGCTTGTCCTGGCAGAAGTCACGCGCGGCGTCGCGGATCATCCGCTCGTCCTCGGTCAGCTGCTCGTCCAGCAGGAGGGCGTCGTCCCACATGAAGGGCGGGGTCTTGGTCCTGGTGACGACGTTCATCTTCTCTTTCCTTCGGGCACGCCGGATCGACGGGAGATGCGCGTCCTATCACGCCCCCGCCACGGAAGCGCAAGCCCGCCGTCACCTGGGCATGCACGGCCTGTGCGCCGCGCATGGGAGACTACTCCAGGGGAGGCAGCGACCGCAGGTACGCGAAGATGTCCGCGACGTCTCGGTCGGTCATCTGCGCCCAGACCCGGCCGCGGCCCATGGGCGGCATGAGCGGACGCCCGTCGCCGCCGATCTCCTCGCGCAGCGCGCGGGCGAACCGGGCCTCGGTCCAGCTCCCGATGCCGAGCTCGGAATGCGGCGTGAGGTTGCGCGCGACCACCACGCCCCAGGGCCCCTCGAAGGTGAGGCCTTGCGCGCCGGGCCGGGCGGGGTCGATCCGGCCGTCGGCGAGGCGGCCGGAATGGCAGTCCAGGCAATGCGCCACCGGCCCCGCCAGATAGGCGCCGCGCGAGACCGGGTCGTCCGCCGGCCCCGGCACCGGGCCGGTCACCTGCGGATAGGGCTGCAGCGGGAAGGGGTAGCGGGACGGCCCGGTGGCATGGCGCACCGGCGGCACGGTGCGGAGATAGGCGACGATGGCGCTCATGTCCTGGTCCGAGATGCCGCGGTAGAAGCCGATCGGCATGGGCGGGCCGATGAGGGAGCCGTCCGGTCTCCGGCCCTCGCGGATCGCCGTGACGATCTGCGCGTCCGTCCAGGCGCCGATGCCGGTCTCGCGGTCCTGCGTGATGTTGGGGATGACGGCGCGCATGCCGCGTTCCTCGATCACCATGCCGCCGGCGAGGCCGCGCCCCTCGATCGGCCGTCCGTCCGCGGCGCGTGTGGCGTGGCAGTTGCCGCAATGGCCGACCACCTCGACGATGTAGCGCCCGCGCGCGACCAGCTCGGCCGGCGCCTGGGCCCAGGCGGGCGAGAATACCGAGACAGAACACAGGGCGATCCATCCCGCCACGAGCCAATGCTGCATTCCCGACCTCTTCGATCCTGTTGCGTTACCGAAAGATACGCGGGAATGGGATGCTTCAGGCTAAGTATCGTGCGACATCCGTAACCCCGTGGCGTTTGCCTCCAGACATCAGGATGCCTCGAAGATGCCGATCCAGATCCGCCGGCGGCGCGCTTTCCTTGCGGCGCCGCTCCTTCTCCCGGCCGGCGTGCTCGCCCAGGGCGTGCCCGTGAACGCCGTCGAGGAGGCCATGACCGGTTTCGCCGCGCTGCCCGGCACGGTGAGCGCCTTCGTGGCGGTGGACGACCCGGCCGGCGCCTGGCAGCTGGGCCACCAGCCCGACCGCCCGCTCTTCGTGGGCAGCGCGGTGAAGACTTTCATCCTCGCCGCCTATCTGCTGGCCGTGCAGGACCAGGGGCTGACCCTGGCCGAGCAGCTGCCGGTCAACGACGAGGTCCGCTCGCTGGTCAGCCCCGTGCTGGGCGAGCTCACCGGCACCATGCCCGCGCGTTCCGTGCTGGAGGCGATGATCGCGCACAGCGACAACACCGCGACCGACATCGCGCTGAAGAAGGTCGGCGTGGAGGCGGCGCGGGCGGTGATCGCGCGCGTGCCGCTGCAGGGCGTGCGCATCCCGACCTCGACGCGGCGGCTCTTCTCCCACCTGGCGGGCGCGGCGCCGGGGCAGGACCTCGGCTGGGCCGGCGCGCAGGCGGTGATGGCGGACCGGCTGCCGGGAACGCCGCGGCCGGTCATCAACGACACCGAGACCATGGTCGCGCCGGCCAGCGCGCTGGTGGCCTGGTACCGCTACGTGCTGTCGGGACGGCTCTTCACCTCGGAGACGGCGCTGTCGGAGTTCCGCCGGATCTCGGCGATGGCGGACGCGCTGAGCTTCGTGATTCCGCCGGGCATCGCCGCCTACGGCAAGGGCGGCAGCATCGTCTGGCATGGCGAGAACGCGCTGGCGCTCGCGGGCCAGATGGTGGTGCGCGGCATCCCCGCGAGCTTCTGCTTCTCGTACAACTGGCCGGGTGGGCCGGAGTCGGTGCCGCCGGCGACGGAGGCGCTGATCCCGGCCGTTCGCGCTGTGCTGCGTGCGGTGGCAGCGCGGATTTCATAGCGGCCTTGAGGGGCTTTGCCCCTCAAGCACCCCGCGGGGAAACTCAGTTTCTTGGATCTTCGGTCGGTTCAGGGCCAGGGCGCCCCTCGTTGACTTACGCCGCGGCGTCCGTGTCCTCGGCCACCTCGACAGCCTCCCGCATCTCGCGCTTCGCGCGGATCGGCACCAGCATGAAGGCCGGCACGCTGTCGCCGAAGCCGACGACGGAGGGGCCCATGTCGTCCCGGTCGCGGCCACGCGCGCGGAACTCTTCACGGCGATACTCCTCGCGGCGCGGGCGCTCGTCGCGATCGCGGGCCCGGAATTCCTCGCGGACCGGTGCCTCACGGGCCGGTGCCTCGCGAGGGGCCTCGTCGCGGCCACGCCCGCGCGGACGGTCGTCGCGGCGGGGGCGATCCTCGCGCGCCGGACGCTCCTCGCGGGGCGCCTCTTCGGCACGCGGCGCCGCCTCGGCCCGGGGGCGATCGTCGCGGTCGCGACCCCGGCCGCCGCGCTCGCGGCCGCCACGCTCGCGACCGGCATCGCGGCCGCTGGAAGCGCCGCCCATCGGCCGGCCGCCACGGCCGCGCCGGCGGGTCGCCGCCTCGGCGATCTCCTCGTCGGTGACGGGGTCCAGCCCCTCGACCTCGAGGCGCGGGATCGGCGCGCCGGTCAGCTTCTCGATGGCCTGAACCAGCTTGCCGTCATCGGCCGTCGCGATGGAGTAGGCATGCCCTTCGCGCCCCGCGCGGCCGGTGCGGCCGATGCGGTGGACATAGTCCTCGGAGTGGAAGGGGATGTCGAAGTTGAAGACGTGGCTGAGCCCGCCGATGTCGAGGCCGCGCGCGGCGACGTCGGAGCAGACCAGCAGCCGGATCTCGTTGTTCTTGAAGGCGTTCAGCGTGGCGAAGCGGGCCGACTGGTCCATGTCGCCATGCAGCGCGCCGACCGAGAAGCCGTGCCGCTTCAGCGACTTGTAGAGGATGTCGACGTCCACCTTGCGGTTGCAGAAGATCAGCGCGTTCTGCACCTGCTCGCGGCGGATCAGGCGGCGCAGCGCCTCGCGCTTGTCGCGCTCCTGCACATAGACCACGCCGGTGGTGATGGTCGTGGCCACCGTCGCCGGGCGGCTGACGGTGATCTCCTTGGGATTCTGCAGGAAGGCATCGGCCAGGCGGCGAATCTCGGGGGCCATGGTGGCCGAGAAGAACAGCGTCTGCCGCAGCTGCGGAATGATGGAGACGATGCGCTCGACGTCGGGGATGAAGCCCATGTCCAGCATGCGGTCGGCCTCGTCGATGACGAGGAGCTTGCAGTCCGCCATCAGGATGCGGCCGCGGTCGAAGAGGTCGAGCAGGCGGCCCGGCGTGGCGATCAGCACGTCCACGCCCTTCTCGAGCACGTCGCGCTGGTCGTTCATGCTCTCGCCGCCGATGAGCAGCGCGTGGTTCAAGTTGAGGTACTTGCCGTACTTCACGAACTGCTCGGCCACCTGCAGCGCGAGCTCGCGTGTCGGCTCCAGGATGAGGCTGCGCGGCATGCGCGCCTTGGCGCGGGAGCCGGCAAGGATGTCCATCATCGGCAGGGTGAAGCTGGCGGTCTTGCCCGTGCCGGTCTGGGCGCAGCCCAGCACGTCGCGGCCCATCAGCACGATGGGGATGGCCTGTTCCTGGATCGGCGTCGGGTGGACGTAGCCGGCCTCGGTGACGGCGCGGAGCAGCTCGTCGGAGAGGCCCAGGTCGGCGAAGGTGGCGCGGGGCGGGCCGGGCTCCTCGGCGTCGTACTCCTCGTCGGAATACTCGCCGTCGGCGCGCGGGGCTTCGGCCTCGGCCTCGGATTCGTCCTCGGCGGGAGCTGCGGCTTCGGCCACGACTTCCGGTGACGGCACCTCGGAGACAGCTGCCTCGACGACGGGTTCGGCGGGAGCCTGTTCCGCGGCGGTGGCAATGGGGGTGTCAGGAGTAACGGTGGTCTCAGTGTCGGCGACGGCCGGATCGGTTCCGGCGAGCGCGCTCGGCGCGGTGGTCTCGTTCAAAGTTCGGCTTCCTGGCCTGAGGGCCGGCGCATGTGGCGCGCACGGCCGGTCGGGCGGACCTGCCGCCCTCTTCTGCAACGAGCCGCATATGCGCCCGATGCGGGCGGAACGCAACACGAAACCCGCGCATTGCGCGCCGGTCTGGCGCGAATTATCCACAGGACATGCTTCGCCCCCTGCTGCTGCTTCCCGGCCTCCTCTGCGATGGCCGCCTCTGGCGCGACTGCCTGCCGGCGCTGGCGGGAATCGCCGATCCGCGCGTCGCCGACCTCACCCGCGACGACAGCGTCGCCGAGATGGCGTCGCGCGCGCTGGATCTGGTGGAGGGCGAGGAGCGCTTCGCCGTCGCCGGCCTTTCCATGGGCGGCTATGTCGCGCTGGAGGTCTGGCGCCAGGCGCGCGGGCGGATCACGCATCTGGCGCTGCTCGACACCTCGGCGCGGCCGGACACGGAGGAGCAGAAGCGCCGCCGGCGCGCGCTGATGGCGCTGTCGAAGTCCGGGCAGTTCAAGGGCGTCACGCCGCGGCTGCTGCCGAGCCTCATCCACCCCTCGCGGCTGCAGACGCCGCTCGCCGAGGAGGTGATGGAGATGGCGGCCCGCGTCGGGCATGAGGGCTTCCTCCGGCAGCAGCTCGCGATCATGGGCCGACCGGATTCCCGGCCCGACCTGCCCGAGATCGATGTTCCCACCCTTGTCGCCTGCGGAGATGAAGATTTGCTGACTCCGCCGGAGCTGCATGACGAGATGGCGTCGCTCATTCCCGGGGCGCGCCGGCTGGGCTTCGCGAAAGCGGGTCATCTGCCGACGATGGAAGTCCCGGAGATGGCCGGCGCGGCGCTGCGGGAGTGGCTGTCCGCCTGAAGCACGCTGGCGCGTGATTCAGATCTGCGGCGACTTCGCGCCTTCGATCATCACGCCTTAGCTTGCGATGCAGCGCGTGACGCCCGGTTGCGCCCGGGCCGTGCTCGCGGTGGTGCCGGGCGGGCAGGGGGCCTGCGCGCGGGTGGGCGCCGCGATGCCGCGATCCCAGCCGCGCACCTCTGGATCGTCGCCGAGCATCCCCACGCCGCTCGCCGGCGCGCAGCGGCCGCGGCCCTGCGGCACGCCGCCATGCGGGCAGAGGTAGCGGCGTGCGGCCTCCAGCGCGGCGCTGCTGGCGCGTGGCGCCCGCAGGCCGGCCATGCGCATGCGGGTCTGCGCCTCCGCCAGCGGCGGCAGGGACACGAGCAGGGCCAGCAGGATCAATGAGAGGCGCATCGGGGACTCGACATCCGGCCGGACGACGCGGTTGCGCGCGCCGCCGGCCGCCGCCATCCTCTCCTCCATGGATACACCCCGGCCGTCCCAGCAGGAAACCCTGTTGCTCGAGGTCCGCGAGACCCGGCGCAGCTTCGGCCTGGGCCGAGGGCTGCTGAGCCTGCTGCTGCTCGGCCTGCCCTTCCTCGGCCGCCAGCGCATCCGCATCACCAACGAGCGCATCGTCATCGAGCAGGGCTTCTGGACCAAGATCCGCGACGACGTCGAGGTCTTCCGGATCCGCGACGTGGTGGTGAAGCAGAACCTCTATCACCGCCTCGTCGGCATCGGCGACGTGGTGGTGAAGAGCATGGAGGGACGCGCGTCCGAGGAGCAGCACCTGCTCAAGGGCGTGGCCGACCCGGTGGGCGTGTCGGAGACGATCCGCAATGCCTGGAACGCGGTGGCGCGGCCGAGAGGGCCGGCGACAACCCTGGACTGAGAATCGTCGCGAAAAAGCGACGATTTCAGACTTGTGAGTGCAACTTCCGGATGTTAGCTTCCGCAGCACGCTTTGGGGGCGGGCGGACAAACTCCGTCTTGTGATGACTGCATGAAGCTGGTCGCTGTCCTGTTCGGGGTTCTGTTCGTCGGCGCGCTCGCGATTCCGCTGGGCAGCCCGCCGCCGGCCGACACCTGCGGCACCTCTTGCGTGAGCCCGATCCAGCCCGTCGCCTTCTCCCAGCCGCCTGCCACGCCACTTGCCGCGCCGGGGCCGCAGCCGGTGCGCTACGGCGCCTTCTCGCTCGCCCGTCCGCCGAGCTTCCGCTACGGCGTCGCCGTCGGCCAGCGCGACCGGCGCGCGGCGCAGGAGGCGGCGGAGGCCAGCTGCCGCTCCACGCCCCGCGGCTGCTCGCAGATCATCGAGTTCACCGACAGCTGCATCGCCATCACCGAGGGCATCAAGCGCATCGCGCTGGTCATCACCAGCGACCCCCGGACCTACGAGGTGCGCGGCATCGACTACGGGACCGCCTCGAACCCGGCCGACGCGCAGCAGGCCGCGATGCGCGAATGTGCGGCGCGCGAGCGCGGGGCGCTCACCTGCCGGGTGGTCCAGTCGGTCTGCGGGCCGCGCTGACGCGTCGGGCCCGGCGAGCCGCCATCAGGGCACAGGGGTGTTCCAGCGATCCCAGCCCACGGAGATGCCCTGGCTGTTCTGCCGCAGCCTCACGGTCCGGACGATCGGGTTCGGATTGATCGTGTAGCTGACCCGCGTCACGATGAATGTCGTCACGCAGCCGTTGATGCCGATCCCGCCCGTGGCGTCGTTGATGGTGGGCACCTCATGCACCAGGGTCCAGCCGCAGGCCGCCGCGTAGCCTCGGATGCCGGCCACGAATGCGTCGGCATTCGCTCCGCTGGGGCGGGCCGTGTGAACGCATTTGAACACCCCGCCACCGGTATTGTAGACGCTGTAGAGGCAGCCCGAATAACCGCCGCCCGCAACGATGCGGTGGGCGCGGGTCAGCGTGGCGAGCGTTGAAAAGCTGTCCTCGAAAAAGAGGTAGAATCCATTCGCCGCATTCAGCGGGGCGGCGGTCATCGTGAAGCTGTGGTCCGGTGGTCCGTCGGCCGTCATCGTGATGGGACTGGCCAGCTGCCTGACGCGGTAGAACGGCGAAAGCATCGCGTATTCACCAGCCGAGCTCGATCCTATGGCGGCCATGCCCCGGATCCGACTGGATCGGTTGCGGTAGAGGTCGCTGACAATCGTTCGGACCGACGTCATGAGCGACCACCTCTGTGCCAAGGCATGAAGCCTCGGATGGCCGGCCGCTCTTGTCAAAAATTTCCGTTGTACATGGCCGCCGGCATAGGCTTGCCGGCGGCCAGGAGCGTCGCGCCCTCAGCCGGCCAGGATCACGTCCGCGATCTTCTCGGCGCTCATGAGCGTCGGGAAGTTGGTGTTCGCGCAGGGCACCACCGGGAAGATCGACGCGTCCACCACGCGCAGCCCCTCAACGCCCCGCACGCGGCCCTGGTTGTCCACCACGGCGCGGGGATCGTCGTCGGCGCCCATTCGGCAGGAGCAGGAGGCGTGCCAGATGCCGATCGTGGCCTTGCGGATGAAGGCCTCCAGCGCCGCGTCGTCGGTCATCACCTGGTCGAAGGTGAAGCCCTCGATCACGAAGCGGTTGATGAAGCGGCTGCGGATGAATTCCGGCCCGTCCATGACCAGGCTGATCATCGAGGTCAGGAAGCGGTTCTTGTTGTTCACGACGCCGAGCTTGCGCACGCGGTCGCTGTAGCTGGCCGGGAAGTGGTTGGAGGTGAGCTTCCCGAGCTCGCCGCTCATCTGGATGGCCGCCATCATGCGGAAGCCGGTCATGAGGCGGTCGAGGTCGCGGCGGTCGGAGAGGAGGTTGAACTCCACCACCGGCTCGGCCCGCCAGTCCTTGGAGGCGAGGTAGACCTGACCCGTCTCCGAATAGGTCTTGTTCACCCAGAGCAGGAAGGAGGCGACCTGCTGGCCCACGGCATGCCAGGCCGACTTGCTGACGGCGGCGGCGAACATGTCGCCGGGCGGGATGCCCTCGAGGCCCGAGGAGTAGCGCAGCCCGAGCTGGATGTGCCGCCGGGTCTGCACATTGTCCATCCGCGCGTCGCGCCGGAGGTAGGAGGAGAGCGAGACGGCGGGATGGTCCATCAGCCCCTGGCCGACGCCGGGCAGGTTGTGCCGGACCTCGATGCCCATGTCGCGCAGATGCGCGACGGGACCGATGCCCGCGCGCAGCAGATGGGCCGGCGAGTGGATGGCGCCGGAGGAGAGGATGATCTCGTTGGCCCGGAACTCCTGCTCCTGCCCCCGCACCAGCGCCTTCACGCCGACGCAGCGCAGCCCCTCGAAGATCAGCGAGGTGACCTGCGTCTCGGTGGAGATGGTGAGATTCGCGCGCCTGCGCGTCTCCCGGTCGAGATAGCCCATGGCCGCCGAGGCGCGCTGCTCGTTCTCGTTCGAGATGGTGACGGAGAACCAGCCGTCCTCGAAGACGCCGTTCTGGTCCGGCAGGTATTTGAAGCCTGCGGCCTCGAAGGCCTTGCCGGCGGCACGGGCATGCGGGTTCCACTGCGCCTCCTTGAGGCGGCGGACCGGGATGCGGCCCTCCTTGCCGTGCAGCGGGCCGTCGAAGTCGAGGTCGCGCTCGACCTTCCTGAAATAGGGCAGGACGGATTCCCAGTCCCAGCCCTCGGCGCCGCGGGCCGCCCATTCGTCGAAGTCCGTGGGTGCGCCGCGATTGGCCATCTGGCCGTTGATCGAGGAGCCGCCGCCCAGCACGCGCGCCTGCTCGTACTTGCGCAGCGGCGGGCGCTCCTCGGGCCGGTTGTGCGGGACGACCTGGGTGTGGACCTTGAGCTCGGTCCAGTGGAAGCGCGGGTCGAAATAGGCCGTGCCGGGATAGCTGTCCTTGATCGCCTCCGGCTCCTCGCCCGGGGGCGTGTCGGGGCCGGCCTCGCAGACCAGGACCTGGTTCGTCCCGCGCGCCGAGAGCCGGTGCGCGAGGCAGGAGCCGGCGGACCCGCCGCCGACGATGATGTAATCGTAGATCATCACGCTGGTTCCTTGTCCCGTGTCGCCATCATCTCCTTGAAGGCGGGGCGGGACTGGCAGGCGGCAAGCCAGGCCTTCACGCGCGGCGCCGCCTCGAAGAGCACGGGCGCGGGCATGGCGTAGCGGAAGACCTCGGCGAGGTTGATGTCGGCCACGGTGAAGCGGCCGCCCACCACGAAGCCGCTCTCCGCCAGCGCCTGGTCGAGCACGGCGAAGGGCGCGCGCAGCGCCTCGATCGAGCGCTTCAGCAGCGCCGCGTCGCGCTGCTCCGGCGGCTTGCCGACGGTGTTGTAGAGGACCTGGATGGAATGGGTCTCGACCTCGATGGCCGCCCACATCGTCCAGGAGGTCATGGCGCCATCCTCGGCGATGTCCTTCGGGCCGAGCGCGCCGCCGTACTTCTTCGCGAGGTAGAGGTTGATGGCCAGGGATTCGTTCAGGACCACGCCGTCGTCGTCCACGGTCGGGATATGGCCGTTCGGGTTGATCTTCAGGAAGCCGGGGGTGCGCGTGTGGAAGGGCGCGTCGTCGGCGCCGGGGTCCTTCAGGCGGTCGGCCTGGATCACCGGCTCGAGGCGGAAGGGCAGGTTGGCCTCCATGGCCAGCCAGATGTTGCGCGAGGCGCGCGAGCGGTAGCAGCCATAGATCGTCAGCATCATTTGTCCTTCAGAACAGTTTCGTCAGCCGGGCATGGTCGGCGAAGACCGAGGGTGGGCCCTTTCGATGATCGCAGCGGCGGGCGCGAGAGTGGCGGACTTCGGGTCGCGTGGGAGCTTCCGGGGGCACCCGGCCAGCGCCTGACTTCGGCTGGTGCGGTCGGCGAGCTCGTCACCACCTCAGAATTGCACTCGATGAGGCAGTTCGCGACGCCCCGCGTCGAAGCCATTCATGGCCATTTCTCCCGAGGATTCTTGTAGCGCTCATGTTCGGTCCCGGCGCTTCGACGTGTCAACCGCGGCCGGCCTTCCCCCGCAGGCGAGGCCGCGCCAATGTATGGTCATGACGACAAATCCGCTGCGCCTGTCGGTCGCGATGTTCAAGCACGAGACCAACACCTTTTCCCCCGTGCCGACCCGCTGGGAGGACTTCACCATCCATTATGGCGAGGAGGCGCGGGCGATGTACCGCCATTCCGGCTACTCGCTCTCCGGCCTGCTGGAGGAGGCGGAGAAGTGGGATGCCGAGATCACCATCCCCATCGCCGCCCGCGCCCTGCCCAGCGCCCCCGTCGCACGCGAGGCCTTCGAGCGGCTGAGCGAAATCCTCTGCGCCGCCGCCCGCGACTGCGACGCCATGCTGCTCGACCTGCACGGCGCCATGGTCGCCGAGGGATTCCAGGACGGCGAGGGCGAGATGCTCCGTCGCATCCGCAGCGCGCGCCCGGGCCTTCCCATCGGCGCCGCGCTCGACAGCCACGGCAACATCACCCAGCTCTTCGTCGATAACTGCACGGTGATGCCGGGCTACCGCACCTATCCGCACACCGACATGCCCGAGACCGGCCGCATGGCCGCGCGCATGCTGCGCGACGTGCTGGAAGGCCGCCTCGATCCGGTGACGGTGCTGCACCGCGTGCCCATGCTGCCCGACATGGTCCGCGGCATTTCCGCGCAGCCGCCCATGTCCGTGCTGATCGACGCGGCGAAGGCGGAGGAGGCGAGGGGCCTGCCCTGCTGCACCGTCTTCACCGGCTTCCCGCTGGCGGACACGGAGGACACCGCGCTCACGGTGCTGGCCACCGCCCACAAGGACCGCGCCCAGGCCGAGGCGGCGGCGAAGCGCGTGGGCGACCTCGCCTGGTCCATGCGGGAAGAATTCGTGCAGGTGCTGGAGCCGCTGGAGAGCGCCATCGCCCGGGCCTCCGAGATCCAGGACGGCCCGGTCATCCTCGCGGACATGTCGGACAACTGCCATTCCGGCGGCAGCATGGACAGCATGGCGGTGATCTCGGAGGCCCTGCACCAGGGGCTCGACGGCATCCTCGCCGGCCCCATCCGCGACCCGGAGGCGGTGGCGCAGATGGTCGCAGCCGGGATCGGCGCGACGGTCACGCTCGACATCGGCGGCAAGCTGCATTCGCCCGCGCTGAAGGAGCAGCTGCAGCCGATGCGGCTGACCGGCGTGGTGAAGACGCTCTCGCTGGGCAAGTTCAAGGTGGAGGGGCCGATCTTCACCGGCATGCCCGTGGACCTCGGCCGCTGCGCCGTGCTCGAGACGCCGAGGATGACGCTGCTGGTCAGCGAGGGCCGGGTCGAGGCGCTGGACCCGCTCCAATACCGAATCTTCGGGCTGGAACCGACGCGCTTCCGCTACATCATCCTCAAGGCCAAGACGAACCACCGCCCGGCCTTCCTGCCGCTGGCCGCCGCGAACGTCGAATGCCACGGTCCCGGCGTGGCCACGCTCGACCTGCACAGCCTCGAATGGCGCCATGTGCGCCGCCCGATCTTCCCCCTCGACAGGAGCAACGCATGATCCGCCATCCCGCCGCCGCCCTGGCGGCCGGCCTCGCCGCCCTCGCGCTGCTTGTCGCTCCCGTCGCCGATGCCCAGACCATCCGCTGGGGCAACAACGGCGAGATCTCGACCATGGATCCGCACGGCGCCTTCTCCACGGCCAATGCGGCGGTGCTGGGCAATATCTACGAGACGCTGATCCGCCTCGACCGCGACCTGAAGTTCGAGCCCGGCCTCGCCACGGGATGGGAGGTGCTGGCGCCGGACCACTACCGCTTCACCATCCGCCAGGGCGTGCGCTTCCACGACGGCACGCCCATGACGGCGGCCGACGTCGTCGCCTCGCTGCGCCGGGCCTCCGTGCCCAACTCGCCCTATGCCTCGGTCACGCACATGATCCGCGAGGTCGCGCAGAGCGGCGACTGGACCGTCGACGTGCTGCTGCGCGGCCCCTATCCCGTGCTGATCAACGACCTCGCCGGCATCTCCATCCTCTCCGAGGCATGGATGACCAGCAACGACGCGCTGCTGCCCGCCGACCCCGCGCGCGGCCGCACCGCCTATACCAGCATGAACACCAACGGCACCGGCCCCTTCCGC
Organism: Roseococcus sp. GW821-FHT12F05; assembly: GCF_058806835.1. Classification (NCBI taxonomy): domain Bacteria; kingdom Pseudomonadati; phylum Pseudomonadota; class Alphaproteobacteria; order Acetobacterales; family Roseomonadaceae; genus Roseococcus; species Roseococcus sp. GW821-FHT12F05. Next base: position 84,965 of record NZ_JBXAQB010000016.1, read on the forward strand.
TTGGTCTCGCGCACCGTGGATTCCGAGACGGTGATGGAGCGCTTCCCGGAATGGTGGGATCGCGCCACGCACAACATCCAGCGCGTGGAGTTCCGCCCCGTCGCGAACGACGCCACGCGCGTGGCGGGACTGCTCGCGGGACAGCTCGACGTCATCACGCCGACGCCCCTGCAGGACCTCGACCGCTTCCGCGCCACGCCCACCATCCGCGTCATCGAGGCCCAGGACCTGCGCGTGCAGTTCCTCGGCTTCAACGTGGCGCCCGACCACGCCGTCGAGGGCCAGCCGCGCAACCCGCTTGCCGATGTCCGCGTGCGCGAGGCGCTGACGCGCGCGGTCGACGTGCAGGCCATCACCGCCAGCGTGATGCGCGGCCTGACGCGGCCCATCCACACGCTCATCGCCCAGGAGATCGGCGGCTACGACGCCTCGCTGGCCAATCCCCGCGTCGCTTACGACCCCGCTCGCGCCCGGCAATTGCTGGCCGAGGCCGGCTATCCCGACGGCTTCCCCATCGGCATGGACTGCCCGAACGACCGCTTCGTGAACGGCGAGCGGGTCTGCCGCGCCGTGGCGTCGATGTGGGCGCGGATCGGCGTGCGCGCGAACCTCAACATCATGCGCTACCCCGCCTATATGGCGCGCTTCCTCAACCAGCAGAGCGACATCTTCTTCCTGGGCTGGGCCAACACGCCGCAGCTCGACGGCTTCTCCATCCTCACCAACACGCTGCACACCAAGACCCAGCGCCGCGGCAGCTGGAACGCCGGCTCCGTCTCCGATCCCGGCTTCGACGCGCTGATCGAGCGGATCTCGACCGAGATGGACCTCACGCGCCGCACCGCCCTGATGACCGAGGCCTTCCAGATGGAGCGCAACAACTTCTGGACCATCCCGCTCTATCGCGAGCCCATGGTCGTCGCGATGCGCCGCCAGCTCGACATGCCGGCCTCGGCCGACGGGCGCATGCGCTTCTGGATGGCGCGCTGGACGGAGTGACGGCCGCTCAGCCGCTGATCGCGCGGTTCCGGCCCAGCCCCTTGGCGTCGTAGAGGCGCTGATCGGCCTGGCGCATCAGCTCGCCGAAACTCGTGGCGTCGCGGGGGAAGACGGCGACGCCGACGGAGACGGACAGCCGCACCGGCATCGCATCGCCCTCCGCGGCCACGGCCAGCCGGAGGCGCTCGGCATAGGCGGCCGCATCGGCGGGGCGCAGGCCCTCGGCGAGGACGACGAACTCGTCGCCGCCGTAGCGGAAGACCTCGTCGCCCGGCCGGATGGAGGCCTTGATCGCGGCGACCGCGCGCCGGAGGGCCTCGTCGCCGGACTGATGGCCCAGCGTGTCGTTCACCTGCTTGAAGTTATCGAGGTCCATGATCGCCAGGCCGAGCGGCCGTTCCCGCGCCGCCGCCCGGGACAGCCGCGCGGGCCCCAGGCTGTCGAGCTGCTGCCGGTTCCAGGCGCCGGTCAGGGCGTCGATCCGGCTCGCGGTCAGCAGCGCCTCGTAGCGGTGGCGGTAGGTCAGCTTGCCGAAGACATTGGCGGTCCCGGCCTCGGCGTGATCGGCCGGTGCCCGCTCCACCCACCGCAGATAGGCCGCCGCCATCAGCGCGAAGGTCAGCGAGGCGCCCATCTTCGCCACCCATCCGCCGAAGAGGGCCGGGAAGGGGGTGCCGGCCACGAGGTGGAGGCCCGTGAAGAAGGCCAGCTGGTCGAAGCTCAGCACCGCCCCGAGGCTGAGCAGCATCGGCAGGAAGGTCCGCCCGGGCCACCGCCGAGCCAGCGCCTCGTAGAGCAGGACGATGGCGATGCTGTCGATGAAGAGCAGCGTCGTGCCCCAGACCATGAGCACGCCCATGTGGTCGATCAGCATCAGGTCCGGCCCGAGGTCGGACAGGCCCGCGGCCGGCTCGTAGAAGCGCAGCAGCAGGACGAGGCCCACCATCAGCATGTTGCCGGTCAGCAGGCCGTAGATGGGCTGGCGGACCGTCTCGGTGTCCTCGATGATGTAGAGCAGGAGGATCATCGCCAGCTTGCCGCTGAACAGCACGGTCGAGCCGGGCGAGATGAGGCCGAAGGGCAGCTCGATGAAGAAGACCGCCGCGAGATAGGTCTCCAGGAAGTGCATGACGCCGAGCGCGCAGACGAAGACGCCAATGCCGATCCGCCGCCGGAGGCCGAACAGCAGGGTCATGACGCAGAAGTAGAGCGCTGCCTGAGCCAGCAGCAGCAGGACACCGTTCAAGCCACAGCCTTCCCTGTTCCGGAGGCCGCGACGCGACGTCCCCCTCCCGGCGACGGCGCGTCAGGCCGGGGCCGGAGACCTAGGGCATTTTCCGGCCGGGAGGAACCGGCCGACGGGCTTCAAGAATGAAACGAAACGAAGGGCGGGGAGCGCTCAGCGCCGGTAGTCGGCGCCCTCGCGGTCGATGCGCCGCAGCAGCGCTTCCCACTGCCGCACGCCGTATTCCGGCTGCTGCCGCATCATCGCCCCCCGCTTCGCCGCCCGCTCCACGATGTGCGGCTCGATGAAGACCGGCGGCTCGTCCATGCTGCGCGCGATCATCTCCACCTCGCAGGCGCGCTCCAGCATGTAGAGGCGGTAGAGCGCGGCCGGGATGGTCTTGCCGGCCGAGAGCAGCCCATGGTTCAGCAGCACGAGGCAGCCGCCCTTCTTGGCGCTCTCGCCGAGGGCCTCGCATTCCTCCACCGAGGTCGGCACGCCGTATTCGTGGTAGACCACGTCGTCCAGCACGTGCAGCGCGTCCTGGCTGATCGGCCGCAGGCCCTGACGCAGCACCGAGACGCCGGCGCCGGCGCGGGTGTGCGAGTGCATGATGCAGTTGACCTCGGGGCAGGCCTTGTAGACGCCGCTGTGGATGGTGAAGCCGGCCGCGTTGAACTTGGTGCCGCCGCCGAGGACGCGGCCCTCCAGGTCCATCTTCACCAGGCTCGACGCGGTGATCTCGTCGAACATGTCGCCGTAGTTGTTGATGAGGAAGGTGCCGGGCTCGTCGGGGATGCGCACGGTCATGTGCGTCTCGAGCAGGTCGGTCCAGCCGAGATGCTCGACGATGCGGTAGAGCGCGGCGAGGTCGCAGCGCGCCTTCCACTCGGCGTCGCTCATGCTGGCGGGAGCGGGCTTCACGGCAGCGGACATTGTCTTTCCCCTGGGATGGTCGGTCGTTGGGGACAGACTAGCGACTTCGTGGCGGCGCCGTATAGGGCCGGACCGGCGCCCCTAGGCGAGCGGCGTGGCGGGACGCAGGAACACCAGGGCGAGCGGCGGGCCCGGCACCAGCCAGGGCGCGCGGTCGACGGTGCCGATCAGCATGCCCGAGCCCTGCGCCAGCTGCACGGAGAGGCCGCTGGCCGTGTTGAAGCTGATCTGCCCGCCATGCACGGCGATGGACACGGGCTCACCGGCCCAGGTCCCCTGCGCCAGGCTGTTCTGGGCCTGGACGGATGTCACGACCAGCCGCTGCCCCTCGATGCCGCCGTCCCATTGGCCGAGCAGCCAGTCGGCGTTGACGGGCGGCTCCTTGCCGCTCGCGCAGGCCGAAAGGGCGCCGGCGGCGCCGGCCAGGATGCTTCTGCGAAACCAATGGTCCATCGGAGTCCCCTGCACACACCCCATCTGGTTACCCTGCCGCGGGCAGGGCTTCAAACATCATGGGCATTCCAGGGGATGGGATGGCAAGCTCCGGCGCGCAAGCCGGCGCGCGCCGGCCAGCCAGGTCGAGGCCGGATCAGGCGAGATCGCCCACCAGTGCCATCGGCGGCTCCTCCATCTGGTCCTCCACGCGCTCGACGCCTTCGATGCGGGACGCCATCACCCGCAGGGCCCGCCGCACCTCCTCCGAGCGGACGAAGCCGTAGAAGGTCACCACGCCCTTCGCGACCTCGGGGAAGATGTACATGCTGTTGGCCCAGGGCTGCTCGCGCAGCTCCGCCCGCAGCGCCGCGCGGATCCGGGCGTCGAGCGAGGGGGCGGCGGTCGTACCGAGCGGCGCCGGCGGCTCCAGGATGGCGCGCAGCAGATCGGCCCGCGAGATCATGCCGACCAGCCGGCCGTCGGTCACGACCGGGAGCCGCTTGATGCGATGCTCCTCCATCAGGTGGGCGCAATGGGCGGCCGTGTCCTCCGGACCGACGGTGACGAGCGCGCTCGTCATGACGTCCCGGGCCTCGATGCCGTGGGTCCGCGCATAGTTCTCGGCCTGCCGGTTCACGTCGCCGAACACGCGGCCCAGCCAGCCGACCGGGGCGTCCTCGGTGCCCGCCAGCCGGCGCAGGAGGTCGGCCTCGGTCACGATGCCGAGCAGGCGGCCCGTGGCATCGGTCACTGGCGTCGAGGAGATGCCGCGGTCGGCGAGGAGCCGCGCGAGGGTGATGACGGGAAGGTCGGGGCGGACGGTGACGACCTGCGCGGTCATAAGGTCCTGCGCCTGCAGCGTTTCCTTCAGCATCGGTGCATCTCCTGTTACCCGTGTTGATGCGACGAAACTATGTGGGGGACATGGGGCGCGCCCTGCGCCAGATCAATCGCTGGCACGTTCCGTTCCAGCCGACCGGCGGCGGAACTGATCTGGGTCAGGTCGCGGGCCGCGGCGCCGTGCTTGGGTGGCCGGGACGGAGGATTCTGCGGATGACGACCAGCGCACCAGCGGACGAGGGTACCGACGCCGCGGCCGCCTGCCAGTCCCGGCACCTGCGCTGGGACCTCGTGCGGCGGCTGCTCGGCGCGCTGCAGGACGGCGCGTCCATGCCGCATGCCGAGGTGCTGGCGGCGGCGTGGAGCAAGGCCGCCAGCAGCCGCTTCCCGTCTCCCATGCGCGAGCCCTGATACCCTGGCCCCGCCATGCGCGGCTTCGTCCTCGACCGGCCCAGGGGTTCGACAGCCGCGCCGCTGATCTGCACGTCCCTGCCGGATCCGCGCCCCGGGCCGGGCCAACTGCTCCTCCGTGTCGCCGCCTGCGCGGTGTGCCGCACCGACCTGCACCTGGTGGACGGCGAACTGCCGGACCCGAAGCCGCGCGTCGTCCCCGGCCATGAGATCGTCGGCCGCGTCGCCGAGGCCGGCCTCGGGACTTCGCGCTTCCGGATCGGGGATCGGGTCGGGGTACCGTGGCTGGGCTTTGCCTGCGGCACCTGCCGCTTCTGCCGGTCGGGGCGGGAGAACCTCTGCCGCGAGGCGCAGTTCACCGGCTATCAGCGCGACGGCGGCTATGCGGAGCTGACGCTGGCGGAGGAGGCCTTCTGCTTCGCCCTGCCGGACTCCTACGGCGATGCCGAGGCGGCGCCGCTGCTCTGCGCCGGGCTGATCGGCTACCGCGCCCTGCGCATGGCGGGCGACGCCAGGCGCCTCGGCATCTACGGCTTCGGCGCGGCGGCGCACATCGTCGCCCAGGTGGCGCGATACGAGGGCCGCGAGGTCTTCGCCTTCGTGAAGCCCGGCGACAGGCGGGCGGAGGAGTTCGCCCGGCGCATGGGTGCCGCCTGGGCCGGCCCTTCCGATGCGCCGGGGCCGGTGCCGCTGGACGCCGCGATCCTCTTCGTCCCGGTCGGCGCCCTGGTGCCGGCGGCGCTGCGCGCGGTGGACCGCGGCGGCACCGTGGTCTGCGCCGGCATCCACATGAGCGAGATCCCGGCCTTTCCCTACGACATCCTCTGGATGGAGCGCTCCCTCCGCTCCGTCGCCAACCTGACCCGGCGCGACGGCGAGGAATTTCTGGCGCTGGCGCCGAAGGTGCCGGTGCGGACCGCGGTGGAGACCCTGCCGCTCGATCAGGCCAATCAGGCGCTGCACCGGCTGCGCGCCGGCGACGTGGAGGGCGCGCTGGTGCTCGTTCCCTGACGCATGCGCCACTTGTAGAGCTCCATCACCGCCATCAGCGACAGGGCGATGCCCGCCAGCGACAGCCAGGCCGTGGGCGCGATGGGCGCCACCTGCAGCACGTCACGCAGCCCCGGCGTGAAGCCGGCGGCGATGTGCACGAGCTGCGCGCCCGCCACCGTCGCCGCCAGCGTCCAGTTGTGCGACAGCGGGATGCGCAGCGCGGAGACCATCTCCGAGCGGCAGTTGAAGACATGCACGTTCTCGAAGGCGACCATCAGGAAGAGCGCCATGTTCCGCGCCTCGAACTCGCTCCAGCCCTGCGACAGCAGCCAGGCGAAGGCGCCGTAGGTCAGCACGCCCATGACGCCGCCCGAGAGGAGGGTCTGGCGCAGCATCGGCCCATCGAAGATCGGCTCGCCCCCCGGGCGCGGCGGGCGGCGCAGCAGGCCGGGCTCGGCGCGCTCGAAGCCCATGGCGACGTCCTGGCCGCCGTTGGTCACGAGGTTCAGCCAGAGGAGCTGGATTGCCGTCAGCGGCACCGGCAGCCCGCTCGCGAGCGCCAGCAGGAAGAGCACGACCTCCGCCGCGCCGGTGCTGACCAGCAGCAGGATCACCTTGCGGATATTGGCATAGGCGCCCCGGCCCTCCTCGATCCCCGAAACGATCGAGGAAAAATTGTCGTCGGTCAGGACGAGATCGGCGGCGTCGCGCGCCACGTCCGTGCCGTCGCGCCCCATGGCGACACCGAGATCGGCGCGGCGCAACGCGGGCGCGTCGTTCACCCCGTCGCCGGTCATGGCGACGACCTCGCCGCCGGCCTGCAACGCCTCGACGATCAGCACCTTCTGGGAGGGCTCCACGCGCGCGAAGACGGAGGCATGGCGCAGCGCGAGGGCGGCCGCCTCGGGCCTCTCCGCCAGCGCCGCGAGCTCGGCTCCGGTGACGACGGAATCGGGGCTGTCCGCGAGGCCGAGCTCGGTGGCGATGGCCAGCGCGGTCGCGGCATGGTCGCCGGTGATCATGACCACGCGGATACCTGCCGCGCGGCAGGCGGCGATGGAGGCCTTGGCCTCCGGCCGCAGCGGATCGATGAAGCCCACGAGGCCGAGCAGCTCCAGATCGTGCAGCTCGGCTTCGGGATCGCCGGAAGATGCCGGGCGCGTCGCGACGGCCAGCACGCGGCAGCCGGCGGCGGCCATGCGGTCCACCGCGATCATCGCTTCCTCGGCATCGACGTCGCGGCACAGCGGCAGCAGGACTTCCGGCGCGCCCTTCACGTGCAGCTGCAGCGTTGCGCCATGGCGGTTCAGCGAAGCGCCGAACTTCCGGTCCGGCGAATAGGGCAGCTCCGCCGCGCGGGCCTCGGCGGCACGGAGCGCGCGCGGATCGATCCCGAGCTTCCGCGCCAGCCGGAGGAAGGCGATGTCCACGGCGTCGCCCGTCCCCAGCCAGCTTCCGCCCTCCTCGCGCAGGCTACCGTCGTTGCACAGGGCGGCGCTGTGGGCGAGGCGCGCCAGCGCGGGTGGCGGCGCGCCCTCCGACAGATCGATCTCGCCCTCCTCCGGCAGCCAGGCCCGCCGGGCGGTGAGCTGGTTGACGGTCAGCGTGCCGGTCTTGTCGGTGGCGATCACCGTGCAGGCACCTAGCCCCTCGACCGCCGGCAGGTGGCTGACGATGACGTTGCGCCGCGCCATGCGCCGCGTGGCGACGGAGAGCGCGACCGTCACCGCCACCGGCAGCCCCTCGGGGATCACCGAGATGGCCAGCGCGATCGCCAGGAAGAAGGTCTCGCGCAGCGGCGTGCCGGCCAGGAGCTGCAGCGCCACGACCAGGGCCACCAGCGCGACCGAGGCGAGGCCCAGGACCCGCGTGAAGCGCTCCAGCCGGCGGGTGAGCGGGGGATCGGCCGCCGGCCGGGCCAGCGCGCCGAAGATGTGGCCGAGCTCCGTCGCGGTCCCCGTGGCGACCACGATGCCCTCCGCCCGGCCGCGCTGGATGGCGGTGCCGGAGTGGAGCATCGTCGCCCGGTCGCCGAGCGGCGTCGCGGCCGGTAGCGCCTCGCCGGCCCGCTTGTCCACGGCGAGGGATTCGCCCGTGAGCGTGGATTCGTCGGCCTGGAGGTCGGCGGCCTGCGTGATGCGGATGTCGGCGGGCACGTGCTCGCCCGCTTCCAGCAGCACGAGGTCGCCGGGCACCAGCCCGGCGCTGGGAATCCGCATCGAGATGCCGTCACGGCGCACGCGGCTGGAGCCCACGAGCTGGGAGCGCAAGGCGGCCTTCTGCCGTTTCGCCCGCCACTCCTGCATCGCGCCGATCGCGCTGTTGATGACCAGCACCAGCAGAATGAAGCCGGCCTCGTCCCAGGCCTGCAGCCAGAGCGAGGCTAGCGCGCCGGCGAGCAGCAGGTAGATCAGCGGGCTGCGGAACTGGCCGAGGAAGATGAGGAGGAAGGAGGCGCCGGGCGGTTCCGGCAGCGCGTTGGGGCCGTGCTCCGCCAGCCTGCGGGCCGCCTCCGCCGAGGCGAGGCCCTGGGCGGAGCAGCGCAGGCGCGCGGACGTCTCCGCGACACCGATCTCGTGCCAGGCTGCCGGGGCGGCCGTGTGGTCCAACCCGGACATCGTCATGGTGTCTCCGCTATTCGCTGCGGAGCGAGAGGATATAGGCGATGACGTCGTCGAGCTCGCGCCGGCCGAGCTGATAATCGGGCATGTCGCCATGGGGCGTGAGAAGAAACACCCGCAGCGACATCGCCGTCGTGCTCGGCATGCGCGCGATGCTGGCGAAGCCCGGAACCGCGTCGGTCGCGGCGGGCCGGGCGGTCCGGCCCACATCGTGGCAGTTGGCGCACCAGGTCCGCGCCAGCGCCTCGCCCGCGACGGCATCGCCGGGGATCGCAGGCCCGGGAATCATAGGCCCGGGGATCACAGGGCTCGTCTGGGCCATCGCCGCGGCGAAAGGCGCAAGCCCCAACATCAGCACCGAACAGGGCGTGAGCTGCCGCAGCATGAGCTTCTCCTGAGCATCCGACACCAGGAAAGGACATTGCAAATCGCGCGGCCATGATCTGCATCAGGGCCTTCGCCGCATCGTCCTGGCATCCACCGCCCTACCGAAACGCCGGGCCTCCGCACCACGTGTCCGGCCCGCCAGCAGAAGGCTCCGCAAGATGACGAAGACCGTGCAGGCTGCGCCGCAGACGACCCCGACCGACGCCGCGATCTCGCAGCTCTGGCTCAACGGCGCCTCGCGCGCCGAGGATTTCTTCGCCGGCCCCTGGCGCTCCTTCTCTCAGGCCACGCTGGAATCCCAGAAGATCCTGGGCGACGCGGTGGCCGGCGAGCTCAATGTCCTGCAATCCGCGCAGGAGCGCCTGAACCACAGTTACATGAACCTCCTGGGCTGCCGGAAGGTGCAGGAGCTGCCCGCGGCCTGGGCCTCGCTCTCGGCGAGCTGCTTCGACATCGCCGCCGCGCAGGCCAAGGCGGCCTCGGACGTCGCGGACAAGCTGCGGAACTGCTACGCTGGCCTGGCCCATGAGCCCAAGGATGCGCCGAAGGCGTGACCGCGAGGCCGAGGGGACGAACCGGACGCTCGCACATGCCAGGATTGGGTAACGAAACCGCCGCTGTCGGGGGCGGGCTGCTGCTGTCCGCCACGCGGCCGCGGGACGCTGACAGCGCGACCATGGCCATGGTTGCCGGCGCGACGGCGGGCATCTCGCCGGTCTCGCTGGCGCTGGCCTTCTCGGACTGGTGGCTGCACCTGCTCCTGGCGCCCGGGAAGCGCGCGCAGATCGGCGCGAACGCCGCCATGGCCGCCAGCCAGATGCTGCGACAGACGCTGCTCGAAGCCCAGGATCCGAAGACGCCGCCCTGCGTCCGTCCCGCCGAGGGCGACCGCCGGTTCCGCGACCCGGCCTGGAACACGCCGCCCTACAGCCTGTGGTACCAGGGCTTTCTCCTGATGCAGAGCTGCTGGGACGCGGCGGCACGGGGCGTTCCCGGTGTCGCGCCGCATCACGAGGACGTCGTCGCCTTCACCATCCGCCAGCTCCTCGACATGGGCTCGCCCTCGAACCTGGCGGCCTGCAATCCCGAGGTGATCCAGCGGACCATCGAGACCGGCGGGGCGAACCTGCTGGACGGCGCCGGCAACCTCGCGCAGGACCTCGTGCAACAGGCGATGGAGCTTCCGCCGCCGGACGCCGCGCATTTTCGTCCCGGCCATGAGGTGGCCGTGACTCCGGGCCGGGTCATCCACCGCAACCATCTCGTCGAGGTCATCCAGTACGCGCCCACGACCGGCGCCGTGCATCCCGAGCCGATCCTGATCGTGCCGGCCTGGATCATGAAGTACTACATCCTGGACCTCTCGCCGGCGAACTCGCTGATCCGCTGGCTCGTCGCCCAGGGCCACACGGTCTTCTGCCTCTCCTGGCGCAATCCCGACGGCAGCGACCGCGACATCGGCTTCGACGACTACAGGAAGCTCGGCGTGATGGAGGCGCTGGACGCGGTCGGCGCGGTGCTGCCGGGCCGCAAGGTGCACGCGGTCGGCTATTGCCTGGGCGGCACGCTGCTCGCCATCGCCGCGGCCGCCATGGCCCGCGCGGGCGACGACCGCCTCGCCTCGCTGACGCTCTTCGCCGCGCAGACCGACTTCTCCGAGCCGGGCGAGCTGCAGCTCTTCGTCGACGACGGAGAGGTCGCGGCGCTGGAGGGCATCATGTGGAAGCACGGTGTGCTGCAGGCCGGGCAGATGGCCGGCGCCTTCCAGCTCCTGCGCTCGAACGACCTCATCTGGTCGCGCATGGTGCACGACTACCTGATGGGCGAGCGCCAGCCGCTCAACGACCTCATGGCCTGGAACGCCGACGCGACGCGGCTGCCCTACCGGATGCACTCGGAATACCTGCGGCACCTCTTCCTGGAGAACAGCCTCGCCAGCGCCGCCTACATGGTCGACGGCCGTCCCGTCGCGATCCAGAACATCCGTGTGCCGATCTTCGCCGTGGGCACCGAGTGGGACCACGTCGCGCCCTGGCGCTCGGTCTTCAAGATCCATCACCTGAGCGACACCGACGTCACCTTCGCGCTCACCAGCGGCGGCCACAATGCCGGCATCGTCAGCGAACCGGGGCATCGCGGGCGCCGCTTCCGCATCGGGCACAAGCGCGCCGAGGATCCCTGTCTCAGCCCGGACGAATGGCTGGCGGCGACGCCCCAGCAGGACGGTTCCTGGTGGACGGCCTGGCAGGAATGGCTGGCCGCGCATTCCTCCGCGCCCGAGCCGCCTCCCGCGATCGGCGCGGAGGGATACGCCCCGCTCGAGGCGGCGCCGGGCACCTACGTTCACCAGATGTAATCCGGGCGCCTGATCGAGGTCAGGGAGGAAGGTTTCGCGACCGGTAGGATCAGGCCACCAAGCATTGGGGACTGACCATGAGATTCAAGGATATCCTCGTCCACATGACCTCGCCGGACGGCAGCGCGCCGGCGCTCGCGGCGGCGGTGGCGCTGGCGCACCGGCACGACGCCCACGTCACCGGCCTCTACGTCTACGAGCTGGCTTCGGAGCTCATGGGCATCACGGGCTACATGGATGCCGGGACTATCGAGCGGATCCTGCAGGAGGCCGAGCAGGCCGCGCTGGCGGAGGCCGCGCGCCTGAAGCCGGTCTTCGAGGAGATGCTGAGCCGGGAGGCCATCCCCGGCGAATGGCGCCAGGTGGAAGGCAATGTGGGCGCGGTGCTGGAGCAGCACGCCCGCTATGCCGACCTCACGATCTTCGCCCGATCCGGCGAGGACGGCTTCGAGACGGATATGGCGGAGGCCGTGCTCTTCGGCTCCGGACGGCCGATCCTGGTCATGCCGCCGGTCCTGCCGCAGCCCTTCTCGGCCGACCACGTCCTTATCGGTTGGAACGGCGAGCGGGAGGCGGCGCGCGCCGTCGCCGATGCGCTGCCCTTCCTGTGCCACGCCAAGGCCGTGCAGGTGCTCACCGTCGCGACCGAGGCCGGGGAGACCGAGGCCCGCCAGCTCGATGCCGAGGACCTGTCGCGCCATCTCGCGCGGCACGGCGTGAGCGTCTCGGCGAAAACCATAACGGCCCGCGGCGCGGCGCCCGAGGACCTGCTGCTGAACGCGGCGGCCGATGCGAGCGCGGACCTGCTGGTGGTCGGCGGCTATGGGCATGGCCGGTTCCGGGAATTCGTGCTGGGGGGCGTGACGCGCAGCCTGATGCGGCATGCGACGCTGCCGGTGATGCTGTCGCATTGATTTTTGTGCCTCAAACGGCGGGTGGGTTGGGGCTGCTTGCCACAACCGCCGCCTTGCCTTCGCCGCGCCACTCGTGCGCCCGGCACAAAGGTCAGTTGGGCGGCGCCGGCCGGATGCGGTGGGTGAGGCGCTTATTCTGACGGGCGCCGCGGGCTGGATGCCCCGACGGCGCCTTCGACGTCAGTTGACCGCCTGCGCCACCACCGCCCGGAATCGCAGCAGCGCCGCCGCCAGCACCACGGCGCCGATCGCGCCCGTCGCCAGGAACTCCCGCCAGACGATGTCGAAGCCCGCACCCCGGTAGAGGATCGCCTGCGCGAAGGCGACGAAATGCGTCGAGGGAAAGGCCATCATCGCGTATTGCAGCGGGCGCGGCATGCTCTCGAAGGGCGTGCTGCCGCCGGAGAGCATGATCATCGGCAGCACGATCAGGATGAAGAGCAGCCCGAGCTGCGGCATCGACCGCGCCACCGTGCCCAGCAGCAGCCCGACCGAGGTCGCGTAGAACAGGTAGAGCGCGACGCCGGCGAGGAAGAGCGGGATCGATCCCACGAGCGGCATGCCCAGCAGCAGCCGCAGCACGAGCCAGACCGAAAGGCCCGCCGCCGCCGTGATCACCAGCCCGTTGGACCAGATCTTCGCCAGCGCGATCTCCAGCGGCGAGACCGGCATCACCAGCAGGTGGTCCAGCGTGCCATGCTCGCGCTCGCGGATCACGGCCGCGCCGGCCAGCAGCACGGCGAGCATGGTGATGTTGTTGATCAGCCCCATCGCGCCGGTGAACCAGGAGCTTTCCAGGTTCGGATTGAAGGCGGCGCGGAGCTGCAGTGCGACCGGGACGGGCGGCTGTACCTCCAGGAAGGTCGCGACTTCGTCGGCGATGATGCGCTGGATGTAGCCGGCGCCGATGCCCGCCTGCATCATCGCCGTCGCGTCTACGTTCACCTGGATGGCGGGCTGCCGCCCGGCCAGCAGGTCACGCTGAAAGTTGGGCGGGATGTCGAGCACGAAGGAGTTGCGGCCGGCATCCATGCGCGGATCGACCTCGGCGAGGGAGATCATCTCGGGCGTGCGGAAGAACGGCTCGCGGAAGGCCTGGGCGATGCGCAGCGAGAGCGGCGAGCGGTCCTCGTCGACGATGGCGATCGAGGCGTTGCGCAGCTCGTGCGAGAGGCCGGTGGCCTGCGAGTAGATCATGAAGCTGAAGGCATAGACGAGGAGACCAAGCAGCACGGGGTCCGCGGCCAGGCTGCGCAGCTCGTTGAGGCCCAGCCACAGGATGTTCTTCGCCGAGCGCAGCACCGTCAGCGCTCCTGCTTCGGCAGGAGGAGGACGGAGAGCAGGGTCAGCACCGGGATGAAGGCCGCGAGCGCCAGCAGCGGGCGGGCGAGGTCGGCGAGGCCCAGGGCCTTGGTGAAGGTGCCGACGCTGATGGTGAGGAAGTAGGTCGTGGGGAAGATCGCCGAGATCACCACGCCCACGCCCGTCAGGGCGGAGGCCGGCACGATCATCCCGGAGAACTGCTGGGCCGGCATCATGGTCAGGATGGCGGCGCCGGTCAGCGCGGCGACCTGCGTCGCGGTGAAGGCCGAGATCAGCAGCCCGAATCCCGTCGTCGCCGTGACGTAGAGCAGCACGCCCAGCGCCAGCGCGACCGCGCTGCCCTTCAGCGGCACGCCGAAGAGCCAGATGGCGGCCATGACCAGCAGCAGCGCGTTGAACAGGGCGAGGCCGATATAGGGCAGCTGCTTGCCGACCAGGAACTCGGCGCGTCCCGTCGGCGTGACGTAGAGGTTGGTGATGGAGCCGAGCTCCTTCTCCCGCACCACGCCGAGCGCGGTCAGGATCGCCGGGATGAAGACGAGCAGCAGCGCGATGACGCCGGGCACCATGGCATAGACGCTGCGGAAGTCCTGATTGTAGCGGAAGCGCGTCTCCAGTGTCATGACCGCGGGCGTGGCGCCCTGCGGCGTCTGCGCCGCCAGGGCTTCGAGCGCGCCCTGGTGGATGCCCTCGACATAGCCGCGCGTGGTCTCGGCACGGAAGGGCATGGCGCCGTCGACCCAGGCGGAGATCTCGGTCGGGCGGCCGGCATGCAGGTCGCGGCCGAAGCCGGGCGGGATCTCGATCGCGAGCTGGATGTCGTTCGCCCGCATGCGGCGCAGCAGCTCGGCCTCGTCGGCGATGGCGGGACGCTCGACGAAATAGCGGGTGGAGGAGAATTCCTGGATGTAGGCGCGGCTTTCCGGCGTCTGGTCGCGGTCCAGCGCGGCGAAGGCGAGGCCCTCCACGTCCATCGTGATGCCGTAGCCGAAGACCAGCATGAGCAGCCCCGTGCCGAGCAGCGAGAAGGCCAGCCGCACCGGGTCGCGCCAGAGCTCCAGCCACTCGCGATGGGCGTAGGCCAGCATCCGGCCGAGCCCGGGGAAGCGCGTCGGCGGGGAGGGCGCGGGCGGGGACGCGGCCAGCGTGCCGCCCGCGGGTTCGGGGCCGGCGGCGGCCTCCAGATAGGCGACGAAGGCTGCGTCCAGGCTCGCCGCGCCGCGCGCGCGGACCAGCTCCGCGGGCGTGCCGGTGGCGAGGATGCGGCCGGCATGCATGAGCGCGATGCGGTCGCAGCGCGCGGCCTCGTTCATGAAGTGGGTCGAGATGAAGATCGTCACGCCCTGGCGGCGGGAGAGGTCGATCAGCAGCTCCCAGAATTCGTCGCGCGCGACGGGATCCACGCCGGAGGTCGGCTCGTCGAGGATCAGCATCGGCGGCTCGTGCAGCACGGCGACGGCCAGCGAGAGCCGCTGGCGCAGGCCGAGCGGCAGGCCGCCCGATTTTGCGTCGGCATGGGCGGCGAGGCCGAAATCCGACAGGAGCTGCGCGACCCGAGCCTTCGCCTTTTCCGCCGGAAGCTGGAAGAGCCGCGCATGCAGGTCGAGGTTCTGGCGGACGGTGATCTCGCCGTAGAGCGAGAAGCTCTGCGACATGTAGCCGACGCGGCGCCGGGATTCGCGATCGCCGTCCAGCATGGGCTTCCCGAAGACCTCGGCCGTGCCGGAGCTGGCCGGCAGCAGGCCGGTCAGCATCTTCATCGTCGTGGTCTTGCCGCAGCCGTTGGAGCCGAGGAAGCCGAAGATCTCGCCCTTGCCGACCTCGAGCGAGACCCTGTCCACCGCCGTGAACCCGCCGAAGCGGCGCGTGAGGCCGCGCGCGACGATGGCGGGCTGCGCCGCGGCGTCGGGGATGCGCGGCGGGACCTCCAGCCGGCGATGGGCGTGCCGCGCATCCGGGAGCAGCCGCACGAAGGCCTCCTCCAGCGTCTCCGCGCCGGTCTGGCGCCGGAGCTCCGCCGCGCTGCCGGTGGCGACCACGCGGCCGCCATCCATGGCGACCAGCCAGTCGAATTCCTCCGCCTCCTCCATGTAGGCGGTCGCGACCACGACGCTCATCCCCGGCTGCCGCGCGCGCATCTGCGCCACCAGCGTCCAGAACTGCCGGCGGGAGAGCGGATCCACGCCGGTCGTCGGCTCGTCCAGGATCAGCAGCTCCGGGTCATGCACCAGGGCGCAGCACAGGCCGAGCTTCTGCTTCATCCCGCCCGAGAGCTGCCGCGCCAGCCGGCCGGCGAAGGGGGCGAGGCCGGTGCCATGCAGCAGCGCGCCGATCCGCGCCTCGCGCTCTGCGCGCCCCTGGCCGAAGAGCCGGGCGAAGAAATCGACGTTCTCCTGCACGCTGAGGTCCGGGTAGAGGTTCCGGCCGAGCCCCTGCGGCATGTAGGCGATGCGCGGGCCGGCGAGGGTCCGGTGCCGGCGGTCCGTCATGTCGCCGCCCAGCACGGTGAGCCCGCCCTGCTGCAGCCGCCGCGCGCCCGACACCAGGGCGAGCAGGGTGGACTTTCCGACGCCGTCCGGCCCGATGAGGCCGACCAGCTGGCCCGCCGGAATCGACAGCGTGACCCCGTCGAGCGCGCTCACGCGCCCATAGCGCTGCGTCACGCCCGCGAGCGTGGCGACGGCGGGAGCGGGCTCCATGCTCAGGGCGCGGGCCGGGGCTGCGGTGCGGTGGGCTGCAGCGAGGCCGGCCACTCCACCGCCGGATCGAGCCGCACATAGCCCACGCCGGGCAGGCCGGTGCGCACCTCCGCCGCATGCGCCCGCAGCAACTCCGGATCAATGCGCAGCTTGAGCCGGAAGACCAGCCGCTCCCGCTCCGTGCGCGTCTCCACGGCCTTGGGCGTGAACTGCGCCTGGGGCGAGAGGAAGGTCACGCGGGCCGGGATGACTAAGCCCGGATAGGCGTCCAGCACGATCCGCGCCTCGCTGCCGAGGGCGGCCCGGCCGGCCTGGCCGGTCGGCAGGAACACGGCCATGTAGACATAGGTCACGTCGAGGACGGTGAGCACCCGGCCGCCGGCGCCCAGCACCTCGCCGGGGCGCGCCAGGCGGTACTGCACGCGGCCCTGCACGGGCGAGGTCAGCACGGTGTCGGAGAGCTGCACCTCCAGCCCGTGCACCGCCTCGTTGGCCGCCTGCAGCGCGGCCTCCGCCTCGGCGATCTGGGCCGTGGCCGTCGCGAGGGCCGAGGCGGCGACCTCGCGCGTGCTGTTGCGCTGGTCGAGGACCTGGCGCGTCGCGAAGCCGCGCTCCACCAGGGCCTGCGTCCGCGCGAGCTCCGCCTCCGCCAGGCGCAGCGTGCTCTGCTGCTGGGCGAAGGAGGCGCGCCGCCCATCGAGGGCGCGCTGCGCCTGGTTGGACTGCGCCCGGACCCGGCTCAGCGCCGCCTCGATCTCCCGCGAGTCCAGGCGCGCCAGCACCTGGCCGGCCTGGACCATGTCGCCCTCGTCCACCAGCACCTCGGAAAGGCGGCCGGCGATCTTGGTGGCGATCTCGGTGGGCTCCGCCTCGATGCGACCGTTGCCGGAGACGATGCCGGCCGGCAGCGCCTCGGCGCGGCGCTGCTGCCAGCCGTACCAGCCGAGGCCGGCGCCCAGCACGGCCAGCAGCAGCATGAGCGCCGCGGCGACATGATGCTTCCGGACGGCGGGCGCCGCCTTCGGCGGGATCACCGCGGGAAGCTGCGCCCGGACGGGAAGGGGAGGGCGGGGCGTCCCAGCCCCTGACCCTGTCCCGACAGCTGGAGTCGGATCGTCCGTCATGCGCGCGTCCGGCTCCACCATCACTGCTCCGTCCTCAACCGGCCGATTTTACCTCGATCTTCCGGGACTGCTCCAGCGCCTCGGCGGTCTTCGGCAGCGTGACGGTCAGCACGCCCTTGTCGAAGCTCGCCACGATGTGGGCACGGTCCACGCCGGCCGGGATCTGGAAGCCGCGGCGGAAGCTGCCGTAGCGCCGCTCGGAGAGGGTATAGCTCTCCGTCTTTTCATCGCGATGCTCGCGCTTCTCGCCCTTGATGGTGAGCAGGTCGCCAGAGGTGTCGATCTCGACGTCCTTCTCGCTCAGGCCGGGCAGCTCGGCGGTGATGCGGTACTCCTTCTCCGCCTCGATCACGTCGATCGCCGCCAGGGCGGCGCCGAGGGGCGCGCCGGCGGGGAAGAGGCGCGGCGCCTCCAGGCCCGTCGCGCCGAAGTTGCGGAAGAAGCCGTTGAAGAGGCGGTCCATGTCCTCGCGCAGCGTGGCGAGGGGCGGCCATACCCGCTCGGGCGTGCCCGCCACGGGGGTCGGAGAGGCGGCCTGCCGCGGCGCGGTCGTCACATCAGCCATGATCAATCCTCCTGCTCTGTTGTCGGGATGTCCACGGCGCGGTCGTCGTCGGGGCGGCGCGGACGCCCCTTCCTCGGACGAAAAGCCGCGCGGCGCGTTGATTTGCGTCAGGGATGCCGACCCGCGCCGGCTGACCCACATCATGGCGCCCGTCACGGAAACGCCATTCCCTGCCTGAAGGACGTGGCCATCTCGCCCACGGCCGCCAAGCGGAAGGAACGGAAGAATGTGGAACCATCCCATCTGGATTCTCGTCGCCGACGGGCAGCACGCCCGCGTGCTGGAGCGCGCCTCGCTCGAGGCCGAATGGATCGAGCGCGAGGAGCACCGCATGTCCAACCTCACGCCGCCCTCCCGCGACCTGGGCACCGACAGGCCCGGCCGCGTTCATGAGAGCGTGGGCATGGCCCGGCACGGCATCGCCGTGCGCGCCGATCCTCACGAGGAAGCCGAGGCGGAGTTCGCCCGCGTCCTTCTCGACCGGCTGGAGCACTGGGCGCGCGACAACAGCTATCGGCGCCTCTACATCATGGCGCCGCCGCGCTTCCTCGGCCATCTCCGCGAGGGCCTGGGGCGCGCCACGCGGCAGGCGCTGCACGGCACGCTGAACAAGGATCTGGCCAAGGCGCCGATCGTGGAGATCGTGGCGCATCTCCACGAGCACACGCCCTTCGCGCAGTCCTGATGCAGGTCAGGGCAGGCCGGGCCGCGGCGCAACAGGCTGTACAGGTCGGCCCGATCGGGGGCCGGGTGCCAGGGGAAACCAATCCATGAAGGACGAGGACAAGCGGTTGCAGCGTCTGGTGCTGGACGAGCTGCAGTTCGATCCGAGCCTGGATGCGACCCATATCGGCGTCACCGCTGATGACGGCGTCGTCACGCTCTCGGGACATGTCGCGAGCTATGCCGAGAAGCTGGCCGCGGAGCGCGCCGTGCGATGCCTGCGCGGCGTGAAGGCGATCGCCCAGGACATCGAGGTCCACCTGCCGGCCGCGGCCAAGACGGGCGACGACGAGATCGCCGGACGGGCCGTGCATCTGCTCGCCTGGGATGCGGCGGTGCCGAAGGACGCCATCCGGATCAAGGTCGAGAAGGGGTGGATCACCCTGTCCGGCGAGGTCGAGTGGCAATTCCAGCGCGCGGCGGCGGAGCATGCCGTGCAGAAGCTCACCGGCGTCGTCGGCGTGCTCAACGATATCGTGCTGCGCGCCGCGGTGCAGCCGGCCGATATCCGGCGCCGCATCGAGGACGCGCTGCAGCGGGATGCGCGCGTCGAGGCCGGCGGCATCACGATCACCACGAACGGCGGTCGCGTCGAGCTCCGGGGCCGGGTGAACAGCTGGCACGAGCGCGACGCCGCCGAGCGCGCGGCCTGGTCGGCTCCCGGCGTGACGGAGGTCAGGGACCGGCTCCTGGTGGCATGAACCGAGGGCCGCGGGCCGATCCGGACCCGCGGCGCCCGTTGCCGCCGGACGGCCGGGCCGGGGCCTCGGAGCGCTTGCTCCGGAGCGTCTGTGATCGCATTCTTCGCCTGCGCTGAACCTGGCTTCGCCTGATGAATGATTCTCCCGAGGTGCTGGACCTTCGCGCCTCTTCGGCCGCCGCCCCGGCAGCTGGCCTTGTCCTGTCCCTGCTGCTGGCCTCGGGGGTGCTGGTGGCGATCGCCTTGCTGTTGGCCGGCACCTGGCTCACCTGGAGCGGCGTGTGGTGGCAGGCCGGCCTCGGGATCGCGGCCGCGCTGATGGTGCTGGGCCTCGCTGCCCTCGCCGTCCTGCGCTCGCGCGACGCCGCCGCGGCACGGGCAGGCGAGGACCGCGGCCGCGCCTTCTCCGCCGTCGCCCGGGAGGGCATGGCGATCCACGACCACGACCGCATCCTGGACGCCAACGGGGCCTTCTGGCGGATGTTCGGCCATGCCTCGCGCGAGGCGGTGATCGGCCGCCACCCGCTGGACTTCATCGAACCTTCGGCGCGGCCCGAGGCCCGCTCGCGCATGGAGGAGGAGCGGACCGAGCCGTACGAGACCACCGGCCTCCGGGCCGACGGCACGGTCTTCCCGGCCGAGTTCCAGGGCCATCCGATCCTCCACCGGGGACGATGGATGCGGATCGGCGTCGTCCGGGACCTCACGCAACAGCACGCTGCGCTGCGGCGGAATGAGCCGCGCCTGCGCCAGACGCTTGCGACGATCGACCTCGGCGCCTTCATGGCACGCCGGCCGGACGGCACCATCACCTCCTGGTCGGCCGGCTGCGAGCGCCTCTACGGCTGGAGCGCCGAGGAGGCGCTGGGGCGCGTCTCGCACGAGCTCCTCGGCACCGTCTTCCCCGAGCCGCTGGCGGAGATCGAGGCGGCGCTGGCGAAGGACGGCGAATGGACCGGTCTGCTGCGGCAACGCACCTGCGCCGGCGAGGAGGTGGCCGTCGCCGTGCACAAGGCCCTGCAGCGCGACGAGGCGGGCGGGCCGGCGACCATCCTGGAATCCATGGTGGACGTCACCGGCCAGCAGCGCGCCGAGGCGCAGCTCCGCTCGATCCTGGAGACGGTGCCGGACGCCATGATCGTCATCGACGAGCGTGGCGTCATGACCTCTTTCAGCAGCGCGGCGGAACGCCTCTTCGGCTGGAAGGCCGCCGAGGTGATCGGGCGCAACGTGTCCATCCTCATGCCCAATCCGGACCGCGCCCGGCACGACACCTACCTCTCGCGCTACCTCGCCACGGGCGAGCGGCACGTCATCGGCCTGGGGCGCGAGGTGACCGGCCAGCGCCGCGACGGCACGACCTTCCCGATGGAGCTGTCCGTGGGCGAGGTGAACGCCGGCGGGCACCGGCTCTTCACCGGCTTCGTGCGCGACCTCTCCGAGCGGCAGGAGCAGCAGCAGCGACTGCAGTCGGTCCAGTCGGAGCTCCTGCACGTCTCGCGCCTCAGCGCCGCCGGCGAGATGGCCTCGGCCCTGGCGCACGAGCTGAACCAGCCGCTGACCGCGATTGCGAGCTCGGTGCGGGCGGCGCTCCGCATGCTGCAGGACATGCCCGATTCCGACGCCCTGCCGCCCCGCGTGGTGGAGGCCATGGAACGCGCGGCGGGGCAATCGCTGCGCGCGGGCCAGATCGTCCGGCGGCTGCGCGAATTCGTGCTCAAGGGCGAGGTGGAGCGCCAGCTCGTCGACCTGTCGCAGCTCATCGAGGAGGCCGCTTCCCTCGCTTTGGTGGGCGCGCGGCAACTCGGCGTGCACGTGACCTTCCGGCTCGATCCGGGCCCGATCGCGGTGGTGGTCGCTCCCATCCAGATCCAGCAGGTGCTGCTCAACCTGATCCGTAATGCGATCGATGCCATGACGGAGACGGCCGAGGGCGCGCGGCGGGAGATGGTGATCTCGAGCTCGCGGCCCGACGCCTCGAGCGTCGAGGTGGCAGTCACGGATACCGGGCCTGGCCTGGCGCCGGAGGTCGCGGCCAAGCTCTTCGAGCCCTTCGTCACGACCAAGGCCGGCGGGATGGGCGTCGGCCTCTCGATCAGCCGCTCGATCATCGAGACGCATGGCGGGCGGCTCTGGGCGCAGCCCAACCCGGTGGGCGGCACCATCTTCCGCTTCACGCTGCCGGCTGGGCCGGCGATCTCCGGAGACCAGCCCTCATGACCACCAGCGCGGCGGTGCACGTCATCGACGACGACGAGGATGTGTGCTGGGCGATCGAGACGCTGCTGCTCTCGGCGAAGCTGCCGGTGCGGACCTGGCCCTCGGGCCTGGCCTTCCTCGAGGGGCTGCCGTCGCTCGATCCAGGCGACGTGGGCTGCGTGCTCACCGACGTGCGCATGCCGGGGATGGACGGCGTCGAGCTGCTGCGCCGTCTCCGGGGATTGGGCTTCTCGCGCCCGGTGCTGGTGATGACCTCGCATGGCGACATCGCCCTGGCCGTCGGCGCGATGAAGGCCGGCGCCTTCGAGTTCCTCGAGAAGCCCTTCGACGACGAGGCGATGCTGTCGGCGGTGCGTGCCGCCCTTGCCATGAGCGAAGGCCGGCCGGCGGCGCGCGAGGAAGCTCGCCCCGAGATCGCCGACGCGGCGGCGCGGATCGCGACCCTCTCGCCGCGCGAGCGCGAGGTGCTGGACCTCGCGATGGAAGGCAAGTCGAGCAAGGTGATCGCGCACGAGCTCGGCCTCAGCCCGCGCACGGTGGAGGTGCACCGCCTGCGCCTCATGGCGCGGCTCGGCGTCGGCAGCCTGGCCGAGGCCGTGCGGCTCTCGGTGCTGGCGGAGCTCAGCGGTGGGGGCTAGGGCAGGTCCCGGTCAGACCGCTTCGTCTGATCGGGTGAAGATGCCCGGAAGATAAAAGCCTAGAGGTTTTGGAGTGAGCCTGAGCGAACGGAAGAAACTCTAGGGCAGCGCCAGCGCCTGCCGGGCCATCCGCAGCACTTCGTCCACCTTGAACGGGTCGACGAAGGCGACGCCGGCCTGGGGGGCCGGGGCAGGGGGCCGCCGGTGCGACGGCGCCGTCAGCACGATCAGCGACACCGGCTGGCCGTCCCGCGCGATGCGCCGGGCCAGCGCCTCCGTATCGACCCCGCGGGCCTGCTCCTCCTCGATCACGACACAGTGGCGCGGGGCTCCCGGCATGCGGCTCATCACGCTCAGGAAGGCGGGCAGCACGCAGAAGGCCTTGGCCGGCATGCCTTCCGCCTCCAGCAGCAGGACCAGCGCGCGGCGCACCGCGGCGTCGGAGCTGATGATGGAGACCAGCACCTGCCCATCCTCCACGGAACGCGCGGCGCGGCAGCCGCAGACATGGTCGTCGGCGGCACCGAGCGGGCAGGGCGGGAGTGCCGTCATCGCCCGCCCTGCGGCGGGGGGAGGCAGCGCCAATGGGCGGCGAGAAGCAAGGCGGAGGCCTCCGTGCGGTTGCGATCGCCTGGCGCCCGGAGGCCGGTCTTCGCGGGAAGCCCGAAACCTAGGATCGCGCGCGTCCGCCGCCCTGACCTGGATCAGTGCGTTTCCGTCACGGGCGTCCCGGCCGTTGCGTAGATCTACGCTGCGTAATTCCACGCGAGTGAATTTCCCAGATTTTCCGATCCCCGCGGGGCCTCTACGCCTGGGTCATCACGTTCCAGCAGGGAGCATCCCGATGCAGACCATCGCCGCCCGCAGCACCGCCCTGGCCTTCCCCTTCCCTGTCGTCGCGAAGGCGGCCGCAGCCGCCGCGACGCCCGCGCATCTCCCCGGCCGCCCGATGCGGCTGCTGCGCGGCGAGCCGGTCTATGCCGAGGGGGCCGCGGCGCGCGATCTCTACAAGGTGGTCTCCGGCTGCATCCGCACCTACCGCTTCCTGCCGGACGGCCGGCGCATGGTCGCCTCCTTCGCCCTGCCGGGCGAGGTCTTCGGCCTCGACGGCTCCGGCGCGCATCGCTTCTCCGCGGAGGCCATCACCGAGGCCGTCGTGATCGCCTTCGCGCGCAAGGAGATCGACGACTGCGTGGACCGCGAGCCGGGCGCGGCCCATTCCTGGCAGGCCTATGCGCTGGAGAAGCTGTCGGCCGCCGAGGACCGGTGCCTCCTCCTCGGCCGGATGTCCGCGGCGGAGCGCGTCGCGAACTTCCTGCTGGACGTCGAGAGCCGCAGCCTGCAGGGCGCCGGCCTCATCGACCTGCCGATGTCGCGCTACGACATCGCCGACCATCTCGGCCTGACGGCGGAGACGGTCAGCCGCATCCTGACCAGCTTCCGCAAGCGCCGGATCATCGCCGACCAGGGCCTGCATCGCGTGAAGCTGCTCGATCGCGACGCCCTCGAATCCCAGGCCGACGGCGGGGAGTGAGGCGCTCGGGGCGCCGGTCCTGATCCGGATCAGCGCGCGTACCCTCTGCGTCTGCCAGCCTCGCTTCCAGTCCAACGGGAGAACGGCACATGGCGAAGATGATGCGTGCGGCGGTGGTGAGGGAATTCGGCCGGCCGCTGGTGATCGAGGAGCGCCCCGTGCCGACGCCCGGCCCCGGCCAGATCCTCGTGCGCCTCGCCGCGACGGGCGTGTGCCACACCGATCTCCACGCGGCGCGCGGCGACTGGCCCGTGAAGCCGAAGCTGCCCTTCATCCCCGGCCATGAGGGCGTGGGCACGGTGGCGGCGGTCGGCGCCGGCGTCCGCCGCCTGCGCGAGGGCGACCGCGTCGGCATCCCCTGGCTGCACAGCGCCTGCGGTTACTGCCCACAATGCCGCACGGGCTGGGAGACGCTCTGCGGCGACCAGAAGAACTCCGGCTACTCGGTGGACGGCAGCTTCGCGGACTACGCGCTCGCGGACCCGAACTATGTCGGCCGTCTCCCGGACGGGCTGGAGATGGGCCCCGCCGCGCCGCTGCTCTGCGCCGGCGTCACCGTCTACAAGGGCCTGAAGGAGACCGAGGCCCGGCCGGGCGAGTGGGTCGTCGTCTCGGGCGTCGGCGGGCTCGGCCACATGGCGGTGCAATACGCGAAGGCGATGGGCCTGCATGTCGCGGCCGTCGACGTTCATCCCGAGAAGCTCGCGATGGCGCGGCTGCTGGGCGCCGACGCCGCGCTCCAGTCGGGCGATGCCGAGGGCGCGGCGCAGTTCCTGCGTGCGACCGGCGGTGCCCATGGCGCGCTGGTCACCGCCGTCGCGCCCAGCGCGATCGAGGAGGCCTTCGGCCTGCTGCGCGCACGGGGCACGATGGCGATCGTGGGCCTGCCGCCGGGCCGCTTCTGCCTGCCGATCTTCGACACCGTGCTGAAGCGGATCACCGTGCGCGGCTCCATCGTCGGCACGCGCCAGGACCTCGAGGAGGCGCTGCAGTTCGGCGCCGAGGGCAAGGTCCGGGCGCGCTTCTCCTGGGGCGAGCTGGGCGACATCAACGGCGTCTTCGTCCGGATGGAGCAGGGCCGGATCGACGGTCGGGTCGTGCTGGCGCTCGACGGCCCGGTGCCGCGGATCGAGGGATTGCGCGCCGCTGATCTGGCGCAGGGCGCCTGACGCCGCGCCTGGTCCAAACAGGCACACCCACCAGGGAGAAGCCCGATGATCGAGACACCGCTTTTCGCCCGCGATCTCATGACGAGGGAGGTCGTGACCGTGCGTCCCGACCTGCCGGTCACGGCCCTGACGCGGCTGCTCGCCGAGCGCGGGATCTCCTCGGTTCCCGTAATCAAGGCCTCGGGCGAGCTGGCCGGCATCGTGACGGAGGCCGACCTCCTGCGTCGCCTCGCCGCGGAGGAGGACAAGCCGACCGGCTGGTTCGGCCGCCTATTCGGCGACGTGAACGCGCAGGCGGAGCGCTATGCGCGCACGCACGGCATCCTGGCGCAGGACGTCATGACGACCGAGCTGGTCACGGTGGATCCCGACGCCACCGCCGCGCATTGTGCGCAGCTGATGGAGCAGCACCGGGTCAAGCGGCTGCCCGTGCTGCGCGACGGCCGCCTCGTGGGCGTCGTCTCGCGCGCCGACCTGCTGCGCGCGGTGCTGGCGCCGCCGGACCGGGTCGGCGACGGCGCGTCCCGCGACGCGCTTATCCGTGACGCGCTGCGGCTGGAGATGCGCGAGCAGCCCTGGACGAACAGCGTCTACATCTTCGCGGACGTGCAGGACGGGGTGGTGACGCTGCACGGCTTCATCCGCTCCGACGAGGTGCGCCGCGCGATGCGCGTGCTGGCCGAGCGCATCGAGGGCGTCCGCCGCGTCGAGGACCGGCTGGAGCCGCCGCCCGTCATCCTGGTGGGCGAGGTTCTCTGACCGCCCCCCATGTTCGCCGATTGCCTGCATGACCTGACCGCGCTGGGCGCCCATGGCGTCCTCGCGCTGGTGGGGGCGATGCTCGTGGCGGGGCTCGCCGGCGGCGCCACGCATTGCGCGGGCATGTGCGGGCCCTTCGTGATCGCGCAGATGGCGGGCGACCCGCCGGGCGGGCGGCTGGCCCGCCTCGTCGGGCTGCAGCTCCTGCCCTACCACCTCGGGCGCGGCGTGGGCTACGCGGCGCTGGGCGCGGCCGCCGGCGGGGCCGTCGGACTGGCCTCCTTCGGCATCTCGCGGGGATTGCTCGCGGTGCCGCTCGCGCTGGCGGCCGTGCTGATGTTCGTCCAGGCCGTGGCGAGCCTGCCGCTTCCCGCGTGCTGGCGATTCCATCTCCCGTCTCTTCCGCTGCCCGCCTTGGCGTTGGCGGGCCGCCTTTTGCATGCGCCGCCCGGGCCTGCGCGCGGCTTCCTGCTGGGCCTGGCGCTGTCGGCGCTGCCCTGCGGCCTGCTCTACGCGGCGCTGGCCGCCGCGGCAGCGAGCGGCAGCGCACTGGCCGGCGCGCTCGCCATGCTGGCCTTCGTGGCCGGCACCATCCCCGCGCTCGCCGGCGTCGCGTTGCTGGGCCGGTTCTTCGGCCGCCGCTTCGGGCGCGGGATGCGCCTCGCCGGCGGCGTCGCGCTGCTCTTCAACGGCGCCGTCCTCACCGCCCTCGCCCTGCGCGTCGCAGGCTCGGCCTGATGCAAATCAGGGCCGCCGCGCCGCCGATATCCGATCAGGAAGCCATGCCAGGAGTTCCCCATGCCCAATGACGTGACCACGGCGGAGGATGCGCCTCCCGTTGCCAGGGCCCTCGCGCGCCCGCAGCCCATCTATGTCGATGCGCCCCTCAGGGCCTTCGCGATCGCCACCATCTTCTGGGGCATCGCGGGCTTCCTCGTCGGCGTGTACATCGCCTTCCAGCTCGCCTTCCCCGTGCTGAACCTCGGAATCGAATACACGACCTTCGGCCGGCTGCGCCCGCTGCACACCTCGGCGGTGATCTTCGCCTTCGGCGGCAACGCGCTGCTGCTGACCAGCCTCTACGTCGTGCAGCGCACCTGCCGCGCGCGGCTCTTCGGCGGCGACGACGCGGGCTGGTTCCTCTTCTGGGGCTACAACTTCTTCATCGTGATCGCCGCCACCGGCTACCTGCTGGGCGTGACGCAGGGCAAGGAATACGCCGAGCCCGAATGGTATGCCGACCTCTGGCTGACCTTCGTCTGGGTCGCCTACCTGGTCATCTACGGCGGCACGATCCTGCGGCGCGAGGAGCCGCACATCTACGTGGCCAACTGGTTCTTCCTCGCCTTCATCATCACCGTCGCCGTGCTGCACCTGGGCAACAACATCGCGCTGCCGGTCTCGGTGTTCGGCGCCAAGTCCTACGGCGCCGCGGCCGGCGTGCAGGATGCGATGATCCAGTGGTGGTACGGCCACAACGCGGTGGGCTTCTTCCTGACCGCGGGCTTCCTGGGGATGATGTACTACTTCGTCCCGAAGCAGGCGGAGCGGCCGATCTACTCCTACCGCCTGTCGATCGTGCACTTCTGGGCGCTGACGTTCCTCTACATCTGGGCCGGCCCGCACCACCTGCACCACACCGCGCTGCCCGACTGGGCGCAGACGCTGGGCATGGTGTTCTCGATCATGCTGTGGATGCCCTCCTGGGGCGGCATGATCAACGGCCTCATGACGCTCTCCGGCGCCTGGGACAAGCTGCGCACCGACGTCGGCCTGCGCTTCTCCGTCGCCGCGCTGGGCTTCTACGGCATCGCGACCTTCGAGGGGCCGGTGATGTCGATCCGCGCCGTCAACTCGCTGTCGCACTACACCGACTGGACGATCGGCCACGTGCATTCCGGCGCGCTCGGCTGGAACGGCTTCATCACCTTCGGCGTGTTGTACTGGCTCGTGCCGCGCCTCTGGGGCCGCACCGCGCTGTGGTCGACCCGCCTCGCGAGCTGGCACTTCTGGATCGCGACGCTGGGAATCCTTCTCTACATCACCTCGATGTGGGTGTCGGGCATCATGCAGGGCCTGATGTGGCGCGCCTACGACCATCTCGGCTTCCTCCAGTACTCCTTCGTGGAGACGGTGGCCGCGATGCATCCCTACTACGTGATCCGCGCGACGGGCGGCGTGCTCTACCTGACCGGCGCCCTGCTCATGGCCTACAACCTGTACCGCAGCGTGCGCGCCCCCCAGGAGGAGCCGCACGGCATCCTCCCGGCCGCGTCCGTGGCCGCCTGAGGAGCTGCACCCCATGTTCGGAATCCGATTCAGCCACAGCCGGATCGAGCGGAACCTCATCCTGCTCGGCGTGCTGACGCTGATCACCATCTCGATCGGCGGCCTGGTCCAGGTCATCCCGCTCTTCACCATCGAGAGCACGATCGAGCGCGTGGGCGGCATCCGCCCCTACACGCCGCTTGAGCTCGCCGGCCGCGACATCTATCTGCGCGAGGGCTGCTACACCTGCCACAGCCAGATGGTGCGCCCCTTCCGCGACGAGCGGGAGCGCTACGGTCACTACAGCCTCGCGGCCGAGAGCATGTACGACCGCCCCTTCCAGTGGGGCAGCAAGCGCACGGGGCCGGACCTCGCGCGTGTCGGCGGCCGCTACTCGGACGAGTGGCACGTGCTGCACCTCCGCGGCCCGCGCGACCTGGTTCCCGAGAGCGTCATGCCCGGCTACGCCTTCCTCGACCGTCCGCTGAGCTACGCCAACATCGGCGATCGCCTGGCGACGCTGCGCAGCCTCGGCGTGCCCTACACGGAGGCGATGGTCGCCAATGCCGCCGCCGACCTGGAGGCGCAGGCCCGGCCGGCCGAGGACGGCACGGCCTTCGCCTCGCGCTACGCCCGCGCCCGGCAGATGGACCCCGACGGCAACGCCCGGGCCGTCACCGAGATGGATGCGGTCGTCGCCTATCTGCAGATGCTCGGCACCCTCGTGGACTTCTCCGAGGTCACGCCCGAGCGGCTGCGCCAGCAATAGGAGGCCACGATGGACATCCACCAGCTGCACAGCCTGCTGACCACCGCCTGGGTGGTCTGGTTCTTCATTCTCTTCGCCGGGATCGTGGGCTGGGCCTTCCGGCCGTCCCGTCGGGAGCAGTTCGAGCGCGCGCGGCAGATTCCCCTGCGCGACACCGAATAGGACACGGCGAGATGGACGACCACACCGAACGCGACGCCGTCACCGGCACTGCCACCACCGGCCATGAGTGGGACGGCATCCGCGAGCTCAACACCCCGCTGCCCAAATGGTGGCTCTGGACCTTCTACGCGACGATCGCCTTCGCCGCGGTCTGGGTCGTGCTCTACCCGGCCCTGCCGATCACGGGCGCCACGGGGCTGCTCGGCCACACCACGCGCGGGGCCAGCGAGCGCGACCGCG
Source organism: Roseococcus sp. GW821-FHT12F05 (assembly GCF_058806835.1). Lineage (NCBI taxonomy): Bacteria > Pseudomonadati > Pseudomonadota > Alphaproteobacteria > Acetobacterales > Roseomonadaceae > Roseococcus > Roseococcus sp. GW821-FHT12F05. The sequence continues at coordinate 113,975 of NZ_JBXAQB010000016.1, forward strand.
CCGAGCAGGCCGCGACGGCCGAGCCCATGCTGGCGCGGCTGCGGGAATCGACCCCCGCGCAGATCCTCGCCGATCCGGACCTCCGGGCCTTCGCCATGGCCGGCGGCCGCGTCGCCTTCGCCAACACCTGCGCCGCCTGCCACGGCGCGGGCGGGCAGGGGGCGCCGGGCTTCCCGACCCTGGCCGACGACGAATGGCTCTGGGGCGGGCATCTCGACGAGATCGAGCAGACCATCCGCCACGGGATCCGCGCGCCGGACGACGACAACACGCGCAACTCGCTCATGCCGCGCTTCGTGGCCGATGGCATGGTGACGGCGGCGCAGGCGAACGATCTGGCGGAATACGTGCTCTCGCTGACCGGGCGCGACACCGACGGGGCCGCGGCCGCGCGCGGCGCGCCGCTCTTCGCCGAGAACTGCGTGAGCTGCCATGGCGAGCGTGGGCAGGGCAACCGCGAGCTGGGCGCGCCGCGCCTCGACGACCGTGTCTGGCTCTACGGCGGCGACAAGGCGAGCATCCTGCGCACCATTGCCTTCGGGCGCGGCGGCGTGATGCCGGCCTGGGAGCGGCGGCTCGACCCCGCCACCATCCGGATGCTCACCACCTACATCTACAGTCTGGGCGGCACTGAAGCCGGCGCGCCGTGAGCAAGATGGACAAGCCCGGGGCCTTCGTGCCCGACGACCGCGACCAGCCGCTCTACACCGACCGCGTGCGGGTCTATCCGCAGGCGGTCCGCGGACCGGTGCGGCGAGCGAAATGGGCGATCCTGATCGCCTGCCTGGGGCTCTACTACCTGCTGCCCTGGCTGCGCTGGGACCGTGGGCCGGGCCAGCCGGACCAGGCCGTGCTCGTGGACATGGATCGCGGGCGGCTGTTCTTCTTCCAGCTCGAGATCTGGCCGCAGGAGGTCTACTACCTCACGGGCCTGCTGCTGCTGGGCGCCATCGCGATCTTCGCGGCGACCGCGCTCTTCGGCCGCGTCTGGTGCGGCTTCACCTGCCCGCAGACGGTCTGGACCGACCTGTTCATGTGGGTCGAGCGCGGGATCGAGGGCGACCGCAACGCTCGCATGCGGCGCGACCACAAGCCGCATTGGTCCGCCTCCGACTGGGGCCGGAAGATCGGCAAGCATGCTGCCTGGATCGCCATCGCCGCGGCCACCGGCGGCGCCTGGGTGATGTACTTCACCGACGCGCCGGCGCTGGCGCGCGACCTTCTCGCCTTCGATGCCTCGACGACCATCCTCGGCTTCGCGGGCCTCTTCACGCTCACCACCTACGTGCTGGCCGGCTGGGCGCGCGAGCAGGTCTGCACCTACATGTGCCCCTGGCCGCGCTTCCAGGCGGCGATGCTGGATTCCGAGAGCTTCGCCGTCACCTACCGCGCCTGGCGCGGCGAGCCGCGCGGCAAGGCGCATGACAATGCCGCCGGCGCCTGCGTGGACTGCCAGGCCTGCGTGAACGTCTGCCCGACCGGCGTCGACATCCGCGAGGGCATGCAGCTCGCCTGCATCAATTGCGGGCTGTGCATCGACGCTTGCGACAACATCATGGAGAAGCTCGGCCGCGCGAAGGGGCTGATCGGCTTCGAGACCATCGGCAACCTCGCTGCTGCCGAGGCCGCGACCGCCGCCATGGCCCCCGGCCCCGCGCGCGCTGCCGCCGGCATGGAAGCGCGCCACAAGGTGCGGCTGCTGCGCGTTCGGACCTGGGTCTATGCGGCGGCGATGGCGGGAATCGTGCTGGCCATGCTGACCGGCCTCGCGCTCCGGCAGCCGGTCTCGCTGGAGGTGCTGCGCGACCGCGCGCCGCTCTATGTCCGCCTCGCCGACGGCGGCGTCCGCAACAGCTACACGCTGAAGCTCTCCGACCGGCGGCATGCCGCGGAGGCGCTCGCCGTGGCCGTGGAGGGCCTGCCGCCCGGCACCGCCTGGCAGGTCCTGGACGGCACGCGCGAGGACGCGGCCGGCCATCCGCTGGTCGAGACCCGGCCGGACAGCGTGGCCGAGTTTCGCCTCTTCGTCACCACGCCCGCCTATGCGCTGCCGGCCGAGGAGGGCACGCCGGTGACGGTCCGCCTGCTCGCGCCCGGCGAGGTCACGCGCGCCACGGCGACCACCAGCTTCCTGAGGCCCCGATCATGAGCGCGACATCTCCCGCCCCGCGCGGCCGCTGGATTCCCTGGGTCTTCGTCGCCGGCTTCGGCGTGGTGATCGCGGTGAATGCGGTGCTCATCACGGCGGCCGTCAGCACCTTCACCGGTACCACGACGGCCGGCGCCTATAATCGCGGGCTCGAATACGGCGAGGTCCTGGCGGAAGCGGCCCGGCAGCGCGCGCTCGGCTGGCGTGGCACGGTGCTTCGCGCCGACGCGGCGGTGCTGGTCTCGCTCCGCCTGCAGGACGGCACGCCGCTTCCGGCCGATGCGATCGTCACCGGCGTGCTGCAGCGCCCGCTGGAGCGTACGGTGCTGCCGTTGGACTTTCAGCCGATCGGCCCGGGCGGTTGGCGCGCAAGCGTTGAAGCGCCCATCCCGGGCGCCTGGGAGGCCGTGCTGACCGTGACGCGCGGTCCGGACCGCTTCGAGCTGCGCGAGAGGCTGACCTTCCCGTGACAGCCCTCCCGACCCGGATCGAAGCCGAAGCGCCGCGCGCCTCCACGGCCGCTTGCGCGCATTGCGGCGCGCCGGTCCCGGCCGGCGGTGGGCGCTTCTGCTGCGCGGGCTGCGAGGGCGCGGCCGCGCTGATCTCGGGCCTCGGCCTCGACGCCTTCTACCGGCGTCGCGAGAGTGTCGCGGCCGATCTGCGCCCCGTGCCGCTGCCCCCCGTCGACTTCGCCGCGCGTGCCATCCCCACGCGCGGCGGCGCGGAGCACAGCCTGGAGCTCATGGTCGCGGGTCTCACCTGCGGCGCCTGCGTCTGGCTCGTGGAGCAGGCGCTGGCCATGGAGCCGGACGTGCTCCGCGCCCGCGCCAGCCTCTCGGTGCGGCGGCTGACCGTGACCTGGCGCGGGCCGACCTCGCGGGCGGAGGAGCTGGCCGGCATCGTGGCGCGGCTCGGCTTCCGCGTGGCGCCTTGGTCCGCCGCCTGCCTGCGCGCGACGGAGGATGCCGAGGAGAAGACTCTGATCCGCGCGCTCGGCCTCGCCGCCTTTGGCGCGTCGAACGTGATGATGCTGTCCGTCGCTGTCTGGGTCGGCAGCGACATGGGCGAGGCCACGCGCGCATTGATGCATTGGCTTGCCGCGCTGATCGCGATGCCCGTGGTGTTGGTCGCGGGCATGCCCTTCTACCGCTCCGCCTTCGCCGCCCTGCGCGCGGGGCGGATCAACATGGACATGGCCGTCTCGCTCGGCGTGCTCGCGACCACGGCGATGAGCCTTTCGGAAGCGTTGCGCAACGGGCCCTTCACCTGGTTCGACGGGGCGACCGCTCTGCTGGCGCTGCTGCTCGCCGGCCGCGTGCTGGATCGTGCCGCGCGCCGCCGCGCGCGCCAGGCCTGTGCGGAGCTGATCGCGCTGCAATCAGCCGAGGTCACGCGGCTGGATGCCGACGGCACCGCGCATCGCATCGGCGCGGAGAACGTGCGCGTGGGCGAGCGCCTGCTGGTCGCGCCCGGCGAGCGCCTGTCGCTCGACGGCGTGCTGGAGGTGGGGGAGGCGCTGCTCGACACCGCCGCGATCACCGGCGAAAGCCTGCCCCGCCGCTTCGCTGCCGGCGGCGCGCTGCCCGCCGGCGCCGTCAACCTCGGCGCGGCGCTGGTTCAGCGCGTGACGGCCGTGGCCGCCGAAGGCTCGCTCGCCGCCGTGTCGCGGCTGCTGGAGCGGGCCGAGCAGGCACGCGGCCGCTACGTCTCCATCGCCGATCGGGCGGCGCGGATCTACGTGCCGGTCGCGCATGTCGTGGCGCTCTGCACCTTCCTCGGCTGGTGGCTGGGCGTGGGGCTGCCGTGGCAGGCGGCGCTGGTACCGGCGGTGGCCGCGCTCATCGTCACCTGCCCCTGCGGCCTCGCCATCGCGGTGCCGGCCGTGCAGGTGGTCGCCGTCGGCGCGCTGTTCCGGCGCGGCGTGCTGGTGGGCTCGCCGACCGCGCTGGAGCGGCTGGCGGCCTGCGACGTGGCGGTGCTGGACAAGACCGGCACGCTCACGGCCGGCCATCCCGAGCTGCTGCCCGATCCGGAGCGTCCAGTTGGCGCGCTGGAGGCCGCAGCGGCGCTGGCGGCGAGCAGCCGGCATCCGCTGGCCCGCGCCCTTGTCGCGGCCTGTCCGGCGCCGGTGCACGCGGCCGGCGATGTCGTGGAGATCCTGGGCGCCGGCCTGCTGCACGGCGTGGAACGGCTGGGCAGCGCCGGCTTCTGCGGTATCGAGGCGACGGCGGAGGCCGGTCCGGCGCTGTGGTACCGCGCCGATGCCAAGGCCGTGCCGGTGGCCTTCCGCTTCGCCGATCCGCTGCGCCCGGACGCGCGGCAGGCGGTTGAGGCGTTGCGGCGTCTCGGCCTGCAGGTGGAGCTGCTCTCCGGCGACGCGCCCTCGGCCGTGGCCTGGGCGGCCGAAGCCCTCGGCATCCCTGACTGGCGCGCGGCCGCCACGCCCGCCGACAAGGCCGCTCGAATCGAGGAGCTCCGCGGGCAGGGCCGCCGCCCGCTCATGCTCGGCGACGGAATCAACGACGCGGCGGCGCTGGCCCTCGCGCACGCCTCGGCCAGCCCGGCGGGCAGCACCGACCTCGCGCAGGCGGCCTCCGACCTTGTGCTGCGCGCCGAAGGGCTTTCCGCCCTGCCGGCCGCGATCCGCACCGCCCGCCGGGCGCAGGCCGCGGCGCGCCAGAACATTGCCTTCAGCCTGGCCTACAACCTCGTGGCCGTGCCGATGGCGGTGCTTGGCTTCGTCACGCCGCTGCTCGCGGCGGTGGTGATGGCGACGTCCTCGCTCGCGGTCATTCTCAACGCGCTCCGCGCGGGGAGGGATTCATGAACGCCCTTGCATTGCTCGTGCCGCTGGCCCTCGGGCTCGGGCTCCTCGCGCTGATCTTCTTCGGCTGGACGCTGCGGAACGGCCAGTACGAGGACCCCGACGGCGCCGCCGCCCGCATCCTCTTCGATGACAACCAGGAGACCCCCAAATGCCCGCCATCGGATTCCCCCTGAGCCGCCTCGTCTACCTCGCCGGCTCCTTCATCCTGGCCATTCTCGGCCTCTTCGTGATCGCGCATTCGGTGGATGTCGGCATGACCGTCTTCGGCACCGCGCTGACGCTCGTCAGCCTCGGTTTCGGCCTCTTCATCGTGAAGCGCGGCGCGGATTCGCTCTGGGGCCATTGACGGAGTTCCAGGGGCTCAAAGGCCCCCCGCTCTCCCTCAGACGGCGGCGGAATGTCTCGCCGCCGAGGGCGCCAGATAGGCGTCGAAGCAGGCCGCCGCCTGCCGCACGAAGCGGCGCCCCGCCGGCGTGACGGCGAGCTGCATGCCGTCGCGCCGGATCAGCCCTTCCTGTTCCAGCCCGTCCATCGGGGCGTCGGCGAGGATGGCCTGGATCTCCGGCGGGGCCGCGCGAAGGTCGAGCGCGAAGTCGCACATCAGGCGCTCGATGAGTCTCGCGCGCAGCCGGTCGTCCGGCGTCGCGGCCACGCCGCGGGCGATGGGCAGCCGGCCCTCGGCGATCGCCTCGGCCCAGCGCCGCTCGTCCACCAGGTTCTGCGCGAAGCCGCCGGGCAGGGCGCCGATCGCCGAGGCGCCGAGGCCCAGCAGCGCCGGCGCGGTGTCCGTCGTGTAGCCCTGGAAGTTGCGGCGCAGCCGGCCCTCGGCGGCGGCCAAGGCCAGGGGATCGCCGGGGCGGGCGAAGTGGTCCAGCCCGAGGGCGAGATAGCCTGCCTTGACCAACGCGGCCTCCGCCGCCTCGGCCTGTTCCAGCCGGGCGAGGGTGTCCGGCAGTGCGGCCGTGTCGATGGCCTTCTGCTGCGGCTTCATCCAGGGGACGTGCGCGTAGCCGAAGACCGCGATCCGGTCGGCGCCGAGCGAGGCGGCGAAGCGGGCACTCGCCGCCACATGGGCGGCGGTCTGGCCGGGCAGGCCGTACATCAGGTCGATGTTGATGGCGCCGATGCCGGCGCGGCGCAGGCGCTCCACTGCCGTCTCCACGAGCACTGCGGGCTGCGGCCGGCCGATGCGGGCCTGTACGGACGGGTCGATGTCCTGCACGCCGAGGCTCGCGCGGGTGAAGGCGAGCGCGCCCAGCGCCTCGACGGCGGGCTCGTCCAGGGTGCGCGGGTCCAGCTCGATGGCGAGTTCGGCGCCTGGGCGCAGGCCGAACCGGCGACGGAGCGCCTGCATCAGGCTCGCGAGGCCCTCGGCGCCGAGGATGGAGGGCGTGCCTCCGCCCAGGTGCAGATGGGCGATGCCGCCATGCACCGGCACGGCCTCGGCCAGGAGCGCGGCTTCCGCCAGCAGGGCCTTCGTGTAGGCGCGGATGCGTTCCGCCGAGCGCGTCGCCTTGGCGTGGCAGGCGCAATACCAGCAGAGGTCGCGGCAGAAGGGCACGTGGACGTAGAGCGACAGCGGATCGGCGGGGCCGATGCCCTCGCGCAGCCAGCCGCGCCAGTCCGCCTCCTCGATCGGGCCGAACTGCGCGGCCGTGGGGTAGCTCGTGTAGCGCGGGACGCGCGCCTCGGCGAGCGCGAGCAGGGCGCGGAAATGAGGGGCGGTAGGGTCGATCATCCCGTCAGGCTGGTGCGTCGCCATGGCGTGTGCCCTGATCGAGGTCAGCCCGGCAGCGCTGTCAGGGCCGCACGGCGGGCGTCTCGATCGGCATGCCCGCGGCGCGCTGCGCCAGGTAGAGCTCGATCTCGATATACTCCGCCGCGCCATAGGCATAAGGCTCCGCGCGCACGCCCGTCATGCAGCCGCGCAGCCGGCGCTGCAGCGAGCCCAGCGACTGCCATTCGAGGCGGTAGAGCGGATATCCCGTCGGATGTCCCTGCGGGATGGTGCTGCCGGCCAGCCGGCGGCCGGCATTGTCGTCGTGGCACTGCGCGCAGGAGAGGTCGAGCTGGCCGCGCCGCTCGGCATAGAGCGCGCGGCCGTGCTCGCGGGCGGCGAGCAGGCGCGGGTCGGCGGGTGGGCTGATCGGCTGTCCCCGCGACTGATGCGCGACATAGGCGGTGAGCGCGAGCAGCGTCTCGCTCTCGCGCGCCAGTGGTGGGGCGCCCTGGCGGATCGCGCGGCTGTGCATGATGCGGCCGGCGAGGTCGATCGGAGCGCCGCTGGCCTCGTCCCAGGCCGGGTAACGGGCGGCGACGCCGCGCATGGAGACCTCGGCATTACCGTGACAGCTGGCGCAGGACTGGCCGGCAGGGCCGGCAGGGCCGGCAGGGCGGTTCCATAGCGCCTCCCCCTCCAGCACCCAGAGCATGCCGGGATTGGCGGTGTCGTCCCGCTGCATCGCCTGGCTTTCGCGCGACATGTCCTCGAAGCCGGAGCGGCGCTCCTGGGCGGCTGCGGGCAGGCCAAGCGCAGCCAGAAGCGCGAGCAAGCGCCTCACGGCGCCACCGCGATCTCGCGCGTCTCGGTCTGGTCGAAGCCGTTGTCGCCCTGCCAGCGCAGCACGAGCGGGGCCGTCACAGTCGCGACCAGGGTGAAGGACAGGAAGGGATTGGCGGCGATGGCCGGCGAGAGCTCGGCGGCGAAGACCTCGGTGCCGTCATAACTCGCGGTGAAGCGGCGGATGATATCGCGCGGCAGCACCTCGCCGTCGGCGCCGGGGCGGTAGCCGGTCTCCATCGTGTGCTGGATGAGCGTGCGGATGGTGACGACCTCGCCCGGCTTCGCGCTGGGGGGGATGTTGAGCAGGACGCGCGCCACGGATCAGCCCTCCACGCAGGCGGCGAGGGTGACGACCACCTGCGCGCGGTCGGACCAGAAGCTGCCGTCGGACAGCTGTGCCACGGCCAGCAGATACTGCGAGGTGGCGAGGCGGATATGCGTGGCCAGGATCGCGCGCCCGGAGCGCGGGCCGATGCGCACGGTGATGACATGCGGCTGCGGGTTGCGCTCGTTGAAGACAGCGATGGCGCGGACGTGGTCCTCCTCGGTCATCGGGCTGTCCACGATGACCGAGAGCGGGACGGTGTTGCCGTTCTCGACGAGCGGCGAGATGTCCATCGCCACCCGGCCGGGCCGGACCTCGGCGCCGCCGGTGAAGCCCCTGACAGCCTCGGCCATGGCCTCCGGCGAGGCGCCGGCGCCGCGCGGGAGGAGCAGCAGCGCAGGGGTGGCGAGCAGCAGGCGGCGTGGGGTCATCGCGCCGGCTCGTCGCGCAGGGTCGTCAGATAGGCCACGACGTCCTCGATCTCCTCCGCGCTCAGCACCGTTCGTCCCTGGAAGGCGGGGCCGACGCGGTGAAGTCCCTCGGTGCGGTAGTAGGAGGGCATGATGCTGTCCGGGTTCAAGCGGCGGCTGTCCATGATGCGCAGGCGGAGCTGACCTTCGGTCCAGCGGCTCCCCGCGCCGGAGAGATCGGGGGCCAGGTTGCCCTGGAAGCGTTCCTCGGGGATGGGCGCCGTGTGGCAGAGCAGGCAAAGACCGCGCTGCCGGTCGGCGACGATGGCGCGACCGCGGGCGGCGTCGCCGGGCTGGCTGGTCAATGGGGCGACCTCCTGGGCGGAGGCTGGCGACGCCAGCATCAGCAGCACGCCGAAAAGTCTAGCCGAAGGCATCGGCGGTGATCGTCTCGAACCAGTCCTCGGCATAGCCGGCCTCGGCCTCGCGGAAGGAGGCGGGCGCGTCCAGCGGGCTGGTGCCGCCGGCGCCGGGGATGTCGGCTAGCACACCCTCCGCCGGCCGGTACACGCCGGCGACGGAGATGCCGTAGCCCGGTGCCACAAGGCTGTAGCAGGTGTTGAGCAGCCGCGGCTCGGGCACCGGCGTGCCGCGCAGCAGCCGCGCGATCGCATCGGCGCAGACGCGCGCCTGGGCATTGGCGGCGAAGGCGGATTTCGGCATGGCGCCGGCGATGCAGGCGTCGCCGATCACATGCACGTTCGGCAGCAGGCGGGATTCGAAGCTGGTGGGGTCGATGGGGCACCAGCCGGAGCGGTCCGCCGCGCGCGCGAGCTGCGCGATGGCGCCGGCGCGCTGCGGCGGGATGACGTTGACCACAGCGCCGGCGTGATTGCCGAATTCCGTAACGACCTCGCGCCTAGCCACGTCCACGCCGGTGACGCGCCCGCCGCCGGAGAGCGGCACGTATTCTAGCAATCCCGGATAGAGCGCGGCCCAGGCCGCCTCGAAGAGCCGCTGCTTGGAGAAGGCATCCTTCGCGTCGAGCACGATGAGTTTCGAGCGGGGCTTCCGCGTCTTGAGGTAATGCGCGATCAGGCTGGCGCGCTCGTAAGGGCCGGGCGGGCAGCGATAGGGGTTGGCCGGCACGGCCATGACGACGGTGCCGCCGTCCTCCATCGCCTCCAGCTGCGCGCGCAGCAACTCCGTCTGCGCGCCGGCCTGCCAGGCATGCGGCAGCGCCGCCGCGGCGGCCTCGTCGTAGCCGGCGAGCGCGTCGAAGCGCAGGGCGATGCCGGGCGAGAGGACCAGGCGATCGTAGGACAGCACGCTCCCGTCGGCGAGCGTGACGCGGCGTGCGGAGGCGTCGATGCCCGTGGCGGCCTGATGCACGACGCTGATGCCCTGCGTCCGCAGCACATCGTAGCCGAAGCGCTGCCGCTCCATCGGCCGCAGCCCGGCGATGACGGCGTTGCTGAAGGGGCAGGACGTGTAGGTGGCGTTGGGCTCGACCAGCGTGACGGCCAGTCCGTTCCGCCGCAGCGCCCGCGCGCAGCTCGCCCCGCCGAAGCCGCCGCCGATCACCACGACGGCCGGCGCCGCCTGCGCCAGCGCGGGCGCCGAGAGCAGCCCCACCAGGACGCGTCGCGGAATCCTCACCGCACCACCCATTCGGCGATGGCACGGCTTTCCGCCTCGCTGAAGCCACGCGCGAGACGGTCCATGACGGTGGCCGGGACCGTCCCCTCGCGGAAGGCGCGCAGCAGCGTCGCGACCTCCGCCGGGTCGCGTCCGCGCAGCGGAGGGATCGCCGCCCCCGCCCGCGTCGGCGAGTGGCAGCCGAGGCAGGATGAGGCACCCGGAGGCGCCTCCTCGGCGAATGCCGGCATCGCCAGGACCAGCAACAGCGCCAGGCGTGGCGCCATCGCCGTCACGTCCGGCGCAGGCTCGTATTCTTCAGCGGAATCTCGCGCACCCGCTTGCCGGTCGCCGCGAAGATCGCGTTGAGCACGGCCGGCGCGGCCACCGCGATGGTCGGCTCGCCCACCCCGCCCCAGAAGCCGCCGGTGGGCGCCACGATCGTCTCCACCTTCGGCATCTCATCCATCCGCAGCACCTGGTAGCTGTCGAAGTTGGTCTGCTCGATGCGGCCGTCCTTCACCGTGCACTCGCCGTAGAGCGCGGCCGAGAGCCCGTAGACGAAGGAGCCCTCCACCTGGGCCGCGATCTGCTGCGGGTTCACGGCATAGCCCGGGTCGGTCGCGGCCACGATGCGGTGGATCTTCAGCACGCCGCCATCCGTCACCGAGACCTCGGCGCAGGCCGCGACATAGCTCCCGAAGCCGTGCGTCTGCGCCAGGCCGCGGAACACCTTCTGCCCGTCCACATCAGCCGCCGGCGTGCCCCAGCCGGCGCGCTCGGCGACGGCGTTGAGCACGGCGAGGTGCTTGGGATGGTTCGCCATCAGCGCGCGGCGAAACTCCAGCGGATCCTTGCCCGCCGCATGCGCCAGCTCGTCCATGAAGCATTCGAGGTAGATGGTGTTCTGGTTCAGGTTCACCCCGCGCCAGAAGCCCGGCGGCACATGCGGGTTGCGCATGGCGTGGTCGATCAGCAGGTTCGGGATGCCGTAGCCGATATCGGCCTCGTTGCTGCTGGCGTTCAGCCCTTGGAAGACGACGGGATCGCGTCCGTCGCGGATGTTCTGGGGAAAGATGCCGGCGACGATGGACTGCCCGGCGATGCGCATGTGCATCCCCGTCAGATTCCCCTGCGCGTCCAGGCCGGCGGTCAGCTTGCACATGGTGACCGGGTGGAACCGGCCCTGCAGCATGTCCTCCTCGCGCGACCAGATGAGCTTCACCGGCGTGCCCGGCATCTGCTTGGCGATATCCACCACCTGGCGCACCCAGTCGTGCACCGCGCCGCGCCGGCCGAAGCCGCCGCCGAGATGGATCTTGTGCACCTCGCAGCGCGCCGGCGGCAGGCCGGCGGCCTCGGCGGCGGCGGCGTGCGCGGCCTCGCCGTTCTGGGTGGGCGTCCAGACCTCGCAGCGCTCCGGCGTCCAGACGGCGGTGGCGTTCATCACCTCCATGCAGGCGTGGTTCTGATGCGGGTAGGAGTAGACGGCCTCGACCTTGCGCGGCGCCGCGGCAATGGCCGCGGCGGCATCGCCGGCGCGGTTGCCGACGGCGGCCTGCGGCGCGTCGAGCGCGGCCTTCATCACCTCCGCGAAGCCGGCGGAGGAGGCGGCCGCGTGCTCGCCCTCGTCCCAGGTGATGGTGACGGCGTCGAGCGCGGTCTTGGCGCGCCACCAGGTGTCGGCCACGACGGCGACCGCGTAGTCGCCCACGCGCAGCACGCGCTTCACGCCGGGCATGCGCTCGGCCGCGGCGGAATCGACGCTCCGCACCTTGCCGCCGAAGACCGGGCAGGCGTGGATCGCGGCGTTCAGCATGCCCGGCAGCTGCAGGTCCATGCCGTAGACCTGGCTGCCGTTGAGCTTGGCCGCCGTGTCGAGCCGCGGCACGGGGCGGCCCGCCAGCTTCCAGTCCGCCGGATTCTTCAGCGGCACCTCGGTGGGCACGGGCAGCCGCCCGGCCGCCTCGGCCACCTGGCCGTAGGTGACGGTGCGGCCCGTCGGCGCATGGGTGATGACGCTGGCCGCCGCACGGCACTCGCCGGCCGGCACGGACCAGGCATTGGCCGCCGCCTGCACGAGCATCATGCGCGCGGCCGCGCCGCCCCTGCGGACGTAGTCGTTGCTCTCGCGGATGCCGCGGCTGCCGCCGGTGGACATGTTCCCCCAGACCCGGCCGCGCGCGAGGTTCTGGCCCGGCGTCGGGTATTCGGTGGTGACCTTGGCCCAGTCGCATTCCAGCTCCTCGGCGACGAGCTGGGCGAGGCCGGTCAGCGTCCCCTGGCCCATCTCGGAGCGGGCGATGCGGATCACGACCGTATCGTCGGGCTTCACCACGACCCAGGCATTGACCTCGGGCGTGGTCGGCAACGGCTGGGCCGCGGCCTCTGACGGCAGCGGGATGCGGAAGCCGAAGGTGAAGGCGCCGAGCGCCGCGGAGGCGCTGGCGAGAAGGCTGCGGCGGCTGGGCCGGCTGATGGCGTTCATGGCTCCCTCCCTCAACCGGCCGTGGCCGTGCCGGCCGCCGCGCGCTGGATGCCCGCGATGACCCGGTTGAAGGTGCCGCAGCGACAGATGTTCGTGACCTCCTCGCGGATCTGAGCCTCTGTCGGCCGCGGCGTCGCGGCGAGCAGGGCCGCTGCGGCCATGATCATCCCCGACTGGCAGAAGCCGCACTGCGGCACGTCGAGCGCGAGCCAGGCCTGCTGGATCGGGTGGCTGCTGTCGGGCGAGAGACCCTCAATGGTAACGATCTTCTGGGTCTCGTCGAAGGCGGAGACGGGCTGCGCGCAGGCGCGCATCGCCATGCCGTCCACATGCACGGTGCAGGCGCCGCATTGCGCGATGCCGCAGCCGTATTTCGTGCCGGTCAGGCCGAGCTGCTCGCGGAGCGCCCAGAGCAGGGGCGTGTCCTCTTCGGCCTCGACCTCGACGACGCGTCCGTTGACGTTGAGCTTCGCCATCTCGTCTCTCCTGTCCCTGGGGGGCGACATCGTGGTGTCGCGGCGCCCGATCGTTGCCGGGGCGCGTTGCCGGGAGCGTATCAGCCGGGATCATGCGAGGACAGGGGAATCCGACCGCCGTTGGCGCCTGCGGTTCCAGGCGGCCGGCGCGATTGTGCCCCGGCCATCGGTTCCAGGCCTCGAGGCGCAAAAGTCGGTCCGCGCATGCCGCCCGCATGGCATGAGAATTGCTGAGAATCCCGGGCATTTCCCGAGAGGCCCGCATGTCACCGACACGTCGCGCTCTGCTGAATTCGCTGCCCTTCGTCGCGGCGCCCTCGGTCCTCCGCGCACAGTCGGGAAGCTGGCCCAACCGGCCGCTTCGACTCATCGTGCCATGGCCGCCGGGCGGATCGACCGACGCGGTCGGGCGGACGATCGGGCAGGCCCTCGCCGCCGGAATCTCGCAGCCCGTCGTGGTGGACAATCGCGGGGGCGCGGGCGGGCAGGTCGGCGCCGAGGCGGTGGCGCGATCGGCGCCCGACGGATACACCCTGCTGGTCGCGAGCAGCAGCACCGCCGTCATGGGCCCGCATCTCTACCGGCTGACCTTCGATGCGCTGCGGGACTTCGAGCATGTCGTGCGTGTCTCCTACACGACGAACGCGGTCATCGTGCGTGCCGACCTGCCGGCCGCGAACCTGGCCGAGCTCATCGCCATGGCCAAGGCGCGGCCGGGGGCCGTCTCCTACGGTAGTCCTGGAAACGGCTCCTCGGGGCATCTCGCAGGGGAGTACTTCAACGCCAGCGCCGGCATCTCCATGCAGCACGTCCCCTATCGCGGCACCGGGCCGCTGCTGACGGATCTGCTGGGTGGCCGGCTGGATGTCGTGCACGACAACCTCGCGCCCTATGCGCAGGCCGTCGCTGCCGGACGGGCCAGGGTCCTGGCGGTCACCAGTCCGGAGCGCTGGTACACGGCGCCGGAGCTTCCGACCGTGGCCGAGGCGGCGGGCCTGCCGGGCTTTTCCGTCATGGTGTGGTGGGGCGTGCAGGCGGCGAAGGGCACGCCGGAGCCGATCCTGGTGCAGATCGCCGATGCGGTCACCCGCGGCTTCCGCGCGCCTGAAGTCCGGGAGCGCCTGCACAGCCTCGGCATGGAGGCGGCGCCGATGGGACGGGCGGATTTTCCACCCTTCGTGCGGGAGGATTTCGAGCGCTGGGGCAACGTGGTCCGGACCAGCGGCATCCGGATGGAATAGTCCGCGGGGGCTCCGAACCCTTGCCGATCGACGCGCCGTCAGGCCTCGACCGACGTCCCGATGCGCTGAAGCTCCGGAAGCACGTGCTCGCCGAAGATGGACAGGGACTTCATGGTCCGCGAGATCGGAAGGCCCGTGAAGCCCATGTACACGCTGAGATGCGTCGGGCGCATCACCTCGATATCGCGCCGCAGGAAGCTCAGCACCTTCTCCGCCGGACCGATCGGAAGATTCTCCAGGATCCAGTCCACCGTGGGCTCGCCCGGGAAAGGCACGGGCTCGATCATGACGCCGTTGCGCCGGGGAGCGGCGCCTCGCAGCGCTGCCGTGACGCGGTTGAAGCGAAGCAGCATCTCCGCGGCCAAGCGCGCCTCCGCGGGATCCTCGGTAATGAAGAGATGGCGCTGAACGCAGATCGGCCTGCGCGATCCCCCTGGCAGCTCCTCCTCGATGAGCCGCAACAGCGCGTCCCGCGTGGGGACGAGCTGCTCGGGCGTCCTGAGCGCCGCGCTCACCAGCAGCGTGCCGCCTGAACGCACCGTCCGCCGCATCAGCTGGTCGTCGCTGCCGGCCAGGAACAGCGGCGGCATCCGGCCGGTCCGGATCGTGATATGGGTTTCCGGGATCTGGTAGTGCCGGCCCTGATAGGCCACCACGCCGTTCACGAGTCCCTGCTCGAGGATGTCCCAGCCCTCGTTCATCAGGCCGGACCGGTCGGCGAGCGGGATGCCGTAGGAGCGGTACTCGTGCGGCTGATGGCCGGTCGCGAGGCCGAGCAGCACGCGGCCGCCGCTCATCGCATCCAGCATGCCGATCTCCTGGACGACGCGCAGCGGATGGTACAGGGGCAGCGCCACGACGGCCGAGCCCAGCTTGATCCGCTTCGTCCGCGCGGCGCAATGCGCCGCCACCATCAGCGGCGACGCGCAGACGGAGGCGCTGCTGAAATGATGCTCGGCGAACCAGGAGCCATCGAAGCCGAGATCCTCCGCAGCCTGCACCATGTCCGACACCATCGAGAAGACGCCCGCGGGAATCTCGCGATCGTTGTTCAGCGACATCAGGTGAAACAGGGCGACGTCCATCTGCTGGTCTCCTGGGGCGGCTCAAGCGGGGCGCGAGGGCTTCGTCATCGTGAGTGGCTGCGGCGATGAACCGGATCGGCTGGGCGCCGCGGACAGGATGACGGCATCGGCCACGCCCGCCTATCGGATCGCGCGCGCCTCGTGCCGCTGGCCGCCGCCGGTCTGCTCCGGCGCAGGGCAGCCGCGACGCATCCTTGCTCGTTCCAGGTTCACCGTGGGAACGGACTCCAGCCGGGGGCGAGCGGATCGGCGCCGGGCAATGCGGAAAATCGCATCGCGAAGCGCCGTTCCGTCTTGGGCCTAGTTTCTCGCGGCTCCGGCCCGGCGCATGACCGCGCCCCACTTCTCGTATTCCTCGCGCAGGATCGTCGCCTGTTCCGCGGCCGTCGTGCCCAGGATGACATAGGCGCGCCGCTCCAGCTCGGCGCGGATCGCCGTGTCGCGGACCGCCGCGACGAAGGCCGCGTTGAGCCGCTCGACGATCGGCGCCGGCGTGCCGCCCGTCGCGTAGAAGCCCCAATGGGCGGAGACGACCACGCCCGGCAGGCCGGATTCCCGGAAGGTCGGCAGGTTGGGCGCCACCGGCAGCCGCTCCGCGCCGCTCGTCGCGATGGCGCGGACCGATCCCGCGTCGACCAGGCCCTGGACGGCGCTGAGCGCGGAGAAGGTGATGTCCAGGTGGCCGCCGACCAGGTCGGTCATCGCCTGTCCCGCGCCGGCATAGGGCACGTGGGTCATGGAGATGCCGGCCTCCTCCTGGAACAGCAGGGCGGCGAGGTGCGCGGTGCCGCCGATGCTGCCGGTGGCATAGGTCAGCCGTCCGGGCGAAGCCTTGGCGAGCGCGATCACGTCCTGCAGCGTGCGGGCCGGCATCGAGGCGCGAACCACCAGGGTTGTCGGCCCACCGGCGACGAAGCTGATGGGCGTGAGATCCCGGAAGATGTCGAAGGGCAGGTCGCGGTGCAGCGCGGGCAGGACGGGCATGGTCGTGTCCACGACCAGCAGCGTGTAGCCGTCCGGGCGCGCCTTCGCCACGGCGTCGATCCCGACCACGCTCGCGGCGCTCGGGCGGTTCTCGACGACGACGGGCTGGCCCAGCCGCTCCGCGACGCCCGGCGCGATGACGCGCGCCACGACATCCGTGTTGCCGCCCGTCGAGAAGGGCACGATCACCCGGATCGGGCGGTTGGGGTAATCCTGCGCCCGGGCCCGGCTTGCGGCGAAGGCGGCCGACGAAAGCCCGGTCAGCGTGGCACGACGACCGATCCTGTGGCGCATGAAGATCTCTCCTGTCAGTTGTGGCCGCCGTCCACCGGGATGATGACGCCGTTCACGAAGCTCGCGAGGTCGGAAGCGAGGAAGGCGGTGGCCTTGGCGATGTCGTCGGCCGTGCCGAGCCGGCGCAGTCCGATGCGGCTCAGCATGGCCTTCTGCCCGGCCTCGCCGTAGCTGGCCCATTGCCGGTCGCGCGCCGGCGTGGTGCGGACGAGGCCCGGCGCCACGCCGTTGACCGTGATGCCATGCGGCCCGAGGTCGGCGGCGAGCTGCCGGACCAGCCCGTTCACCGCGTGCTTGGCCGCCGTATAGGCCTGGATCCCGTGGAGCGAGGCGTTGGAGCCGGCGCGCGAGCTCACCAGGATGATCCGCCCGCGCCCGGCCTTCTTCATGCCCGGCACCACGGCCCGGCACAGCGCGAAGACGGCGTCCAGGTTGATGGCCATGATGCGGTTCCAGTCCGCGTCGGGCACCTCCTCGACCGGCTGCGGCACCTGGCCGAGCGAACCGCCGGCGCTGTTCACGAGGATGTCGATGGCCTGCCCGGCCTCGCGCTCCACGGAGGCGATCCAGGCGGCGACGGCGCGGCGGTCGGTCAGCTCCGCCGCATGCGTGCTGATGCCAGAGCCGAGCGCGGCCAGCCCCTCGGCCGAGAGGTCGGTCCCGTAGACGCGCGCGCCCAGCCCGGCGAAGAGCCGCGCGATGGCGCCGCCGATGCCGCCCGCCGCCCCGGTGACCGCCACCACCTGCCCCTGCAGATCGAGATCCATCCGCCTCGCCCCTAGTTCATGTTCGCGCCGCCATCCACGTCGATCACCTCGCCCGTCATGAACATGGGCTCGGCCGTCGCGAGGAAGGCGACCACCACGGCGATGTCCTCCGGCGTGCCGAGGCGGCCGAGCGGGATCGAGCCCGGCAGCCGCTCCATATGCGGCGCGAAGCTCGCCTCCGTGCGCTCGGTGAGGATGGGGCCGGGGCAGATGGCGTTCACGCTGATCGTCGGCGCGAGCTCGCGCGCAAGGCCCTTGGTCAGGCCGAGCACGCCGGCCTTGGTGGCGCTGTAGGCGAAGCGGCTCGCGGCATGCGGCGAGGGCCCGGAATGGGCCGAGACGGAGGAGATGTTGACGATGCGCCCGCCGCCCGCCGCCAGCATCCCCGGCGCCACCGCCTGCGACCAGTTGAAGTAGCCCTTGAGATTCACCGCGACGCCCAGGTCCCATTCGGCCTCGGTGATCTCCAGGATGCGCTTGGGCTGCGCCACCGCGGCGTTGTTCACGAGCACGTCGATCTGGCCCCAGCGCTTCTGCAGCGTGGCCACGTGGTCGCGCGCCGTCTGGTACTCGGAGGTGTCGGCGACGATGGCCACCGCATCCACGCCGAGCGCCCGTGCCTCGCCGGCCGTGGCCTCGACCTGCTCGGCCCGGAGATCGACGAGCGCGACGTCGAGGCCGTGCCGCGCCAACGCGAGCGCGATGCCCCGGCCGATGCCGCGCGCCGCCCCGGTGACGATGGCGGTCCGGCGTTTCTGTTCACTCATCGCTTCACTCCGACTCAGTCCGTTTGCAGGTTCAGGGGCGCGACCACCCGCCGCCAGCCGGCGACGTCGCGCGCGGTCAGGGCGGCGAGGGCTTCGGACGTGCTGCTTTCGGGCCGCTGCACCTGGCCGGCGGCCAGCGCCTGGAAGCCCGGGCTGGCGACGGCGGCCACCACCGCGGCGTTGAGCCGTGCGACGAGGGGCGCCGGCGTCCCGGCGGGCGCCCAGACGGCGAGCCAGGATTCCACGACGAGGTCCGGATAGCCCGCCTCGGCGAAGGTCGGGATGTCCGGCAGCTGCGGCATGCGCTGCTCGCTGGAGACGCCGATCAGCCGGACCTGCCCGTCGCGCGTGAAGGGCAGGAAGTTGGCGACGGATTCGAAGGTCATGGCGAGCCTTCCGCTCATCACGTCGAGCACGGTCTGCTGGAAGCCGCGATAGGGCACGGAGATCATGCGCGTGCCGGTCGCGGCCATCAGCCGCTCGCCGATCAGGTGACCGATGCCGCCGGTGCCGGTGTGACCGAAGCCGTAGGTGTCCGGCTTCTCGCGCATCAGCGCGACCAGCCCGGCGAGGTCGGTGGCCAGCGAGGGCGTGATGCCGAGGCCGTAGGGCTGCTTCAGCACCAGCGAGACCGGCGCGAAATCCTCCGGCTTCGCGGGGAAGCGCCGCGAGACCAGCGGCGGCACCACGAGGCTGGAGGCGCCGGCGAAGTAGAGCGTGTAGCCGTCGGGCCGCGCCTTCGCGACGTATTCGGCGCCGACGCCGGTGTTCGCGCCGCTGCGGTTCTCGACGATGACGGGCTGTCCCAGGAATTCCGCCATGTGCCGCGCGATCTCGCGGCCCACGACGTCGGTGCCGCCGCCGGCGGTGTAGGGCACAACCAGCCGGAGCGGGCGGTCGGGAAAGCTCTGGGCGCGGGCGAGGCCCGGGAGAGCGAGGCCGGCGCCCAGCAGGATTCTCCGGTCGATCATGCGGCTCTCCCGGAGGTGACGTTGCCGAGCGGCTTCAGCCTGACGCCGGGGCGCAGCCGCTCGAAGGGATAGGCGCTGGGGTCGGCCAGGTAATAGCCAGCCGCCAGCACCACGATGACCTGCTGGGCCAGTGGCTCGAACTCGGCGCGGAAGTGGCAGGTGCTCTTCAGGGCCAGGATGCGCTCCTGCGCAGGCTCGATGCCGAGATGCTGGAAGGGCGCCTGGTCGAAGGCCTGCATGCGCTTGCTGGTGACGACGATGCGCACCCCGTCCAGCCGCAGCAGCGCCATGGGCCCGAGATCCGTGTCCCGCCCGCCGACCACCTTGCCCGTGGTGCGGAATTTTCCGGTGCCCAGCCGCTCGACGCGATACTCGGCCTCCAGCGGCGTCACGCCCTCCGGCCCGGAATGGCCGCCCAGGGCGATGCGGATCGTGGCGCCTTCGCCCGCCGCATGCGCCGCGGCGGCCGCGGCGGGGTCGCAGAGGAAGCCGAGCACCGCATCCTCGACCTTGGCGGCGATGAGCGCCTTCAGCAGGCCGGTGCTGTCGGCCGTGCCGCCGCAGCCGGGATTGTCCTGAGTATCGGCGATGACGACGGGCCTGCGGCCGGGGCGGGCCAGGCCCTGGGCCTGGGCCACGCCCTCCTCCGGCGAGACCATCGGCACGGCGAAGTTCGGCTCCTGCGTCTCGACCGCGCGCAGCAGGGTGTCGGCGGCCTCGTCCACCACGGTCTGGTCCCAGCCATGGGCGATGACGGCAGGGCCGCACCAGTAGAGGTCCGAGGGCGGGAAGCCCGCGAGATAGGCGAGGCTGGCCAGCTCCGGCTCCGCCTCGCGCGTCCCGGTGACGATGCCAAGCGAGGGCTCCACCAGCGTGCATTGGTCGTTCAGCGGCAGCAGGAAGGGCAGCTTGCGCAGCGCGCGCGCCGTGGTGCGGCCGCGCTTGAGGATCTGGCGCATCACCTTCGCCGCCCGCCGGCCGGTCGCGTTGCGGTCCACATGCGGGTAGGTGAGGTAGGCGAGCATGGCGTCGCAGTGCTCGACCATCTCGGGCGTGACGTTGGCGTGGTAGTCGAGGCTGATCACCACCGGCACCGTGGGGCCGACCACGGCGCGCACGCGGCGCAGCAGCTCGCCCTCGCCGTCCTCGAAGGGCTCGCTGACCATGGCGCCGTGCAGGTCGAGATAGACCGCGTCCACCGTGCCGAGCTCGGAGAGCCGGCCGACCAGCTCGGCGGCGATGCGCTCATAGGCGTCGGCGGTGACGAGGCCGCCGGCGCCGCCGCTGGTCCAGAGCAGCGGCAGCAGCTCGTGCTCCTTCTGCATCTCCGCGAGAAAGCCCGCCAGCGCGAAGGTGGAGCCGGCGAGGCGCTCGAAGACGGCGGGCCCCCGGGTCAGCGGCGGGCGGTCGCGCTGGATGTTGAAGTAGGCGTAGTCGGTGTCCGGCTTCACGAAGCAGTTGGTCTCGTGATGGAAGCCGCCGACGGCGATCCGGCTCATGGGTGGGGACCTCCTGGGGTCATGGTCAGGCCAGCGCGCCGAGCGTGGAATCGATCAGCGCCGTGGCGTCGCCGAGCGCGTCGGCCACGCGGTTGCGCTCGCGGACGAGCTGCGTCTCCAGCGTCCAGCGCGCCTCGCCCTGCAGCCCGGCGAGCAGCGGCAGCTCGAAGAGCGAGGGCAGCATGCTGCCCTGCGCGGTGAGGCCGTAGGGGTCGTGGGCATAGGCGCCCTTGCTCGTGCTGGCGACCGGCAGGAGCAGCCGTGACAGCCCCTTCAGGCAGGCGTTCAGCCGGTCGGCCGCGGCAGCATCGGCGTGGCCGCCGGCATAGCGCGCGCGCCAGGCGATGGCGGCCTCGTCGAGCCGCGCGGCGGCGGCGCGAAAGGCCTCGGCCTGCGCCACGGCGCCGTCCAGGCCGATCTCCGCGCCGGCCGGCGCAAGCTGCGCAAGGCGCTGCGCGAACTCGCCGGCGACGGCGGTGAAGTCGAAGGGCAGGATATCAGCGGTGCACAGCTCCCAGAGCCAGGCGGCATAGATGCGCAGATGCACCGCCATGCGCGACCAGTCGAGCTTGTCGATCGTGTTC
This sequence comes from Roseococcus sp. GW821-FHT12F05, assembly GCF_058806835.1. Classification (NCBI taxonomy): domain Bacteria; kingdom Pseudomonadati; phylum Pseudomonadota; class Alphaproteobacteria; order Acetobacterales; family Roseomonadaceae; genus Roseococcus; species Roseococcus sp. GW821-FHT12F05. The sequence continues at coordinate 135,043 of NZ_JBXAQB010000016.1, forward strand.
TCGACGGAGTGGTGCCACCAGCCGAGCGTCGCCATGGCCGAGGCCTTCAGCTCCGCGTCGGTGAAGGTGCCCTGGCCCTGCATCATCGGCACGCCGAGGCCGAAGAAGGAGGAATCGCCGGTCCGCACCGCGCGGCGCCAGGCCGGCGCGTAACCCTCGCCCAGCCGCTTCTCGGTCGCCTGGTGGAAGCGCCGCAGCTCGGAATTGGAGCGGCTGTCCCAGGCCGTGGTCCCGACGATGCCGGGCTGGTCGACCTGGAGATAGGCGACGGCATGGCGGCGCAGCCGGTCCCAGCGGCGGTCCACGTAGTAGGTGGAGCCGACCATCGTGCCGGTCTCGTGCCCGGTCCAGAAGCCGAAGACGAGGCCGCGCCGCAGCTCGCCGCGATGCTGCTGGAAGACGCGCGCCATCTCCAGCAGCACGGCCGAGCCCGCGGCGTTGTCGGTGGCCTGCGGGCCGGGCCAGGAATCCTGGTGGCCGCCGACGACCACGAAATCCTCGCTCGCCGGCGCCTTCACCTCGCCCACCGTGATCTGCACGGGGCGCCAGCCATTCTCTACATTGGCGCGCATCCGCACGCGCACGGGTCCCTGCTGGATCATCTCCCGCAGCGCGAGCCCGGCCGAGCGCGCGATGCCGATGCAGGGCAGGGTGGCCATCTCGCTCTTCAGCGTGTCCGGCGTCGGGTTGCCCCAGGCCGGCTTCACCGAGCCGAAGGGCAATGCCTCGTTCTCCGGATGGCCCCAGTTCATCATGATGCAGCCGGCGGCGCCGTGCAGGGCCGCGAGGCGCTGCTTCTCGTGCCGCGCGGGGTGGTAGGAGAGCTCGGAGAGCAGGATCTTCCCGGTCGGGTCCTGCGCGAGCAGCTCCTTTTCGGAGCCGGTGTAGGTGTCGATCAGCTCGCCGGTCAGCCCCTCGGGCAGGGTCGCGACGCTGTGGCCGAGCGTGTTCGCCTCGATGGCGATCTCGCGCGGCGCGAGGACCAGGAGGTCGGCGCGCTCCGGGAAGCTCACCAGGCCCGGGAACTCCAGCATCTCGGCCGAGGCGCCGGCGGCCAGCAGCCCGTCGCGGCTGTACTCGGCCATGCGTCGCCCGTTCACCGAGCCCGCAAGGCGCGAGGGGATCTCGGTGGTGATGCGCTCGATATCCGCGCGGACGCGGTCCACCGACAGGGACGCAAGGATACTTTGCTCGGACATGAAGGGTTCCAGGGTTATTGCGGGTTCAGGCCCATGCCTGGCGCCAGCGAGCGGAACAGCGCGTCGCGCTCGCGCAGCTGCCGGAGCAGGGCGGCGCCGTCCATCTCGACGGGCACCAGCTCGAGCGCCTGGAGGCGGCGCTCGACCTCCTCGCGATACTTGGCATAGGCGAGCCGGTGGGCCTCGGTCAGGCGCTGCACGACCTCGGGCGGCAGGCCCGCGGGGCCCACGATCGCGATGGTGTAGGTGAGGTCGGCGTCGTAGCCGAGCTCGCGCAGCGTCGGCACGTCCGGCGCGAAGGGGAGGCGCGTGGGCGCCGTGGTCGCCGCGAGCCGCAGGCCCGATCCCGGGCCGAGGCCGAAGGTCGAGGCCGGCACCGACATGTTCACGTGCCGGCCCATGAGCGCGGTGTTCGCCTCGGGGCTGGAGCGGAACGGCACGTAGGTGAGCTGCGATCCGCTGCGCGACCAGAGCAGCTCCGCGGCGAACTGCCCGAAGGTGCCGAGCCCGTAGGAGGCATAGGTGAGCGTTCCCGGCTGCTGCCGCGCCGCCGCGATGAACTCCTGCACCGTGCGGTAGGGCGCGTCCTCGCGCAGCACGAAGTAGGCGGCACCGTAGCCGTAGCCGAAGAGGTAGGTGAAGCTATCGAGATTGTAGCCGGCGTCGGGCTGCGTGAGCCGCACCGTGAGGAAGGAGGACTCGCTGCCGACGAGCAGCGTGTAGCCGTCCGGCCGCGCGTTCGCCACGAAGCGCGCGCCGACGGAGGAGCCGCCGCCGGGCCGGTTCACCACGACGATCGGCTGCCCCAGGAACTCCGACCAGCGATCCGCGAAGAGGCGCACCGAGCCGTCGGAATTGCCGCCGGGCGGATAGGGCACGACCACCTCGATGGGCCGGTTCGGATAGGGCTGGGCCGCGGCGGTTCCGCAAAGGGCGATGGCCGCGAGGACGAGGAAGCGAAGGCCAGCCATTCGGTTCCGCAACGTCATCGGTGGCCCCTTCCAGTATCGGGAAAGCCTAGGACGCGGCCGGAAAAACTGTCCAATGCGTTACGCTGCACCTTTCATGCGGGAAGGTGATGCTCCGCGGCGCGCGCGGCCAGAAGGCGGGCCAGCCCCTGCGCCGATCGCGTGAGCTTCCGGCGCCGGGGCTGCAGCAGCGCGAGCGTCCATTCGAAGTTGCCGGGCAGGGGGCGGGTGTGGGCCCGCTCCGTGTCGTACTCGTAGGCCAGCACATCCTCCACGAGGCCGACGCCGCCACCCGCCATCGCCGCGCGGCAGATCGCGCGCTGCGTCCGCAGCTCGGCCACGATGCGCGGCCGCACGCCGAGATGCGCGGCCTGGGCGTCGAAGGCCACGCGGAAGGGCGCGTCGCGCGACAGCACGATGAGCGGCAGCCGCTCCAGGTCCGGCCAGGTCACCGGCTCCGGCGGCAGGAGGGAGTGGGGAAAGAGCATCACGCCCCGGCGCTTCACCAGCGGCCTGGCGACGAGGGCCGCGGAATCCACGGGCAGGCTGGCAATGCCGAGGTCGTAGCGCTCCATCGCGAGCAGCCGGATCAGCTCCGGCTTGGGCACCGACTGCAGCTCGACGCGCAGGCCGGGATACTCCCGGAGAAAATCCCCCACGGCGTCGGCCACGAAGCCGTCCGCATAGGCCTGCAGGGCCGCGACGCGCAGCAGCCCCGCGGCGTTGCGGCCGATGGCAGAAGCGGCCTCGGCGATGGCCTCGAGCCCGATGAAGCTGCGCTCCACCTCCTTGCGGAGCAGCTCGCCGTCGGCGGTCAGCGCGAGGCCGCGCCCGCGCCGGTCGAAGAGCGACAGCCCGACGGACCGCTCGAATTCCGCCAGCAGCCGCGAGACCGCCGGCTGCCCGAGGCCCAGCGCATGGGCCGCGGCCGTGGCGGTCTGGAGCTGCGCGGCCGCGCGGAACGCCTCGACCTGGCGGAAGGTCGGCGTTCGGCGGCCAGCGGCGCTCATGCGGGGTGCAGCCATTTCATCACGGAACCGTAGCAGGCATCACGTCCCGGCATACAACCCGCATGGATCGGCATTGGACGCTCCCGGGCGGCGCCTGCCAGCCTCGCGCCGACAACAGGGAGAGGCGAGATGGCCGGAACTGGTTCTGAAGTCGCGGCGCCGAACGCAGGTCACTTCACCCTCAGGCCCCTGGCGCCGAGCTTCGGCGCGGAGGTGCTGGGCCTCGATCTCCGCCGGCCCATCGACGGACCGACGGCGAGCCTGCTGCGGGACGCTTTCCGCCGCTATCGCCTGCTGATCTTGCGGGACCAGGACATATCGCCCGAGGACCAGTCGCGCTTCGGACGGATCTTCGGCGAGATCTTTCTCCGCGAGCACGGGCGGGTGAAGCCGAAGAGCGAGAACGAGCTCTTCGTCTCCAATGTCCGGCCGGACGGGCTGTTCGGCGACGTCGAGCTGGCCTTCCACCTCGATCACATCTTCTATCCGGAGCCCCTGACCGCGCTGATGCTCTACGGCGTCGAGGTGCCGGCGGAGGGCGGCGAGACCTGCTTCTGCGACACGGCGGTGGTTCTCGACGAGCTGCCCCTCGAGCTGAAGCGGCGCATCGACGGGCGGAGCTGCCGCCATGTCCGCGCCTATGACGAGGTCGTGGCCGCCCGCTACAACGTGGCGAGCGAGAAGGAGGAGAGCTCGACCGCCGTCCATCCGATCGTCTGGAGCGACCCGGAGACGGGGCAGAAGGCGATCTGGGTCAACCGCCGGTGGAGCGTGGAGGTTCTCGGCCTGTCGCCCGACGAGAGCGCGGCGCTGCTCGCGGAGGTGCGGCAGCAGATCGAGAGCAGCAGCGCCACCTATTGCCACGCCTGGCGGCCGGGGGACCTGGTGCTCTGGAACAACCGGCTGCTGCAGCATGCGCGGCGGGCCTTCGACCCGGCGACGCGCCGCACGCTGCGGCGGACGCCGATCATGGCCTGATCCGTCGGTTGGGGGGAGGAACACAGGATCGGCGCTGGCGAAGCCGGCCTGATCCGGTGGAGTTGGAGCGCTGGCCGGCGGATCGGCTGGGCAGCGCTGAAAAGGTTGGAAAGATAGTGGTGCCGACTCGGGGAATCGAACCCCGGACCTACTGATTACGAATCAGTTGCTCTACCCCTGAGCTAAGTCGGCCCGCCCACGCGGCGCGGTGAATAGCGCTCCCCTCGGCCCCTGGCAACCGCATGCCTTCGCAGAAGGCCTGGAACGCCCTATCTCCAGGGGGACATCGCATCCACGGGACGCATCCGACCCATGACGCTGGAGTCCGACCTCCTTCTCGATCGCAGGCGCCTCAAGCGGCAGCTCGGCTTCTGGCGCGGGGCTCTCGTCCTTGGCCTGGTGCTGCTCGCGGCCCTCTACTGGGGCGACGAGCTGCCGGATGCCCTGGCCGGCGACCATGTCGCCCGCCTGCCCATCGAGGGCACCATCACCGACGAGCCCAAGCTGCTCCGCGAGATCGCGCGGGCCGGCCGCGATTCGCATGTCCGCGCCGTCCTGGTCGTGATCGACAGCCATGGCGGCACCGTCACCGGCGGGGAGGGGCTGTACCGCGCCATCCGCGCCCTGCGCGAGGCGGGCAAGCCGGTAGTCGCCGTCCTGACCGGCACCGCGGCCTCGGCGGGCTACATGGTGGCGCTGCCGGCCGAGCGGATCTTCTCTCGCGAGTCCACGCTGACGGGCTCGATCGGCGTTCTGCTGCAGTCCTTCGAGGTCTCGGAGCTGATCTCCCGCCTCGGCCTGCGGACGGAGACCCTGACCTCCGGCCCGCTCAAGGACCAGCCCAGCCCCTTCCGCCCCCTCACTGAGGAGGGCCGGGCCTCGCTGGCCGCCGTGGTGGAGGACATGTACCGGCAGTTCGTCGCCATGGTCGTGGCCAACCGCAACATGCCGGAGGAGCGGGTGCTGCCGCTCGCCGACGGCCGGATCATGACGGGCCGCCAGGCCCTGGCCGCCGGGCTGGTGGACGCGATCGGCGGCGAGGCGGAGGCCCGCGCCTGGCTCGCGGCCAACCGCGGCGTCTCCGCCGACCTGCCGGTGCGCGAGATCGACCCCCGGGGCGCGGCGGAGCGGGCGCTGTCCCTTGCCTCCGCGAGCATCTGGCGGGCCGGAATTGCCGCTTTCCGCGCCGAGGGCTGGTGGCCGGGCGCGATTCTTCCCCGGTGAGTCGCATATCCGGGCTTGCAAATCCTTTGACTTCCGCTTGCTATGAACCACGGACGGCGCGGGGACCTGCATGACGAAGAGCGAGCTCATCGCGCATCTGGCGGCGCAGCACCCGCATCTGCGGCAACCCGATATCGAGCTTGTGGTCGGCACCATCTTCGAGGAGGTGAGCGCCGCCCTGGCCCGGGGCGACCGGGTGGAGCTGCGCGGCTTCGGCGCCTTCACGACCCGCCGGCGCGACCCGCGGCAGGGCCGCAACCCCCGCACCGGCGAGGCCGTGGCCGTCGCCGGCAAGGGCATGCCGCATTTCCGGCCGGGCAAGGAGCTGCGGGCCCGGGTCAATGGCGGCCAGGATCCCGGCGAGGGTCCCTGATGAGCCTGATCCTGCCAGTCCTGATCGCCCTCGCGCTGGGCGTCTTCGCGCTCGCCAACGGGCACGCCGTGACGGTGGCGCTCTGGCCCGGCGGCTGGACGGTGGAGCTGGCGCTCTGGCAGGCCATTCTGGGTCCCTGCCTGGTCGCCTTCCTGGCCGGCGCGCTGCTCGTCTGGTTCTCGCACCTGCCCCAGAAATGGAGCAACCGGCGCCTGCGCCGGACGGCGAAACGGCTTGACGCCGAGCTGGCCGCGCGCGATGCGGCCCTCGCCAAGCCGAACTGAAGGTCTTTCGCATATGTTGCCGCGTCCGGACGGTCCTCAGGGCCGGCTGATCGTCGCCCTCGACACGCCGGCGCTGCCCCGCGCCGAGGCGCTGGCCGCACAGGTCGCGCCGGAGGCCGGGCTGCTGAAGCTGGGGCTGGAGCTGTTCTGCGCGGAAGGGCCGCCGGCGGTGGCGGCGCTGCGGCGGCGGGCGCCGGTCTTCCTGGACGTGAAGCTGCACGACATCCCCAACACAGTGGCGGGCGCGATCGGCTCTCTCGCGCCGCTCGGCCCGGCGATGATCACCATCCACGCCGCCGGCGGCCCGGCGATGATCGCCGCCGCCCGCAAATCCGCTGAGGCGGCCGGTGCCGCGCGGCCCATGCTGCTTGCCGTGACGGTGCTGACCAGCATCGACGCGGAGACGCTTCGCGCCATCGGCGTCGAGGCCGATCCGGTGAACCAGGTGATCCGCCTTGCCCGCATGGCCCTGGCGGCCGGCGCCGACGGACTGGTCTGCTCGCCGCGCGAGGTCGCGCCGATCCGCGCCGCGCTGGGAGAGGGGCCGCGCCTGGTGGTGCCGGGCATCCGCCCCGCCGGCAGCGAGGTCGGCGATCAGGCGCGCGTGGCGACCCCGGCCGATGCGGTGGCCGATGGCGCCGACTGGATCGTGGTCGGCCGGCCCATCACGGGCGCCGCCGATCCCGCCGCTGCCGCGCGCGCCATCGTCGCGAGCCTGCCCCGGTGACCGAACAAAGAACGACCGAGGTCAAGATCTGCGGCATCTCCACGCCCGGGGCCCTGCGCGTGGCGGCTGAGGCGGGTGCCGATTTCGTGGGCTTCGTCTTCTTCCCGGTCTCGCCGCGCGCGCTGACCCCGGCACAGGCCGGTGCGCTCTCCGCCTCGCTCGAGGGCGGGCCACCGCGCGTGGGGCTGTTCGTGGACCCGCAGGACGAGCTGATCGAAGCCGTGCTGGCCGCCACGCCGCTCGACCTCATCCAGCTCCACGGCGGCGAGACCCCGGAGCGCGTCGCGAAAGTCCGGGAGAAATTCGGCTGCCCGGTGATGAAGGCCATCGGCATCGCGACCGAGGCCGACCTCGCCCAGATCGACGATTTCTCCGGCGTGGCCGACCGGCTGCTGCTGGACGCCAAGCCGCCGCCGGAAGCCACGCGGCCGGGCGGGAACGCGGAAGCCTTCGAATGGCGCCTCGCGCGGCTGAAGGACATCCCGGTGCCCTGGCTGCTCGCCGGCGGCCTCACGCCCGCCAATGTGGCCGAGGCCATCCGGGTCAGCGGCGCGCCCGGCGTGGATGTCTCCTCCGGCGTCGAGCGGGCCAAGGGCGTGAAGGACGAGGGCCTGATCCGCGATTTCATCCGGGCCGTGCGCCAAATGTGACCGCCTGGGGTTGGGGAAAGGCCGGCCGCCCGCTATCAAGGCCGCCCCTCAACGCCAGACCCGGGAACACCAGTGAACAAGCCCGTCACGCCGCCCCTGCGGCCCAACACCTTCAAGAGCGGCCCGGATTCCGCGGGACGTTTCGGCGGCTTCGGCGGCCGGTACGTCGCCGAGACCCTGATGCCGCTCATCCTCGAGGTGGAGGCCGCCCTTTCCGAAGCCAAGAAGGATCCGGGCTTCGACAAGGAATGGCGACGGCTGCTGAAGGACTATGTGGGCCGCCCCAGCCCGCTCTGGTTCGCCGAGCGCATCACGCAGCACTGCGCTTCCCTGGCGCCGCGCCGCGGCGACGGCGCGAAGGTCTACTTCAAGCGCGAGGACCTGAACCACACCGGCGCGCACAAGATCAACGCCGTGCTCGGCCAGATCCTGCTGGCCCGCCGCATGGGCAAGAAGCGCATCATCGCCGAGACCGGCGCGGGCCAGCACGGCGTCGCGACCGCCACGGCCTGCGCGCTCTTCGGCCTGCCCTGCACGGTGTTCATGGGTGCGGTGGATGTGGAGCGCCAGAAGCCCAACGTCTTCCGCATGAAGCTGCTGGGCGCCGAGGTGGTGCCGGTGACCTCCGGCGCGGCCACGCTCAAGGACGCGATGAACGAGGCGCTGCGCCACTGGGTCGCGAATGTCGACGACACCTACTACTGCATCGGCACCGTCGCCGGCCCGCACCCCTATCCGGTGATGGTGCGCGACTTCCAGTCGATCATCGGCGAGGAGGTGCGCTGGCAGCTCGCGGAGCTCGAGGGCGAGGGACGCCTGCCCGACATTCTCACCGCGGCCATCGGCGGCGGCTCCAACGCCATGGGGTTGTTCTTTCCCTTCCTCGACGACCCCTCTGTGGAGATTCATGGCGTCGAGGCCGGCGGCCATGGCGTGGACACGCAGGAGCACGCAGCGAGCCTCACCGGCGGCCGGCCGGGCGTGCTGCACGGCAACCGCACCTACCTGCTGCAGGACGAGCACGGCCAGATCCTGGAGGGCCACTCCATCAGCGCCGGGCTCGACTATCCCGGCATCGGGCCCGAGCATTCCTGGCTGCATGAGCTCGGCCGCGTGAAATACGTGAATGCGACCGACAACGAGGCGCTGGACGCCTTCCAGCTCTGCACCAAGCTGGAGGGCATCATTCCCGCTTTGGAGCCCGCGCATGCGCTGGCTCATGTGCTGCGCATCGCGCCGACGCTGCCGGCCGACAAGATCATCGTGCTGTGCATGTCCGGCCGCGGCGACAAGGACATCTTCACCGTCGCCGACCATCTGGGGGTGACGATATGAGCCGCATCCCCGCGCGCTTTGCGCAGCTGAAGGCGGAAGGGCGCGGCGCGCTCATCACCTTTCTGGAAGCCTACGACCCCGATCCCGCGACCAGCATGGCCATCCTGCGCGGCCTGCCCGGCGCGGGCGCCGACCTCATCGAGATCGGCGTGCCTTTCACCGACCCCATGGCCGACGGCCCGATCATCCAGCTCGCCAGCCAGCGCGCGTTGAAGGCGGGCGCGACCATGGCCGGCACGCTGGCCATGGTGCGGGACTTCCGCACCGAGGACACGACGACGCCCATCATCCTGATGGGCTACCTGAACCCGATCCTCTCCTATGGCGCCGATCGCTTCGTCACCGATGCGCAGGCCAGCGGCGTGGACGGGATCATCGCCGTGGACATGCCGCCGGAGGAGGCGGAGGTGCTGGCGCCGGCCGCCCAGGCCGCGGGGATCGACATCATCCGCCTCGTCGCCCCGACCACGGATGACGAGCGGCTGCCGCTGGTGCTGAAGGCCTCCTCGGGCTTCGTGTACTATGTGGCGCTCGCGGGCATCACCGGCACGCGCAGCGCGGACCCCGATACGCTGCGCAAGGCCATCCCGCGTGTCCGGGAGCATACCGACCTGCCGATCGCCATCGGCTTCGGCATCCGGACGCCGCAGCAGGCGGGCGAGGCCTCGCGCATCGCCGACGGCGCGGTGGTAGGGAGCGCGCTGGTCGACACGCTGCACAAGTCCCTGGACGAGCAGGGCCGGGCGAAGCCGGACAGCGTGCGCAAGGTGCTGGACCAGGTGCGCGGCCTGGCGGAAGCGGTGCGCGCCGGCGCCTGATTCACGGCGATCCTGCGCGCCCGGCCGCGGAGGCCGGGCAGGGGAGGGAGCGATGCCGAAGGTCGATATCGCCTCCGTGCGGAAGATTCTCGGCGCGGGGTATCCGCCGCCGTTCGACGCGCCCTGCGCCGAACGGGTCCGGCAGCGCCTGGGCGATGCCGGCGGCCTTTCGGATTTCGGCGTCAACCTCATGCGCTTGCCGCCGGGCCGCTGGTCGAGCCAGCGGCACTGGCATTCGCACGAGGACGAGTTCGTCTATGTCCTCGAAGGCGAACTGGTGCTGATCGAGGATGGCGGCGAGACGGTGCTGCGCGCCGGCGATGGCGCCGCCTTTCCGAAAGGCAACGGCAACGGCCACCACATGATCAATCGATCGGACGCGGTGGCCATCTATCTAGAGGTCGGCTCACGCCACCCCGCCGATCTGACGACCTGCTCCGACATCGACATGATGAGCGCCAATGCCGATGGCCGCTTCACCCGCAAGGACGGCACGCCCTACGAGGGCTGAAGCAACTCGCGCACCATCGGCATCACCTTCGTTCCGAAGAGCTCGATGCTCCGCATGAGCTTCTCGTGCGGCAGCGCGCCGGCGCTGTATTTCATCTGGAAGCGCTGAATGCCCAGCGCCTTCACGGTCGCGGCGATCTTGCGCGCGACCGTCTCCGGCGACCCGACATAGAGCGAGCCCTGGCTGGCCTCGCGCTCGAACTCCGCGTGATTCATCGGCCCCCAGCCGCGCTCCGCGCCGATCCGGTCGCGCATGCGCTTGTAGTCGGGCCAGAGGTCCTCGCGCGCCTGCGCGTCCGTCTCGGCAACATAGCCCGGCGAGTGCACGCCGATCGGCTGCAGCGGCTTCTGCAGCTTGTCGCAGGCCTGCCGGAAAAGATCCGCATAGGGTGCAAAGCGCTGCGGATCCCCGCCGATGATGGCGAGCATGAGCGGCAGCCCGTACCGCGCCGCGCGGATCACGGAATCCGGGCTGCCGCCCACGCCGATCCAGGTCTTCAACGGGCCGTGCTCGACCAGCGGATAGACGCGCTGGTCCCTGAGCGCCGCGCGCGTCATGCCGTGCCAGCTCACCGGCTCCTGCGGCAGCAGCTTCACAAAGAGGTCCAGCTTCTCCTCGAAGAGCTGCTCGTACTGGTCCAGCTCGAAGCCGAAGAGCGGGAAGGATTCGGTGAAGGAGCCGCGCCCCAGGATCACCTCGGCGCGCCCGTTGGAAGCCGCGTCCAGCGTGGCGAAGCGCTGATACACGCGCACGGGATCGTCCGAGCTCAGCACCGTCACCGCCGAGCCCAGCTTGATGCGCTGCGTCTGCCCGGCGATCGCCGCCAGCACCATCTCCGGCGAGGAGACGGCGAAGTCCTCGCGATGGTGCTCGCCGATGCCGAAGAAGTCGACGCTCAGCCGATCCGCCAGCACGCCCTCTGCGATCACGTCGCGGATGACCTGGGCGTGCAGGAGAAGCTGGCCGTCCGGGCCGAAGGTGACGTCGCCGAAGGTGTCGAGGCCGAGTTCAAGGGTCATGGCCGGGCGTTTCGCCCGGTGGGGTGAAGCTGTCGCATGTGGGAATCCAAGGGTGGGGAGGGGAGCTTTGGAGGCACAGGTGGGTGCCGCGGCGAGGTCCTGCAAGTCGAATGGAAAGTCATATACTTTGCTGCTTGACCCACAAACTTTGGGCGCGTTAGCCTTCCCGCATGCAGGTCAGCGCCGGCGCCCTTCCGATCTACCACCGCATCGCGGCCGTGCTGCGCGACGAGATCGTCACGGGCCGCCTCCCGCCGGGCGAGCGCCTCTCCACCATCAAGGACATGGCCGAGCGCTACCAGGTCGCGCCCGACACGGTGCGCCAGGCGCTGCAGCTGCTGCGCGACGACGGGCTGGTGCGCTCGCGGCAGGGCAGCGGGACCTTCGTCGCCGATGAGCCGCCGCTGCCGAAGTCCAAGGTCATCGCGCTCGACTGGCCGGAATTCATGCGCGAGATCCGCGGCAACACCGCCCGCGTGCTGGAGACCGACGAGCGCGACCCCGTCCTCTCGCCGCAGGAGGGTCGCCCGGCGCCCGGCTACCGCCGCATGCTGCGCGTCCACAGCGATCCGGACGGCACACCCTACGGCCTCGCCGAGATTTTCCTGGACCGGCGATACTATGCCCGCGCGAAGCATCGCTTCGAGACCAAGATGGTGCTGAACGTGCTGGAGGAGGTCGGTGATTCCGATCTCGTCGAGCTGCGCCAGCGCTTCTCCGTTGGCTCGGCCGACCATGTCGTCGCGGCGCATCTCGGCATCGCCGTCGGCGCGCCGGTGGGCCGCGTCCGCCGCGCGCTGGCGAGCGCGGAGGGGGAGGTGGCCTATCTCTCCATCGGCACCTTCCTCGGCGACGCCGTCGCCTTCGAGACCGTCCTGCGGCGGCCACCCTCGTGAACCGGAGCATCGCCCATGCAGGTTGACCGCATCTCGACCGACGAGGCGCCGCTCTTCCGCTTCGTCGTCATCACCGACACGCATGTGAACGCCGAATGGGGCTTCTCCACATCACCCTATCCCACCGGCGCGCTCTTCAACGCCCGCGCCGCGGCGGCCTTCGCCAAGGTTCGCGCGCTGAAGCCCGATTTCGTGCTGCATCTCGGCGACAAGGTGCATCCCGTGCCGGGCCAGCCGGGCTTTCCCGCGGCGGCCGGCCATTTCCACGAGATGATCCGGGATCTCGGGGCGCCGATCCACTGGATTCCCGGCAACCATGATGTCGGCGACAAGCCCTCCGGCTGGCTTCCCGCGCCGCCGATCACCGACGAGGCCCGGGCGATCTACACCGAGGCCTTCGGCCCCGACCGCCAGGCCTTCGACCATGACGGCGTGCGCTTCGTGATGGCCGACGCCTCGCTCATCAACAGCGGGCTGGCGGCGGAGGCGGAGCAGTGGGACTGGCTCGACGCCAATATCCCGCGCGACCGGCGCTCCTTCCTCTGCCTGCACTACCCGCCCTACCTGCTCGATCCTGACGAGCCGGACCACTACGACAACCTCGCCGATCCCGGCCGCGCGCGGCTGCTGGCGATGCTGAAGGACCGCCCCGTCGAGGCGCTCTTCTCGGGGCATGTGCACAACGTCTTCATGAACCGGCTGGGCGGCACCGATATGCACGTGCTGCCAGGCATCGCCTTTGTCCGGCACGACTACACGCAGCTCTTCTCCGCGCCGCCGGTCGACGACGAGTACGGCCGGAACCATATGGGCCGGCTCGGCTTCATGGTCGTGGAGGTCTTCGCCAAGGGCCACACCGTGCACTGGGTCCACACCAACGGCGGCATCGAGCCGGAGATCGCCGACCGGCAGATGACCGTCTCGATGCTGCATCCGCGCCGCCGCGCCGCGCCCATCGGCGTGGACCTGCGGCAGGAATGGGCGCGGCCGCTGCCCATCGTGCCCGCCGGCGGCGTCGACGAGCTCAGCCGGAAGTACGTGCGCAACGACTACCTCGCGATGCGGCTGCAATCGCTCGGCCTGCGCCACCTGCGCGTGCCGATGCAGGACGTGACGGAGCCGCGGGCGGCCGCGCGCATGCACGACTTCGCCGCCTTCGGCCATCGCTTCACCGCCTATGGCTTCGGCGTGCCGACACAAGAGGTGGGGAACAGGCTGGCGGCCGCCGGGCCGACGCTCTCCGGCCTCGAGATCATCCTGCCGCCCGAGGCGCTGGAGGCCGAGGCGCCGCGGCTCGCCGCCCTGGGCCGTACGCTCGGCGTGCCGGTGCTGCTCTCCCGGCTGCACGTCTCCGCGCATAGCGAGGGCGGGGGCGACGGCCGCGCCGTCTATGCCCATTTCATCCGCCATGGATTCGCCCCGGAGGAGGCCGATGCCGCCTTCGCGGGCCTCGATGCCGGCATCGCCGGCCTGTGCTTCACCATCGACCGCGATGCGCCGCTCTGGTCCTCGGCGGAGGCCATCGCGGCCGCCGCGCGGAAGCACGGCAAGCGCGCGCTGGTGCATCTGCGCCTGGCCGGCGACAGCGTTGCGAAGCACGCCGGCGGCCTCGACGACACCGCCCGGCGCGTGGCCGAGGCCACGCTGGCCGGCTGGGCGAACCGGGACGTGCTGGAGATCGTCGTCGATACCTTCGTCGACCTCGACCGCGGCTATTTCCCCCGGACCGGCCTGCTCGACCCGCTCTGCGAGCTGCGCCCGGCCGGCGCCGCGTTGCAACGCCTGGCCGAGCTGCTGGCCGACACGGCCCAGGGCGGCGAGGTGACGGTCCAGGGCGGCGCGCGGCTCTTCCGCGTCGGTGGACGCCCCTGTGCGCTCGTGCTCGACGGGATGCCCGCCGGCTTCGAGGCGGCGGCGGTAATCCGCCTGGACACGGGCGCGCCCGTCGCTCCGGGCGCGGATGCGGAGGGCATGCCCATCCTTCTCATCGGCTCCGGCGAGGCGGAAGATGCCGCCCTCGCCAGGGCCGAAGTCGTGACCTGATCCTGCCGGCCGCCCCACCAGATCGGGGCGGCCCATCACTGGACTGAGCCTTGCCGGAGGAATCGCCCGTCGCCTCAAGGACGGGAGACTGGAGATGGTTGATTTCGGACGCCGCGCGCTGCTCGCAACGCCGGCACTGGCGCTTGGCACGTCGGCCTGGGCGCAGGGCTTCCCTACGCGCCCCCTCAACTTCATCGTGCAGTTCGGCGCGGGCTCCTCGACGGACCTCGTCATGCGCCGGCTGGGCGAGGTGGTGGGCGGGAAGCTCGGCCAGCCCGTGGTGATCACCAACAAGACCGGCGCTGGTGGCATGCTGGGCGTGGCCGACATCGCGCGCGCAGCGCCCGACGGCTACACCATCGGCTCCGTCAACATGCCGACGCTGGCGATCATCCCGCACCTGCAGCGCGCGCCCTACGACCCGCTGACCGCCTTCCACCACATCGCCGTTGTGCAGCCCTACGAGTACGGGCTCTATTGCTCCGCCTCGGCGCCCTGGCAGAACTGGGAGGAGTTCGTCGCCTATGCGCGCGCGAATCCCGGCAAGCTCAGCTACGGCTCGCCCGGCGTCGGCACGACCAACCACCTGGTCACGGAGCGCATCGGGCGCGACCTCGGCATCAGCTGGACGCATGTGCCCTTCCGCGGCAGCGACGCCGAGATTTTTTCCAGCGTCCTGGGGGGCCACATCCAGTTCGCCAACGGCAGCCGGCCCGCCGCGGAGCCGCAGGTGAAGAGCGGCGCCATGCGCCTGCTCCTGGTCACGAGCCACGAGCGCTGGGACGGCCTGCCGGAGGTGCCGACCATGGAGGAGAAGGGCTTTTCCTACTTCCAGGCGTCCTTCTTCTCCATCGCTGCGCCGGCAGGACTCCCAGGCGAGGTGAGGGCGAGGCTGGACGGGGTCTTCCGCGAGGTCCTCACCGACCCCGCCTTCATCCGCGAGGCGGCAGACCGGCTCTCGACCAAGGTCGCGTACCAGGACGGCGAGAGCTACGCGCGACAGATCCGCGAGATGCACACCTTCTACGCGACCTTCCTGCCGCAGCTCGGGCTCACTTAGCCCGGGCTGTCCGCCGGGCTCAGCTCTTCATCATCCCCTGGGCCGTGAGCCAGCCCTGGATGAGACCGGCGACCTCGTCCGAGTTGTCGTCGTGCATGAGCATGTGCGTGTTGCCGGTGACGCCGCGGGCGGTCATCTCCAGCAGCTCCACCGTGCCGCCCGCAGCCGTCATCCCCGTCGCGAAGCGGTCGATGGCGACGCGATAGGCGGGCCAGGGCGCCTGGTCGAGGAAGTCGCCCCAGACCATGAGCAGGGGGATGTTGCGCATGCGCGCCATGTCCACCGTCGCCGGGTCGGGCGCGCCGGTGCCCTCCACCGCGACGATCGCCGCCACCTTGTCCGGCGCGTCGAGCGCGGCGCGCAGCGCGAAGGCGACGCCCTGGCTGTGCACCACGATCACCGAGGGCTCGGTCATCTTCGCGAGGTAGGCGGCATAGGCGCGCTGGACGAAGGCATCCGAGCTGGCCCAGCGCGGGATCGCCTGGCGGCCGAGATTCTCCAGCATGCCGGGCGAAAAGCGCGCGCCAGGATAGGGGCGGCGCTTGGCGGGATCGACATCGAAGCCGTCGGGCGGGCCGAAGCGGAAGGTGCGCCAGGCCTCGTAGAGGCTGCGGAAGACCGGCTCGTCCGGCAGGATCTCGGGGAAGCGCGGCCAGGAGGCGCGGCCGCGCTCGAAGGCGTCGCTGACATAGACGTCGTGGCCGGCGCGCAGGAAGAAGGACTGCCAGCCCGGGCGGCCGTCCGGCGTGTCCTCCCAGCAGGCGCCGGAGAGGCCGCCGCCGTGCCAGAGCATCAGCGGATGGCGGGCCTTGGGCGCGGCCAGCTTCACGTACTGCACGTACATCTGGCCGACCATGTAGTCGCCGTTGACCTCGATGCGGCGGACCGGGCCGGTCGCGGTCATGCGGACCTCGCGCGCGGGCAGGCCGGTCAGCGTGCGGACCTCGCCGCCGATATGGAAGCCGCCGATGGCGGCGACCTGGAGCGGCCCAGGGGCAGGCATCTGACTGGCGGACGACTGGGCGGCGGCGGCCAAGGGGGCGGGCAAGGCGGCCGCGAGCATGCCGGTCCCGAGCATGGCCCTGCGGCGCGAGGCCACGCCCGGCCTGGTGTTCCTGCGATCCACGTCTTCTCTCCCGACGGGCGGCGCCGTCGGATCGGCGCGGCCTCTGCGCGATTCTTAAACGTGCCGCCGGGCGAGCGGTAGCGTCACACCGATCGTGTCAGACCGATCGGGCCGCGTAGCCATGCCCCAGCGAGCGGCCGAGGACCGGGTCGTGCAGCGTCACGCGGAACTGGGCGGCCGGCCGGATCGCGCCGTGGACGGGCAGGGTGCCGCCGAACATCAGCACGCCCGGGCCGGTGGGCACGTTCAGGTCGCGCGCGCGCTCGATCAGGTCGTCCGGGTGGCGCATCGCGGCGACAGGGCCGTGCTGGTAGGTGACCCAGGTGTGGTCCTCGAGGATCTCGCTCTGGATCTCGAGCTTGTCCCAATGGTCCTTGATCTCCTCCCAGGCCCAGAGGTGCCCGCCGATGGGCTTGGGGCACATCTGCTTCGAGACGGGGATGGAATAGGCCTCGACCTTGCGGTCCGTGTGGTCGGAGCCGCAGCCGACGAAGCGGCCCTCGGGGGTCTCCAGCAGGAACCATTCGCCCTCGCCGCTGCTGTCCTGCCCCAGCACGTCCACGAAGGGCGACTGCGTCAGCGTCTCGATGCCGGCGCGGTAGAAGCAGGGCACGGTCTCCGGCGCCGCGATGCCGAGGGCGGCGAGCTCGTCGATGTGCTCCTGCACCTTGTGCGGGTCACGCCCCGTCCAGCCGGCGATGACGAGCTCGGTGATGGCGGCCGTCAGCGTTCCGTCGGGCGTGGAGAAGTCGAACTCGCGCATGGGGGTGTCCTGGACAAGAGGGCGGGGAGCATCGGAACATGCAACGCAGAGAAAAGGGAGGGGTAGCCGTGGAACAGGTGGGGTTTATCGGGCTCGGCATGATGGGCAAGCCCATGGCCATGAATCTGGTGTCGAAGGGGGTGTCCGTGACCAGCCTCGACGCGGCGGGCGTGACCATCCCCGGCGCGGCGGCGGTGGCCGATGCGGCGGCGCTGGCGAAGGCCGGCAAGCTGGTCATCCTGATGCTGCCGGACAGCAAGGTCGTGGCCTCGGTGATGGAGGCGCTGCTGCCGGCGCTGCAGCCGGGCTCGCTGGTCATCGACATGGGCAGCTGCGAGCCGGGCGAGACCCGGCGCTGGGCCGCGGCGCTGAAGGCCAAGGGCTGCGCCATGCTGGACGCGCCGGTCTCGGGCGGCGTGACCAAGGCGAGGGCGGGGACGCTGGCCATCATGGTGGGCGGCGATGACGCGGATTACGCCCGCGCCGAACCCGTGCTGAAGGCCGTGGGCGAGGCGCTGATCCGCACGGGCGCGATCGGCAGCGCGCATGCGATGAAGGCGCTGAACAACTACGTCTATGCCGCCGGCCTGCTGGCAGTGTCCGAGGCCGCGCAAATAGCGGAGGCAGAGGGGCTGGACCTCAGCATCTTCGCCGCCGTGCTGAACGCCAGCTCGGGCCGCAACATCGCCTCGGAGACGAAGCTCGCGCAGGAGATCACCTCCGGCCGCTACGCCGGTGGCTTCCAACTGGGGCTCATGCGCAAGGATCTGGAGACGGCGGGCCGCATCTCGGAGCAGACCGGTGTCACGGCGGACATGCTGCAGCTCTGCCGCGGGCTCTGGACGGAGGCGATGGCCGATTACGGGCCGAAGGTGGACAACACCGAGATCCATCGCTTCATCAAGAGCCGTCCCGTCACGGTCTGACTTGTCGGCCTCACCCGCATCCGGCAAGGGTGGGGGCAACAACGATCGAGGGACTTCCATGACGCTTCACCGTCGCCACCTGCTGGCCGCGCCGGCGCTGTTCGCGCCGCTCGCCGCGCAGGCGCAGTCCGCCTGGCCCGAGCGCACCATCCGCATCACCATCGGCTTCCCCGCGGGCAGCGTGACGGACAGCCTGATGCGCAACCTGCTGGAGCCGCTCTCGCGCGAGCTCGGCCAGACGGTGATCATCGACAACCGGCCCGGCGGCAACGGCGTGGTCGGCACCATGGCGGTGAAGAACGCGGCGCCGGACGGCTACAACCAGGCCATCCTCAGCGTGACCAACGGCGCGCTGAACACCTACCTCGTGCGCAACCTGCCCTATGACCCGATCAAGGACTTCGTGCATACGGGCTTCCTGGCCGAGGCGCCCTACCTGCTGGTGGTGCCGGCCAACTCGCCGGCGCGCAGCGTGGCGGAGCTGGTCGATCTGGCGAAGCAGCGGCCTGGGGAGCTGACCTTCAGCCACGGCAATTTTTCGGCCCTCATCGGCAGCGAGCTGCTGTGCCGGCTGACGGACACGCGCATGTTGGCGGTCCCCTCGCGCGGCGGGCCGGAGGCGCTGACGGAGGTGCTGGCGGGCCGCATTGACAGCACGCTGACGGACTTCGCGGCGGGGCTGGCGCAGGTGCGCGAGGGGCGGGTGCGGGCGCTGGGCGTGACCTCGCCGAACGTCTTCCCGCTGGCGCCGGAGATCCCGCCGATCTCGGCCGCGGTGCCGGGCTACGAGCTGATCGTGTGGTTCGGGCTGGCGGCGCCGCTGGGCACGCCCGCGCCGGTGGTGACGCGGTTCAACGAGGCGCTGGGCAAGGTGCTGGCGCAGCCGGAGACGCGCGAGAAGCTGGGGCGGCTGGGCTATGCGCCGCGGGCGATGGCGCCGGAGCAGTGGCGCGATTTCCTGCAGGGCCAGATCACGAGCCTGACGCGGCTGGCGCGGGAGATTGGGCTGGAGCCCTCTTGAGGGGGGCGTTGCCCCCTCAACCGCCCTACCAAGAAACTCAGTTTCTTGGATCTTCGACCAGTTTCAGGGTCCAGGGCAAAAAGCCCTGGTGGGGGTTGGCCCCGAAGGGGAGACAACGAGGGGCAAAGCCCCTCTCGAAGTCAGCCGATCTTGTGATCCGCCAGTTTCTCCAGCGCCTGCACCATCCCCGAGTGGTCCCATCCCTTGCCGCCCATCGCCGCGCAGGCCGAGAAGAGCTGCTGCGCCGAGGCCGTGTTCGGCAGCGCCACGCCCAGCTCCTTGGCCGATTGCAGCGCCAGGTTCAGGTCCTTCTGGTGCAGCTCGATGCGGAAGCCCGGGTTGAAGGTCCTGTTGATCATCCGCTCGGCATGGACCTCGAGAATGCGCGAATTGGCGAAGCCGCCCATCAGCGCGGCCCGCACCTTGGCCGGATCCGCGCCGGCCTTGCTGGCGAAGACCAGCGCCTCCGAGACGGCCTCGATGTTCAGCGCCACGATGATCTGGTTGGCGACCTTGGTGACCTGGCCCGCGCCGTTCTCGCCGACCAGCGTGATGTTCTTGCCCATCAGCTGGAAGAGCGGCAGCGCGCGGTCGAAGGCGGCCTGGGAGGCGCCGATCATGATGGTCAGCGCGGCGTTCTTCGCGCCGACCTCGCCGCCGGAGACCGGCGCGTCGATGTAGTCGCAGCCCAGCGCGTTGATCTTGGCGGCGAAGTCCTTGGTCGCCGTCGGGCTGATGGAGCTCATGTCGATGACGAGCTTGCCCTTGGTGAGGCCGGCCGCAACGCCGCCGGCGCCGAAGAGCACGCGCTCCACGTCGGGGGTGTCGGGCACCATGAGGATGATGATCTCGGCGGCCTGCGCGACGGCCGTGGCGTCGGCCACGACCTGGAAGGCCGCGCGGCTTTCCGCCGAGAGCGAGGCGCGCTCGGGGACGATGATCTCGTGGCCGCCCTTGGCGAGGTTCTGGGCCATGGGGAGGCCCATGATGCCGAGGCCGATGAATCCGATCTTCATATGTCGTTCTTCCTTTTATTCAGGCGCGGTATTTCGCGAACCAACCCAGACCCGCAAGCGTCTCGCCCCTGGGGCGGTACTCGCAGCCGATCCAGCCGCGATAGCCGCTCGCATCGATGGCGTCGAAGACGAAGGGCCAGTTCACCTCGCCGGTGCCGGGCTCGTTCCGGCCGGGCGTATCGGCGACCTGCATGTGCGCGATGTAGGGCAGCAGCTCCTGCGCCTTGCGCGTCACGTCGCCCTCGGTGATCTGGCAGTGATAGAGGTCGAACTGCAGGCCCAGCCGCTCGGGCCCGATGGCGTCGATGATGCGCTTCGCCTCGGTCGTGGTGTTGAGGAAGAAGCCGGGGATGTCGCGGTGGTTGATCGGCTCGATGATCGGCTTCACGCCTGCCTTGGCGCATTCCTCGGCGGCGAAGTCGAGGTTGGCGGCATAGGTGGAGAGCAGCGTGTCGCGCGGCACGCCGGCAGGGGCGAGGCCCGCCATCACGTGCAGCCGCGGGCATTTCAGGGCCGCGCTGTATTCCAGGGCGCGCTTGATGCTCTCGCGGAACTCGGCGCGACGGTCGGGCAGGGAGGCCATGCCGCGCTCGCCGTTGTTCCAGTCGCCGGGCGGGGCGTTGAAGAGCACGTTCTGGAGGCCGTTGCCCTCCAGCCGCTTGGCGATCTCCTCGGCCGGGTGCTCGTAGGGGAAGAGGAACTCCACGCCTTCGAAGCCGGCCGCGCGGGCGGCCGCGAAGCGGTCGAGGAAGGGGACCTCGTTGAACATCATCGAGAGGTTCGCTGCGAACTTCGGCATATTTTCCGCCCTCAGACGCCGGGCGCGCCGGCCGTTGTGTTTCGCTGGGCGTGCCGGGCGCCTGGCGTCCGGATACCCCCGATGGCGCGCAGACTGCCGGAGCTTGCGCCGGTTGCAAAGGCGCCATCCGGCGCCTTCGCGCCGCTAACCTGCCGGGATCATCCGGCCGCAAAGCGGCCGGCGCCGCCGGACCGACCTGACAACTCGCGCATCCGTGGCGCGGCGAGACCAGGCCGTCCGGCGTTTGAGGGCAACAAAAGCTTCAGGCGTTGCCGGCGATGTAGTCCATCGCCGCCTTCACGCCGTCCGGCTTGTGCGGGATGCCGGCCGCGCGCAGCCCCATCTCCACGCCCGACAGCGTGCCGACCATGTGCAGCTCGCCCACGTCGCCGAGATGGCCGATCCGGAACACCTTGTCGTTGAGCTGGCCGAGGCCGTTGCCCAGCGACATGTTGTACTTCTCCAGGATCGTGGCCCGCAGGCCATTGGCGCTGTGGCCCTCCGGCACGCGCACCGCCGTCAGCACGGAGGAGTAGTGCCGGGGCTCGTCGCACTGGATCTCCAGGCCCCAGGCGCGGACAGCGCGGCGGGTCGCCTCGGCCATACGGTCGTGGCGGGCGAAGACGTTCTCCAGCCCCTCCTCGAAGAGCATGTCGAGCGCCGTATCCAGCGCGTAGAGCATGTTGGTGGCCGGCGTGTAGGGGAAGTAGCCGGTCGCGTTGGCGGCGATCATCGGCTTCCAGTCCCAGAAGCTGCGCGTCAGCTTAGCCGTCTCGCTGGCCTTCAGCGCCTTGGGGCCGACCGCGTTGAAGGAGAGCCCGGGCGGCAGCATCAGCCCCTTCTGGGAGCCGGCGACGGTAACGTCCACGCCCCATTCGTCGTGCTTGTACTCCATGGAGGCGAGGCTGCTGATCGTGTCCACCAGCAGCAGCGCGGGGTGTCCGGCGTCGTCGATGGCCTTGCGGACCTCGGCGATGCGGCTGGTGCAGCCGGTGCTGGTCTCGTTGTGGACGACGCAGACGGCCTTGATCTCATGACCCTTGTCGGCGCGGAGATAGGCCTCGATGTCGGCCGGCTCGGCGCCGCGGCGCCAGTCGCCCTTGAGGAATTCGGGGCGGATGTTCAGCCGCTCGGCCATCTCGCGCCAGAGGCTGGCGAACCAGCCGGTCTCGCACATCAGCACGCGGTCGCCGGGCGAGAGCGTGTTGACCAGGGCCGCCTCCCAGGCGCCGGTGCCGGAGGCGGGGTAGATCACGACATGGCCCTTGGTCTGGAAGATGCCCTTGACCTTCTCCAGGACCTGCAGGCCCATCTTGCCGAAATCCGGGCCGCGATGGTCCATGGTCGGGTTGTCGAGGGCGCGCAGCACGCGGTCGGGCACGTTGGACGGGCCCGGAATCTGCAGGAAATGGCGGCCGGGCGTGGTCTTGGTCGTGAAATAGGCCATGGGCGGGTTCCTCTTGCTGCCGGACCTATGCCCCGATCCGGGCAGCAGTGCCAATGAGTTCGGCTCGTTGACGTCATGAGGATTATCCATCTGACGGCGCGGCCTTCTCCGGATTAGATAGCGGAATGAACGTCCTGACGATTCCCAAGAACAACATCGGCGATTCCCGGCTGGCCGGGCGCCTGTCGCGCGAGACGGAGGGGGAGGTGCTCTTCTCCGCGCCCGATCGCGGCCGCTACGCGACGGATGCCAGCATCTACCAGATCGAGCCGGTCGGCGTGCTGATCCCGAGGACGGCGGCCGACGTGGAGGCCGCCATGGCCATCTGCCGCGAGGAGGGGATCCCCATCCTCCCGCGCGGCGGCGGCACCAGCCAGTGCGGCCAGACCGTGAACCGGGCGCTGGTGCTGGACTGCTCGAAGTATCTGCGCCGCGTGATCAGCGTGGAGGGCGACACGGCCCGGGTCGAGCCGGGCATCACCCTCGGCGCGCTGAACGAGGCGATCAAGGGCACGAAGCAGTTCTTTCCGGTCGATCCCAGCACCTGGCAGCGCTGCACCATCGGCGGCATGGCCGGGAACAATTCCTGTGGCGGCAAGTCGATCCGCTACGGGCTGATGGCGGACAATGTCCGCGCCATCGACGCGATCCTGGCCGACGGCTCGCGCCACATCTTCGGCGAGAACGCGCCCAACACCGACCTCGTGGCCCGGCTGCATGCGCTGGGCGAGCGGGAGGCCGCCGAGATCGCCGAAAAATTCCCGCATCAGCTTCGGCGCGTGGGCGGCTACAACCTCGATGCGCTGACGCCGGATGCGCGGGCCAATGGGCGAGGGAACCTGTCGCGCCTGCTGGTGGGCTCCGAGGGGACGCTGGCCTTCTCCGCTGCGCTGGACCTGAAGCTCTGGCCGATCAAGCCGCGCAAGGTCGTGGGCATCTGCCAGTTTCCGACCTTTCGGCGCGCCATGGAGGCCTCGCGCCACCTCGTCACGCTCGACCCTGAGGCGGTGGAGCTGGTCGACCGCACCATGATCGACCTCGGGCGCTCCATCCCGATCTACCGCGCGACCATCGACCAGATGGTGATCGGCGAGCCGGACTCTCTCCTCATCGTCGAGTTCCACGGTCAGGAGGACGGGCCGCTGCTCCAGCAGCTCGCCCGGCTCGAGGAGATGATGGGCGATCTCGGCCTGCCGGGGCAGGTGGTGCGCGCGGTGGATGGCGGCTTCCAGGCTGCGATCGCCGAGGTGCGCGAGGCCGGCCTCAACATCATGATGTCCATGAAGGGCGACGGAAAGCCGGTCTCCTTCATCGAGGACTGCGCCGTCGGCCTCGACGACCTCGCCGACTACACCGAGCGGCTGAACGACGTGTTCGCGAAGCATGGCACCAAGGGCACCTGGTACGCGCATGCATCGGTGGGCTGCCTGCACGTCCGCCCCGTCCTGAACATGAAGGACGGCGAGGACGTGCGGAAGATGCGCGAGATCGCGGAAGAATGCTTCGCGCTGGTGCGCGAGTACAAGGGCTCGCATTCCGGCGAGCATGGCGACGGCATCGTCCGCTCCGAATTCAACGAGCCCATGTTCGGCGCGAGGATCGCCCGCGCCTTCGAGGCGGTGAAGGACGAGTTCGATCCCAAGGCGCTGCTCAATCCCGGCCGCGTCGTGCGTCCGCCGAAGATGGATGACCGCACGCTGTTCCGCTACGCGCCGGAGTATCACGCGGACGAAAGCATCAAGCCGGTGCTCGACTGGTCCGCCTGGCCCGGCCCGCAGGGCGGCCTGCTGAGCGCCGTCGAGATGTGCAACAACAACGGCACCTGCCGGAAATTCGACGCGAACGTGATGTGCCCGAGCTATCGCGTCACGCGCGACGAGCAGCATCTCACCCGCGGCCGCGCCAACACGCTGCGCCTGGCTCTGACCGGTCAGCTTGGGCCGGATGCGCTGGCATCTCCGCAGGTGGGCGAGGCGATGTCGCTCTGCGTCTCCTGCAAGGGCTGCAAGCGCGAATGCCCGACCGGCGTCGACATGGCGAAGATGAAGATCGAGCACCTGGCCGCCCGCAACGCGAAGCACGGCGTGCCGCTGAAGGACCGGCTGGTGGCGGCCCTGCCCACCATCGCGCGCTACGCCCGCTTCGCGCCCTGGCTGGCGAACATCCGCGACAGCGTGCCGCTGCTGCAGAAGCTGTCCGAGCGCTTCCTCGGCCTCTCCGCCGAGCGCAGCCTGCCGCGCTTCCGCCGCGACGTCTTTTCCGACGAGGAGGCCCGCAGCGACGGCTGGAAGGGCGAGGTCATCCTCTTCGGCGACACCTTCAACCGCTACTTCGAGCCGGAGAACCTGCGCGCCGCCGTGCGCGTGCTGGCCGCCTCCGGCTATCGCGTGACATCCCCAAAGACCGAGGGCCGCCCGCTCTGCTGCGGCCGCACCTACCTCGCCGCTGGGATGGTCGAGCAGGCGCGAGCCGAGGCGCGACGCACGCTGGAGGCGCTGTCGCGATCCGACGCGCCGGTGCTGGGGCTGGAGCCCTCCTGCCTCATGACGCTCCGTGACGAGTTTTCCGCGCTGCTGCCCGGCGCGGCCAGCGACGCCCTGTCGAAGCGGGCCTTCCTCGTCACCGAATTCCTGGAGGCGAAGGATGCGCTGCCCTCGCTCAAACGTGTCGCGGCGACGGCGCATATCCACGGCCATTGCCACCAGAAGGCCTTCGGCGCCTTCCCGGCCGCGGTGAAGGCGCTGAAGCGCGTGCCCGGCATGGAAGTGAAGCCCATCCAGTCCAGCTGCTGCGGCATGGCCGGCGCCTTCGGCTACGAGGCAAAGAACTTTTCCGCCTCGGTGGCGATGGCGGAGCTCTCGCTGCTGCCGGCGGTGCGCGCGGCCGGCGCCGACGACGTGATCGTGGCTGACGGAACCTCCTGCCGCCACCAGATCCAGGACCTCGCCGGGCGCGAGGCCGTGCACTCCATCCGCGTGCTGGACCGCGCCCTGTGATCCGGGACGTCCTGGACTTCTGGTTCTGCGACGGCCGGGAGGGCTACCGGGAGATCTGGTTCCAGCGCGACGACGCCTTCGATGCCGAGATCCGCGCCCGCTTCGGCGAGCTCGTCGTCCCCGCCCGCGAGGGTCGGCTGGACGGCTGGGCCGCCGCGCCGGACGGCGCGCTGGCGCTGATCCTCGTGCTCGACCAGTTCCCGCGGAACCTGTTCCGCGGCTCGCCCGGCGCCTTCGCCAGCGATCCCCATGCGCTCGCTTTGGCACGCCGCGTGGTCCGCGAGCGCCTGGACCTCCGCATGACCCCGACCGAGCGCGGCTTTCTCTACCTGCCCTTCGAGCACGCCGAATCGATGGCGGCACAGGACGAGTCGGTGACGGTCTTCGAGGGCCTTCGCGACGATCCGGCGAGCGCCGCTCCCGGCGGCACGATCGACTACGCCTGGCGGCACTGGCACATCATCCGCCGCTACGGCCGCTTCCCGCACCGGAATGCGGTGCTGGGGCGGGACAGCACGCCCGCCGAGCTCGCCTATCTGGCCCAGCCCGGCGCCGGCTTCTGAGCCCGGCGATCTCGGCAGGGCGGGCATGCGGCCGGCGACAACCGCCGCATTCGACGGCACGCCGCGATTTCCGGCCAGAATCCTAAAAAGAAAAACAAAACGGGCCGATCTCCGGTGGGTGGGACGCGAAAATGGTCTAAACCTGCCCAATTTTTCATCGGCACATTCGGTCAAGCCATGCTGCGGCGCAACAATTAGGTATTGACCCCTGTCCGATGTGGATCAAGATCGATGCGGACTTGGGAGAAAATCGCTGCACGGCTCCTGGTTCGCTAGGGGGCTCGTATGCACCGTCGTCAAATTCTCGCCGCCGCGCTCGCCGCGCCGGCCGTTATCCTGGGATCCCGCGCTGCCAAGGCTCTCGAGCCCGTGGACGTGGAACTGATCCTCGCCGTGGACGTCTCGCGCTCGGTCGATTCCGAGGAGCAGGAGATGCAGTTCAACGGCTATGCCGCGGCCTTCCGCGACGCGCGCCTCATCGAGGCGATGATGCGCGGGCCGATCGGCTCCATCGCCTGCACCTTCTTCACCTGGTCCGACTGGAACATCCAGGAGCACCTGATCCCCTGGATGAAGCTGGACGGCCCCGAATCCGCCGAGCGCTTCGCGCGCGCCATCGACGCCGCGCCGCGCCGGACCCATCTCTACACCTCGATCTCCGGCGCCATGGACTTCGCGGCCGGCCTCTACGGCCAGGGCTACGAGGGCACGCGCCGCGTGATCGACATCTCCGGCGACGGCATCAACAATTCCGGCCGCGAGGTCGGCGCCGCCCGGCAGGACCTGCTGAACCAGGGCGTGGTGGTGAACGGCCTCGCCGTGCTCGACCGCACGCCGCCGCCCCCAGGCCTCGGCGCCATGCAGCCGCTCGACGAATACTATCAGGAGCGGGTGATCGGCGGCCCCGGCGCCTTCCTCATGGTGGCCGACGGCTTCGAGAGCTTCGAGCAGGCGGTGCGGCGGAAGATCATCCGCGAGGTGGCGTCGATCCCGGCGCCCGGGCCGCTGGTGGAACGCGCCTTCGCCTGATCCAGGTCAGGCCCGGCGCCGCGGTTCTCCTTGCGGGGCCGCCGCGCCGGCTCCATCGTTCCTCCACAAAACCGAGGAACATCAGATGCCGGCGCCCCATCGACTGTCCTGCCCCCCCTGCCTGCCCGCGGTGCGCTGAGCCGTGGCCGAGATCGACCACATCGTCATCGGCGCCCGCACCCTCGAGGAGGGCGCCGCCTTCGTGGAGCGCGAGCTCGGCGTGAAGCCGCAGCCCGGCGGCACGCACGAGGGCGCCGGCACGCACAACCTGCTGCTGGGCCTCGGCCCCGACTGCTACCTGGAAGTGATCGCGCCCGACCCCTCGCAGCCGGAGCCCGCGCATCCGCGCCTCTTCGACCTCGACGACCCCGCGACCCACACGATGCTGGAATCCGGGCCGCGGCTGCTCACCTGGGTCGCACGCACGACCACCATGGACGCGGTGATGTCGCGCCTCGGCCCGCGCGGCGGCGAGATCCGCGAGATGCATCGCGGCGAGCTCTCCTGGCGCTTCGCCCAGCCGCCGCAGCGGCAGGACATGGACAACCTCATCCCCTGCCTGATCGAGTGGAAGGGCGAGCGCGCGGGAAAGCGCCTGCACGACAGCCAGCTGCGCCTCGTTGCGCTGGAGGCCGAGCATCCCGAGGTGGACGCGCTGCGGCTCGCGTTGCGCGATCGCGGCCTCGGCGAGGCGCTTGCCGTCCAGCCCGGACCGCATCCGCGCCTGATCGCGCGACTCGCCGGAAAGGATGGCGTGGAATACATCCTCACCAGCGGCTGAGCTTGGGCATTTTGCCCAGGCCGATCGCGCCGATCGGGAAGAACCCCTCCTCGGCGCGGGCCCGTCATGCTATCTGCGATTGCATGTCAGTTGGCGCAAAACCGCAGAGCTCAGGGACGGCCGGCCGGGCGGTAGCGCCAGACGCTCGCCGGCGGGAAGTTCGCCATCGTGAAGGCCAGCCGCTTGCCCGTCATCTCCAGCTTCCGGTACGGCAGCGGCGAGGTCGCGCAATAGGTGTAGAGCAGGTAGCCCTTGCCCGGCGCCACGGATTCCACGGCGTCGCGGAACGCGGCCTGGCGCTCGAAGGGCAGCAGCACCAGCGGGATGCCGCAGATCGCGGTGCCGATCTGGTTGTGCATATGGGCGGGCAGCGTGTTCTTGAGGTCGAAGGCGTCGCCGCAGATCACGTTCACGCCCGGCAGGCTCCCGCGCAGGAACTCGGCCATCTCGGGCACGATCTCGACCACGATGAGCTTGTTCGCGGGCACGCCGGCCGCGAGCAGCGCGCGGGAGATCACGCCGGTGCCGGCGCCCAGCTCGAGGACGTATTCGTCCGGGCTGCGCTCGACATTGGCCGCGATCTTGCGGCACAGCGCGGGCGAGGAGGGGATGATCGAGCCCATCTGCAGGGGGTTGCGCAACCAGCGGCGGAAGAAGAGGCTTTTATTGGCCGCTCCTTCCTGTTCGAACGTCATTTCAGACACGTCATGCTCCTGTTGCCGTCCTTGCCTGGCCTGAGAGGAACCCTCGTCCGATGACCGCCCGCATTCTCGCGGTGGATGACATCGCGGCAAACCTACGACTGCTCGAGGCCAAGCTGCAGGCCGAGTATTACGAAGTGCTGCTCGCCTCCAGCGGCCCGGAAGCGCTCACGACAGCTTTCACGCAAATGCCAGACGTCATTCTCCTGGATGTCATGATGCCTGGGATGGATGGCTATGAAGTGTGCAGAGCGCTCAAGGCTGATGCACGAACCCAGCATATCCCGGTTGTCATGGTCACAGCCCTGACCGACAGCACGGAGCGCGTCCGGGGACTCGACGCCGGTGCTGACGACTTCCTTTCCAAGCCCGTGGACGACGCCACGCTCTTCGCCCGCCTGCGTGCCCTGCTGCGGGTGAAGCAGGTACAGGACGCCTGGCGCCTGCGCTCCGAGACGGCGCGCGACCTCGGCATCGAGTCCCAGCCCGACCCGCTGATCTCCGTGGCCGGCGCCCGCGCCCTGGTGATGGGCGACCGGCCGGAGGAGGTGCGGCAGGTGCGCGAGGCGCTGGAGGCCGACGCCATCGTCGTCACCGCCGCCGCCAACATCGACGAGGCCCAGCGCCAGCTTGCCAAGGGCGAATACGACCTTGCCCTCCTGGCCCTGCCGGAGGACGCGATGGAGGTGCTGCGGCTGGCTTCGCGTCTGCGCGCGCAGAACGCCACGCGCGACCTGCCGCTGCTGCTGCTGGCCGATCCTGCCCAGAAGATGCAGGTGCTGCGCGGCTTCGACCTCGGCGCCAACGATCACGCCTTCCGCCCGCTCGATCCCAACGAGCTGCGCGCCCGGGCCCGCAATCAGATCCGCCGCCGGCGCTACCAGGAGCGGCTGCGGCTGGAACTGGACCGGTCGCTCGAGATGGCCGTCACGGACCAGCTCACGGGCCTGCGCAATCGCCGCTACGTGCGCCGCCACCTCGACGGGCTGCTGCGCACCGAGGAGGCCGCGGTGCTGCTGGTGGACATCGACAAGTTCAAGGCGATCAACGACACCCACGGCCACAATGTCGGCGACGCCGCCCTGCGCGACGTGGCCGAGCGGCTGCGCATCCAGCTCCGCGCGGCCGACGTGGTGGCCCGCTACGGCGGCGAGGAGTTTTTGGCCGTGCTGACCGGCGCGCCGAGCGGCTATGCGCTCGCGGTCGCCGACCGCCTGCGCGAGGCGATCGCGGCGGAGCCCGTCATGGCAGGGAATCTGGTGGTGCCGATCACGGTGAGCATCGGCGTCGCTGTGGGCGGGCCGGGCATTTCGTCGGAACGGCTGATCGGCTCGGCGGACGAGGCGCTGTATCGCGCCAAGCGCGACGGCCGGAATCGCGCCTACCTGGCCGATCCGGCGTTGGACAAGTCGGCCGTTTAAAAAGAAATCGAGGGGCTTTGCCCCTCGAGCACCCCAGCAGGAAACTCAGTTTCCTGCACCTTCGGCAAAATTTACTTGATCTTGCCTTCGCGATAGACGACGTGCTTGCGCGCCTTGGGATCGTACTTCATCAGCTCGAGCTTGCCCGTGGCCGTGCGGGTGTTCTTCTTCGTCACGTAGAAGTGGCCCGTATCGGCGCTGCTGATCAGCTTGATGAGGACGGTGTTGGCCTTGGCCATGGTCGTGTGCTTCGCTCTGTGCGCGCGGTGAGGCGCAGGTGCCGGAAAGGAAGGCGTGTTCTAGCGGCCCAGGCCGCGGGGTCAAGTCTTTTGGCTGAGCGGGATGACCGAAGGCGCCGTAGGTCTGAATCCCGCGACAAGTCATGGTCTAGCGGCGCTTCCGCTCCCGCCCGCTCCTGACGCGCGCCGGCGCCCCGCCCATCATGAGCTCGAAGACCAGGCTGCCGGTCTGGGCATTGGCCTCGCGCAGCCGGGCCTCCACCTCGTCGCCCAGCTTCAGCACCTGGCGCGAATGCCGCCCCGTCACGCTGCGCTTGTCCTCGGCGACGATCCAATGGTCGTTCGGCAGCGCCTTCATGGGCACGAAGCCCGAGGCCCCCGTCTCCGTGAGCTGCACGAAGACGCCGAAGGGATGGATGCCCGAGACCCGCGCCGCGAAGGTGGCCCCCACCCGGTCGGCGAGGTAGGCGGCGAGGTACCGGTCCACCGCGTCGCGCTCGGCCATCGCGGCCCGGCGCTCGGTGGCGGTGATGTGCTCGGCCGTCTCGGGGAAGCGGGCCAGCTCCGTCTCCGTGATGCCGTCCGGGCCCAGCTTCAGGCCCCGGATCAGCGCCCGGTGCACCAGCAGATCGGCGTAGCGCCGGATCGGCGAGGTGAAATGGGCGTAGCGCGAGAGCGCGAGGCCAAAATGGCCGATATTGTCGGGCTCGTAGGCGGCCTGGGACTGGCTGCGCAGCACGGTCTCGTTGACCATCCGCGCCTCCGGCCGGTCCTTCACCTTCTCCAGCAGGCTCGCGAAGTCGCGCGGCTGGAGCTGGCCGACGGGGTTGATGGACAGGCCCAGCGTGCCCAGGAACTCCTTCAGGGAGGCCAGCTTCTCCTCCGAGGGCGGCGCGTGGATGCGGTACATGCAGGGCTGCCCCAGCCGCTCCAGCTCCTCGGCGGCGCAGACATTGGCGGCCACCATGAACTCCTCGATGAGCCGATGGCTGTCGAGGCGCGGGCGCGGGATGACGGCGGTGACATTGCCCTCCGCATCCAGCAGGACGCGCCGCTCGGGCAGGTCGAGGTCCAGCGTGCCGCGGCGCTCGCGGGCGGCCAGCAGAGCGCGGAAGGCGCCGTAGAGCCGGGCGACATGGCCCTCGGCCAGGCCTTCGGGATCCTCGCCGGCATCGGCGGCGGCCTGCACCTGCTCGTAGGTCAGCCGGGCCGCGCTGAGCATCAGCCCGCGGCCGAACTTGTGGCTCGTCTTGGTGCCGGACTTGTCGAAGCGCATCTCGACGAAGAGGCAGCCTCGCTCCTCGTTCGGCCTGAGGCTGCACCAGCCGTTCGAGAGCGCCTCGGGCAGCATGGGCACGACGCGGTCGGGGAAATAGACGGAGTTGCCGCGCGTCCAGGCTTCGCGGTCCGGGGCCGAGCTGGACGTGACGTAGTGCGCAACGTCGGCGATGGCGACGAGGACCTTCCAGCCGTCGCCGTCGGGCTCGGCGAACACCGCATCGTCGAAGTCCCGGGCATCGTCGCCGTCGATAGTGACGAGCGGCGTGGCGCGCAGGTCGGTGCGCTTGCCGAGCGGGGTGGCCTTCGCGTGCTCCGCCTGGCGCAGGGCCTCGGGGTCGAAGAGCTCGGGAATGCCATGGGTGTGGATGCAGATGAGCGAGACCGAGCGCGGCTCGCCCATCGTCCCCAACCGCTCGACGATCTTCGCCGGACGCAGGCCGAAGCCGGTGGAGGGCAGGGCCTCGGCCAGCACGATCTCGCCGGGCTGGGCGCCGCCCGTCTGGCCGGGCGGGACGGTCCACTCGGCCTTCTGGCGGCGGTCGGTCGGGATGATGCGGCCGTCCTGGAACACGCCGAGGATGCGGCGTCGGTCCTCGACGGCGCCGAGGCGCTTCAGCGTGCGCCCCTCGTACTTGTCGCCGGAGATGTGGCGCAGCTTGGCCAGCACGCGCTCGCCGGCGGCCAGGGCCGTCTGCCCGCGCCGCTCGGGGTGCATGTAGATGATGGGCTTTCCCGCGCCCTCCCAGCTCACGGGGCGGGCGATGGGGTCGCCGTCGGGGTCGGTGCCGAAGACCTCGACCACGGCCGTCTCGGGCAGCCGATCCGGGACCGAGGCCGGACTCGGGCGGCGCTCGTCGGGCTGCGGACGGCCGCGCGGTCCGCGGGGTCTCGTGACCTCGGCGAGCTCCTCCGCCGTGGTCTCGACGTGGCGGGGCGGCGGCGGTGCGCTGTGCCCACGGGTCACGGCGATGGAGGGGGCTGCTCGGCCCTCGAAGGTCCGCTTGCCGACCGGCTTGGCCGAGCCTTCGACCTTCATCTCGGACAGGAGCTGGCGCAGCGCCCCCCGCTGCTCCGTGGCAAGGCCGAAATGCCGGGCGATCTCGCTCTTGCCCACGCGGCCCTCGGCGCTGGCGAGGAAGGCCTGCAGCTCGGCCTTGCTCGGCAGGGCCTGGCCCTTCGGCGCCGTCTTCACCTTGGCGCGCGGCGCGCCCTTCGCGCGCTTCGGCGCAGGGGCGGGAACCTCGCTTTCGCGCCGCTTCGCGTTCGACTTGCGAGCCTTGTGTCCCTTCGCTGGAGGCCCGCTGCGCGGCATGGTCAGGCCTTCTTCGCCGCGGGTTTCTTCGCGGCCGGCTTCTTCTTCACCGGGGCCTTCTTCTTCGCGGGCGCCGCCTTCTTGGCGGCGGCGGCCTTCACCGGCGCGGGTTTCGCCTCGGCGGCGGGCTTCGCGGCCGCCTTGCGGGCCGGCGCTTTCTTGCCGTTCTTGCCGCGCGGCGGCAGCTCCTTGCCCTTCTCGGCCAGCAGCGCCACCGCCTCGTCGAGCGTCACGGCCTCCATCTCCACGCCGCGCGGCAGGTTCGCGACGCGCGTTCCGTGCATCAGGTAGGGCCCGAAGCGGCCGCGCCGCACCTCGACCACGCCGCCCTTCGGATGCTCGCCGACGGTGACGCCGCGCGGCTTGGCGCTCGCCATCAGGTCCACCGCGCGGTTGAGGCCGATGGTCAGCGGATCGTCGTCGCGGTCCAGCGACTTTGATAGCGCGCCCATCTTCAGATAGGGCCCGAAGCGGCCCAGGTTGGAGGAGATCTCCTCGCCGGTCTCCGGATGCAGCCCCACCACGCGCGGCATGGAGAGCAGCACCAGTGCCGTCTCCAGCGTCATGGTCTCCGGGTCCATCCCGCGCGTCAGGCTGGCGCGCTTGGGCTTGGTGGGCTTGCCCTTGGCGTCCGTGCCGCCCTCGCCGAGCTGGGCGTAGATGCCGTAGGGGCCGCGCCGCAACGTGATCTGCTCGCCGGTTTCCGGGTCGGTGCCCAGCACCCGCACGCCGTCGGCCAGCGGGCCGCCGCCCTCGCCCTCGGCGCCGGGCACCGCGAGCGGCCGCGTGTAGCGGCATTCGGGGTAGTTGGAGCAGCCGATAAAGGCGCCCGTCCGCCCGAGGCGCAGCCCGAGCCGGCCCGCTCCGCAATTGGGGCAGAGGCGCGGATCGCTGCCGTCATCGGCCTTGGGAAAGAAGTGCGGGCCCAGCTCCTCGTCGAGGCGATCGATGACGTCGCTGATCTTGAGGTCCTTGGTCGCGTCGATCGCATCCCGGAAGTCCGCCCAGAACTGCCGCATGACCTCGCGCCACTCCGCCCTTCCGCCCGAGATGTCGTCGAGCTGCTCCTCGAGGCCGGCGGTGAATCCGGTGTCCACGTATTTCTCGAAGAAGGCGACCAGGAAGGCCGTCACCAGCCGCCCGCGGTCCTCCGGCGTGAAGCGCCGCTTGTCGAGTTTCACATATTCGCGGTCCTGCAGGACCTGGAGCACGGAGGCATAGGTGGAGGGCCGCCCGATGCCGAGCTCCTCCATCTTCTTCACCAGCGAGGCCTCGGAATAGCGCGGCGGCGGCTGGGTGAAGTGCTGCGCGGCCTCGACGCCGTGACGCTTCAGCGGGTCCCGCTCGCGCATGGGCGGCAGGATGCGGCTGTCCTCGTCGGCGTCATCAGCGACGTCGTCCTGGTCCTCGCGGTAGAGCTTGAGGAAACCGTCGAAGGCGATGACGCTGCCGGTGGCGCGCAGGCGGGTCTTGCCCGTGGGCTCCACCAGCTCGACCGTGGTCTGGTCCAGCTCGGCCGACTGCATCTGGCTGGCGACGGCGCGCTTCCAGATCAGCTCGTAGAGCTTCCGCTGCTGGTCGTTGAGATAGCGGGCCACCTTCTCCGGCGTGCGGGAGACGTCGGTTGGGCGGATGGCCTCGTGCGCCTCCTGGGCATTCTTCGCGCGGCTGGAGTACTCGCGCGGCGCACCGGGGATGTAGTCCTCGCCGAACTCGGACTTGATGTGGCTGCGGATGTCCGCGATGGCCTCGCGCGCCATCTGCACGCCGTCGGTCCGCATATAGGTGATGAGGCCGACCGTCTCGCCGCCGATGGCCACGCCCTCATAGAGCCCCTGCGCCGTGCGCATCGTCGCCTGGGCGCCGAAGCCGAGCTTGCGGCTGGCCTCCTGCTGGAGCGTGCTGGTCTGGAAGGGCGCCGGCGGATTGCGCTTGACCCGCTTCCTCTCGACGGAGCCGACGCTGAACTCGGCGGCCTCGACGGCGCGCTTGGCCGCCATGGCGGCGGCCTCGTTCGGCAGGTCGAACTGCTCGAGCTTCTTCCCCTCGTGATGGGTCAGCCGGGCCGAAAAGGGGGCGCCGGCGGGCGTGGTGAAGCGGCCCTGGATGGTCCAGTACTCGCGCGCGATGAAGCGCTCGATCTCCGCCTCGCGCTCGCAGATCAGGCGCAGCGCCACGCTCTGCACGCGACCGGCGGACTTGCTGCCCGGCAGCTTGCGCCAGAGCACCGGCGACAGCGTGAAGCCCACCAGGTAGTCCAGCGCGCGGCGCGCCAGGTAGGCCTCGATGAGGGGAAGATCAAGCTCGCGCGGATGGGCGATGGCGTATTGCACCGCCCGCTTGGTGATCTCGTTGAAGGTGATGCGCTGGACATCCACGCCCTTCAGCGCGCCGGACTTCGCCAGCATGTCCTTCACGTGCCAGGAAATCGCCTCGCCCTCGCGGTCCGGGTCGGTCGCGAGGTACAGGTGCTTGGCGCCGCGCAGCGCCTGGGCGATGGCCTTGACCTGCTTCTGCCCGCGGTCGTCGGCCTCCCAGTCCATCGCAAAATCCTCGTCCGGGCGGACGGAGCCGTCCTTGGCGGGGAGGTCGCGCACATGACCGAAGGAGGCGAGGACCTTGTAGTCGCCACCGAGATACTTCTCGATGGTCTTTGCCTTGGCGGGGCTCTCGACGACGACGATGTTCGTCACTTCAGGGTCTGTCCTTACCGCCTCCGCCGCGATGGCGCACGGATGACGCTCCAGAGAGTTGATTCTGTTGATAACTCAGGCCAGTGCCACCCGGTTGCCGGGCAGGGTCTCGATGCGTCCGGACATCTCCAGTTCGAGGAGCAGGGCCGAGAGCTTCGGGGCGGATAGCTGGCAGCGCCGACCCAACTCGTCAACCGCTATCGGTGTAGATCCCATCATTTCAAGGACTTGGGCCGCGGATTCCGATGCCGGGGGTGCTTCCTCGGCCGGTTCCTCCGGCAGATCGGCCAGCAGAGGCAGGCGGAAGAGGGGCGTTTCGGAGGGCGCCTCCGGCAAATGGAGGAGGATGTCCTCGACCGTCTCGGTTAGGCGGGCGCCGCGGCGGATCAGGTCGTTGGAGCCGCGCGACCGCGGGTCGAGCGGGTGGCCCGGGACGGCGAAGAGCTCGCGCCCATTCTCGGCGGCGAGGCGCGCGGTGATGAGGGTGCCGGATTGCAGCGCGGCCTCGATCACCACCACGCCCAGGGACAGGCCGGCCACGATCCGGTTGCGGCGGGGGAAGTGGCGGGCCAGCGGCGCGGTGCCGAGGGGCGCCTCGCTCAGCACCAGCCCGCCTTCATCGGCGATGCGCTCCTGCAGCGCGGCGTTCTCGCGCGGATAGGGCCGGTCCAGCCCGCCCGCGACGGCCGCGATGGTGATGCCGGAGCGCAGCGCGCCGGTATGGGCGGCCGTGTCGATGCCCCGGGCGAGGCCGGAGACGACGCAGACGTCGCGGACGGCCAGCGCATCCGCGAGGTCCTCGGCGAAGCGGCGGCCGGTCGCGCTGGCGTTGCGCGCGCCGACCAGGGCCACGCCGCGCCGGGCGAAGGCCGCGAGGTCGCCCTGCGCGGCCAGGACCAGCGGCGCATCCTCCAGCAGGGTCAGGAGCGGCGGGTAGCCCGCCTCGCCGAGGAAGAGGAGCTGCGCGCCCATGGCCGCCAGCCCCTCCATCTCGCGCAGCGCGGCATCGCGCGGCCAGGCCTTGCGGCCCAGCGCCTCCAGCGCCGCCTCGGGGCTGCCGTGGCGCGACAGCAGCCGGCGATGCATGACATGGCCCACGCCCTCGGTGCGCGCGAGGCGCAGCCGCGCGAGGGCGTCCAAGGGTCTACTTGCCTTCGCCGATGCGGGGCTCGGTGCCCGCGAGCAGCCGCTGGATATTGCCCTTGTGCCGCCAGACCACGTCGGCGCCGAGGACCACCAGGCCGAGGGCCGCGCCCGGCGTCGAGAAGACCAGCGCCGCGATGGGCGCCACCACGATGGCCGAGAGTGATCCGGCGGAAGAGCGCTTGGTGATCTTCGCCACGGCCAGCCAGGTCAGCGCCGAGACGACGAAGATCGGCCAGGCGAGGCCGAGCATCACCCCGAGCGCCGTGGCCATCCCCTTGCCGCCCTTGAAGCCGAGCCAGGGCGGGTAGCAGTGGCCGAGCACCGCGGCGACAGCCGCCGCCGGCTCCCATTCCGGCCCGGCGATCCAGCCGGCCAGCCAGACCGCCACGGCGCCCTTGAGCATGTCCAGGATCAGCGTCGCGGCGGCCAGCTTCTTGTTACCGGTCCGCAGGACGTTGGTCGCGCCGATATTGCCCGAGCCGATGCTGCGGACGTCCCCGAGCCCGGCCGCCTGCGTCAGCAGCAGCCCGAAGGGAATGGAGCCCAGCAGCGCCGCCAGGAGGATCGCGATGGCGGGGAGCATCAGGCGCCGAAGACCCGGCGGCCGGCCTTGAAGGTGGCCATGACCTTGCCCTCCAGGGCGCGCCCGTCGAAGGGCGAGTTCTGGGCCTTGCCGGGGAGGGTGCCCGCCTTCACCTGCCAGCCGCGGTCGAGCCAGAAGAGGCAGAGGTCGGCGGAGGCGCCCTCGGCCAGCCGGCCGGATTCGAGGCCGAGCAGCCGCGCGGGACGGCTGGTCAGCAGGGCCAGCGCGTCGAGCAGCTTCAGGTCCTCGCCATGCACCCGCGCGAGCGTGATGCCGAGCAGGGTCGCGAGGCCGACTCCGCCGGCCTCGGCCTGGGCGAAAGGCAGCCGCTTGTCGTCGGCGTCGCGCGGCTGGTGGTCGGAGGCGATGGCGTCGATCGTGCCGTCGGCGAGCGCCGCGACCACGGCCAGCCGATCCTCCTCGCGCCGCAGCGGGGGCGTGAGCTTGGCATAGGTGCGGTAGTCGCCGATCGCCGTCTCGTTCAGGTCGAAATAGGGCGGCGCCGTGTCGCAGGTGACGCTCAGGCCTTCGGCCTTGGCGGCGCGGATCAATTCGAGCGCGGCGGCCGTGCTGACATGGCCGAAATGCACGTGGCCGGAGGTGAGCCGGGCCAGCGCGATGTCGCGCGCGACCAGGATCGCCTCGGCCGCGGCCGGGATGCCGGGCAGGCCAAGTCGCGTGGCCAGCTCGCCCTCGGTGGCGGAGCCGGCGCCGGCGAGGCTCGGATCTTCCGGATGCTGCACGATCATCGCGCCGAAGGTGCGCGCATAGGAGAGCGCGAGCCGCATGGTGCGGGCATTACCGATGGCGCGGCTGCCGTCGCTGAAGCCGATGGCGCCGGCCTCGCGCAGCAGGCCGAATTCCGAGAGGTCCTTGCCCTCGCAATGCTTGGTCGCGGCGGCATAGGGCAGGAGGGTGAGGCTGCCGGTGGCCTCGCCGCGGCGGATGACGAACTCGACCAGTGCGGGGTCGTCCAGCGCCGGCTGGGTGTCGGGCAGCAGGGCGAGGGTGGTGATGCCGCCGGCCGCCGCGGCCTGGGCGGCCGAGGCGATGGTCTCGCGGTGCTCGCCGCCGGGCTCGCCGATGCTGGCCCGCATGTCCACGAGGCCGGGGCAGAGGCAGGCGCCGGCGGCGTCCAGCGTATCCGCGCCCTCCGCGGGCGTGCCCTTCAGGCTGGCGATGCGGCCGTCCTGGATCAGCACCGAACCGATGGCATCCAGCCCGGAGGCGGGGTCGAGCAGGCGGGCATTGGTGATGAGCAGTGGCTTCATGCGAGGCGCTTCTCCATGAAGACGCGGCGGTGGCCGGCCTGCTCGGCGCGGCGGGTCTCGACATAGCCCAGCCGCGTGTACATCGCGATATTCTCGACCATCTTCTCGTTCGTGTAGAGCCGGATGCGGTCATAGCCGCGGCGCCGCGTCTCGGTCTCGGCGAAGTCCATCAGCTTCTTGCCGAAGCCCCTGCCGCGCACCGTGGCGGCCACGGCAATGTTGTCGAGCAGCAGGCCGTCCTCGGTGTCCTCCAGGACCAGGGCGCCGATCGCCACCCCGTCCAGCTCCTCGATCCAGGCCTGGCCGGCGGCGATGCGCGCCGCGTAGTCGTCTGTCATGGGGGCCGGCTCGCGGCCGAGGCGCGGCACGTAATGGGCATAGGCGTCGCGCACGAGGGTGCGCAGCACCGAGGCCTCCTCGGGCTTCGCGAGGCGCGGCATCACGCGTTGCGCCGCAGGTCGCGCGAGAGGATATCGAGCACGGCCATGCGGACGGCGACGCCCATCTCCACCTGCTCGCCGATGACGCTGCGCTCGGGGTCGTCGGCGATGGCGCTGTCGATCTCGACGCCGCGGTTCATCGGGCCGGGGTGCATCACGATGGAATCGGGCTTGGCATGGGCCAGCTTGGCCGCGTCGAGGCCGTAGAAGCGGAAGAACTCGCGCGGCGAGGGGACGAGGCCGCCGCTCATGCGTTCCTTCTGCAGGCGTAGCATCATGACGACGTCGGCGCCGTCGAGGCCGGCGCGCATGTCGTGGAAGACCTCGACGCCGAGGCGGGCGCATTCGGCGGGGATGAGTGTCGGCGGGCCGACCACGCGGACGCGCGCGCCCATGGCCGAGAGCAGGTGGATGTTGCTGCGGGCGACGCGGGAGTGCAGCACGTCGCCGCAGATGGCGACGATCAGGTTCTCCAGCCTTCCCTTGCGGCGGCGGATGGTGAGCGCGTCGAGCAGGGCCTGGGTGGGGTGCTCGTGCGTGCCGTCGCCGGCGTTGATGACGGCGGCGTCGACCTTCTGCGACAGCAGCGCCGGGGCGCCGGACTGTGCGTGGCGGATCACCAGCAGGTCGGTGTGCATGGCGTTGAGCGTGGAGGCGGTGTCCAGGAGCGTCTCACCCTTGTTCACGCTACTGGTGGAGACGGACATGTTGACGATGTCTGCGCCGAGGCGCTTGCCGGCCAACTCGAAGCTGGTGCGGGTGCGGGTGCTGTCCTCGAAGAACAGGTTGATGAGGGTGCGGCCGCGCAGCAGGTCGCGCTGGGTCTTTCCCTGGCGGTTGAGCAGCGCGTAGCTCTCGGCGAGGTCGAGAAGCGCGGAAATATGGGGGAGCTCCAGCCCCTCGATGGCGAGGAGATGGCCAGTGGGGAGGATGGGGTAGGAGAATCCGCTCATTCCCGCCTTGCCATCTTGCCGGTGCCTTTCATTGCCGCCGCGGGTCAATAGCGCGGCAGGGGGGCATCCTCCAAGCGGGGGCGAGTCGCGTCCAGGGCCGCCTGGAGGGTGTAGGCCGCCGCCGCCGCGTCCACGTGAGCCGCCCGGCGCTTCCGGGTGAGGTCAGCTTCCTCGATCATCGCCCGGTTCACGGCGGCGCTGGAGAGCCGCTCGTCCCACATGGCGACGGGCAGGCCGGTGGCCTCGGAGAGCGCCAGGGCCCAGTCCGTCGCCGCCTGTGCCGCCGGTCCGCGTGTCCCGTCCATGGAGAGCGGCAGGCCCACCACCAAGCCGCCAGCCCCCTCCTTCGCACAGATCGCCGCGATCTCGGCCGCGTTCACCTTCAGCTTGCCCCGCTTCAGGCTGCCATAGGGGCTCGCCAGCATCAGCGTGACGTCGCTCAGCGCCACCCCGATCACCTTCGCCCCCGGGTCCAGCCCCAGCACCCGTGCATGGCGGGGCAGGGCGGTGCGGAGATCGGCCATGTTGAAGAGAGGCATGGCCGGCCTTATGGTCCGCCCCCTTCAAGAACGGAAGTGGATGGTATGTCGCTCGATGCCGCGGCAGTGCGCCGCGTCGCCAATCTGGCCCGCCTGCGCCTGGACGAGACCGAAGTTGAAAAGCTCCAGGCCGAGATCAACGGCATCCTGGGCTGGATCGAGCAATTGCAGGCGGTGAATACCGATGGCGTCGAGCCCATGGCCGGCGGCTCGCCTGTCGCCTCGAATCTTCGCTGGCGGAAGGACGCCGTGACCGACGGCGGCCAGGCCGAGGCCGTGCTGCGCAACGCCCCCGACCGCGAGGGCGAATATTTCGGCGTGCCGAAGGTGGTGGAGTGATGCGCCCGACCGATTACACGATCGCCGAGGGGCTGCGCGCGCTGGAGCGCCGCGAGATCAGCTCCGTCGAGCTCACCGGGGCCTATGTGAAGGCGATCGAGGCGCACAACCCGCGGCTCAACGCCTACATCACCGTGACCGCCGAGAAGGCGATGGAGGCCGCGCGCGCCTCCGACGCCCGCCGGGCCAAGGGCGAGGCCGGCGCGCTGGAGGGCATCCCTCTCGGCATCAAGGACCTCTTCTGCACGGAGGGAACCCGGACAACGGCCGCCAGCCGTATCCTGGACGGCTTCGTGCCGCCCTATGAGAGCACCGTCAGCGGCAACCTCAAGCGCGATGGCGCGGTCTTCCTGGGCAAGCTGAACCTGGACGAGTTCGCCATGGGCTCGTCCAACACCACCAGCGCCTTCGGGCCGGTGGAGAACCCCTGGTCGCGCGCCAACGATCCGGCGAAGCGGCTGGTGCCGGGAGGCTCCTCGGGCGGCTCGGCGGCGGCGGTGGCGGCGCGGCTGGCCATGGGGGCGACGGCGACGGACACGGGCGGCTCCATCCGCCAGCCCGCGGCCTTCTGCGGCATCGTGGGCATCAAGCCGACCTATGGGCGCTGCTCGCGCTGGGGCATCGTGGCCTTCGCGAGCTCGCTGGACCAGGCGGGCCCGGTGGCGCGCAATGTCGAGGACTGCGCGATCCTCTTGCGCAGCATGGCCGGCTTCGATCCGAAGGACAGCACCAGCGCCGACCTGCCCGTGCCCGACTTCGCCGCGGCCTGCACGCGCTCTGTGAAGGGGCTGCGGATCGGCGTGCCGGCAGAATACACCCTGCCGGGGCTGGCGCCGGAGATCGAGGCGCTGTGGCAGCAGGGCCTCGCCTGGCTGCGCGACGCGGGCGCGGAGATCGTGCCGATCAGCCTGCCGCACGCGAAATACGCGCTGCCCACCTATTATGTGGTGGCTCCGGCGGAGGCCTCCTCGAACCTCGCGCGCTATGACGGCGTGCGCTTCGGCCTGCGCAGCGCGGAACGGGATTCCGACCTGCGCGACCTCTACGAGCGCACCCGCGCGGCCGGCTTCGGCGCCGAGGTGCGGCGGCGCATCATGATCGGCACCTATGTGCTGAGCGCGGGCTACTACGACGCCTACTACCTCAAGGCCCAGAAGGTCCGTGCGCTCATTGCCCGCGACTTCACCGAGGCCTGGGAGAAGGTCGACGCGATCGTGACGCCGGCGACGCCGACTGCCGCATTCCCGATGGACGAGCGGCAGGACGACCCGGTCAACATGTACCTCAACGACATCTTCACCGTGACCGCGAACCTCGCGGGGCTGCCGGGCATCGCGGTGCCGGCCGGGCTGGACGGGCAGGGGCTGCCGCTGGGGCTGCAGGTCATCGGCAAGGCCTTCGACGAGGAGACGGTCTTCGCCGTCGGCGCCGCGCTGGAGCGCGCGGCCAACTTCACAGCCAAACCGCAGGTGATGGCATGAGCTACACGCTGGATGGGGAAACCGGCCCTTGGGAAGTCGTCGTGGGCCTCGAGGTCCATGCGCAGGTGCTGTCGGAATCCAAGCTTTTTTCCGGCGCAGCCACGGCCTTCGGCGCCGAGCCGAACAGCCAGGTCAGCTTCGTGGATGCGGGCTTTCCCGGCATGCTGCCCGTCATCAACGGCGAGTGCGTGGCCCAGGCCGTGCGCACGGGCCTCGGGCTGAACGCGAAGGTGAACCTCTGGTCCCGTTTCGATCGGAAGAACTACTTCTATGCCGACCTGCCGCAGGGCTATCAGATCAGCCAGTACAAGGATCCGATCATCGGCGAGGGCGTGATCGAGATCACGCTGGCCGACGGCGCGACGAAGAACATCGGCATCACGCGCCTGCACCTGGAGCAGGACGCGGGCAAGTCGCTGCACGACCAGCACCCGAGCAAGTCCTTCATCGACCTCAACCGCTCCGGCGTCGCCCTCATGGAGATCGTGAGCGAGCCCGACATGCGCTCCCCTGATGAGGCCGGCGCCTATCTCGCCAAGCTGCGCCAGATCGTGCGCTACCTCGGCACCTGCGACGGCAACATGGACGAAGGCTCCATGCGCGCCGACGTGAACGTCTCGGTCCGCAAGGCGGGCGAAGAGTTCCGGACCCGCTGCGAGATCAAGAACGTGAACTCGGTCCGCTTCGTCATGCAGGCCGTGGAGGCCGAGGCGCGGCGGCAGATCGAGGTGTGGGAATCCGGCGGCACGGTGGAGCAGGAGACGCGGCTCTTCGACACGGCGCGCGGCACCACGCGCTCCATGCGATCGAAGGAGGACGCGCACGACTACCGCTACTTCCCGGACCCGGACCTGCCTCCGCTGGTGCTGGAACAGAGCTGGGTGGACCAGCTCAAGGCCAGTCTGCCGGAGCTGCCGGACGCGCGGCGCGCCCGCTATGTGGCGCTGGGCCTCTCGCCCTATGACGCGCATGTGCTGACCATCGAGAAGGAGACCGCGGCCTTCTTCGAGATCGTGGCCAAGGGACGCGACGCGAAGGTCGCCGCCAATTGGGTGACGGGCGACTACTTCGCGGCGCTCAACCGCCTGAAGCGCGAGGTTGCGGACAGCCCGGTGAGCGCCGAAAACCTCGGCGCGCTGCTGGACCTGATTGCGGATGGCACGCTCTCGGGAAAACTGGCCAAGGAGGTCTTCGAGGCGATGCTGGAGGCGGACGAGCCGCCGGCCTCGATCGTGGAGAAGCGCGGGCTGCGTCAGGTGACGGATACCGGCGCGATCGAGGCCGCCGTGGATGCGGTGCTGGCGGCCAATGCCGACAAGATCGTGCAGTATCAGGGCGGCAAGGTGGGGCTCTTCGGCTTCTTCGTGGGGCAGACCATGAAGGCGATGGCTGGGAAAGGGAACCCGGCCCTGGTCAACGAGGTGCTGAAGAAGAAGCTGGGCTGATACGAGAAAGGGGTCGGCCTCGCGGCCGCCCCTCCCCTTACGCGCGGACGAGCGCTCAGGCCTTGGCGGGCTCGGCCTCGACCGGCGCTTCCGCGGCAGCCTCGGGCTCGGCGTCCTCTTCTTCCTCGCCCTCTTCGCCGTCCTCTTCTTCTTCTTCTTCCTCTTCGTCCTCATCCTCGTCGTCGAGGTCCATCACGTCGGCGTCGCGCACGACGGCGAGGCAGGCAGCGTAGGTCTCGAGGTACCAGCCGCGGTCGCCCTCTTCCTCCTTGCCCTCGGCCACGGCGATCATGCGCAGCAGCGCCAGCGCCACGGCGGCGTCGCTGTCGCCTTCGATCTCGATCTTCACGTCAGACATGTTCTGGCCCTCCGGCAGGTTGGATGGGCCGATTTCACCCCGGAAGCCGCGACGGAATCATCGCCGGTCCATGACAGTTCAGCGCGGGACAGGTCAGCGCGCGATGCGGTCGATCAGCCGGTCGTTGTAGCGCTGGGCCATGCCAGGGATGAGCAGCGCATCGATGAGCCACCAGATGCCGATGACGCCGAGGCCGATGTAGCCGATGAAGATGATCGTCAGCAGCATCGACACGCCGAAGATCGCCAGCATGAGCAGCCCCGAGATCCAGCGGCCCAGGTACATCCGGTGCGCGCCGCCGTAGCCCAGGAAGAACCACAGCAGATAGGCCGCGACCACCGAGCGGCTGGCCGCGTCGTAGCGCATGCGCGCGACCGCGTCGTCGGAGGGGCGGATGGGTGTCTGCATCGGCGTGTGATCCTTTCGGGGCCCGGCTTTCCGGGTGGCGCGTTCCAGCCATAAGGTGGTGGAAACACCTGTCCGCGGAAAGGCACGTCCATGACGAT
This sequence comes from Roseococcus sp. GW821-FHT12F05, assembly GCF_058806835.1. NCBI lineage: Bacteria > Pseudomonadati > Pseudomonadota > Alphaproteobacteria > Acetobacterales > Roseomonadaceae > Roseococcus > Roseococcus sp. GW821-FHT12F05. Next base: position 179,313 of record NZ_JBXAQB010000016.1, read on the forward strand.
CGAGTTGCACACCTGGAACACGCCCAATGGTCGCAAGATCAGCGTGGCGCTCGAGGAGATGGGGCTGCCCTACACGGTGAAGACCGTGAACATCGGCAAGGACGAGCAGTTCGCGCCGAGCTTCCTCGAGTTCTCGCCCAACAACCGCATCCCCGCGATCAAGGATCCGGACGGGCCGGACGGAAAGATGATCACCGTCTTCGAGAGCGGCGCCATCCTCTACTACCTCGCCGAGAAGACCGGGAAGTTCATGCCGAAGGACCTGCGCGCCCGCGTCCCCGTGATGGAGTGGCTGATGTGGCAGATGGGCGGCTTCGGCCCCATGCCCGGCCAGGTGCACCACTTCCTGATGCAGCCGGAGGGGCCGGCGCGCGACTACGGCTTCAACCGCTACCACAAGGAGACGAAGCGGCTCTACGGCGTGCTGGACCGGCGGCTGGCGGGGCGGGACTTCGTGGCGACCGAGGGCGAGCCCAGCATCGCCGACTTCGCCATCCTCGGCTGGGCCTGGCGGCACGAGCGGCACCTGGTGCCCTTCGACGATCTGCCGAATGTCGGCGCCTGGTACGCGCGGATGATGGCGCGGCCGGGCACGGCGAGGGGCTTCGAGGTGGCGCTGAGCTGAGACTCGGAAGGCCTCGTTTGACGGGGGCAATCACCGCCTGTATCAACCGCTTCGCATACGTCGTGTGAACTTCAAAGCCCTGCGGAGGGGTGGCCGAGTGGCCGAAGGCGGCGGTTTGCTAAACCGTTATAGGATGTCAAGTCCTATCGTGGGTTCGAATCCCATCCCCTCCGCCATTTCTTCTAAACACCTGAAAATGCGTTCCTTTTGTCAACACGGGCACCCCTGAGAGGCGCCCGGCAAGGATAATTGGCGGCGCCTATCCTTCGATTTTCTCGCAACCATGGTGCAACCAGATTTGGTTGCGGGTTGCTGCAACCAGTTGCCCGCGTCGCGTCCGCCGGGGGTCATCGACAGCCAGTCGGTCAAGGCTCCGGCTGCCGGAGCCCGGCGAGGCTATGACGCCGGCAAGAAGGTTCTGGGCCGCAAGCGCACATCGCGGTCGATACTGACGGGCGGCTGTTGATGGTCAACCTGACGCCGGCCGACATCTCTGACAGTGCCGGAGCCCAGACGATCCTAAACGGCATCCGCAAGCGCTGGCCCTGGGTGAAGCACATGTTCGCCGACGGCGCCTATGACCGGCTGAAGCTCATGGACAAAGCGGGCTTCCTCGACTTCGCCGTCGAGATCGTCCGCCGCTGCGATAGCGAACCTGGCTTCAAGGTCCTGCCGCGGCGCTGGGTCGTGGACCGCGCCTTCGGCTGGATGACACGCTGGCGCCGCCTCGTGCGCGACTATGAGCAGCGCCTCGACGTCTCCGAGGCCATGATCCTCATCGCCATGGCCCGACATCCTACTGCGCAGAAACAATTATCCTAGATTTTCCAAAAGTACTCTAAGATGAAGGTCAGAATAGTGTCGGCTAATTCCTATCTATAATTGGGATAGCAGCACGAGAACTATATTTCATGTTGCGGTAATTCTTCGACATGATTGCACGGGAGACCCATCTCCGTGACGAGAAAGGCACAGAGTTCGCCGACCGCGAGAAGGCTCGGGACCACGCGATCGACATGGCTCACACGCTGGCTCGCCGTCGCGGCTATATCTCGGATCGGGCACTCTTTGCTTGCTCGATCAGGGCCGAGGCCGGCGAAGTCATCTATACCGCGACCTCCATGTTCATTGGTTGCTGGGAGTAGCTCCGTCCGCAAAGGCCCGGCTCGGTCAGAAGCCGGACCGGGCGAGTTCGTGGCGCCCGTAAAACCGGGCGGCGATTCTTGATGAACTGGCGGACAGGGCGAGACTGATTATCAATGGTCTCTGCGCTCCTATCGAGCAGTTCCTTGTGTAGGGGCGGCCCGACAGATGGCGATGGATCACTTCGGCCCGTTGACCTCACGCGCGGAGCGTATCGGCGGTGAGGGGAACCCAAAATCCTCCGTGTCGCCCAACCAGGACAACCTTCGCTGCGCGTTCTCAGCGCAAATCTCTACGTCAACCGAAATGCAGTAAAGCGCATTCACCAGCGCCTGCATGGGATCCTCACCGCCAAATCGCCCCTTTCGGCTCGTCAGAGGGCCTGTAATCTCGTAAGCGCAAAACCAGGACCTGCCCTCCGGCGCAAGCTTCGGACGGCCAATCCTGATATGGAATTGTGGCTTGCCATCAACCTCCATGATCCTGGAGGCGATGACGTCGGTGAGGTCGTCACTTGGGATGCTGGGCATCTGAGTTATCTCCCGATTACAAGCGGCGGGATGTAAGCACCGCGACCACATTGCGCGTAACGTTCCATGGCGCTGGCCCAGCACGACCGCCTTGATCCTGACTGCCTCAAGCCATCGCAGCCAGCTGATCACGCACAAGCTGTGCGTCGCAGGCAGCACTTCTTCGGTAAGCGATGGCGATAGAGCTACCGGCGTCCCGCTCCCCTCCCCGGGGGATCACTACGCGTATGGGCTGAGACGGTCACGGATTTGCCGTCTACTGTTCTGACGTAGCTCCGCACATGCACGAGGCTGCTTCGCTCCCGACGATCGAAGGCATCGGTGCGCCGCTTGGGCTTGGGGCGTTACCCAGTAGAGGTCTTCTGGCGAGGGTCGAGAGGCCTTGCGCATTTCCCATTCGGTCTGGAATTGCAGCAGATGAAAGCCCACCCAAGAGAGGTCTCCGTGTCCGAAGAGACATCCCGCATCATTATGGGAAACTAGTAAAGAACAAAATAGGAACTTAGAAACCATTTGAGAATTCCGGCGGCGGAGGGTTCGCGAGGCATTTTCCGTCCGGGAAGGCGCCGATGCCGGTTGCATCGGCAAGTCCGGGGACGCTCCGGGGGCGGAAAAGAGCCGCGAACCGACCCGCTGGGATTCTCAAACGGTTCTTAGTAGCATTGCCTGCGGAAAACCTTTCCTACGCTTGCCGCATCGAGGCGAGTGACGGCCGCTCATACCAAAAACACTACCGGCTGGCGCGGCCGAAGGCCGTCGCCATGAACGAAAATCGCCGTGTGGAGCCAGTGAGCGGAGGTGAATTCCATCGCCTGGGTTTCGCCCGCCTTCGCTTGGGAACGAAGGGCTGCGCGAACCGGAGCGAAAAAGCGGCGAAGCGGAGCGAAACCTGCGAACTGGCGGATGAGGTGTCTGCCATGCATTCGTCCTGCATTGTTCCAGGCTGATCGCTACGTGGCCTCAACCTTCGAGATTCCTGCCGATAACCGTCCCGGGCTAATTCCCGTTGCGCCCCATCAGTCCACAAGATAATTGTGGACCACCTTGTGGACCGGGACGGATTGGGATGGCTGGCAAGCTCACGGTGGCAGGCGTCAAAGCGCTGGTGGCGAGGGGCAAGCCCGGGGCTACGGCCGACGGCGGCGGGCTTTACCTTCGGGTGACGGGTCCGGGCATGGGAAAATGGACCCTGCGCTACATGCTGGCCGGCAAGGCCCGGGAGATGGGCCTGGGCGCGGTTGCCGATGTGACGCTGGCGGAGGCCCGGATAAAGGCAGAGGCCCAGCGCCCGTTGCTGAGGGCCGGCACCGATCCCTTGTTGGCCAGAGCGGAAGCTGAGGCGGCCGCCAGCAAGGAAGCTGCGGCGGCGAAATCCTTCCAGGATGCGGCCGAGGATCTGCACACCTCCAAATCATCGCAGTGGAAGAACCCGAAGCACGGCGACCAATGGCTTGCCACGTTGAAAGCCCATGTGTTCCCGGTGTTTGGCTCGGTTCCCGTTGCCGAAGTCGAGACCGGCCACGTGCTCCGCGCGCTTCAGCCGATATGGACGAAGATCCCGGAGACGGCCTCTCGTGTCCGTGGGCGGATTGAAGCGGTGATCGACTATTCCGCCGCTAAGGGGCTCCGCCCGCGGGGCCTGAACCCGGCGGCGTGGCGCGGGCACCTCTCCGAGGTCCTCGGCACACCGACGAAGCTGAAGGCTGCGGCTCGTCGGGAGAAGGACAAAGGCGAGAACTTCCCCTCACTCCCCTGGCAGCAGATGCCGGCCTTCCTGGCGGAGCTGGAGGGGCACGTGGGGTTGGCTGCCCTCGCACTTCGCCTTGCGATCCTTACCGGCGTCCGAAGCGGTGAGGTGCGGAAGATGCCATGGAAGGAACTGAACGACAGCACCGCGATTTGGACAGTGCAGGCGGCTCGGATGAAGGGCGGCAAAACGCACCATGTGCCCCTCTCGGCTGAGGCCCAGGCAGTGATCGAGAAGATGAAGCCGTTGGCCGATGGGCGGGACAGCCTTGTCTTCCCCGGGCAGCGGAAGGGCCGGCCCTTATCCGACATGACCATTTCCATGCTGGTACGCGGCATGAGCTTCGATGGCCTCCCCGATGGCGAGCCTCCCCGCTGGCGCGACGTCGAGGGGCGGGCGATCGTTCCCCACGGCTTTCGTGCAACCTTTAAGTCTTGGGCCTTGGCTCATGGCTGGGCAGATCACCTGAGCGAGAAGGCCCTGGCGCACAGCGACAAGGACAAGGTGCGGGCCGCCTATGCGCGCGACCCGCTGATTGAGGAGCGCCGGCCCATGATGGCGGCCTGGGCGCGATGGTGCATGGGGCAAACAGCAGAGGTCACAGACCTTGCATCCGAGCGGGCAAAGAGGTCGGCGGTTTAGGATCGCACGCTCACACAGATGCACGCGTCGGCCGCCCTGGCCGGAAAAGCATAGGGGATCATAGGGATCATAGACGCCTTGGCTCGTGCTCACCCGCCGCGAGGAACGAGGTGTCTGGCCTCAGGCTGACCCTCGTTTCCGAATTTCCGCACGTTCCCCAAAACCCCCATAACCACCAAAACCTCCGCAAAGAGCCGGCCGGGCAAGCAGCG